>JAUWMI010000040.1 GCA_030613245.1 Candidatus Sumerlaeota bacterium
TGCTTTCCAATGATCTCTGTTCGCGGGATTCCAAACCACTCTTCGTATTGTTTGCTGACGAAGCGGTAACAGCCGTCCGCGTCGACATATGAAACCAGGCCCGGAACGTTATCGGCGATTACGCGGATTTCATGTTCACGCCTCCGCAGCGCCTCCTCCGCTCGCTTGCGCTCGGTAATGTCGGTGACCAGAGAGAAGTACCCTATGACCGTTCCCTGGTCGTCGACATCTGGAACGTAGTCGGCAATCACCCAGCGCTTGTCACCATGCACGTTCAGGAGGGCCCGCTCGTAGCACACCCTGCGGCCTGACAACGCCGCCTCGACGCGGTCTTTTATCTGCTCATAGATGGCCTCACCGAGAACCTGCCTGTAGTGCTTTCCAATGATCTCTGTTCGCGGGATTCCAAACCACTCTTCGTATTGTTTGCTGACGAAGCGGTAACAGCCGTCCGCGTCGACATATGAAACCAGGGCCGGAACGTTATCGGCGATTACGCGGATTTCCTTTTCACGCCTCCTCAGTGCCTCCTCCGCCCGCTTGCGCTCGGTGATGTCGCGAAGAGTGGCGATCATGCCGATCGCATTGCCTGCTTCATCCCGAAGGAGCGAATTGTGCATGAGAGTGGGAAAAACGGTACCGTCGCGCCGGACATGCCAAAGTTCACCACTGAACTCACCGGTCTCTTGGACCTGCCGCTTGGCCGCTTCCACAGCTGGCATCTGTTCAGGCGTGTGGAAAATGGAGAGATGCCTACCGACAAGTTCCTCCGGAGTATAATCGTGCATGATAGCGAAGGCGTTATTCACAAATTGCAGATTACCTTCCAGGTCACACATGGATATGCCCTCGGTGCTCTGCTCTACGGCGGAGGATAGAAACCGCAGCCGTTCCTCCGCCCGCTTGCGGTCGGTAATATCACTGGAGAAAACAACGAGCCTGTCTACTTTCCCCTGAGCATCAAAGACCGGATAGGCACAGCTATCGAAGTCCCTTCCCTTGCGTACATCTTGGAAACGAACCGGCAGGCCAGATCGAATCACCCTATCCGCTTGTGCTCTTCGCCCTTCTGCGACGTCGGGTGGGAGCAAATCATAAACGCACGAGCCAATGAGTTCATCTACTCGCTTACCAAATCTCTTGGCAAACGTTTCATTGAGCGCAAGCACAGTTCCTTCAGTATTCATCAGAAATGCCAAATCGTATGTGGCGTTCAGGATGGCCTTTGCCGTCTCCTCGCTTTCCCGCAGCGCTTCTTCAGCTTGCTTGCGCTCGGTGATGTCGCGAGCAATCTCAATCACGACGCTATTATTGCCATTACTATGCGTCGGAATTGTGACAACCTCATATATCCGGCCATCCTTGTATTGTTCTTCTTGCCGCACTATCTTATTCTGCTTCATAGCTTCTCTCATTGGACAAGATCGACAGGGTTGCGAACGTCCATGATGGACACGGTAGCACTTTTGACCTTGCACATCGCCAAGCCACTTTTGCGAGCAGAGATTCTGGTACTGAATTACATAGTCGTGGTCAACAATCTGGACTCCCTCATCAATGGCTGAGAGGATAGAATTCAACTTTTCCTTCTCAGATTTTACAGCCCCGAACAATCGTACTTTCTCAATCGCAGTCCCAATTTGGTAGCCGATAGCAGTGAGCAGATTGACTTCCGCGTTGCTAAACTTACGAGGCTTACGAGTCCCTACTTCCAGCACACCAACCACTCGGTCTGGTGACTTAATCGGGACACTCACAAATGCCTGGTAGCCCGCCTCGAGGACCATCTGGAATATAAGGTCGGGCTTTGATGTTTTTGCGGTGACTATCATTGGTCTACCCGTCTTGGCTACGCGGCCAGTGAGCCCCTTGCCGACCGGGAGCTGGTGAATGGCAGCGCGCACCCGGCGTGGCACACCTCTAGTTGCCCTAAGATGAAGCACCCCTTCGGCTTCATCCATAACAAACAATGCGACGGCCTCAACCGAAAGACCTTCCCGAATTTTGTCGAGCGCAGTGTTAAGAATCTCCGTAAGATCGAAAGATCGATGTACAATCTCGCTAATGCTGTTGAGGATACTAAGCTCGCGATTATACCGGCGGATCTCCTCCTCAGCTTTCAATCGCTCCGTAAGATCACGGTAAATGCCCTGGGTGTAATATTCACCGCCAATCCGCATACGGTTCCCCGTCACTTCGACAGGAAAAACTGTTCCATCTTTTCGGCGCATGTCTCTCTGTGCTCGCGCATAACCCCGCTGCAAAAGGCTGGCAAAGTCCTCGCGGACCTTCCGTTTCGGATGCCCTGTGACGAATGATCCTACCATTTTTCCTATAATCTCAGAGCGCGGGTAGCCCAGCATCTTGCATATCATCCGATTGGCTTCTATATAGCGCCCCGTACTATCCGCGAGCAGCACACCATCACTGGCTCCGTCAATCAGCGCCCGGTATCTAACCATCAAGTCTGTGATCCGCCGATCACGCACAATACGCTCAAGAGCCACACCTACGATGTTGCCGACAGCAGTCAGGAGCAGCTCGTCTTCTCGCGAAAACTCTCGACGCCGAAGATAGCCGAGATTCATCACCCCCAGAACATGGCCGCGACATTTTAGCGGCACACTTGCGTTTGACCGAACCCCAAGACGCCTAATTGCCTGGGGGCGGTTAATCTGCCGTTCTTTCAGAATGTCGTTGACCATAGCTAGCTTGCCACTCTTGGCCACCTGTCCTGTGATTCCTTTACCAACTTTGACAGTACGAAACAGGTTGAGTTCTCGCTTGTGGCGGCAGATAACGCCACTCGCTGCCACGCAGCGCAACACCTGCTTTTGATCATCAAGCAAGAATAGGAGACCGTCATCCGCGCCGAGGGTCTTCATCACGCGCTCGAGCACGACTTTAAATACTTTATCCCTGCTCAGCGTCCGGCTGATCTCTGAAGAAATGGTATTGAGCATGGAGAGTTCTTTATTTCGCTGGAGGAGCTGTTCCACTGCCTGGTGCTCTGCGGAAGTATCACGGTGAATGCCCAGATAGCCGTGCACATTACCTGCGGCATCCTTAATGGGGCTCACACCAAAGGACGGCGGGAAGCCCTTTCTACTCTTGCGCCGGTGTTGCTTTTGGAGGCGGTGCGCCATGCGCCCAAGAGCAGACGGCAACTCGTGCGCCTGGCGTTTCAGCCTTGACGTCCGGGCAAATTGCGTCGGCTTCTTGCCGAACACTTTCCGTCTCCCATTACCATAAACCCGTTCGAATGCCGGGTTAACGTAAAGGATACGCCCATACGAATCTGTAAGAATAGCGGGCACATCAAGGTGCTCGAGCACCTGCGAAAATGATGGCACATCAATATCAGATTTCCGGTTTACCACTCGTTTACGTGATCCCATTTTCCCCAACTCCATTGCGGCCCTGGTAATACCTCTACGGCCAGAGAGCAAGATACCGGGAAGGTAGTTCCAAGCCTTATAACAAGGTATAAAAAGACAATAGGCATAGACCGATCCGCTTTGCAAGCGAAAAATTATAGCCAGGATAAAATTGACCCAGGAGGCCAAATTAGAAGAGAAATGGAGAGGTTGTAGCGAATTTTAAAATAAGACTACCCGCCAGTGGGCAGAAGAAGAGACCTTTTCAAAAGTTGCAGAGAAAGAAACTAAATCAGTGTAGGTTTATATTATTTTAGACAAAAACTTGCATCACGGGAAATTCGCAAATAGCTATAACACAAATTAGAGAACGAATACGTCCTAAGCTATTTCCCGAGTAAGATCAGGCAACCGAATACAATGAATACAAGTCCGGCCAGGTAGCGAATGTAGTGGAGGGGTATTAATCTGGTAAGAGCCTCGCCGAACGCCACTGCAAACACCGTAGCCAGCACCAGGGCGGCACCAGCTCCAAGGAAAACAGCCAGCGGCATCTTTTCCTTCGCCGCCAGACCGACAATCACAAGCTGTGTCTTGTCGCCAATCTCTGCCAAGAAGATCAGCAAAAATGAGTTAAGGATAATCTTCCAGTCCATAATCAGCGCTCTCCTTTTGTCTGTCTTTTTTACCTCCTCTACCAGGTCTATATATTTATGGCAAATGAAAATTGAAGGGCGTTGCCATGTAAGCACCGGGACTTATTCAAGAAAATGCAATGGTTTTGTAGCTTCCAGACGATGTGCCCAGTCGGCCCAGGCACAATCAGTCAGGCGATAAATCGGTTGTTTTGTAAACCCGATTGAGTTTAAACGCGCCTGCATTATTGTAGTGGTGAATCAAAGAGTTGCAAGGGCGAGGGGCGCCTCGCCCCTGCGAGGGCATAGGGAAACTCATAGCGGGATAGGCAATGAGGGTTATTTCTTTTGAAACAGATCAAGCTCGGCCTGCTCCAGAGTTTCTTTGCCCTCCGGCCCGATTTCCAGCAAGATATCGTTGACCACAACTTTGACCTGTTCGCCGAGGGCAAAATATGTCTTGAGATCAGGGTTCACTTCGAGCAGGCGGAAATAAGCATCGCTGAGGTACTTGACCCTGACGGTTTTCTTCACAGTGGTTGAAACGTCATCAACCCACCAGCCGTTCTGGAAGGTAAAAGTTTTTGTTCCAAGCTGTCGGACGAAGTATGCGGCTGAGCCGAGCTGTTCTGATTGCTTCAAATCGTAGAGGGCTTTGCTTCTCGCCACGGCCGCTTTGCCATGCACTGGCGAAGTCTGAGCCGCTCGTATGGCAAATGCCTCTGAAGATGGACGCGAGCCCTCGGGAGCGGAAACATCGCCATTTGTGGATAAAGCAAAATAGGGCTGCTTCGCAGTCGGAGCAGTGCCCCCCTTTATGGCTCGAAGACGAGCTTGGCCAAACCGGCTGGGTGGCACTCCAGGAGCAGACTGCATCGCCGGCCTATCCGCAACTTGTACCGGCTGCGGCTCCACCTCATCTTCCTGAACCAGGTAAGAGGTGTACGGGGTGACTACTCCATATTTCTTAGCCAGGCGGATTACTTCATCACGCAGCTCTTCGTCCTCGCCATGCAGGCGAATTTCATCCAGCAGGTAGCCGATTTTTCGCGTGGCCCACAAGGTCCCGACAAAGTCATTTTCCTGGTTCGTCTCAGGAAGCGTCTCTTCATACACAAACTGCTTTTGCTCCCCTGCCATAATACCGCTGAGGGTGATTGCGGCATCGACGGCCACCTGGTAGCGGCCGAATACGAGGAGCTGCGAGCCAATAAAGAGATCGGGCATTTGCTTTGGATAGAGATCCGTAACCTTCATGTCACCAAAGTCGAGCGCCACATTCGTCATCACAGGGAAGCTCACTTTGTCGAAGAATCCCGAAACTTTAATCTCAATCTCCTCTTCCGGCGCAATATACTCAGCTACCGCGCGAGTTTTCTGGGCAACAAGATCAAGCAGATGGGTATTGACGTCGTAGCCCACGCCAAAGACGAAGATGCGAAGCGACGCCGTATTCTTCCCCTCGATATTGTTCATAATGTTTGAGACGTCGCGTACACCCACGGTTGGGCGGCCGTCGGTGAGAAAAACAATCGTATGTAGACGATCCGGCGTTGCAACCGGTTTGAGCGCGCGGAGCAGGGCATCGTTGATGTTTGTTCCGCCCCGTGCTTCCATCTGCTCGATAAATCGTTTGGCGCGCTCAATATTCTCCCTGGTTGGAGGCATAAGGCCCTGGCCAAGAACTTCGACTTCCGTGCTAAAGCGAATGAGCGAGAAGCGATCCTTGTCGTGCAGGCGTTCGAGGCAGTAGAGAAGGGCTTTCTTAGCCGACTCAAGTTTCCCATCGTGGGCCATGGAGCCAGAGGTATCCAGTACAAAGGTGACATCCTTGGGATTTACTTTATCCGGTTCAATCTCGTAGCGAGGGCTGATCATCATGAGGAAAAACCCATCAGCATCCGGCGCGGGTTTGTGGGTGAGGATATTAAGGCCATAGTCTCTATCAGACAGGGTATAGTAGAGTGAGAAGTCACGAAGAGAGCGCACGGACGTATCGGCAAGGCCGATGCGGGCGAGCTTATCGTTTTCACGCTCGGCGACCAGCTCGTGTGATGGTGAGTAGATACTCTTGATCGGCTTTGTTGAGCGCAGCGTAATATCAAAGTGGAACTCGCGCAGATCGTCAATCCGCCACGGCGGACCAGGGTCGATCCGCATGGGATATACGTAATGTGCGATTCCGCTGTCTATGGGAAGGACTTGTGCAAATTGGATCTCGATTTTCTGCTTTCCTCGCGCAGGAATTGGGAAGATACTGACTTTGAACACCTTGCCGTCAAAGTACTCTAACAGCGCAGGATCGCGCAGCCTCCGCACAATATCTTCGTAGATGCGACGCGCCTCTCGCCGTTCCAGCACCTCTCCTCTCACCCGCTTTCCGTTCATAAACATCGCAAAGTCGGTGACGTTTGCCCCTTTGGGGAGTGGAAAGAGGTAAGTAGCTTCGAGCTGCCGACTCTCACGATTATAAAAGACCTGCGTTACCTTTGTCTTTGCCACATTGTCCGTGATCTCCACGTTCACGGTATGGGAAATAATGGCCAGAGCGGGGAGAGATGTGTCGGTTGGCAATAGAATACCAATAGCTGCAGCAGGAAGTGGCAACATTAGGAGCCACAGCACCGCTGAGATAAGTGGCGCTGAACGAGCATACATGATCGTTGATCCTCCTTAAACGGCGATTTCTCACATGGGGTTGAGCATGCAAACAGAACCATCTGATTAGACTGACACCGAAAACACGAAATTGTTCCCTCAAAGTGAGGAGCCGAGGTAGGGACGTTCAATAGAACGCTCCTACCTATAGGAGGAAAAGAAGCGGCGTCCCTTTAGAATTGGAAATTGCGGGAGGAGACTGCGAGAGGGAAAATATGACTTTTTGAGTGCTCAAGACAGTAAATTTCTGCTTGCAATCCACATTTTTCTATATATACATAATAGGCCTAAACTTGAGAAGACGGCTTCTGCATCCTTTCAAACCCGTCGCTGAAAGTCTGCATGAAGATAATTGATACTTATCTTATCAAAGAGTTTCTCTATACGTTCATCGGGGTATTGTTCATTTGTGCGATTATCCTGCTGGTCTATATGATCATCGAGTCGTACGACGAGATCCTTGAGAATAAACCCGGATTCTATTACACGTTTTCCTACTTTGCCAACAGCCTGCCGTTTAAGCTGATAGAGGTGGTGCCGCTGGCTGTTGTGATTTCGGTACTGTTCACGGTTGGGACGTTAGCGAAGAACAAGGAGATCCTGGCGCTCAGTTTTAGTGGTATGAGCACGGTGCGCATTGCGATGCCACTTTTTTGTGCGGGAGCGGTGATCAGCATACTTACGATCTATTTTAACGAGGCTGTTGTGCCCGGGTGCGAAGAGCGGGCAGGGTACATTGAGCAGGCCTTCATAAGGGGGAAAGGGGAAAAGATCATCACGAAGACCAAGGACATTTTCGTAAAGGGCAGCGGGCAGAGGTTCTATATGATGCGGGATTTCGATAGTCGGCACAATATCATGAGCCAGCCGACCATACTGGATCTGAATACAACGGGTTCTGCACTGGTACAGCGGATAGATGCGGATAGGGCGGAATTAGTAAGCGGAGAAGGGTCAGAGCGGTCATGGCGGTTCTTCGGTGCGATTAAATGGGTGTATGGCGAAGACGGCCGGCTGAAGACAATGCAGAGGTTTCAGAAGCCAATTGAGATTCCGATGGAAGAGGGGCTAGAGAAATTTCTCAGCAACCCCAAGAGACCTGAGGAGATGAATTTTTTGGAATTACGCGACTATATTCGGATTCTTGAGCGACGCGGAGAAAGCGTTAGTTATTACAAGACCGATCTCTACTTAAAGTTGGCTTTTCCCTTTGCATCGCTGATCATCATGGTCATTGGATTTGCCTGTGCCGTGAAGGCACAAACTAGCAATATTGTGATGGGATTCGGCCTGGGGATATTGTTCACAATTGGCTACTATGCACTGACGGCATTTTGTCAGGCAATGGGGCATAATCTGGTGCTCGCACCGCTCATAGCCGGGTTGGCGCCAAATATGGTGTTTCTTTTGATCGGAGGCTATCTGCTCTATAAGAGCGCCTGATAGACGGTGCGCAATAGATTCCGTGAGCACGACAGCGTTCCAAGGTGGTAGCTCATGCTGCTAAAAATATCTAAAACCACCTAGGGTCGCTGGGCTCCGACGGAAGCGCGACCGATTCTGGAAACGAAGGAGACACACAGGTATCATGCAGAAGAAAAAGATGTTTCTGTTTCTCTGTACGGGCAATACGTGTCGGAGTCCAATGGCCGCAGGCTACCTCCAGAAATTGCTTAAGGAAAAAGGGGTTAGGGATATCGAGGTGAAAGCGGCTGGCGTGATGACTATCCCGGGTCTGCTGGCGACACCCGAAGCGATCCAGATTATGGAATCTGTGGGTGTGGACTTGCGCCGGCATAGGTCCGGCCAATTGACCAAAGATCTCATCAAGAAAGCTGACCTGATTCTTGGCATGACACCGTTTCACGTCCAGTCGGCGCTTCGAGTTTCGGACGAGGCGCGTGGCAAGACATTTCTCTTCAAAGAATATACGCGCAGTGATCTGAAGAATACACAGATTGTGGATCCCATGGGTTGCACGCTCGAGGTTTATAAAAAAGTCTTCAGCGAGATCAAGCATGCGACCCATCGGCTAATGAAGATGGATATCATTGGGGTCAAGCCGAGCAAGGTCGAGAAGAAGCCTGCTCGTAAAGTGGAAAAGAAGAAAGCCCGGCGCGGAGTGACCAAACCGAAAAAAAAGGTGGCGAAGAAGCCGGCGAAGCCGAAGCGGGCAGGGAAGAAACGGGCTCGGCCGAAAGTTAAGGTAAAGAAACGTAGATCATAAACTCAAGGCTGGAGATCAGACAGGCTTCGGGCACAGTTCGGACAACCAGTAATGCTTGTCTGCCAAAACAGGCAGGTGGGCGACATGGCAGCGGGCTTTTGAGACCCGGTCCATTATCATGCTGAAGTAGGTACACTATGATCATAGAGGAGTGCATATGAGAATTGCCCTTGCAAGTGACCATGCAGGATACGAGGTGCGCAATCAGATCATTGATTTCCTGAAGAGCGCTGGCCACGAGGTGATTGACTGCGGCTCACAGCACCTTGATTCAGTGGATTATCCTGACTACGGGATCAGGGCCGTACGGGCAGTTGTGGAAGGGGAAGCAGACCGGGCGGTTCTGCTGTGTGGAACCGGGATTGGGATGTCAATCGTGGCAAACAAATTTCCGGGGATTCGTTGTGCGGTGTGCACGGATTTGTATGCGGCTGATCAGGCGCGTCGCCATAACGATACCAATGTGCTGGCACTACGAATGCGCAACATTGATCCTTTGATCAACGCTCAGATTCTCCACGTCTGGTTAACCACTCCATTCAACGGCGGTCGGCATGAACGTCGTAACGAGAAAATTGCTCACCTTGAATCTCTGAATTTTAAGAATCCCAAAGGAGATAAGCGTGAAAAGTCTAAAAGACGTTGATCCGCAAGTGGCAGGGGCGATTGAGCTAGAGTACCGCCGCCAGACGGAGACACTGGAGATGATCGCCTCGGAGAACTTCACCAGCCAGGCGGTGCTTGAGGCTCAGGGCTGTCTGATGACCAACAAGTATGCCGAGGGATATCCGGGCAAGCGCTACTACGGTGGGTGTGTCAACGTTGATATTGTCGAGCGACTGGCTATTGAACGTGCAAAAGCCTTGTTTGGTGCGGAACATGCGAATGTCCAGGCGCATTCAGGCTCGCAGGCAAACATGGCGGTGTACTTTGCATTTCTCGAGGTCGGGGCAACCATGCTCGGAATGAGCCTGGCACACGGGGGACATCTGACCCACGGGTCTCCGGTGAACTTTTCAGGCAAGTTCTTCAACGTCGTCTCCTATGGCGTGGACAAAAAGACGGAAAGGATTGATTACGACCAGCTGGCAGCATTGGCCCGGGAACATAAGCCGAAGCTGATCATGGCAGGTGGCAGTGCATACCCAAGGATTATTGACTGTGCGAAGTTCCGCGAGGTGGCTAACGAGGTTGGGGCACTGCTGGTGGTTGACATGGCACATTTTGCGGGCCTTGTAGCCGCAGGCTTGCATCCAAACCCCGTGCCGGATGCTGATATTGTGACGTCAACAACTCATAAAACCCTGCGTGGGCCACGGAGTGGCTTCATTCTATGCAAAAAAGCCTATGCGAAAGCTATTGACAAGATGATCTTCCCGGGCATTCAGGGCGGGCCGCTGATGCATGTGATCGCGGCTAAAGCAGTGGCTTTTGGTCAGGCTTTACAGCCTGAATTCAAGCCCTATCAGACACAGATCGTCAAGAACGCGAAGCACCTCGGCGAGAGATTGGTGGAACAGGGACTGCGGCTTGTGTCTGGTGGAACGGATACGCATCTCCTGCTGGTTGATCTCACCGCTTTTGGCATCACTGGTCGTCAGGCTGAAAACGTGCTTGAAGAAGCCGGCATCACCGTAAACAAGAACATGATTCCGTTTGATACGCGAAAGCCAATGGAGGCGAGTGGCATTCGTATCGGAACACCAGCACTAACGACCCGCGGCATGAAAGAGCCTGAGATGAAGCAGATTGCCCTCTGGATAAGTCAGGTGCTGAAAGAACCGGAGAACGAGGCAATCCGGAGGCGCGTGCAAAGCGAAGTGGCAGAGATGTGCAGCCGCTTCCCCTTGTACCAAGAGGATAGCCAGTAATGATGCAGTCCGGCAAAAAGGAATCCTGGTCTGAGAGGCCGTCGTGGGATGAGTATTTCATGCGGATCACCAGGCTCATTTCAACGCGTTCAACCTGCCTGCGTCGCCAGGTGGGGGCCGTAATAGTTCGCGGGCAACGTATCCTGTCAACCGGCTACAACGGTGCGCCCAATAAGATCACGCACTGTCTGGAGATCGGCTGCCTGCGTGACGCGATGCAAGTGCCATCCGGGGAACGCCATGAAATCTGCCGAGGCATCCACGCGGAACAAAACGCTATTCTGCAGGCAGCATTCTCAGGCACTAGCATCAAAGATGCGGAAATCTACATTACCTCCCATCCCTGCAGCCTATGTGCCAAGATGTTGATTAATGCGGGGATCATCCGGGTTGTCTACGAAGGCGAATATCCAGATCAGCTGGCCATTCAGATGCTTTCAGATGCGAATATCAAGACCGAACAATATTCTTGCGATGTCCCACGCGGGCAGGCGCCTGCCCGTCCAGGCGACTGATTCTGGTAGGATCGTTAGGGATCATATCCAGGCCTGACAGACACACGGATCGGAATAAAGGTGACAATAGATCCCCGGGGTCGGGCAAGTCTGGGCGCGTGATCGTCGCTCAGTGAGTGAGGAAATGCAAAAATGAAAGCAATTATTCCCGTTGCTGGTATTGGGACGCGGTTGCGGCCCCACACGCACACGCAAGCGAAGGTGCTACTTCAAGTTGCTGGTAAGGAGATTCTTGGCCACATACTGGACGAGCTCGTGGAGTTGGGCATTGACTCGGTCACCTTCATTGTTGGCTATATGGGAGATCGCATCCGCCAGTACGTTGATTCGACTTATCGGATCAAGGCCACTTATGTAAATCAGGAGGAAACAAAAGGGCTTGGCCATGCGATCTGGCTGGCGAAAGATCGTCATTTGGATGATGATGAAGTGCTCATCATCCTGGGGGATACGATTTTTAAAGCCGATTTCGCCTCGATCTTTAACAAACGCGAGAGCTATATAGGCGTGAAGGAGGTCAGTGACCCGCGCCGTTTTGGAATTGTTGAGCTGGAAAAGGGGATTGTGAGGCGGGTCGTTGAGAAACCCGAACAGCCAAAGACAAATCTGGCCATTGTTGGCATTTACATGATACGCAATCCTAAACTGCTCTTTCAAAGCCTGGATGAGATCGTGGCCAAGAACATCACCACAAAGGGTGAGTACCAACTGACCGATGCACTCCAGCTCATGCTTGAGAAGGGCGAAAAGATGAAGACATTTCTGATTGATGGGTGGTATGATTGCGGGAAACCCGAGACGCTGCTTCAGACCAATCGCGAATTGCTGACCTTGAAGTTTGCCTCTGTGGCGCAGGAACATAATAAATTCAAAGGCTCCATTATCAATAGCCCGGTTTCTATAGCCCCAACGGCGCGTATTGAGAATTCCATTGTTGGGCCATACGTGACTGTGGCTGAGGGGGCTGTGATCCAAACCTCTATTGTCACTAACGCAATTATTAGCGAAGACGCGATGGTAGAAAACATTATCATTGAAAATTCAATAATTAGCGACAATGCCAAGGCGATTGGCCATCTCTACACACTGAATGTTGGCGATTCGTCAGAAATTAATTTTGCATAAGTAATTCTCTGGGGTGGCATTGTTTTTGAAAAACAGAGAAAGTGCCTTGACTCCCCTGCAAAGCATCGGTATATAGACATACTTCCGTGCAGACAAGAACGCGCCAAAGTTTGGGCCGCTGTAGCCCGCAGTCGCGCAGAGTTAAGATAACATAGCTGGGCTGCGGATGCGTCGCCTGGCAGGCGCGCCTGATGCGTTTAGGGCTCACTACAACTCGCCCCAACGTTTATTCACCCAATTAGAAAGGAAAATCTACATGAGTCGTAGCGGCATAACTTTGTACACATCAGAGTCGGTTGGCAAAGGGCATCCCGATAAGTTGGCTGATCAGATTTCAGATGGTGTGCTGGACAGTATTCTCGAGCAGGACTCCAAGGGCCGATGTGCGTGTGAGACGCTGATAACCCGCGGCCTGATTATAATCGCGGGCGAGATTACTACTAAGGGCTACGTTAACTTTCGCGATGTCGTTACGGAGATCGTGAAAAAAGCCGGCTACATCCACGCGGAATACTTTTTCGACTTCGAATCGTGCGGCATCATCACCTCTATTCAGGAACAATCGGCCGACATTGCTCGCGGGGTCAATGAAAGCCCTGTCCGTATGCAGGGCGCCGGAGATCAGGGCATCATGGGCGGGTATGCATGCAGGGAAACTCCGGAGTTCATGCCGCTCCCGATTATGCTGGCCCACGATTTGGTGCGCCGTATTGACGATGTCAGGGAAAATAACATTCTGCCCTTTCTTCGGCCGGATAGCAAATCTATGGTCACCGTAAAGTATGAAGGCAGGAAGCCGATTTGTGTCGAGCGCGTGGTCATTGCTGCTCAGCACAATCCTGTAATCTCAGGCAAAACAGACGAGAAAAGTATTATGAAGATCGTGCAAGATAGCATCATGGAAGAGGTAGTCAAAAAGGTCATCCCTCCGGAATATGCTACCAAAGACATGCAGGTCTTGATTAACAACACGGGACGCTTTGTCATCGGTGGACCGATTGCTGATACGGGACTAACCGGCCGCAAGATCGTGGTGGATACTTATGGTGGTAAAGGCGGCCATGGTGGAGGTTGTTTCTCAGGAAAAGACCCCACGAAAGTGGATCGGTCTGCTGCATACCTGTCCCGCCAAATCGCTAAGAATATCGTTGCTGCTGATCTCGCTGATGAGTGCAGCATTCAGCTCTCCTATGTGATTGGTGGTGCAGAGCCCATATCACTCACCATTGACACGATGGGCACTGGAAAAATTCCCGACGGCAGACTGGAAGAGATTGCGAAAGAACTCTTCGACTTCCGGCCTGGGGCAATCATTGAAAATCTCAACCTGCTGCGGCCGATTTATATCAATACCGCGGTATACGGCCACTTTGGACGAGAAGACGACCCGGACATCTTTACCTGGGAGCGAACAGACAAGATACAGGCAATTCAGAAGCTCGCTGGGAAATAAGCATTAGATGGTAGAGAAAGTAGGGGCGTTAAATTTAACGCCCCTACTTTAAAAGCTCATTTCCTGCTGAGCACCTAATAATATGAATCTCGCAAAGGAGTTTTCCATGCGCTACGACATCAAAAGTCTTCGACTTGCTGAAAAAGGCAAAACACGGATTGAATGGGCGGAGCGCGATATGCCTGTTCTCCGAAGCATTACCAGGGAGTTCAAGCGCACTAAGCCACTACGTGGCGTTCGAATTTCGTGCTGTCTGCACGTGACCACGGAAACAGCGAACCTGATGCACACCCTGAAGGCGGGAGGAGCCGACGTAGTGCTTTGTGCTTCTAATCCGCTCAGCACCCAGGATGACGTAGCAGCCTCCCTAGTGAAACATCTCGGCGTGCCGGTCTTCGCGATTAAGGGCGAAGACCATGCAACATACTACAAGCACATTCAGCAAGCGCTGGCCCACTTTCCCGCAATTACCATGGACGACGGAGCTGACCTGGTGTCGGCTCTGCTTTTCATTGCTATGAAGAATTTCAAGATGCTGCATTCGTCAATTCGCAGGTGGTACCGGGGACGAGCAAAGGTCGCACAAGCGCGCCTGATTGACAGTGTCATTGGAGGGATGGAGGAGACTACAACAGGCGTGATCCGGCTGAGGGCAATGGAGCGCGACGGCGTGTTGCGCTTCCCGATCATTGCGGTAAACGATGCGGATACCAAACACCTCTTCGACAATCGCTATGGCACCGGGCAATCAACGATTGACGGCATCATACGCGCAACAAATCGGTTGATGGCTGGTAGCAAGGTTGTTGTGAGCGGCTACGGTTGGTGCGGCCGGGGGGTAGCCACGCGGGCAAAAGGAATGGGTGCCAACGTCATTGTTACCGAGGTGAGCCCGCTCCGAGCACTGGAAGCGGTCATGGATGGTTACCAGGTTATGCCGATTGCCGAGGCGGTAAAGACTGGCGACATCTTCATCACGGTGACAGGCGATGTGAATATCATCCGGAAAGAGCATTTCCTCATGATGAAGGATGGCGCGATCATTTGCAACGCCGGGCACTTCAACGTTGAGCTTGACCTGGATGGTCTGAAGAAGGTCTCCCGGAAATCGCGACAGCTGCGCGACTCTGTAACCGAATTTAAACTGCGTAATGGCAGGAAGGTCTATCTCCTGGGCGAAGGTCGTCTGGTCAACCTCGCGGCTGCGGAAGGGCACCCGGCCTGCGTCATGGACATGTCGTTTGCCAATCAGGCGCTCTGTGCCGCCTATATGTTCCGCAATGCGAAACGCCTGGCGAAGCAAGTGCATGGCGTCCCACAGGCCATTGACGAACGCATTGCCCGACTCAAGCTGAAATCCATGGGTATCAAGATCGATACCCTAACCCCTGAGCAAGAGGATTATCTCACCTCGTGGGAACTGGGTACGTAAGCATGCGTGGCGCTGCGCGGCCTGATTTTTTTTGCAGTGCCTCCTCTGGGTTCCTCTCTGCGTATCCAGGCACCTGTTCGGCTACTTGCCCGCTCTCGTGTGCGCATGGCCCATCCAGGCTGCAAGCCGAAGGCGCGATTGGGAATCTTCCCTTTCCGGCTCAAGTCTCGGCCAAAACCTCTCCCGCCGAATTTCTTCCATGAAGCTCATACTCGAAATCGCGGATAGACATTACGCGGCTTCTCATATATTGAAAAGCATGGGCTCTCACACCGACCGAGCGAAAAAAATATGGACAAAACCACGCAATGCAGACAGCATTCTACCATAAAAGAACGCAATCCATGGGCAAGTCCATAGGAGAGATATGGCAATGGACAAGCGCATCCTGGTGATTGACGATGAGCGACGAATGGCCGATAGCCTGAGGACGTTGCTGAGCAAGTACGGCTATGACGTTTATGTGGCGTACAGTGGAGCTGAAGGCATTGAGAAGCTGAAGGAGAAACCCGTCCAACTGGTTATTACGGATATGCGCATGGCTGAAATAGACGGCTACGACGTCATGCAATATATTAATGAACATATGCCAGGCGCACTGATTATCGTGATTACCGGGTATGCGTCCACGGAATCCGCCATAGAGGCGCTGCACTATAAGGCATTTGACTATATTCCCAAACCATTTGAGTTCGATTTGCTGAAAGCGTCTGTTGAAAAAGCTTTCAGCCGTCTGGAGGTCGAACATTTCAAAGAAGATATGGTCTATATGATAACTCACGACATAAAAGTTCCGCTCACCTCGATCATTGGATATGCATCGGTGATTTTCGATAAGAAAACTGGCAATGTCTCGCCGCGCGCCAGAGAATTTGTTAACAACATTAGCACCAACAGCCATAAGATTCTGACGATGATTGATAATTTCCTGACTTCTTATAAGATCGAATCGGGAGAACTTTTGCTGTGCGAAGTGGATGTCAATGTCAAATATATCATAGAGGATTTGGTGTCAATTGTGGCACCCGAATTGCAAAAGCGTGGCCTGCGCATCCACACCTCGCTGCTCGTGCAACCACCTTTAATCCGGGGAGATGAACATCTACTCTTCCGTGCCCTCGGCAATGTCATTTCAAATGCGATCAAATTTACACCCGACGAAGGCTCTGTGACTATAACAATGGAGCGCTGTCCGGCATCGGAATCTCCTCTCGGAAAAGAGACGCTGCTAATTGTAGTTTCGAATACCGGCCCTGGCATCCCGGAGAAAGATTTGGATATCATTTTTGAAAAACACCGCCGGGCCAGCAATATTACGGGGATTGAGGGATCTGGGCTCGGCTTGTACGTTGTCAAAAGCGTTGTCGAAGCCCACCATGGAAAAGTAACCGTGTCGAGCAGAGCCGGTGAGCTCACGACATTTTCCATTTCCCTGCCCCTTGCCCCGGCAAGTTGAGAACCAACGACTTGAGGCGAGGCTCATTCTCCCAATAAACTCATTTCTGATTAAGAACACAAGCTGCAACACGACGAGTGTGCCTATAGTGTTGCCCCATCTGTCTATCCCAGCTAGAGCGCGATTCATGAGGCGAGCAGGAGCGTCAAATTTAACGCCCCTCCTCGCAGCTGTTGCTGCAATCGTCGTGCTGCAGATCGCGTTCTGGTGCGTTCCAACCCACGCCGGAGAAGTCCGGATCACAAATCCCGGTTTCGAGATGGACGAAAACTTTGATGATGTCCCGGACGCCTGGCAAGCATATGGACGCCCTATTTACGATACTACTGCGCTGAATACCCATTCTGGTGACCGCTGTGCGAAGGTCAGTATTGGCCATGACTATGGGCAACTACTCAATATTATCCCTGGCCTGCACTATACCTGCGGGGTATGGGGAAAAAGCGATAACCCGTGGTGGGGCGTGGGATCGCTTGGCGCGGTCTGGCATCATGATGGCGATGCCGTAGGCTTCTCACGCGAGACCTACGCGCTCGAGCCCGAGTATCGTCTGCGATTTGCTTCTCTTCTCGCACCACTTAGCGCCACAGCAGCCAACCTTTTGCCGACCTCAGCTTACGGTGACAGCTGGCTCTGGATTGACGATCTCCTCCTCTACGATGAATTGCTCCACAATCCGGACTTTGAAACGTCTGCCAATGGTCGGCCTGCTTCATGGCAGGCAATTC
The DNA here is from genome assembly GCA_030613245.1 of Candidatus Sumerlaeota bacterium. GTDB lineage: Bacteria > Sumerlaeota > Sumerlaeia > MWCT01 > JAUWMI01 > JAUWMI01. The sequence continues at coordinate 17,478 of JAUWMI010000040.1, forward strand.
AATCTCCCGTGTACGACATCTCCGGGCTGAATGCCCACTCTGGACTCTCGGCGGTGTGGATTAATGCTAAGAATTACCTTTTCCAGGATTTCGCAGTGGCGTCCATGAAGACATACGCTCTCCATTTCTGGGCGCGCAGCGACACAGGAATTCAGGATGAGGCGCTTCGTATCGCCTGGTTTGATCGCGCAGTCGAGTGGATTGGTACGACAGAGCTGAACTTCGTGACGGACCTGGAATATACACCTTACACCCTATCGTTCCAGCCGGTGGAGAACGCCGTGCTGGGTCGAATCCTTCTCCAGTCCTCTTCGCAAGATGGTCTCTGGCTCGATGACGTAAATGTGTTCTGGCATCTCGCCACGCTTTCTACGTTCTCGCCAAATAACGACCAGGTTTTCGACACGGTCAGAATTGTTTACGCACTAAATACGCCGGCCCAGGTGACGCTGAGCATCTCACATGCCACACTAGGCCACGTGCGCACACTCATTTTGAACAACCAACAAGCATCCGGTGTATACATTTCAGATTGGGCGGGTCAAAATGACTATGATGAGCCACTTCCCAATGGCACGTATACGTACGAACTTCTGCTCAGTGCACCGGAGCTTGGCGATGTGAACATAAGCGGATCAATCGAGCTGGACGCATCAACCCGGTATCCCCCACTCTCGCATCCGCAGTATTCATTTTTCCCTCGGGGAGTCTGGATTTACAGTGGCGGGCCGTTTGCCCAGTTTGACTACGACGAAGTTTTTTCTACATTACACGCAAATGGATTCAATGCGGCCACATTGAACTGGATTCCCGATGACCGATTCATTGATGCCCTGGAAGCCGCGGAAAGATGGGGAATTAAGGTGATTCTCCATCCTGCTGCACTGACAACAGCCATTGATGAAGCGATCGGATACGCCAGCCTTCATGAGACAACAATCCGCGACACTATCCGATCGCTAAAAGCCTCGGTCGGCCACTACGACGCCTTGCTCGGATATTATATAAAGGATGAGCCATGGCCAGAACAGGCCGATAATGTGCGGATCGTGAATCGCATGCTTACGCTGGAGGATCCTGAGCATCCGGGATTCTGCGCGTTTGCCAAATCGGGCCATTTGGCGCATCTGATGGACACCATTGATCCAGCTGTGTGTTTCTTTGATTATTATCCGCTGAGCATCTATGCGGAGGTTAATCCGAACTCATTGCGTGAGTATGTGGCCAGTGTTGACGAGGCAGCGCGTCTTGCTGCGGCCAACAGGGTGCCTTTCTGGATGATTGTACAGGGATGCGGCATTACACGCAATCTACGAGTGCCCACGCCGGAAGAACTGCGGTGCATGGCCTTTCTTGCATTGGCCCACGGCGCCAAAGGGATCTTCTACTTTATGTATCAAACATCGGGAGTGGTGAAAGGATTGCTGACGCTGGATAACGCACCGACAGCGCGGATGGAGGCTGCGGCTCGCTTGAACAAGGAGATCAGACAACTCGAGCCAATCCTGCTCGATCTCACGCGTGTCGAAAATCAGGCCAGCGTCACAGGATCACACGTTGTCCAGACGCTGGTGGATTCCTCAGGGAATCTGTATGTCTTCCTCGTCAATACCGATTGTCTGCACCGGACGTTTCCACAGGTCACGGTTACGCAACGGGGGATTGTCCACGTGCGCGATATCTTGCAGAATCGCTTGATTCCATTTCAAGCGACTGACTCAGGTATTATCTTTGACTATGAGCTTCCGCCTGGTGACGGGCGTCTGATTGCTCTTGAATAATCAACTGATGATAGGGGCAGTTAATGAACTGCCTCTGCATGCGTCACGCCATGACATTAAGATCGGCAAGTCCAAGCAATATCGTTCAATGTGAAGACGGGCTACGGAGTCAAAGCAATATGCTCGTGTGGCAACGAAAACCTATTCAGCTGTTCTTTATTCTCCTTCTGGTACAGCTCCATGCAGCGGCCCTGGCCCAGGTGCCCCGAGTTGCGGCGCTGCATCATAATGCCAGTGCCGTCACGGATATCGTAATCCAGGAATCTCTGGCCTTTCTGGCAGACTCAAACGGTGCGCTGCAGATTTTCAACATCGCGAATCCTGTGAATCCTGAGCTGGTGGGAACGTATCAAAGCGATGGCGAGCTGCGCAAGCTGAGTATTCAGGGGCGCTACGCGTATTGCGCAAATGCTGGCGCGGGTGCGCTGATCATTGATATCAGTACCTCCCAAAGCCCTCAACTGATCCGCCAGATCAAGATCCCCGGTTTTGTCTACGATGCAGTCATTGACGGACGTTTTCTCTACCTGGCATGCGCCTACAATGGCCTGTATGTGGTGGACTGCTATAATCCCTATTCTGCGAATATCATTGCTCGCCTTCCTCTTCCCGGCCTGGCGTTCGATATTAGCGTCAGCCGTGGATATGCATACGTAGCTTCTGGCCGCGGTGGCCTGAATATTGTGAATATTGAAAACCCGTATGCTCCAGAGCTCAGGACTACCTACACAACTGAAGGTTTTGCTTGCGCGATACACATCGCTGATACGCTGGCATACCTGGCTAATGGTGAATCGGGATTCCAAATTATTGACATCTCCACGCCCGGAGCGCCATCACTGCTGGCGGAACAAAACGCAGAGCCCGCGTACGCCATTGTCACTGAGGGGGACTTTGCCTTTGTGGGTGGCAGAAATGTGCGAATCTATGATGCCGGTTCGCCCAGGTATCCCCAATTGATTGGTAGCTGCGACACTGCCTGGCCGATCTGGGCCATGGCTAAGAATGAGCAAACGCTCTTTGCCGCGCATGGCGAAAAAGGCTGGGCGGCCCTGTGCCTCAAGGATTATGCGTCTCTAAAACTTGTAGGAGAAATTTCCCTGCCCGGCTATGCTATGAGCGTCGTCACGTGGGACAACTATGCGTACGTAGCTGCGGATTTCGATGGGCTACATGTTGTTGATGTCGTGCAGCCCACAGCCCCATTTCTGTGTAGCTCGTACAGTGACCATGCCTGCCGAGATCTCGCCACAAATGGCGACCTGGCATTTTTGTGCGACGAATCGGGTGGATTGGTCATCGTCAATGTATCGAATCCCTACCTGCCGGTTCTCAGCGGGCGCTTCTGGGGCAATAGCGGTAATCCACGCGGTGTGACGCTGGATGCTCAGCGCATTTTTCTCGCCTGTGGGATATTTGGCATGAAAATCCTGGAGAATGACGCCCTGGGTGGCGTTACCTTACTGGGGCAGAGCGCTCCAGGCGATACGGTATGGGACATTGCTGTGAAGGATGGCGTTGCATTTGCTGCCGATGAATTTGAGGGGGTGCTGGCATTTGATGTGACGGATCCGCAGAATCCGGTCTGGCTCAACACAATCCCCGTGTATCGCCCGATGAAACTGGCCATTGAAGGCCATTACCTTTATGTGGCGTGCGCAGAGTATGGCGTGGCGATCGTTGATATTCGCACACCGGCTATGCCCGTTCTTGTTGGCCGCTGTGCCACCTACTTCGCAAACGATGTACTTCCCCTGACCGATAGCCTGGCTCTGGTGGCTGACGATACGGCTGGCGTGGGGGTGATTGATACTACGAACAAACGCCGTCCGGTTCTTCTCGCGCACTATCGCTTCGGCCATCGGGGATCTATGTTTGGGCTCGCACGGATTGGCGACAACGTGCTCGTCGCCGCAGGATTTGGCGGTCTCAAGGTAGTCTCCATTGAGGCCCTGTATGCCAGAACTGAAGTCAAGAACGAGCAGTGGACGCTTTACTACTAAGAGCACCGAGCAAAAAAATATAAAATCATGAGGGCATGAGATTTCCTACATGAGAAATAGTAGGGGCAACCCTCGTGGTTGCCCAACGACCTTTGCGATTTCTCCAATAATAGGGCAGGCGCAAGGCCTGCCCCTACAAGGTCTATCGCTCCGGACTACTATCGCCACTATTTGTGGTGCACCAAAAGGTGAGCCAGGAGCCAGTGGCGATGTCATTCGCCGAAGCCTGGCGAAGGCGAATAACATCGCCCGTAAAGAAAGGTTTAGGAGGGGAGCGCGAGGGGAGACCCTTTTTCCAAAGGGTCCCCCTCGCATTCTTAAATGCAGAATCTGGGTTTAAGGGACATCCAGAGATTCAACAAGCACGGAATTGAGCATCAACGCGCCGGTTGCAGCATCTGATGGGTCAAAATTCAGAATATCAAATGCCACGAGAATGCCGTCTGCATCCGTTCCCACCAACGATTGCGGCGGGTAGAAATAGAGGTCGTAGGTGCGCCCTCCCAGAGTCGGGCTCATCTCGGCTCCTGTAACTGAACTGATGACCTTCATAATGCCCGCCTGAAAATCTTCACTATGCACCCTGAGGCGAAGGCCAGGAACCGGTTCTCTATCTGTGAGGTCGCTGCTCACATCAAACTGAACACGGTATAGCCTATTTGCTTCAACCTGCACCTGTTCTGAAGGGCTACTCCAGAAGCCAAAGGTGTTCGTATTATCCTGCGCAATCAGCCAGAGCGCATCGCCAAAATTATCACTCACCGGCTCGGTAAAGAGTGACGGAGAGCCATGCTGCCAGCCTTCGGTATCCGTGTCGAAACTCCAGATTTTCAGCAATGTCGGTGTCCCTAGAGCACCCAGAGCAGTTATATCCACCACTACACTATCCAGCAGGAGTGAGCCATCAGCAGCATCTGAAGGATCAAAATTGAGGATATCAAATGACAGGATCAGATCATCTTGATCCTCTGGTTTTCCCAACGCGCTCTCTGGCGGGACAAAATACATCTCATACGTCGTCCATCCCTCGGGGATCGGCGCATGGGAACCATCCCCCGCACTGCTCACCACCAAGATATCCGCCTGTTGTAGATTCTGGCTATTCACACGCAGCCGCATATGTGGCACTGCCAGCGGATCTGTAACGTCTGTTGCCACCGTCCAGCTAGTCCGATACAAGGAGTTTGCTATCACCGGCACCGCATCCGGCTCGCTCGTCCAATAACCGTAGGTATTGGTATTATCCTGCGCGGCAAATTTAATTTGCCCTGGCATATAATAAAAATATGGTGGTGTGAAACCAGGAACCGTGACCGCACTCCATCCTTCATTTGTCAGGTCAAAATCATAATCCTTGAATGCAACCATTCCCGTATACTCATCGACCCCAATGTCGAAGTCAGAACCATCACCACGGATCTCTAGCGAACCATCGTACGGTCTGGGGTCGCCTTCAAAGTCTTCGGTTAAGCCCTCAACGTAGCAACCAGCATCTATGCATGAGGATCTGGGGCGCAGGTTAAAATTTCCATTGGCAGGGTCAACTAATTGCGGATCAGACGAGATATTGCCTTCCCCGCCCCCAGTCCAATCCTGAATGCAAGAATAAGACGGTATATAAGAATAATAGTAGAGAAAGACTTGAGAATCTGTGGTGGCGCTGTTCTGCCAGACAATACAATTTCTGATCACGTCTCTGCAGTGGCTCAGCCCACCGCCTCTGTCTTGAGCAGAATTGCCATAGACAGTGTTGTTTTGTATGGTGGAGCGGCAATTATAGAGCCCGCCGCCATCCCGGGCAGCTGAGTTGCCTGAGATAATATTATTCTCGATCGTGCCCTCGCACTCAAAGAGGCCCCCACCGTCTCGAGCAGCTGAGTTCCCTGAAACAGTATTGTTTCGGATGGTAGCTGTGCCTCCTGAAAGACCGCCGCCATTCCCAGTAGCGGAGTTTCCTGAGATAATGTTGTTCTGGATGGTGCCACTGCATCCGTAAAGTCCGCCACCATCGCTAAAGTCGTCTCTGAACATCCCGCCTCCTGTTCCGATGGTTGCGTTTCCTACGATGACATTATTCTGGATAATGCCCCCGCAATACGAAAGCCCACCGCCATCATCAATATTAGCAATATTGGCAGAGATTATGTTATTCTGGATAGTGCCTTTGCAGTACTTGAGCCCCCCCCCGCTGTACGCAGAGTTGCCCGAAATGATGTTGTTCTGGATGATGCCATAGCAAGAACTCAGTCCGCCCCCAGAACCCTGAGAAGAGTTAGCCGTAATCTTATTGTTCTGGATAGTGCCGTCGCAATACATGAGCCCGCCCTCAGAATTTCCCGAGATAGTATTGTACTGGATAGTGGCATCACAACGCATTAGTCCTCGACCGTTATTATCGCTGATAGAATTGAGCTGGATAGTGCCGTTGCAATAGCTGAGCCCACCCTCAAAATTTTCCGAGATAGTATTGTTCTGGATAGTGCCGTCACAATAGGCAATTCCAGCACCATCATATTTTGCCCTGTTGCCCAAAATTTTGTTATACCCAATGGTTGCAAGTGTTCCATTGCCACGTATTCCTCCACCTCTAGTATAGGGTGCAAATCCATTACGAATGGTGAGACCTCTCACAATACAGGTTTCGTTTTCCGTCCCTATAAATAATATCACGGAAAATAATGCATCTCCATCAATTATGGTGCTACCGACTACATCATCGTTAAAGGGATTTGTACTCTGCAGAGTTAAATTCTTTCCCATGATATGAAGATTTTCATAATAGGTGCCAGGCGATACAGTAACGGGTTCTGACGGAAAAGCCATGAAAAGCCCTTGCTGGATGGAAGCATACTGCAGGGGGATGGAAATTCCAGAGGGTGTCTCATAAACAGTGGGATCGGTACCTCGCAAAACCTCTGCACCGTCTATTAGACCATCGCCGTCCGTGTCCGTATTATTCGAGTCGCTACCTTGCGCAGCCTCATCACTATCGGCCAACAGGTCGCCTTCAGTGTCCGGGGAACTACCGTATTCATCGCTGCCCATATCCACAGAGCTGCCTGCCACCCGGCATTCCCCGTCTATATCAGCGATGTATTCTCCGAAGAGATAATATGTATTTCCAGCATCAATACAGGGAGAGTCGGGGAAGAGATGATAGTTTCCGTTGGCTGGATCAACAAATCTGGGGTCAGCTGAGATATTGCCCCTTCCACCCGACCAGTTTTGAATACAGCTATAGCTCGGAGTGCTACATCTATCAAGCTGGCTTCCATTATCATTGGTGTTTGCCCAGATGACGCAATTAACGATAAATCCAGTGCAATTACGGAGGCCCCCTCCTGAATTGCCATATATGGTATTGTTCTGAATGATGCCGTTGCACCCATGCACCCCCCCACCGTAGCTGGCGAAGTTGTCCGAGACAGTATTGTTTTGAATTGTCCCGCCACAACTCCTGAGCCCACCTCCAACTTTAGCTGAGTTCTTCGAAATAGTATTGTTCTGGATAGTGCCTCGGCAGTATGAAAGCCCTCCACCGCTACCATCGGCAAAGTTTTGGGAAATGGTATTATTTAGAATGGTGCCATCGCAATAAGCTAGCCCACCGCCATAACCTGCGAAGTTGCCCCGGATTGTATTTTCTCGGATAATACCATTGCACTCATATAGCCCGCCGCCACCATGGTTGGCGCTGTTATTAGAAATGACATTCTTCTGAATAGTGCCATTACATTCATAAATTCCGCCACCACCTACGGATGATGTATTAGTCGAAATTATATCATTTTCAATAGTGGCATAAGTGCCCAGCCCATTAATCCCGCCGTTTCCATTGACAATTGTAAAGCCCCTGAGACGACAACTACTATTCTCACTACCAGTAAAAGTAACAACACTTGCTCTATTGCCCCCGTCAATTACTGTTAAGGCGGGTTCAGAAGGGAGCGAACTGGTAAGAGTTATGTTTTTGCCGAGAAAATGTATATTCTCATCATAGCTTCCCGGGAAAACTGTTACTATCTCTTGTGGAAAGGCAAAAAATATCCCCTCCTGGATGCTTGGATAATTAGCAGGAATTGAAATCCCTGGAGGCGAATTGTACATATTTGGCTCGGTCCCGCGTAGCACCTCCACACCATCTCTGAGACCATCTTCATCAGTGTCCGCATCATAAGGGTCAGTGCCTTGAGTGGATTCGGCACTATCTGGCAACAGGTCACCATCGCTATCAGGAGAACTACCATACTCATCACAGCCCATATCAACAGAAGAACCAGCCAATCGACATTCCCCATCTATATCAGTAAGGGTTTCACCGAATATGTAGTATGTATTTCCGGCATCAATGCACGGAGAATCTGCCAAGAGATGAGAATAAGAACCTTCACCAGGTGTGTAGACAAATTGGGGACTAGCTGAGATATTTCCGATTCCATCCCCATTCCAATATCGGATACAGCTATAGAAGGGAGTACTACATTCCTCGAGTTCACTAGCCACTCTATAGCCATACGAATAAGCATAATTCTCCCAAATGATAGAATTAATAATAATTCCAAAGCATTTGTAGAGGCCGCCGCCACGCGAGCCATAGTTACCGCGGATTGTATTATTCAGGATGGTCCCATTACAATAGTATAGTCCTCCACCATAATCAGCCGAGTTGATAAAGATCATATTATTCATTAAAGAACCGCTGCAACCAGCGACCCCACCACCATAGTAAGCTCCATTGTCAAATATACGATTGTTCTGAATGATGCCTGAGCTTGCACAAATTCCACCGCCACTTGTTTCATTGGGAGAAGCAGAAAGAGAGTAATAACCCGCTATGTTACCAAAAATGGTATTGTTTGAGATAATGCCATTGCATGAATAGATGCCGCCGCCAAAATACTCAGCGAGATTATCCGAGATACTATTATTCCTGACAATACCATTACACCCATGGACCCCGCCACCATTTCCACTAGAAAACCAAGAGCCGTGTGCTCTATTTGCCTTGATGATGTTGTATTGGATAGTCGCCAGAGTGCTGTTGCCACATATACCACCGCCGTTGCCCTTTCCCACGGAGCCGCGCGTGATGGTGAAGCCGGAGAGGACGCACGTGGCGAGTTCGGTTCCGGAAAAAGTTACTACGGAGCCATCACGATTGCCGTCAATGATGGTACTGGCTACTACGGTTTCACTCGTAGGCGCAGTGGAGCGAAGGATGATGTTTTTGCCGTTGAAGTTGATGTTTTCATAGTAGGTGCCTGGCGAGACGATGATTTCATCACCGTCAATAGCAGCATCAATTGCCAATTGAATGGTTGGATACTCACCCGGAACGGTAATCACCGCAGCATGAGATATAAACGGAAAAAGAGAAAAGAGAAAAAATAAACAGATACCTAAATCATGAGAAGTGAAAACGAAATTTAGGAAATCATGAATAAGCTTTTTCATCTTTCTGTCTTCCTGTTTAAAGATTGCCACAGAGACACAGAATCACAGAGATGCTCAAAGAGAGAGAAAAATTGTAAAATTAAAATTGCAGAGTTTAAATTTTACTTTTGCAATTTTCAATTGAGTACTTTTATGAACCTTAGGCTCACTGTGCCTCAGTTTCTTGTTGGCTCTACAACAGACAGTCGCCAATTTCATTCAAGGCAAGTAAGGCCACTATGCGATTTTCTATAAGACCTTTTTATTCCAGAAATTCCGATTTCTTATTTGTCAAATAATCTAACAGCTGTATTACGCACTGTCAAGAATAATACGGACTTTCCGAAATTGTCCCGGCGGATTAACGGTTAGTCGGTTGGTCGGTTGGTCGGTTGGTCGGTTAGACGGTTAAGAGGATTGCGATGATGCGCGGCGGCTAGGGCAATAGCTTGCCGTGACTAATCCAGGAGAGATACAGGTTTCCTACAATCCCTAGCAGGACAACAACGAGGATGATGAGGTTAATGACATTCACGCGTGCGCGGATCTTTTTCACTGCCTCGTTGATGGTGGGATTAATCCGTGCCTGAAACTGATCGTCAATTTCTCTGCGCGTTAAATCCTGAACCATGCGTGGTACGCTCTTACTGGTCACCGCAGCAATGTGCTTTTCGACCAGTTCAGGAACGCGTTCTTTAGCCGCTCTAGGGATGACTTTTTGCGCAATCCCGTCAATCATGGTCACAATCTTATTTGAGACTTCTGGCACCAGCTGCTCGGCGGCCTTTTGTACGCGCGCCTGAACCTCGCGCGGCAACGTATGTTCCATGCTCTCTTTAATTCGATCGCGGACAAGGCTGGGAAGCATATGCTCTGCTGCACGCTTTACCGCCCTCTCGGTCTGTTCGCCCAAGACGGCTTCCACTGCCTCGCCCACCTTGCGCTCGGCAAGTTTTTCGACCATCGAGCGGGCCACTTCGTGCACTGTTGCCTTGACGAGTTCCTGCTCTTTTTCGGCGGTTAATGAGGTGACCTTTGCGTCCGCCTCTTTACGCGCGCGCTGATCAATCATGGTGATGACATTCTGAATGGCGCGCTCTACAATGATCTGGGTCTTTTTCTCGACAGCGGCCTGGATGTGATCCTCAGCAATTTTCTCCATAAATTTGTCTGCCGCTTCCTCAAGAAACTTGCGCGACTTTTCATAAATGCGCTGTTCTTCAAGCAAGGCGTGAACCTTGAGGGCCAGGGCTTTGGGTTCAAAAGGCTTCAACAGGTAATTATTCGCCCCTCGCAGTGATTGGGCTGCACGGGTTTCGGCTTCCTCTTCCGGAATCAGCAACAGAATTGGAATAGTATGGGTCTCTGCATCTGTCTTTATGACTTTTGTGGCCTCAAACCCATCGATGCCTTCCATATCGGAGTCAATGATCAAGAGATCCACATCCTGGAGCTCCGGGTACGTCAGGGCGGCCAGTCCGTTCGAGGCTACTGCCACTTTGTACCCTTCCTCAGTCAGAACTGACTTGACTATCTCCTGCACCGCTGCACTGTCATCTACAACAACAATTTTCTCGCCCGCCATGTGATTTCCACCTACAAATGGAGTATGGGTTAAAAGTTTTGAGCCCTTACAGGGTTTAACCTATACGGGCAGTTCATTAACTGCCCCTACGTCGCTATTCGTGCCAGTCTGACCAGTCCTTTCCTCTAGCTCACCACTCGTGCAACAAAGTCGTTCAGATTGAAATTGTCTGCATGAGTAATGTGCACGCTCTGGCCAAAGCTATCACGCAATGACAGAACCATGCGAGTCACATTCTTTTCTCCCAGACGCTGCGCAGCTAGCTTGTACGTGGCTTCAAGGAGTTTTGCCATGGCCTCAACCGCATCCTCATAGCAGACACGGATCGGGTTGCCCAGTGCAGTAAATTCCACGAAGCGTTCAAACGGGTTTACGTCAACGCGGTTTCCCACGACGCGGATGAGATCGGCTTTAGGATAATTCATTACAATTTTTCCCCAGAATTTCTCGAGCAGGGTTTCGTCGCTGCGCGCAACGATAAACTCGTTGTTACGCATCAGCTTCGTAACAAGATCATTCAGGAAATGCCCGATCAAGCCTAAGGGCGATACAAACGTCATTTCTTCCTCCGGGCGTTCGCGAGGTTGTTGTCGCATGCGCGAGAAGATTGTTCCAACCTTCTTCAAGCGCTGCGGTTTTTCATTCTCGCCTTCCAGGCCCTCGGGCGGACGGGGAGCCAATGGGCTCAGCCCGGCGACTTCTTCCTCCTGACCAGGGGTCTTGACCTTCACGAGACCAGCGGCAAGAAAGGTGTTGAGAATGCGATAAGTTTCAAACTTCCCAAGTCCACCACGGCTGACCAGCGAGCCAACGTTAAAGAAGCCGTTGATCAACGACAGGACGAGCCATTCATTGTCGCTCAGAGCAACCTCTTGCTCAAAATCCTCACTCAGGGGTATTACCGTCAGCACCGTATCATCGTCCTGAATATTCTTAACGATCTTGTCCCACTCGTCAAGCCGCCGGGTGCCTTCAATGAGCAGCGGCTCAATTTCAAGCTCCACCAGAATATTCACGACATCGCCTTCATCCATATGTTCGAACTTGAAGTGTCCCTCATCCCAATTGAATAAATCCCAGATTTCCTCTTCAAGCTGCAATTTAATGGCCTCACGGAGCGTTTCCTTTGAAATCAGCTCGCGTTCAATGAGAATCTGGCCGACGAGCTTATCGGAGTCAATTGCCTTCTGCAAACTTAGCACTTCTTCAAGGTCGCTCCGCTTGATAACACCACGATGTACCAGCATCTGACCCAACTTTCGCGGCCGATCCAAGGTTGAGGAGTTTACAATCTTACCCTGCTTGATGATCAGGGAAATGTTATACTGCGCCCTCTGAATGCTAAGGACGCCTGTCATCTTCCCCATGCTCAGGAACTGAAGAACTTCGGGAAGGCTAAAGGCTTTTAAGCTTCCTTCTAGCTCCATGATCTACACCTCAGCCGGGTATTAACCCGGGGGGAGGCTCCGCCGGGCTGAACGCCCGTATTACTCTTGAAACAGATCATCCAGCCGATCCACAGCCTCTTTGTCAAAATCGGCGTGCTGCTGCTCAAGCGCCTCCAGACTTTTTTCACGTACATTGGCCAAAATATTACGCAGCCGTTTTCCTGCATCTTTGGAGAACAGTCGAACCATGCCGAGCGTTGTCCGATCGTCAAAAATCACCGTCAAGATCATTTCGTCGCCAACGATGATATTATGAATATGATCTCGCTGGCCCTGGTGAAAGAGGACAGAGAAATCCGCTTCGCCGATGAGTTTTGCCAATGCGCGCGTGGACGAAAACGACCCGGCAAGCAGTGCGGCCAATGAGTCAGTGTCCAGATTCTTCGTAAATCCGCGCTTCGCCACACATTCCCCGTCCTGGCTGATCAGCAGAGCACATTTCGCCTCTGACTGTTTCAGGAGAAGGACAAGAGCTCTGTGGATACGCTCCGTAACTTCTTTCGTCAGCACCAACGGCCCTCTGGCCATGACTCGTAGCCCTCTCGTCGGGAACCAACCCCAGCGACCATTAGATGGGTGGTGTTCCCTCTGGAGTGATAATCACTTGACCGAACCGACTGTGATAGCGAATATAGAAATCCTGGTTAATGTCCTTACGCACCCACACATAAAGATCGGTTTTCGTAAAAGACGGCATCTCCGGCGCTGCACTGAAGGTCAAGAAGGTAACATCCTCGCCATTGAGAATTTTGATTTCCTCACCGAGGATTTTTAGAATCTTCGACAGACACTTCTTAATGATATAGAAAAATCGCAGTGTGCCTGTCAATTGATAACTACCGCGCGGTCCAATGTTTGGACGATTCCTCAGCTCAAGCACACCGGAGCCGACGCGCATCCCAGCCCATCGGATATGGCAATGTTGCTTCAAGTGGAGTAGCGGGTGGTGGCTGGCGCCGGGCTCTGCCGCCCTTGGTTGAAGGATGCGTGGGCGGGGTGACGTGAGCACTGAAGTTGGACTCGCCATGGCCATCTCATCCGTTTTCTCTCGACCGGCGGGCACGACCACGGGCTCAGCAGATTTGGCTGCATGCCGATCCCGTTGGGCAATGGTCTGGATTATTTCTTCGAGTTCAGTGTCATCAGCGGCCTGCGTGCTAATTTTACTCAACCTGCTCAAGACCAACGCGGAAATGCCCTTAAGCGTATCCTTTACCCCGACGCCATGGAGGGCAACGGCTTCAAAATACTTAGCCTTATCAGAATTTATCGTCCGTTCCAGCTCCTCAATGCTGCTGATATCCGGTAAGTCGCGCTTGTTGTACTGAATAACATAGGGGATTGACCGGCAGGAATAACCATATTCCGCAAGATTCTCCTCCAGGTTTATCATACTTTCGATATTGTCCTGCAGCCGATCGCGCTGCGAATCCACAACGAAGACGATGCCATCCACGCCGCGCAATACCAGCTTCCGCGTAGCGTTATAGAATACCTGTCCGGGGACCGTGTAGATTTGAAACTTCGTACGGAAGCCCTTTACCTCACCCAAATCCAGAGGCAAGAAATCGAAGAAGAGTGTCCGGTCCTGCTCGGTGGACAGGGAGACGAGTTCGCCCCGAGATTTCGCAGGAACAGCGTTGAAAATCACCCGAATGTTGGTTGTCTTGCCCCCAAGTCCCGGTCCATAGTAGACAATCTTGCATGAAATCTCTTTAAATGCGTAGTTCAGCGTGGCCATTTGCGCCTATCAATCTGTCTCTGTAATAATGCATAAGAAAATGTTGGAGTTCCCGTTTGCTGGTGCCAGGGCAGCGTGTAATTACGGGCCGACCTCTTCAAGCTTCGAGCCCGCGGACTTCATTTCCACCCTTACCAGGCCCAGATTGGCCTCGTCCGTAGTTAAGGCAACGAGAAACCCCACCCGGGTATTCAGAAACAGTAGTTTGTTCTTCTGCGCCTCCAGGACTATTGACTCTACCGTGCCCTGGCTAAGCTTCTCGGCAGCCTTCTCCGTAGTATTAATTATTGAAGAAGCCAGTGCGCCCATCAGCTCGTCGTTAATCCCACTTGCAAAGTCAGACGAAATGACAATGCCATCCCGGCCAACCACAAAGCTGCCTAGAATCCCCGACGCTTTGTTTAACTCCGCGAGTATCCTTTCCATTCAGTCCCTTCCTCTCCAGAATTTGTGCCTGACCGCTTCTTTCTCACTTACTATGGGCCGCCAAGCCTAGATAGCCGCTGGAAAGCTATAGCGTGATGCCAGAAATGCTTGAACTGATCGTACCATAATCTGAATTCTGTGGACAATATCCAACAGCGGCAATTGATTGTTGAAAATCAGCAACAAGAAGAACTGTGAAGTCACCTGGATGTTAAATAGATAGTGGTTCTGGGTCTCAACAGTAATTCGTGTCGGCTGACCTAAGCCATGAGATTGTGTGACCCACTCGATGCCCGAGTTGAAATTATAGTAACGCGCAACGAGACCTTCCACATCCAGATTGATCTGAAGATTCTTGCAGACTACCAGCCCTTCGTCGCTATAAAGTACAAACCCCTCCAGACCAATGATCTTGTGGAAATAGTCTTCGAGCTCCTGAAAACTGTAGACCCGCACCAAGCCACCCAGAGGAGTGGCAGTCGGCAGCTCAGGCTTCTGGCTCACTGACTTTTGCACTGGAAGGCTGCTGCTCTGGGACAAGATACTTCGCGCAGTCTCACCCAGGAACCCCGGCGCAAAACGAACGGCCAGATGCGGTACGAACGTCAGGATGACAAACATTTGCAGCAGCGCGGAGACTGGGTTGCCGACCCATAAGGCCCCGATATTCGATGCCAGGAAATCCGGATTGAACAGACTGAAGAGCAGGCCATCAATCAGGCAGATTATCCATCGGCCAACCACAAGGACAAACGAGCAGACAAAGGTAGGCCCGAGAATAGTCTGTTTCGTATTTACCCTGATGTATAAGAAGTAGAGGAGAAACTCCAACGCCACAACAGGGAAAAGCATTGTGTGGGTCGGGAGGGGTGGCATGGGGGTGAAAAAAAATGGTAACAAGAAGAGCGTCAGAAAACCAAAAACACAAAACAGGAAATCCTTCCTGAAAAGAATCATCTCGTGTCTCCCACGACAAGGTGCGCAACAACCCGCATTACTGCCCCGACCACTGGCGTCCTTACACCTGTGCGCTTTCAGACTCCGGTCAGAGCGGTTTGTTTGCCCACCCTTCGTTTTCCAGCAACTGGTCAATCCAATGTCGCAGCTGACCAATTCTTACTGTAGCGTCGGTTACAATAGCCAACATGTGCGATTCAATAACATAGAATATCAGATAACCACAGGACAATTGGAGAAAGCCCTTGTAGAGCTCCCCTAGCTTCAAGTTCTTCATGTGCTGAGCCATTGAGTGCAGAAACCACTCCAGAATGTCGCTAGTCTGGGCATAGATACGCAATGTCGTGGGGACATGCGTTTTGACTTCGCTCAGGAAGTATTCCGTAATACCCGGAACCTCATCCAAAAAGGCGCGAATCTGCTTCGCCAGATCGTCAAACGGCAAGCGCCAATAGAGTTGATCCCGGGTAGTTTGTACGTCCACGTCAAATTCTGTCTTCACCTCACTGTATTGCTCCCGAATTTCCTGGTCCATCTGCTGGATTGCCGCATCCTTTGGACTCATTGCCTTGAGTAGACTCACCATTTTGCGAGCCCTGCTGAACTGGCGCTTCCTGACTAAGGTTTTCGCCAGCATCACCTTGGTTTGAAATGCTTGCGGGGAAGATTGTAACGTTTGTTCCAGCTCAGCCAAGCCTTCATCGTAGCGCCCCATATCATAGTAAACTTTCCCAAGCAGGGTCCGGCCGCGGACAGAGTGAGTATCATGTTGCAGTCCATCCAGGCACACAGCCAGGGCCTTAGAAAAATTCTTTGCTCCAAGCAACGCCTCGGCGTAAGGTATATACGCTGTCTGGCTCTCCCCGCTGTCGTATGCTGCCCGCAGGACGTCTAGCTGGTCAAGATACGGATCTCTGGCTCCAGGTTCTCTTGCCATTTTAAAAAGAAAAAATCTTTCCCTTCTTTCATTTCTAAAAATTCAATATAGCCCCTAATGGATATCAATTAAATAATCAAGCTTTATTCCACATTAAGGGAGAAAGACCTATCCGGGTCTTGTAGTACTGGTATCTGTCTGAAGTCTCTTGCGGAGGAGAACAAGAGACTCTGGCATTTGCATCCAGGCTTTGGCTGACTATGCTCATACGAATATTAAAATTTACCCGCTACGACCGCTGCGACCAAAACAAATCTTCTACTTCATCTCCATTGCCAAAACTGCCCAAAGCTATCGCACAAACGCTTCCTGTCCGGGTCTTTCAAGCCAGAGCCCCCATGTCACCCCTATTCTTCAAAGCTGCCTATCCTTGGGGCGAGAAAATCAGGTGCTGAGATAACTCTTGACAGTAGAAGAGATTGAAAATTAAATTAATGCTCTTGTATTATATCGTTGCAGATGCCTTTGAAACGCTCTCACGAATAGAGGAGGATAGGCAGCAATGGAAATTTACGGCAATGCGTTAGGACTGATAGAAACGCGTGGACTAGTCGGGTCGATTGAAGCGGCAGACGCCATGGTCAAGGCCGCCAACGTACGTCTCATTGGAAAGGAACACATAGGGGGCGGTTATGTGACTGTGATGGTGCGTGGTGACGTTGGGGCTGTGAAAGCGGCAACTGACGCAGGGGCTGCCGCGGCTCGACGGGTCGGCGAACTGATTTCTGTCCATGTCATCCCGAGTCCCCATAACGAGCTGGAAAAAATCCTCCCCGAAGGATAAGACGTGGCGGGAGCATCTGCGTGAACAAGTGGCGCGGTGCACGCTTCGGGCGTGCCCCGTGCTTCCACATCTTTATTTGTGCGGAATGCAACGGGGCTCATGCCGAACAGTCGCGATGAATTGATCGAAACGATTTACGAGCTGGTGCTTAAAGAGCTGGGGCGCGACCATGCACGCCCACCTCGAGTTCCTCCTCAATCCACCACTCCGATTCAATCGCCCGGGAAGATTCAATCATCGGGCACGGCCGCCGCACCTACAACGCACCGCATGACGATTTCGGTTGGAGTCTCACACCGACACGTTCATATACAGCGCGAGCACCTGGACCAGCTTTACGGTCGAGGATACGATCTCACAATTCGCAATGAGCTGACCCAGCCGGGAGAATTCGCAGCAAAGGAAACGATTACGCTGGTGGGGCCAAAGCTGCGCGCGCTGGAAAACATCCGCATCCTCGGGCCATTGCGCAAACAGACGCAGATCGAGCTGGCAAAGACCGACGCTGTGTATCTAGGCCTTGACCCGCCAGTGCGCGAGTCAGGTCAGCTGGTCGGAACAGACGGAGCGACTCTGGTCGGCCCCAAAGGTACCGTCATACTCCATCAGGGCGTTATTCGTGCGAACCGCCACATCCACATGACACCAGAAGATGCCCGGCGTCTCGGCCTCGAACATCGCCAGATTGTGAACGTCAAAGTTGAAAAAACCGATAAACCGCTGATCCTCCTCGAAGTTATGGTTCGAGTCAGTCTGAACGCCTACCTTGAGTTGCACGTTGATACGGATGATGCTAACGCAGCCAACCTGACAACCGGTGATCTGGTTGAATTGATTCTATGAATAACTTTAATGACGAAACCCTGCGCAGGATAATCGAGGAAGAGCTCAGAGCCTGCTTGCAAGAACGCCCGGGCCATGGCGAGGCGCCGCAGTCGCCGCGGCGACCTGAAGCCGCGCTCCTTGTGCTCTGTACCGGCCCGTGGAAGGACGCAGCGCCTCTCGTGCCTCAGCTAAGAGAACTGGCCAGCGGCTTCTCGTTGACCTTTATCCTGTCTACCAGTTTCCAGGAGCAGAAAGGTGAGGAGGAGCTGCGCCAGCGCGTGGGAACATCGGTGCGAATAGTCTTCCGCCTGACGCACGAAGCGCTCAGGCAGGAGGTCGCTACACATCCTCTGCTCGTCGTCGCGCCACTCAGCTCCAATACGCTGGCAAAAGTAGCCCTGGGAGTTCATGACTCAGTTCCGAGCCGGGTGATCTTTGAAGCGCTGTGCCAGAATAAACCAGTCGTGGCCATACCACCACAAGCAGGGCCAGTCAGCAATGGCGCATCTGGCTCGGATTATCCTCGCATGCCATCAGAGTTTCGTAACGGGCGGCCCCAATATCTAAGAACCGTAGCAAATTGGGGCATTCGATTTGTGGACAGTGACAATCTGCTTGCTGAAGTGCAGCAAACCATGTCACAAGATGGGGAGCTGGGTGCTCGAAAGCGTGGGTCGTCTGATCGCCGCCCGAAAAAACGCACCATCATCACAAAAGAAGACGTTCAGCAGGTTATTCTCGAGGGAAAGCGCGAGCTTCAGATTAGTCCGGATACGATTCTGACTGATGTTGCGAAGGAGCTGGCTGCGTCGGCGGGCATTCAGATCATCGTTCGTTAATGCGGGCAAGGAACCGAACCCTGCGCAACGAATGCCAACCCTATGGTTATTCCCTGTTTCGAGTTTATATAGCGCAAAGAATAAATCTGCGCATACAGCAACACTATTTCCCCCAAGGCGGAGAAGCTGGGCATTGATGAAAGCAGTGCTTCTTGAAAAGATTGAGGCGGCTGGTGTAGTCGGCGCCGGCGGAGCTGGCTTTCCAACTCATGTCAAGCTTAACTCGACCCCGGAATTCCTTATGATCAACGCAGCGGAGTGCGAACCCCTGCTGGCCGTTGATCAGCTCTTGATGGAACACTACGCCCCGATTCTCGTTGACACGTGCAATCGGATCACGAAGGCGATGAGTCTTAAACGGACTGTTATCGCGGTGAAGAAGAAATATACACGGGCTATCGCCGCGCTGCGCGATGCGATCCAATGCCTGAGCGGCAAGAGGCATCCGGCGTGTGAACTCGTGTTTCTGGATGACGTCTATCCTGCGGGTGACGAACAGGTGGCTGTTTACGATGTCTTTTCGCGCATTGTGCCCGAGGGGAATATCCCGCTGGCTGTTGGCGTTGTGGTTATAAATATCGAAACGCTCTTCAATATCGCGCAAGCCTGGAAGGGCACGCCGGTCACTGACACCTGGGTAACCATTGGTGGCAACGTACCACAGCCACTTACTATTCGCCTTCCTATAGGCACGCCGATCCGTACTGCCGTGTCGCTCGCCTCAGGCGATTGCTCACCCATGACGCATCTTTGCCTTGACGGTGGGCCGATGACCGGCCACCTGGTCGAAGACTGGGATGAGCCGATTACAAAGACCACAAAAGGGCTGATTCTGATTCCGCGTACACACTATTTGGGTCTTCGCTACCTCAACATTTCGCGCGGGGTGACCAGGAACGCCGTTGCAATTTGTTGCGCATGCCTGCAATGCACGGAAATCTGTCCCCGCTACTTGCTGGGTCACAGCATTGAACCGAAGCGTCTGATGGTAGCAGCGGCGGAAGGACTGGAGCGCGGGGCGCACATTTTCCGCATGGCGCACTTCTGCTGTGAATGCGGACTCTGCGACCTGTGGGCATGCTTCATGAACCTCTCGCCCCGCTGGCTTAATGCAAAGATTAAGCGTGAATTCCAGCAGGCGGGCGAACCTGCGACCCCGCTAAAAACCCGATGGAATGTTCATCCTCTGCGGGAGGCACGAAAAATTCCGACCGCACGCCTCAAAAGCAAACTCCAGATCAGGGAATTCGACCGTCCCGCTCGCTTCGTTGAAACTCCGGATATTGAAATTCGCCAGGTTCGGGTTCCGCTGCGTCAGCACATAGGCGTGCCTGCCGCGCCATGCGTCAAACGCGGTGATCGCGTGAAAAAGGGTGATCTCCTTGCCGCGCCACGCAATGGCGAACTCGGTGCCCGCATCCATAGCAGTATCTCTGGTCGGATCACCGCAATCACCCCACAAAGCATCCTCGTTGAAAGGTAATCTGGCAGGCAAACTGCACGAGGGACCATTAAATTCCTGAAAGCAGGGACATTAGAAAGAAGTAGGGGCAGGTTTGAAACCTGCCCCTACATATGAATTTGGCTCTTTGTCAAATGAGTTAGCATCTAAGGAGATTGATAATCCCCCTCACCTCCATCCTCTCCCGCAAGGGGAGAGGAAGCAAGCTTGGGCAATAACTGGAGATGGTGATCGCCAAGGGGAGAGGAAGCAAGGTTGGGCAATGACTGGAGATGGCGAATAGCAAAGAGCACCCTGTCAATTTACGCTATCTTCTTGAAGAAACCTTCAAGCACCAAAAGCAAAATGCAGTTGGTGAAGAAGTCGTATTAGAAGCATACAAGTACTCAACTTGCTCTTTGACACATGACTATTCTTGCTCACCTATCTGGCAAAGAGCCATAAAAGATTTGCCACGAGACAATCTAAAAATATCTTTCCCAGCTACGAGCAGCGGTGGTGCTTTCAAGGTTTTCTTCAGCAACCCATCCTTCGGTGCTGTCGAATTTGCACTTCCACCAGTATTTAGCTTTAGCATAAATGCCATTCAAGGAGTGTTCTATTATCTCCCCATCTTGTTCGGCAGGAAGTGTTGTAAGCGCTGAGTAGTTTGTCCCCGGGCCCAGTCTGATGCTGCATGATGTGACAGTTCTTACAGTTTCAGAAGTAACAAAAGCGGATGATTGAAGCTTGGCTTTGAGAGATATCATCATTAAGCCATTAGCCACCCAGCGTTCGGAGCCATCAGAAGGAACATTCTTAACCTCCCCATTAACCCAGATTGCTGACGAGCCACCCCCATCTTGATTAATACCCCATGTGGCATTTAAATAGTTTTTGCAAAAATCTCCCAGCTCCGTCATGGTCATCCCAACACTTATACCGGAGCGTCCATCAACTACCAAAAAATAAACATAATCATCGTTGTAGGCAACGGCAGTCCTGGGATTGCGGATAATTGCCCCCGAATGACTCAGATACCCGTCCACAACACCATCTTTTAAGAACTTGAAAGTCATATATCGTACAGAACCATACGTTTTTGACCAATCCAGGGGATTCGCCGAAGAGCAGTTATCCTGGTAATGTGTAATTTCTTGAGAAATTCGCACTTCACTTCCGATACTCACATTGTTAAGTAGCGTTTGATCTGCTGAAGGTCCTTCGGCTGACAAAACGATATGGTCAAAGGGAATCGGAGTCGAGCCCTGGTTTTGTCGTATTTCTCTGACGTACCCTTTGGCATAGGCCGGTGGAGGTAGTATCATGGTCGGACGGGTCATTTCTACCAGCACTTCAACCCCATCGGTCGTATAAGGTGTCTGCTTGTCATAGTGCGGGGTATAAATGATCAGGTCATTGTTTTCACTCCGAGCCTCATTGATACCGGTAATTTCCTGGTCGTTTCCCGTGGCAGGATAGGCAACCTTGTTTTTGTGGCTCAGGTGTCTGACACAGCTGCCTAACCATATATCGCGATCCAGTTGCCACACCGGTCCACTACCATCGAACTCGCCAAATCGTTTT
>JAUWMI010000065.1 GCA_030613245.1 Candidatus Sumerlaeota bacterium
GGAATGGTACGGCTGGTATGATGTAAAATGCTCCGTTGCAGCTATTGCGAAATTCAAAGTCGGTTACGAAATCCCCTACACGCAGAAGGAGAAGGTAAAACAAGGCGATGATGTGCAGTTGTGGCGCTGGAGCGGCTCAGGTCACTCGGTAATTTTTATCAATTGGGTTTATGACGGGCCTGATATTATCGGCATCTACTATTGGTCTACTCAATCCTCTACCAACGGAATTAACTACAACACCGAATATTTCGGTAGTAGCGGTAGTTACTTAAAAGACAGCGAATGTTATTACGCCCGGAAGGTAAAGCCTGTTGATGGGGATGATTGGCCAAATCGCTACGGCGACGACGATACTTCAGCCGATCCGACCGCAGTGGTTGGTGGTCCGACACCGACTCCGACACCAACTCCTACCCCAACGGCTACGCCAACGCCAACGCCAACACCGACGCCAACTCCTACACCAACGCCATCAGGAAAGTGCTTTGTCGAAGACATCGCAATGGGTTCAGGGAACGCCGGACCGAATTACTGGGCTACTGCGACAGTCTGGATCAAAAACGACACCGGCGGTGACGTTTCTGGAGCGACGGTCTATGGAGAGTGGAGCGGAGCAGTGAGTGAGACTCAGTCTGGCACGACAGAAAGTGACGGGAAGGTGACTTTTACATCATCGAAGGTGAAGAATGGAGGCACGTTCACCTTCTGCGTGACTGACGTGCAGGCATCAGGACTGACGTACGACCCTGCGCTAAACAACGAAACCTGCGACAGCATAACGGCGCCCCCTGGGCAACCTACGCCGACTCCGACTCCCGAGCCCACACCAACGCCGACCCCAACACCGACCCCATCACCCACTCCATCAGGCAGCACGGTATTGTATGTTGAGGATATTGCCATGGGTTCTGGCAGTGCCGGTCCGAACTACTGGGCGACAGCTACAGTGCTCATTTACAATGAAGATCTGGTGGCCATTGAAGGAGTGACAGTTTATGGTGATTGGACTGGGGCGACCGTTGAGAGTCAGTCTGATATTACTGGCGGCGACGGTAAGGTGACCTTTAAGTCCTCCAAAGTAAAGAATGGCGGGACATTTATCTTTACCGTTACTGACGTAGTAAAAACCGACTACACTTACGACCCAGGCCAAAACAAAGAGACCAGCGACTCAATTACTCTGCCATAGCTGTTGTTAGCAATAATTGCATGTGTCCATTGGTTCCTCTGTTTTTTTGAAACAATCAAAAGCCAAGATTAATAAGAATCTTGGCTTCTTTTTTTCATTTCTTCTGGATTCCAGAGGGGAGAAGCAGCAGGCAGGATTGTTAAGAGGCCCATCGGCCAATCAGGCCTTATCTAATGCTTGCCTGGGTGAGTGCAAAAAATCTGTTGCCAAAAGATATTTAGGCGCTCAAAATCTCTTGGTTATTTGGATAAGAGACCTGATATGTTGGGCTGTGATGGTTCTTCTGATTATCAAAGAGCCTGACGCAGACGAAGGATGAGTGATGAGCATGTGTGGTATTTGCGGGAAGATTTATTTTGACGCGGCACGGCCGGTGGAGCCGGAGATTCTCAAAGAGATGGCGCGCCTGCTAAACCATCGTGGGCCGGATGAGGATGGCTATCACATTAAGGGAAACGTAGGGTTGGGCCATCGGCGTCTGAGCATTATTGATTTGGTCAGCGGGCGCCAGCCGGTCTACAATGAAGATCGTACGCTCGTCATCCTGTTCAATGGTGAAATTTATAATCATCGTCTTCTCCGTGAAGAGCTGGTAAATAAAGGACATCACTTTTCAACGCGCTCGGATACGGAGGTCATCGTCCATCTCTACGAAGAACTCGGGCCGCGTTGCTTGGAGCGCCTACGGGGAATGTTTGCCATTGCCATCTGGGACGATAAAGCGCAGCAACTCTTCCTTGCCCGCGACCGCGTCGGAAAGAAGCCGCTCTATTACGCGCATCTGAACGATGCGTTTCTCTTTGCCTCCGAGCTGAAAGGTCTGCTGGCAGAGCCCAAAATCTCGCGCGATATTGACTACAAGGCGCTGCATGATTACCTGACGTTCCAGTATGTGCCTCCTCCAGCCACCATTTTCAAAGATATCAAGAAGCTCGAACCAGCCCACTATCTGTTGCTTAAGAATGGCTCGGTTGAAACCCACCGGTACTGGGATTTGGTTTACGAGCCCAAAACGCAGATCACCGAGGCGCAGGCGCTTGAACAGACGTTTGCGATGATTGAGGATGCCGTTAAGGTGCGCCTGGAGAGCGAAGTGCCGCTGGGCGTCTTTCTGAGCGGTGGGGTGGATTCTTCTGCCGTTGTCGCGTTCATGCGGCGTCACGTCACAGGAGAGCTCAAAACCTTTTCCATTGGATTTGAAGAAGAGCAGTTCAACGAGCTCCCCTATGCTCGCCAGGTTGCGGAGCTCTTCGAGACGAAGCACGAAGAGTTTGTCGTCCGGCCAAACACAATCGAGATTCTGCCGAAACTCGTGTGGCACTTTGACGAGCCGTACGCCGATTTCTCTGCCTTGCCCACGTATTACGTTGCCCAGATTACAAAAAAGTACGTCACTGTAGCGCTCAATGGCGACGGGGGCGACGAGTCGTTTCTCGGCTATATGCGCTACCGCGGGTTTTCCGCCTTCAACCGTTACGGCAAAATACCACGACCCATTCGCAGTCTTTTGATCCGACCGCCGGTAAATCTTCTGTGCAAAATCTTTCCGAACAGCACGTTTTTTGAAAAGGCGTATTATTTAAATACCGCTTCACTCTACGGCCCTGCGCGCCTGTACGCCCAAACCATGGTGATCTTTCGCGACTATATGAAAGAAAAGATGTATGCACCCGAGCTGGCGTACCTGGCCAGAGAATACGACTCGCTGGATTATACGATTTCGCGGTTCAATGAACCTCAGGCCAAGAACCTTGTGGAGAAGAAAGTGCGCTCCGATATTATGACCTATCTGCACGGTGATCTGCTTCCGAAGGTGGATCGTACAACTATGGCGCATGGACTGGAGGGGCGCTCGCCTTTCCTTGATCAGTATGTAATGGAGTATGCGGCGCGTCTGCCTCTGGAAATTAAGTTCAAGAATGGTATTCTCAAATACCACCTTAAGCAAGTGCTCAAGGATCTCTTGCCTCATAACATTCTCTGGCGGAAGAAGCAGGGCTTTGGCGTTCCGATTGGAGAGTGGTTTAAGGACGAGCTATTCGATTTCACGCGTGACATCCTGTTTTCAGAGCAGGCGCGCTCACGCGGATTCTTCAACATGCCCTACGTTGAAAAAATGCTCTACGATCACCGTCACAATCGCCAGAATCATCATCATCGGCTCTGGGCATTGCTGAGTCTGGAAGTCTGGTGCCGAACATTTCTCGATCGCAAAGACATTAGCGCCGGCCCACTGAGTTTCTAGGCTGTTGCGCGATACGCCGGACGTTCTGCAGCGTATGACTGAGGCTGCATAATCCCGTTCTCCTTTCAAGAGCACTCAGGTGAGCATTCCTTCCGCATATCGGCTTCTTCAATTAACCTCCTCATCGGATATTGGCGGCACCGAGCAGATGCTGTTCCGATTCCTCGGAAAGATCAATCGCCAGAAGTTCAACGTACGCATCTGTTCACTTATTGGTTCGGGGCGGCTCACACAGGCCTGCCAGCGTCTGGAATACGAGGCGTGGAACCTGCGTTTGGCCTCGCCCCTCCAGCTGGGCAAGCTGGTGTGGCTCTATAATCTCTGTAGATCCGAGCGCATTCAGCTGATTCATACGTATGGCCTGCGGGCAGACACGGTTGGCCGTTTTATCGCGCACATTGCCGGCGTACCGGTGATCGTATCGAGTATCCGGGGTCCTGATGAACAGCGTGGTTGGTGGCACGTGATGCTCGACCGTTTGACTGCCCGGTGGGTCGACCTGTTCATTTCAAATTCCGAGGCAGGTCGGCAGAGCCGGATCACGCGCGAGCGCTTTCCTTCGGAAAAGATCGTTACCATCCTGAATGGGGTTGAAATTCCTGAGGCAATGCCGCATGGAGACCATCACGCGCTGCGATTGAAATATGGCATTCCTGAAGACGCACATCCTGTGGTCAGCATCATTGCGAATCTGCGGGTGATGAAAGGCCACCGCGACGTGATTGCTACTCTGCCGGCGCTGCGATCGCGATTTCCGCGGATTTGCGTGCTTTGTGTTGGCCGGGATGACTCGGGTGGGGAAATCGAGCGCACGGCTGAGGCACACGGCGTGCTAGAGTCAATAAAATTTCTTGGGTATCAGGAGGCTACGCAGGAAATTCTCGCATTGAGCGACGTATTCCTCCTCCCGTCACACTGGGAAGGATGCCCGGCTTCGATTCTGGAGGCTATGGCTGCTGGTGTGCCTGTGGTGGCAACGACAGTAGGTGGGATTCCGGAAATTACGGAAGATCGCAAGACTGGCTTGCTTATTTCACCCAGGGATCCGGATGCTATCTGTGAGGCAATTACGTGGGTAATGGAGAATCCGCGTGAAGTGGAGGCGATGGTTGCCCGAGCGAAGCAGCAGATCGCTGACCATTTCTCGCTCGATCAGATGGTCAGCAAGATTGAGGCAACCTACGAACGCCTGCTTAAGAAAAAAGTCGGCTCCTTGTGAATTCCTTCCATTAGGCCCCTGGACAGGCTATGGAATGAAATTTTGACCAGCACGACACAACGTGCACGTTGGATGAATCTATATGCCGAATGAAGATTGTGGGGGCAGGTTTGAAACCTGCCCCCACAATCTTCATCAATCACTATGATACATATCCTGTTGTGGCGAACCCGTGTGTTTGCCCTTATTAGTTTGGATACATCAAGCAGGCTATTTCACTGCCGACTGCTCAATGATAAGATCACCTTTCGTGGCGTTCAATGTAGCGCGCACACCCAGCGGCAACGTGCAGAGATAGTCTACGTGTCCAAACGGCATGTTCATCAGCACGGGAATCTTGAGCGGGTACAGGCGATCGCGAATCACATCTTCAAGGCCCTGGGTATATGGAGCGCCTCTTTTCCGCTTGACGTCACATCCGGCGCACTTTCCGACCACAATTCCTTTTGCATCCCGCAATTTCCCTGCATTAATTAGATGGGTCAGCTGACGGTCCATCCGATACGGTGCTTCGTCAATGTCTTCGATGAAAACGATTTTGCCACGGGTAACAATCTCATACGGGGTGCCGAGTGACGTAACAATAATGCTCAGATTGCCGCCTGTTAACGCCCCCTGCGCCTTGCCTTTACGAATAGTGATCGCGCGTCGCACGTCGCTCCCTGCGCGGATTGAGCCGAACGGTTCCGGCTCGCTCAGAATGCGGAACAAACTGTTTCGCGTATAGGGGGGACTTTTCTTTTTGATCAGATTCGCAGTCACCATGGGGCCGTGGAACGATACCAGGTTGGCCTTTTTGAGAAACGCCAGATGCAGCGCCGTAATGTCGCTGAAGCCTACGAATATTTTAGGATTACGACGTATAAGACGAAAGTCGATATTTCGCAGCAACCGAGCTGTGCCATAGCCTCCGCGCAAACAGAAAATCGCATTGATGCGCGGATTCTGAAACATTGCATGCAGATCAGCAAGACGCTGGCGATCTGTGCCTGCAAGAAATCCAACTTTTTCGCGACAGAATTTCCCCAACACCACACGGTAGCCCATCTTCTCAAGTGCGGCCTTTCCTTTGTCAATCATGTTGGCCTCTTGCGGCGCACTGGCCGGCGCAATCACACCAATCGTGTCGCCTTGCTTCAATCGTGGTGGTTTGATAGCCATTGTTTTAACTTTCCTTTCTTCGAAGTGGCCGATTTTTTGGCAGCTCTGTTTGACCGCCTGAGCAGACGCTGAAAATGGATTGACTTAGAAAACTCAATGATATTTATAGTTTGTTGCGACGTCAATAGAATATCTGAATCTTTACAGGAACACCCTGCATGATACGTCACTCACATAGTGTTCATTTCCTGCAGTCGGTCCACACGCCGGTACTAGCTCTGGTCGTGTTCTTGCTATTACCTACGCTAGGCCTTGCTGTAGAAGCTAACGACACCATCACGACCAGCCAGGAGGTTCTCGAACTCAGCGCCTTGACTACTCGTCTCGAGCAGGAGAACGAACTCAAGACGCGGGAGATCGAACTATGGAAAGAAAAATACAAACTCCTCGAAGAGCGCTATCAGGCTGAACGGCTGTGGCACATCATACGCGACATCGAAGAGGAGGTTGGCAGGATCAGGGCGCTCCCACCCAAAATCCATGTAACGTACCGCATGGTGGACGAACAGGAGCTCCAGCGCTTCGTTCTGAAGCAGATTGACGAACAGTATGGCGTGGAGCATCTGGACGATTACGAGATGATGATGCGCTTGCTTGGATTCTGGCGCACCAGGATTGATCTCAAACAGCTCATTTTCGACCTGTATAACGAGCAGGCGATGGGCGTGTACGACTTCAACTCACGTCAACTGCTGTTGCGTCCTTTCTTTGACCCCGAGAAGGGATTTGGCAGAACTATTATTGCGCACGAGCTCTGTCACGCGCTTCAGGATCAGTATTTCGACCTGGCACGGATTTTTAAAGACCGTATGGACAATGACGACGCGCTCATGGCAGCCCTGTGCGTGATCGAAGGCGATGCCACTCTGATTATGAGCGAGTATATGAGTCGTCACCTCTCGCCAGCGCTTTTACTTGAAGTGCCGAAATACTTGAGCTACGACCAGTCTACCCTTATGAACGCACCATATTTTATCCGCCAGACGTTGCTCTTTCCGTATCTGCAGGGCTTTATGTTCGTCAGCGAAGCGTTGGGGCGTAAAGGCGCTATTGACGCTGATGACATCTTCCGCGACATCCCTTGCTCGACTGAACAGATTCTGCATCCAGAGAAGTATTTCGTGGAGCGCGATAATCCGACCAGTCTTGTGCTGTGCGATTATTCCGACCAGCTAGGCCCGGATTGGCGGCTGGCCTACGAAAACGTGCTTGGCGAATATGCGATTCGCTTGCTGTTTGAAGAAGAGCTGGGAGAACGGGAGGCGAGCGTTGCTGCAGCGGGATGGGATGGAGATCGCTACACATTATATCGGCGCGATATGACGTCATATTGGCTTTACTGGGAATCAGTGTGGGATACGCAAGATGATGCGGAAGAATTCTTCACGAATCTTCAGCATCTGGTCAAAAGGCAGCATCGTGAAGCAGAAATCGCAGATATGAAAAGCACGGTCCCGGATGTCACATATAAGACAACGACTGATTGGATTCGCCTGATTCGGCTCGGCAAGCGGGTTTACTTTTTCTTGTATAACGATGAAGCGGCGCTGCCAGTCATCAAGCAGATCGGCGAGGATTTAATAGAGGCTATGAGAATGTGAGCCTGAGGCGCATTAAGCACTAGCACACAACGTAGAGGAAAAAATTAGGGCGACCCGGCGGGTCGCCCCTACGTTCTTTTAATGAGCCTAATGCACATACACGTCGTGCCGTCGTGGTTTGATATTTCTTTTTGTTATGTGCTCCAGGAATGCGAGCTGTTGGATGCGGCTGCATTTTGACTTTAAGGCCAGTTAGTGTTTCCTGCTGGCGTTTTCCTCCCACCAGCGTTGCCACTGGGCATGGTCTGTGCCGAGATCGTGCGCTGTGATACGCGTCAGGGCCTGGATGATGTGGTAGTGGGGTGTTGCATCGTCTGTGTTCGCGAGGGTTTGAATGAGCTCAGGCACGGCAGCTGGCCCGATGGCAGCCAGAGCCTTGCTCGCGTGCTCTCCGTGAGTATCCAGCTGGCGCAGAAGTGCGGGAATCGCAATCGGATCGCCGAGATCTCCCAACAGCAAAATGAGCTGGACACGGATCGTATCGTCGGCCGTGTTTAGCGATTCAAGGAGCACAGGGATCGCACTTGGCCCAATGTTGCGAATGGCTTGTTGAGACGCGGTCTGCACGGAGGAGCTTGAGGCACCCAAGCGAGTAATGAGAAAAGGCACGCAGAGCGGATTTTGAATTTCCCCAAGAGCTGTTATCGCGTCAACCTGCGCAGTCGCTGGAGCTTTTTTGCAGTATGCAATCAGTGCCGGAACTGCGCTTCTATCGCGGCTCTGTGCGAGCACGTCGCAGGCAACACGCGAGCGCTCCGGTTCGTCAGATTCAAGCATGCGGCTCAATGCGTCCACAGCTCCCTGGCCGGCAATGTTGCCCAGGGCACGTGCCGCAGGCTCCCACCAAAACCCCTCCAGCTCTTTCACCAGCATCGGTACGACCGCAGGCCCGGCAATTGCGCCAGCTGCTTCGACAGCCGTAGCGTGAACATCCACATCCGGCAGATCGAGTCCCTCCATCACCAGTGCGAGAGCGCTAGCATCGCCTATCATACCGAGTGCAGTAACTGTCCTTGCCATCAGAGGAAACTCCTGCTGCTGGCTTGCCGCCTGCATGACACGCATCAGCGCGGGAACTGCCTCTCGCGCCTTCATGCTTCCCAGCGCTTCCACGATGTCCGATTGCAGTAGCATTTCTTCCTCAAGCAGTTGAAGGAGAACTGGAACGGATGACGGATCGCCGATGTTGGCAAGCAAGCGAACTGCCATGCGTCGCTCTTCAACCGGGGCATCTGCGTTCTTAAGTCTCTCGAGCAGCATTGGTACTGCGGAATAGTCGTGCAGTTTACCCAGACACGTTGCCGCACGCTCTTGAACTGCTGGCGAGGCATCGTTCAGGGCATGCAAAAGCAATGGTTTCACCACCGGATCCTTGTACGGCATTAGTTTTTCGAGAATAGTCTGGCGTAGAAGCTCACGCTCATCATCAAGGGCTGCCTGAAGTGGTTCCACAATAGTAGGATGGTGAATCTGCGCCAGGACAACTGCCGCATGGTACCGCTCATACTGGCTTCCTTTTGTGACCAGATAACTGAGTGCTGGGATGGCCAGCTCGTCCAGCACCACAGTATTGGCAATCACGTCCCGCTGATTCTCTTCCCGCAGGACGGCCCGAATCTTTTCCAGTGCCGCATGTCCGCGCCCACTCTCACCCTGGCAGAATACGCCCCATGCCGCCCACTTCTTGTCATCCGTGCCAAAGTCAACGCCGGTTACTTCGGCAAGGGCACGCTGGGCATAGCTGCGAACCTGCGGTTCTTGATCTGTAAGCAATTCGGCCAGGCTCCCTACGATGCTGGGGTCTCTATAATGACCAAGTTCCAGGGCTGCAAATGCCCGCACCCAGGGATCGGAGTCGTACAATTTGTCGCGCAGTGTAGCGATACGTCGCTCAGGTGAGAGCTCTACCTGTATCTGGTGAATAGTCCACCATGTAATCCAGACTTTACTATCCTGTGGCAGATCTTCAGCGCAGATATCCTGGAGAGAGCGCCAAGCGAGCTCGCTAACCTTCGGGTCGCTATCGCTAAGTGCGGGGATTAAAATAGGAATTGCCTCCAGCGCTCGCAGCTCGCCCAAGGCACTTATAGCACCTATGCGCAATTCAGACCTACCGTCTTCCATAACCTTTATTAGCGCGGGAATTGCGGCAATCTTTCCCAGCTTCCCGAGAGCGTCCATTGCAATGACGCGCGTTACCGGATCTGCATATTTAGCATTCTGAATCAGTTCGGGAACTGTTTGTGTGGCGCGCAATTCTGTAAGGATAGGAATAGCGAATTGGCGCATTCGCGGCTCCTTCGCCTTAAGAGCATTCTCCAGGGCCGGAACGGCGTCATCGCCAAGTTCAAGTATCGCTGTTCTGATCTGAGCATCCTGTTCGAACTGAGATGCCTGAAGCTGCGCCAGCAGCTGGCTTGCCTGTTCGGGCGCTGCGGGTTGCTGGGCCGCACGTTTTTTTTCGAGTGCTTCCTGAATCCGGGCCAGGTCTTGAAGTGCTTGCTGTGGAGGCGCAGGTGTTTCTCCGGCCAGTCGCTCAAGCTGTCTCATTCCAGGGTAGTCGGGCTTGCGCTCATGGAGTATTTGCACGTCCTCAGCGCCAAGTCGGTACACAGTTGAAAAGAAAGTGACCGCGAGGATCACACCCAGGTAGATCGCCGTTGAACCCAGAATCACACTGACTTTTGGAAGTGGAAGCCCACGGGTAGGCGGAGGCTCCAGATCGGATTTCACTTTGGGCTTTTCGCGCATTGGCACGCCCTCAAGATGCCACACGGGCGCACCGCATGCCGAACACCGCTCTTGCTTCCGGGGGTAAATTTTCTTGCATACCGAACAGTGGTAGACCGGTTCCGTGCCAAACGAGACACCGCAGTAGTCGCACGCCGCGGCAGCCGCAGGAATCAAAACTCCGCAGTGAGGGCAATTACGGTATGCGGAAGGCTTTGTCTCCTCTCCTTCCGCTGGCTTTTCTTCCACAGGAATCCGACGCAGTATGAGGTTGACAATGATGTAGGCGTAAAAGCATATGCCCAGAGCGATAAAGGCGTAGTAGAGCAATTTCCATATCCCGATTCCACCCACGGCTAATGAAGCGCATGCCAGATTGCCCCAGAAGCTAGCTTCTGTCTGACCATACGCAGTGCTTTGCACAGCCAGAAGCAGCAACCCAACCAGAGATGCTACCACTACTCTCTGTTTGTCTGTTGTGTTAATCATCTTATCTGCCCCGAAATTCGCCGCATTCCCTGGATGAAAATCAATCACTCCCGGTCAATTCGCATGATTCTGGTGGCTTGCACGACCCGGGAACATCTGTTGTCATTTGTTTTGATGGCCAGAGATTTCCCACAATTGCTTCTTGGCATCATTTATTTATGCAGACAAATTATTCTATACGCAATAGAGCGACTGAGTTCAACATTTTTTCTGATTATCTTCGCCATGCTGAATGCCCGCAGGGTGTTACATGGTAATCTGAAACCAGCTGCATAGTGGCAAGCTTCTTATTGTTGTCTGGCTGGCAGGCGAAACATTAACATATTAAATCCCTACATCCGCATGCTTACACTCGCTACTTTTGACCTTGACAGTCAGAGGTAATTTCATAACTCTTCTCTTCTGTATCGACTCAGAAAGCACGAACAAGGAGTGAGCATAAATTGAAGATTTCACCTGCCGCACGGCTGGATCGTTTTCCCACCTATCTGTTTGATGATCTGGATCGCCAGAAGGAAGAGGTTAGAGCGCAAGGGACTGATATCATTGATCTTAGCCAGGGAGAGCCTGACATTGGGCCCCCCGAGGATGTTGTCGAAGAGCTCGCCCAGCGTGCCAGAACGGCTGGTAGCCACAAGTACCCATCCTACAAGGGGCTCCTTGCATTTCGTCAGGCAGTTTCGAGCTGGTATGCAAACCGATCTGGCGTGACGCTTGATCCAGAACACGAAGTGCTCGCGCTGATCGGCTCGAAGAGCGGCATGGGACATCTTCCGCTTGCTACGGTAGACCCTGGCGAAGTCGTGCTAGTGCCAAATCCATGTTACCCCGCGTACTTGCCGGGAATTCTGCTGGCTGGCGGGGAGTGTCACGACTTACCACTGGTGAAGGATAAAGGCTATCTGCCGGATCTCGAGGCTATTCCAGAAGCCATCGCACGACGCGCGAAGCTCTTGATTTTGAATTATCCGAACAATCCCACGACGGCAGTTGCAACACTTGAGTTCTTTCACAGGGTGGTGGAGTTTGCCCGGCGCTACACCATTATTGTGGCACACGACGCACCATATCTGGAGATAAGTTTTGACGGCCAGCGTCAGCCATCGTTTCTTGAAGCGGCTGGCGCGAAAGAGGTCGGCGTGGAGTTTAACTCGTTTTCTAAGATGTTCAACATGGCCGGATGGAGAATCGGCTTTGTGGTGGGCAATCGGGAGGTCATCGCTGCGCTGGGTACGATAAAATCGAACGTTGATATGGGCATATATTTTCCAATTCAATACGCTGCGTTGAAGGCGCTCAATGAGAAATCGGATTTTGTTGGCGAGATGGCCGCACGCTATCAGAATCGCCGCGACATGCTGGTTAAGGGTCTGGCAGAACTAGGATGGCCAGTGCAAAAAGCACCGGCAACGTTTTTCTTGTGGATTCCCGTGCCAGATCAGAGTCCGTCCGCAGAATTTGCGATGCGTCTACTCCAACAAACCGGTATCTGCATGACCCCAGGTAGCGGATTTGGTTCCTATGGTGAAGGATACATTCGCATCGCGCTCACCGTATCGGAGCAGCAGCTGAATGAAATCCTGGAACGTCTGCGCTGCGCAGGGTTCGTCTATCAGACTCCGTCGTGAGAGGCGAGGAGGAGGGGAGGAACGTGGATCCATATCAGTCAGGGATTGCAGCAAAAGTTTCCTACACAGCCAAACGTAGCGTTATCGCGAAGATAGTTGCGGTGCTCAAAGGTACGCTGGAGAATCGTGGCTTGAAAATCATTTTCCCAAGATCGCGCGCAGCTCGAAAGCACGACGTGATCGAGCTGATTACAACAACGCAGAAAGAGTGCAAGGCAGGCGACCGCGTTGATCGGGTGAGCTATATTGGATTTGCAGAGATACAGGCCAGTGGCGTATTGCGTGTTGGCGATCAGGCCATTCTTAAAGGCGCGCCGCAATGGATAATTGTCGGATTCGATGAAACTCACTACCCGAATCACCTGAATGTTATTATGCAGCCAGTTGCTGAGCAGGCAGAGTCTGCCCCCGATGTTCAACTGGAGGATTTGCTCGAGTTTCAGTTTAAACCGTAGGGTCAATGAAGTCCTTCGAGTGCAGCATGGGTCGTGTTTCAACGGCTTGTCCGCTAACCACACACGCGGTCGCACCGATTTGCCCCAACTTTGCTCATTACCAGTTTACCTAATGGAAAAATAATTTCGCTGCCAAGGGGGATTCGTATGAGTGTTGAGAAAAAGTTGAAAGAGCTGGGAATCGAGCTTCCACCGGTTACACCGCCCGTTGGAGCATATCTTCCCGCTGTTGTCGTTGATAAATATGTGTACACCGCCGGCCAGGTGCCTCTGGTTGGGGGGAAGCTGAAGCATCAAGGACGATTGGGCGAGTCGCTCACAGTGGAAGAAGGAAAAGAGGCTGCGAAAATCTGCACGATCAATGCGCTGAGCGCCATGAAGAGCGTACTCGGCAGCCTGGACAAGATTGAGCGCATTGTGAAGCTGGTCGGATTTATCAACAGCACAAATGAATTTCTTGAGCAGCCAGCAGTGTTGAACGGCGCGTCGGAATTTCTCGCCCAGGTCTTTGGCGAGAATGGGCGCCATGCCCGCAGTGCCATGGGGGTCAACGTTCTATGGCAAATGGCCCCAGTAGAACTCGAGATCATCGCTAAGATTAAATAGGAATACCGAGTGCGCCGGTGAATCTTCTAGTCTGGCATTTTCAGGTTTGCTAGTAGCACTACTCTTGGTAACGTCACGAATTCTGCACGGCAGCAGTCAATACAGGAAACTACACAGGCTGTTTCACCTGTGTATATCATATCAGGCGCGGTTATGGAGTGCCTGAGCTCACAATAAGACTAGAGAAGAGGGTACCATCATGGGGAAGGCACAATTTAGGTTTCAGATGTACAAGGATCTTCAGAAGAAGATTCCTGCGATTTATGCAGAGTTTCAAAAAGCAGCCAAAAGTCTCAACATCACGGATGATGAAAAGATGAACATCGGGCTGACAGGTGCAATATCGGGCTGTCCGGCACTCTTGCGGGAAGACGTAACGCAGGCAATGGAAAAACTCAGCCGCAAGGTCGTGCCACTCGCCATCCTGGTAGACCAAATCCGTGAATTGGTTAAAAGCGTGTACGGCGATGAGTATGACGCATGTCCGGTGAGCACATGCGAGGCTGCGCTGTGGGTGGCGTTTGATTGCCTCTGCGCGCCGCCGTTATCCGGCCGCGGCGACAATTACCGTGCGCGCTACATTGCCCCCTACGAGCGCCACCTGCATCATCAGGGAAGTTACGGCCGGCCATTCCCGCCGAAATACAAGGATATCTTTGCGGATCGCGGCTCTACAGCCGGCGAAATAGGCTTTGTTGGCAAGCGCCA
Organism: Candidatus Sumerlaeota bacterium; assembly: GCA_030613245.1. Taxonomy (GTDB): domain Bacteria; phylum Sumerlaeota; class Sumerlaeia; order MWCT01; family JAUWMI01; genus JAUWMI01. The sequence continues at coordinate 14,035 of JAUWMI010000065.1, forward strand.
GGTGAATCTCGATGTTGTATACGTTCCGCTTGTCGGCGCCCGCTACGACATTCACGGCATCAAGTATCACCCCGCCGTCCTGCTCAAGAACGTGGATCCCGATGCTTCAATCAAGGTCATTGAAGAGCATGCTGAGCGCCACGCGATGATGCTCTCTGGCTTTTCGTCTTTGGGATACGACACCCCAGGGTATGGCTATGGCGTGAAGGATAAGAACGGCGCACCGAAGTTGCAGACTCACCTGGCACGGCTGGCTCAGAAATACAACGTTCCATACATCGTAGACAATGCATGGGCCATTCCCTTTGCAGGCGCAGATATTCGCAAGATGGGAGCAGACCTTGTTCTCTACAGCATGGACAAGGCTAGTGGTTCGCCTACGAGCGGACTCATCATTGGCAAAGAAGAGCCTCTCGTGCTTATACGGCGTGCGCTTGGCATGCATGGCGCGCGCTGGGGCACCACCGCGTCCTATGGCAAGGCGGCATATGTTACTGTTGACCCGGGTAAGGAAGCTCTGGCTGGCCAGGTCGCTGCCCTCACCGTGCTGCGCGACAAGCCTGAGGTGTTCCTTAAGCCCCTCGATGAGCTCCACCAGCTGGTGATCGAAGAGTTTAACCGGATGGACGAGAGAATCCGCAAGTTCTTCACCATTGCCAAGAGCATCAATTCAACCGCCGTAGAAGTCAACTACGAGGACAGCTGGGAAGGTAGTGACCTGGGAATTCCCATCTTTACGATTGAGGATATGTATTCGGGCTCGAACATCTTCCAGTCAGGCATGATGCAGATTGGTATCTTCCCTACAATTGCCTATGATGCGAATATTTTTATTTCGCTAGGACTGGGGACTGCGGACGAGAAAGGCGGAATGATTGAAAAGAGCATGCGGAAGGCCGTGCGCGGCCTCGTGATGCTGATTGAGATCGTGTGCAAGCATGCCGGCATTCTATAGGCCTACATGTTTGGTAGCACAGGCATCTTGCCTGTGGCAGGTAGAGAATGAACCGATCGAATAGTCAAAATTCATTATGCGCATGAGTTTTTGACGCGGGGAAATATCGTATGGGTGCAGCTGTATTTAGCCGTATTGTTGACGCCGTTGACCTCGAGACCGTGCTGCTTTGCGAGAGTGAAGCCGAGGCGAAGCGGCTCGCAATGGAGCTACTAAAGGAGTTGGGATTCAAGCAGGGTGACATCGTTGCGCTGGAATTCACGGGAATGAGCGCACGGGTGCGACTGCGCGGGAACGTCTACAAGCCAGGCGATCACTACGGCTGGCTGGAGCAGTAACGCAGGCATCTTTGCATACTTTCTGCGTACGCGCACAGAAAAACCACTGCGGAGAGCGCTCACGCACTGTTAGCAACGGCGGCGCAGTGGACGGATCTCCTCGCGTGCGATTCGGGACAGCTGTGAATGTCGTCCTGTCGCCAGCTACACAACAGTGCATAAGTAATGCCATCCCGGTTGGGCTTACAACTAACAAGAATATGTCGTCTGAGCAAGAGGAAGCATGAAGCAACAGTTATCCATTCTCCTGGTTCCGCTTGATCCGGTGCATGATCTGGGACTTCGGATGATAAATCATCGGCTCCAGGAGTCAGGGCATAACACTACGATTCTACCCCCGGATCTTCCGCTTGAAGAAGCAGTCAAGAAAGCCGCGGAACATTCCTTTGACTACATTCTGGTAAGCCGCACCATGGGCTACGGCGTTGTAGAGTTGCTGGCCAGATTCGTTGATCTGCTGGATGCAGCAGGGATTCGCGCCAGGTCGAAGATCATTATTGGCGGCAAGGCCATGACCCCTGAGCTTGCTGCTGAATTGGGATTTGACAAAGGGTTTACTGACCGTTGCACGGTCGAAGAGGCTGTGGCCTATATTGAAGGCCGCACATACGAGCCGAACCAGCTTGCTTTGAAGCGAGAGAAGCGCGACATCACGGCTTCATATTCGTATGAGGTAAAGAATCCGGAACTGGCTGAACTTCTGGATGCCATTACCGACGAAGTTCTGGCCTGGGCTGAGGATAAGACTTCACCAGGGATTCAGCGTGCGCGACTCCGCGAAGAGATGATTCGCCAGGGCGAAAGTATTGCATCATCGTTGCTGAGCGAGTACCTTGCGTTGTGCGACGAGCCAATTGTCGAGTACTACACCAAAGGGCGTCTGATTAAAGGGACGCGCACTATTACTCCCGACGAAGTCGCAGCCCTCAACTCGATTCATAAATCGGCAAACGTGCGTTCCATTCAACACCTGGATTCTCAGCCGCGCGTCATCATTTTCACCGGCAGCGGATGTCCGCTGATGGATGTCCTGCACAATCATATCGCTGCGGAGTGGGGTATTGATGGAACAATTTTCATTTGTCCCTCATGGGTGGCGCGGCTGGAAGGCTTGCTCCAGGGCCTCATTGCTCACGAAGAAGACGGCACCATTCCTACGCTTGAGAATATTGCACTCGTAAAACGCCACTTGCGGCCGAATCTCTACTTTCAGGTGCGTGCTCACCGCGGATTAAATACGCCCGAGATGGCGGTTTACGCCAGCCACTTTCGTGTAGATTTCACGAAGATCAATCCGGTTTACGGCTCGATGAACGGCGGTACGGATCCTGCCCGGCTGGTGCTTGATGCAGTGGATGCCATTCGCACGGTGAGTAAAGCAGGTGTGGCGTTTGACATTCCGGCAAATGACGAGCTGAGCGGGATTCCCACAGCGAAGAATTTCGCAGGCATGTTATTCACAGCAGCCCTGGCACGAAAACTGGGAGCGCGTCCCATTCTCAAACCTCTTCTCTGCTTTGCTCCCTACGCCATGATTTACGGCCAGATGGACAACAACTTTGTGGATTACAATGCGGCGAAGATTCTTGCCCTGCGCGCGCTGTTTGATGCGCCGATCTGGACTGGGGAGCCTGTTGGTTTCCTGACGCACGAGGATGATCGGGTCCAATCTGGCACCACTACGGCGTTGCACTCCGGACTTGCAGCCTCCCTTGGCGTAGATATGCTCACCTTTGCCTCAACCGATGAATCCTATTCGCGCGGCCCCATCACGATTGCCTCCCGCATTGATACGTTCAACGCCTTGCGCACCATGTTTCGCTTTCTGGGTGATGCGACGTTTGCCCCAACCCCCAAATGCCGGGAGTATGCAGACAGACTGCAGGAGGACATCATAGCGGTGCTGAAGGGGGTAAAGGAAAAGGGCAGCATGGTTGACGCACTCTATGAAGGCCATTTCGGGACGCGCGAAGAGGGTGCGAATCCAGGTCGCGCAGGCCGCCACACTGTGGCGAAGCGCGCGTCATGAGCACTGGCTCCATTCAAGACCCGTTCCCTCGTTATACTTCATCTGAATTGCAGAATGTAGGAGGGCGGAAAAGAGCTGCGCTATGCCTCCGAGTGTAATCGGCATCATCGGCACTGCGAAAAACACGGGTAAGACGACGGCGTTAACGGCTCTTGCGTCCGAGGCTGAGAAGCGTGCACTGCGACTTGGCCTCACTGGAATTGGCTACGACGGCGAGGCAGTGGATAGTGTCACGCTGCTACCCAAGCCGCGAGTCATGGTTTCAGCTGGAAGTCTGGTGGCAACTTCAGAGCAGTGCCTGACAACCGCCACCGCGCAGTGGGAGTTGCACGAGCGCACGGGTGAAGCGACGCCGCTCGGTGAGGTCTGCATAGTCCGTATTACGCGCCCAGGCTTGATTTTGCTCGCCGGGCCGAACAAAAAGCAGCCGCTTGATCTTCTCCTCCAACAACTCAAGCCACACGTTGACCTTACGCTCGTTGACGGCGCGCTGAGTCGCATGGTCCCGCTGATGGTCACCCAGGGACTGGTTATCGCCACGGGCGCGGCACGCACCACTGACCTTACCCTGCTTGGTGAGGAAACACAGGCAATTGCAGACACGTTTCGTCTTACCGGCTTCTCGCAATCTGTGTTTACTGACGATCTTCCCGCTGCAATTACTGTAGAGCAGGACGGCGGCGCGGCAACATCGCTCCCCCTCGCGTCGGTTCTCGATGAGGCAGATGGGAAAATGGTATGTGAGCATGTTAATGAGCACACACGCGAAATCGTAATTCCGGCGATCGTATCCCCTCAACAACTCCGCGTTGTCATTGACCACTGGCTCGCCAGCCGTCAGCAAGTAGGCCGATTCGTTCTCTCCAATCCTACTGCTTTGCTGGTCGCAGGCGAACCCTTGGCGGTGAGTGCGAATCTCGAGCGATTACGCCAACGGAACTGGGAAGTGAGCTACAAGGAGCAGCTTCCGCTTCTCGCTATCACCGTGAATCCGTTCTATCCACGGCAGCGAGGCGGCTCTGGTGAGTTTCAGGCAGCTTCCGTTGACCCTGACGAACTCCAACGCGAGATTCAACGTCGCATTCAGGTGCCGGTGATTGACGTTCACCGCGACGGCAGCGCGCCGCTCTTTCACGCGTGTTGGAATACGTGAGCTCCCGGCTTCCATCCTTGCACACCACCATATTTGATATGGCTCATAAAATGAATTATAACCGAAAATCTTTGTGGCCTTCTTGATCTTCGTGCTAAAAGACTAGTCAAAGCTAATCACCACGAAGTACACGAAGATAATGTTACCAAACTGGGAAAAATTATGAACTGTCTCCCTTCTCCTTAATCGAAAAAATGCACAAGAAAAGTAGCATACAAAAAAATGGCTCTTCGGGATCTGTAGTGGGCGAGCTGCTAGTACAATTTTGGGTCTTTGAAGCTGTACGGCCCTGTTTATAGCGATTCCGACATTATAGGAGAAACCTGAATTATCGTATAGCCATATGTATTTTTTTTTGGGGCTGGCATGAAGGGGCGCTTAATTAAACGCCCCTACAATTACTGGACTTTAGAACTTTTGCCAAGTGACTTGAGTGCGGTGAGGCTTTAATGGCGTTACATAAAGGGCATTAAGATACACGAATTTTGAACGATACCTTTATTGTAGGCCGCCTTGAGGCGGTCTCTACTTTGCATTCGCCCAGGCGAAGTGAAAGCGAAAGTTGGCTAAATAAAAACCACCAGGGTTCACCCTGAAGGGCGCTTTAGCGTCGCTTATCCACCCGCGGCTTTAGCCATTGAAATCTGAGAACTGAGCTACTGCGAGAAGCTCCGCCTAGGCGGACTAGTTGAGAATGCTTCTTTTACCCCCCCAGCTAAAGCA
>JAUWMI010000082.1 GCA_030613245.1 Candidatus Sumerlaeota bacterium
AAGCAGGGCTTCCGCGGGCTGCGTGTGGCGATCGTGCTCCGGTAGCATCATGGGAGCTCCGCCATCTTTTAATTTCGCATTCACGTCCGCGCCTCTGGCAAGCAAGGCTTGCACGGTGTCGGTGTGGCCTTGGCCTGCCGCAGCCATCAAGGCTGTCCACCCATTTTTGTTTTTCGCATGCACGTCAGCGCCTTTGGTAAGCAAGGCTTGCACGGTGTCGCTGTGGCCTTCTTCTGCCGCAATCATCAAGGCTGTCACGCCATTCTTGCCTTTCGCATCAGGGTTCATCCCTGCATCTAAAAATAAACGTACCGCAACGGTATCAGATTGTTCTACGCATCCGAGAAAAGCCTGCTCATTATATTGGATGTTCAATTGCGCTAGTTCTTTGCGGGCATCTTCCGGGCTTTTACCGCAGGCTGTGAACGAAATCAGTAACAGAAGTGAAAGCAATAGGATAAGAATTGGCTTGTGGAACATAATTTCCCCTCCTATAAATCTCATTTATTTCCGTGATAGGTTTTTCGAACAAATGAGAGCATAATGTTTTTACAGAAGCACAATTACGGCATCTGATAAATCTATACGGAGGAATCGGTGTTTTTTTGCATTCACGTCTGCGCTGTATAAAATATCCTCAGGAGTATGGGATATAACCTTCATGATGTAAAGAAGTTCTGTATTCTTTCGGATAATGTCAAATGGGAGTTAATCATGGAAGATATATTTGCGGAAGTTCTGGGCGGTATAGTGCTGAGAGTGGGCGACGTAGTGTTGAGCATGGGTGAGGAGTGCAGCCTTTTCGTCGGTTGTGAGAGGGCGGATGACCTTTGCCGGGACACCTAGCGCGAGGACGCCGGGAGGGATGGATTTACCTTCAGGCACTACGGAGCCAGCGCCGATGATGCTGTTCGTGCCGATGGTTGCGCCATTCAGAATGATTGCACCTATGCCGATCAGGCACTGATCCTCTACTGTGCAGCCGTGAAGACATACCCCGTGACCGACGGTGACATAGTTACCTACCTTGCAGGGGAATCCGTGGTCTACATGCACCATTGAGCCATCCTGGATGTTTGTGTCGGTGCCGATTTCAATACGGTCAACATCGCCGCGAACTACGGCGTTGAACCAAATGCTTGCGCGGGCGTTGATGACGACATTTCCGATGATGATGGCGCCCTCCGCGAGAAACACAGAGGAGTGAATGCGCGGCTTAAGCTTCTGATAAGAGAGAATCATTGGAGCCGGAGTGATGTTGAAGGAATTTTTCGCCTCGTGCAATTGCGATTGGAACACAGGGCTTTATGGCGCTATAGAATTCGGACACTGATGTTTAGTCAAGAGTTGTTTTAACCAAGATTTTGCATTTGGACAATGTTTTCCTGATGCGAGGGGAACCCTTTGGAAAAAGGGTTACCCCTCGCGCTCCCTTCCTAAACCTTTATGTGCAGGCGATTTCATCCGCCTTCGCCAGGCTTCGGCGGATGAAATCGCCTCTGGCATCTGGCTCACCTTTTGGTGAGCCAGGCAGTATTGGTGACAGCAGGGATGATCAATAGACTTTCGTTTAAAGCCGCTATCAAGATGAAATCCATACACTGCGACACAAGGTTTCGGGTTTAAATTATTGTGAAGGGGGTGGGGCGGCGAGGATTTGCTGTTCGAGTATGCGCAGATTGTGAAGTGCGTCCTTGTTCCCAGGATCAATGCGGAGCACCCGAATCCAGAGTTCTCTGGCCTCGGCATGTTTTTTCAGCTTGGCATAGGTGAGGCCCATATTGAGCAGGCCGTCTACGTTGGTCTCGTCGAGGAGGAGGAGCTGACCGAAGGTGTCGAGGGCTGCCTGATAGTAACGAGGATCTTTGGTGCCCAGATCGTCGTAGAGGTTGGCGAGAAAGAGATAGGCTTCGGTGTAGCGCGGGTCGCGACGAATGGCTTCACGGAATGCCTGGATGGCATGTTCGGTGTGATTCAGGTGCCGGAGTGCGATGCCTTGAAAGAGGAAGGCCTTGATGTAATCCGGGTTGATGGAGATGACCCGACTGCTGAGCGTGAGGACTCGGTCGAAGTGCTCGTTGTGATTGAGGTAGAGGCGCATGAGGCCGACGCGGGCGGAGATGATGTCGGGCCGCAGCTTGATGGCCTTCGCGTAGGCCTCTTCGGCAAGGGGGAGTTCGCCTTGGGCAGAGTAGATGTCGCCCTCGAGCGTAAATGCATCAGCTGACTGCGGTGACACGGTGTGGAGTTTTTCAATTACTTCCAGCGCCTCGTCGAAGCGGCCTTCCCCGCCTTGTCGGGCAAGCCCGATCAGGGCGCGTGCGTACGTTTTCAGCTGAGTGGGATACAGGGTGTCGTAACGGCGCTTCATTGCGGGACGCAAAACGTCTCGTGCCTCTGCATAGCGATTCTGAGGGGGGCTGACCAAAGCTTCGGCATAGAGAGTCAGGGCCTGGGGATTATGCGGATTTTTTTGTACGGCATCTTTCCAGAGCGTATAATCGCTTTTCCAGACGAGCGACCGCTGGACAGTTTTGACAGAATAGCCGAGGATGAGCAGGATGATGAGCATCAGGGTTGTGAATTCAATAAACAGGTTGGCTTTGTGGCCTTCACGAAACAAACTCTGCACGATAAGGCCGATGAGTAGACTAAAGCCGATGGATGGAAGGTAGAGAAAGCGTTCGGCGAGCCAGATGCCGAGCGGGAAAATGTTTAATACTGGCAGAAGCGTGAGCTCGAACCATAAGAGGGCGAGAAAGTAAGGGCTCTTTCGCAGGAGGAGTATCAGGTTGATGAGGAGCAGGGCTACGATACCTGCAGTTGAAAGGAGAAACAGAGGATTCGAGACGCTCGTCACAACAGGGAAGAAGTTTGTATAGTCGCAGAGCATACTGAAGGGAAGCAGGGTGAGTTTAATATAGTATATGAAGACGGGAGCCATAGTGAGTAGAGTTGTGGTGAAGTCGTGGGTTGGATAGGGAGGCATGGTGATGCCTTTGATGAGAGTAAAGCGGATCCAGAGGTAGGCCGAGGCGATGATTAGCAAGGGGAGGAGGCTGAGGATGAGGCGCAGAGCGTGACGGGTGATGTAGGTGCGGAGGGACTGGCGCGTGGCGAAGTAATCAAGTGCAAGAAGGAGGACGGGAAGTACGATGACTACCTCTTTTGTCAGCAGGCCGAGGGCGAAGCATAGCGCGGTGAGGAGCAGCCAGGGAAGGCGCGAAGCCGGAGTCTCCGCATTTTCGCCATCATTAGTCCAGTTTCCGACTTGCTCTGGAGATTGGCGCGGGCGAGTAGGTCGCAGGGTAATGGTGTAACAAAGTGTGGCGAGAAGAAAGAAGGTGGTGGCGAGAAGATCAGTTTTTCCGGAGATGAAGCAGACGGATTCTGTGTGGATCGGGTGAAGGGCAAAGACGAGCGAGGCTAGAAGCAACGCGAGTCGAGGCAGGGCAAAGTAGCGCGCAAAGAGGAGATAAACCAGAATGCAGTTCAGAAGATGAATCAGTAGGTTGGTAAGGTGATAGAAGAATGGTTTTACGCCAAACAGGGCGTAGGAGATGACATTGGTGACGGTGATGATCGGGCGGTAATAGGTGATACTTGTAAACTCCCCTTTATTGAAGAAGAAGTCGGCAGCAAAAGCGGATCGCAGGCCGTCGAGGCGTTTGATTTCGGGATTGTGGAGAATGAGGAGCCCGTCGTCCCAGACAAAGCCGTTGCAGAGCGAGAGGGCATAGACTACGAGGGTGAGAATCAGGATGAGCAGGATTAGGCGACGTGTATGGGCCATGAGTCAAGTTACTCGCAACGGGAGTAGAAAGCTCGATATCGCGTTATTGTACACGCTATTGGTGGCACGGTGATTTATTAAGATTCCTATAGATACCGGCGCAGAACTAAGGTTTTCGCCAGGGTTTGTCATTTCTTTTTGCTTTATGCGTGGCACCCGCCTAGGCGGATGAATCTACACGGGCAAGATGCCCGTGCCACTTTGAATAGCACAGATGAAGGCTAAGCATCCGCATAAAAATAAGGCATTCAGCGGCTTTGGTCGTTCCTTTATTTATGCAAAAAGCAATAAAAGCACATCACAAAAAGAAATATTAAAGCACTACGGCACGACGTCCAGTACGTTAAGAATCCGGGTTTCCCTTTGTGCTGTTTTTCGTTGCAATGATGAAAATCTATTTAATTCAGATTGCCGCTTAAAGCAAGCAGCAAATCATATCGTGTTACAGTTCGGTTCTGCTGGCGGAATCATTCTCCCACGAAAACAAACCTCGCCGCATCTGCATAGGCGCGATAGCGAAACTGCTTATTCGGCTGCGCAGTGCCCGGGCTTGTGTGCAGCGTGACGCTTCCCCTATCCGGGTGCTGCCCGGCCTGAAAAGGGTATGTCCCAAGCGAGAGCCATTTGCGATTATTCCGCCCGGGCGTTCCCGGCCGCCCTCGTTGCTCCAGGGGCTTTATCTCAACGCCATCTGCATGCCGAATCTCATAGCGCGTATCCGCAGCATTCGCCCCATAGCAAAAAGTCACCAGGACCTCATAGCGTCCCGCGCGTGGAAAATCCGGCGTGAATCGCGCCCACGAGGGATCAGCTTTGCCATAAGTAAACCGTGCAGCATATCCCATAAGGTGCGTATCCCCCACCTTCACAGAGCTATTTGTAAAATCGGGCGTGTCCTCATAAGTAGGCGGTGGCGTCAAGCGACCCAGCCGATCTCGTACCTCAACTACAATCTCATCCCCCGGACGCAATCCCTGCTTCAGGGCAACCCGCCGCGCCAGGTCGTGCCGCGCGCGTTCCAGGGTCCACATCGTACGCACCGTATCACTCGGCACGGGATTGTCATCATCTGTCGGCCACCGCATCTTCGCCGGCTTGAAGCGCTCTTCCTCGGGTTGGGCTTCCACTATAGTCCGCAGCCGCTTTAGATGCTCATCTACTTTATCTAATGCCTCATCACTCGGGCTCGCAACACCATCCATGTATGGAATTAGTCCCTCAACAAGCGCAGCATTCTCCTCGCTCTTAGCCACCGAACGCAGCTTCGCCAGCTTTTGCCGTCCACCCGGCTCTCCGCTTATTGCATGATACCAAGCTTGCATGAGCACGAAGGCCGCTCTATTCATTCCTATCATGCGCTCCTCGACCGGCGGCAGTGGCGGAAATACCGACGTCGGCGGCACCTGATACCAGAACGCTACTGAGGACAAATTATCCGCGCGATCATTTTGCGATCCGTGCTCGATGCTCACCTTAATCTTCTTGCGAAACGGAATCGGGTCAAAAATATGGAAACGATACATCGAACTCCGCAGACTAGCGCTCGTCCAGCCCTCACTCACCGTCGTCCCATGCCACAGCGCGTCGTGCTCGTACACACCCCATCCTTCGCCAAAATACTCCTCCGTGCCCGTGCCGCGCATCGGCTCGTGATCATCAACTTCGATCAAGTCGTCTCCTTCGCCCCACCACCCGGGCTTTGTTGACTCAACGCTAAACACGCAGCCTGCGTAACGACCGTGTCCCGTGGTTTCCAGTATGGTATAATTCTCCGGAAAATCAGCAGGATAAGCCTGACGATATTGAGCATGGAAACGTTCCGGATCGGCTGGTGGCCTATCAAGCGCTAGATAATCTACGTGGCAGTAAAACCCGACGGTACTCTCCGGGTGATTGTTGGTTACGGTAATGCGCGCTCGCTTTGCAAACGGCATCGGCCACCAGGAATTGCACGACCTACCATTACTGACAACCGTTATCGGCCATGAATTCACGTTAGCCTGCATCCCGTTGCCCACGCCGAAGAAATCGCCAAAGGGAGCCTCAACAGCCGGTATCTCGGAATCATCCCAATACATTCGAATAACCAGTATGCGCCCGATGGGTTCCTTTTGATTGGCTGTCATCCAGATGCGCCGAATAATACCTGGACCTTTGATGTCCGCCAGCGTCGCAGTTTGCCCCGGAAGAATCCAGATGTTGTCAGCGTTACGGCCCGTACGATCCCACGTAGACACGCGCTGAGCATAGCCATCGCCCGGCCATGCTCCCGGTGGCAGCTGCGGTCTCACCTCACGCACCTGAATCCACGTACATCCGCTCAGTAGAACTACCACAGCGAATAATCCTATACACCGTCTCATATCTCTCTCCTGTCCAGTACGTTGAGGTCGTTGCGCCGTTGTGGTTTAAAAGTACTGAACTTTAGAACTTTTTCCAAGTAGCGGTGAGGCTTTAAGAGCTCCATGAAGGGCGTTAAGATACGCGAATTATTCACGATGCCTTTGTTTGGGGCCGCCTTGAGGCGGTCTCTTCTCTGCATTCGCCCAGGCGAAGTGAAAGCGAAAGTTGGCTAAATAAAAACCATCAGGGTTCACCCTGAAGCGCGCTGTGCGAAAGAATTCTTCTTTTACCCCCCAGCTATAAAGCAGGGGGCAAAGAAGAGTCCGCCGAGGCGGACTAAAACCAAAAAGCCGCATTCTCCTTAGAGCAATGTGGCAAAGGCGTCATAGCTGAAAAGCCAGAGCTCTGGCAATTTCGTTCAGCTCGCCACGCCTAAGGCGGG
>JAUWMI010000036.1 GCA_030613245.1 Candidatus Sumerlaeota bacterium
GCTCTGGGAATTTTGTTCAGTTTGCATTCAGGGCTTAAAGTGAACGAAATTCACCGCGCCAAAGGCGGGTAAATCGCCTCGACGACCTTGCCTAAGGCTCACAATAGCTTTTTGGGCTTGAAGCATTCAAAAAGTTCTAAATCTCAGAAGGTAAGGATTGAAGTATGCGGACGATAACATCGCTACAGCAGGTGAGATTGCGCCAGTTGCGGCAGGGGATATACCTGACGTTAGGGGTATTTGATGGTATGCACCGTGGGCATCAGGCATTGATTCGCCGCGTGATTCAGGAGGCGAGGAAGCACAACGGCCTCAGCGTTGTCTTCACGTTTCAGAACCATCCGCTGGAGATTCTTGCGCCTCCGTATTGTCCGCCACGGTTATTGACGTCCGTGCGCAAGCTCGAGATACTGCGGAAGCTGGGCGTTGATATTGTCATCATGATTCCTTTTACTCGGCATTTTGCCCGTCTAGCGGCGCGGGAATTCGTGGCTGACATTCTGGTCAGGCGCTGTAGGGTCGCGAAGGTCTTCTGTGGGGCTGACGTTCGCTTTGGCTACGAGGGGAAAGGGGATGTTGAGCTGTTGCGTAGCATGGGGCGTGAGTATGAGTTCAGTGTGGACAGCATGGTGCCGGTGCGATACCGGGGTATGGTGGTGAGCAGCACGAAAATTCGGGAGTTGCTTCAGGAAGGGATGGTTGATCGCGCGGCACGTCTGCTGACGCGGCCTTACGATCTGATAGGCCGGGTTAAGCGGGGCAAGAGAGTGGGTAAGACGTTGGGTTATCCAACTGCGAACTTATATGTGGACGAGGATGTCATCGTTCCTGCTGTGGGGGTATATGCGGTGATTGGCGAGTATGGAAAGAAGCAGTACGGGGGAATGGCAAACATTGGCTATCAGCCAACCTTTGCCAGGGATAAGCTGGAGATCGAGATACATCTTTTTGATTTTTGTGGCGAATTGATTGGAAAACGGCTGAGAGTATTTTTTCTTAAGCGCTTGCGCGACGAAAAGAGGTTTGCCACGCCTGCCAAATTGCAGGACCAGCTGCGAAAGGACGAACGTACCTCGCGCGCGATTTACGAGAAGTATTTACGCTGCAGCGAGTGAAAACGCGCGCTGAGACTCAGAGCACATAACAACAAGAAATATCACATCACGAGGGTACAACATATATACGCGTAAGGCGCATTAACAATTCCATATGTAGAGGGGGGCGACCCGCCGGGTCGCCCCTACTTTGGCTTAGGCGCCCGTTGTAAATGCATTTCTAAATGTCGTAGTAGAGCCCGAACTCGTAGGGATGAGGTCTCAGGCGCAGCGCATCTACTTCGTTTTCCGTCTTATAGTCTATCCAGGTTTGGATAACGTCTTCAGTAAACACATCGCCCTTCAAGAGAAATTCGTGGTCAGTCTCAAGAGCGCATAGCGCTTCCTCCAATGAGCCTGGCACCTTCGGTACGGCCTTGCCCTCCTCAGGCGGCAGGTCGTAGATGTTCTTATCCAGCGGCTTGCCTGGGTCAATCTTGTTCATGATGCCATCGAGTCCAGCCATCAGCATCGCACTAAAGGCGTAGTAGAAGTTGCACGAGGGGTCGGGCGGTCGAAATTCAATGCGCTTGGTGCGCGGGTCCGCTGAATACATGGGAATGCGAATGGCGGCGCTCCGGTTTCGCTGTGAGTAGGCCAGGTTGACCGGCGCCTCATAGCCAGGCACAAGGCGTTTGTAGGAGTTCGTGGTTGGTGACGTAAATGCCAGCACCGTAGCGGCGTGTTTGAGCAACCCGCCGATGAAGAATAGCGCAGTTTCGCTCAGGCCCGCATAGCCGTTTCCAGCAAAGAGATTGCGGTCTTTCTTCCAGAGGCTTATGTGTACGTGCATGCCAGAGCCATTGTCACCAAAGAGCGGTTTAGGCATGAAGGTGACGGTCTTCTGATATTTTTTCGCAGTATTTTTTACAATGTATTTAAACAAGAGACATTTATCGGCTATGTGGGTGAGCGAGTCGTAGCGAATGTCAATCTCGCCCTGGCCGGCAGTTGCTACTTCGTGGTGCTGTGCTTCTGCGGGGATGCCGCATTCAATCAGAGTGAGCATCATTTCGCTGCGCAGGTCGTTCAACGAATCGGTTGGCGGCACAGGGAAATAGCCTTCTTTATAGCGAGGCTTATAGCCCAGATTCGGCCGCTCGTCGCGACCCGAATTCCAGCGTCCCTCAACCGAGTCAATGTAATAGAACCCATAGTTACACGACTGGTCGAAGCGGATGTCGTCGAAAATGAAAAACTCAAGCTCCGGGCCGAAGTAGGACACGTCGGCGATGCCCGTGGATTTGAGGTAGGCTTCGCACTTCAATGCGCAATTGCGAGGATCACGAGTGTACTTTTCTTTCGTGATTGGATCAACGATGTTACAGACCAGGCTTAGTGTTGGGATACTCGCAAAGGGATCAATCATTGCAGTTTCCGGGTCTGGCATTACGAGCATGTCGCTCTGGTGAATGGATTGCCACCCACGGATGCTCGATCCGTCAAATCCAAACCCTCCTTCGAACGATTCCTCGCTCAGCTGGCTAATCGGAACTGTAAAATGCTGCCATTGGCCCGGGAAGTCCATAAACTTGAAATCCACACATTTCACACCTTTTTCCTTGCATAAATTCAGCACTTCCTGTGGTTTCATACTCAGTACACCATCCTTTCCTTACTGACTATTTATTCTTATAAACTAGCCCTAAAAGCAAATCTTCCATATGGAATAGCGCCCCGTTATATCCGACGTTTTTGACATGTCAAGAGCTATCTTCGACTGGCACTAATTTTTTCCCCGGACTCGTATGAGTTTATTGAAGTTTAGAACTTTTGATGGGAATCTAGCGCTTAAAAATAAATCTAAAGCTGTTGTTTGCTTGACGTGGCATCCGCCTAGGCGCATGAGCTTCCACGGGCAAGATGCCCGTGCCACGTGTGACAAGGCATCAGGACACGCTATAAAATCCCCTTCGGTTTATATTAATCGCTCAAACTGGACGAACTTGGCCGCCGTGATCCACCGGGTCGCACGCGGTAAATCTGTGGCAAAATTGTTGTAGCACCAAAAGTTCCAGACTTCAGAATCCTTCAGAGTTCGCTCAAGTACTTATCCGCGTAATATGCAGCTGTTGCCCCTTCACTTGCAGCAGTTACGATCTGGCGAATGGTCTGTTGTCGCACGTCTCCAGCGGCAAAGATGCCTGGCACCGAAGTCGCCATGCGGTGATCAGTGGCAACAAAACCGAGATTGTTCATCTCGACAAGCCCTCTTACGAACTCTGTATTGGGAATATGGCCGATGAAAATAAAGACGCCTTGCGTGGGCAGTTCCCGTTTTTCCTCAGTTTTCACATTCTTGACGCTGACGCCTGTAACGGAATCTGAGCCCAGGATTTTGGTGACGATTGTATCCCAGAGGAAGTGAATTTTTGAGTTAGCAAACGCACGTTCCTGAAGGATTTTTTCTGCGCGCAACTGGTCGCGCCGATGGATAACAGTCAGCTCTGTGACGAACTTGGTGAGAAACAGCGACTCGTCAATTGCGGCATCGCCACCGCCAGCCACTACGATCTTTTTTCCGCGGAAGAACATGCCGTCACAGGTGCCGCAGTACGACACTCCTTTGCCAGTAAGCTCCTGTTCGCCCGGCACGTTCAGTTTGCGTGGCGATGCGCCTGAACAGAGAATAACGGCACCGCAGGAATAGGAACGCTCGGAGGTCGTGACGATTCGCTTTCTGTTTTCCAGTGCAATGGTCTGGACGTTTTCAATGCGGATTTCTGTATCAAAGGCGCGGGCATGGTCTTCCATGAGCTTGCTGAGTTCAGGGCCTGGAATGCCTTTTGGGAATGCAGGGTAGTTCTCAATCATGTGTGAAATTATCATCTGCCCACCCGGGGCCATCGTGTCAAGCAGAAGGGTTTTGCGGCGCGCCCGGGTTGCGTAGATAGCCGCTGCAAGTCCGGCAGGCCCGCCACCTGCAATAATGATGTCGTAGTCAAACCCTGATGTGCTCATCAATCACACTCCGTTCCAGTAAAGTTGGCATCAGAACAACGTCACGTCTGCGTGTAAACAGCCAAAACCCTTGACAAGGTAAACCAAAACCTGAATTAATTTTAAACTAGTATAGTGAAAAAGCGCTAGGTCGAAGTCAACCTTTTTGTCAATCATACTCAGGTGAACCGCTTCACTCGTCAGCAACGCATTGTGCATATTCGAGGTATGTATTGTGGCACCTGAGGTGCGTGTGCTTTACTTTTGCCGGGCGCCATCTATTAAGAAGGCCGCTTAAGGAATAAAGGCGACAGCAATGGAACGCGAGAAGGTGAGCATAATAATCCCCACGTACAATGAGGAACAGAATATACGTGACTGCCTCGAGTCGGTCAAGTGGGCAGATGAGATTTTCATTGTTGATTCGTTCAGTACGGATGGCACGCTCAGCATTGCGCGTGAGTACACGGATCTCATCGTGCAACATCCATACGAGAATTCAGCGGCCCAGAAGAATTGGGCAATACCACAGGCAACCCATCCATGGGTCATGGTTGTAGACGCGGACGAGCGGGTGACGCCAGAGCTACGCGACGAAATTCTCGAGATGCTCAGTCGTCCACACTCCTACGATGGGTTTTATATCTACCGTGTGAATCATTTTCTCGGCAAGCGGATTCGCTATTGTGGGTGGCAGCGCGATGACGTCTTGCGGCTGTTTAAACGCGACAAGGGGCGCTATGAGAAAAAAGAGGTTCATGCCGACGTGGTTGTTCCCGGGCCGACGACTCATCTGCGCCACAAGCTGCTTCATTACACATTCCAAAGTTTTGATCAGTATCTAAAGAAATTTGATCGCTACACAAGTTGGGCCGCTGGTGATCGTGCCAAGCGCACGCGGCGAGTGCATTGGCACCATCTCACATTGCGGCCAGCGGCACGTTTTGTGCGGCAATACGTGTTGCGTCTGGGATTTCTGGATGGCCTGAGTGGGCTGGTGTTGTGCAGCCTTGCGGCCTACAGTGTGTTTCTTAAATACGCGAAATTGTGGGAGCGGCAACAAGCGCAATCGCACGATGGGAAGAAGTCTTGATGACAGTCAGGTCAATAGTTATTAAGGGCATCAATTGGGTCGGCGACACGATTTTAACCACGCCGGCGATAACTGCACTGCATCGCGGTTTTCCTGAGGCAGCGATTACGGTGGTGGCCCGGCCCTGGGTGGCGGCCCTGCTTGAGGCGAATGAAGACATAACTGACGTCTGGGAAGTTGATGAGCGCAATCGGCTGAAATTTTTGGCTGTAGCTGCACGTATACGGCGCCAGCGCTTTGATCTGGGCATTCTTTTTCCTAATTCCTTTGCCTCAGCGCTCCTGCTGGCACTTGGCGGCGTAAGGCGGCGCGTGGGCTATGATCGGGACGGCCGCAGGTTCTTGCTGACCGATCGTATCGTTGTTACCGACGAGATTCTGAAGGTTCATCAGGTGGAATACTATCTGAATATTGTTGGGCAGGTATGCGACATCACGGATAGTCCGCGCCGGTTGGTATTGAACGTGCTGCCGACCGAGCGCGAATGGATGAGTGCCTTTTTGCAGAAGCAAGGTGTGCGAGAGACAGAGTTACTGGTGGGGCTGAATCCGGGAGCACACTATGGGACTGCCAAGCGGTGGTTTCCGGAACGATTTGCCGCTGTGGCCCGGTACTGTGCGGAGCATTACGGCGCAAGGATTGTTATAACAGGCAGCCAGTACGAGGCGGAGATCGCCCGCGAAGTGGCAGCTCGCGCCGAGATTCCCGTGCTTAATCTCAGCGGCCAGCTCACGCTACGCCAGCTGGCACCGCTGATTGTCCGGTGTTCACTGTACATTACGAACGATTGCGGCTCGATGCACATTGCGGCAGCGCTTGGCGTTCCACTCGTGGCGATTTTTGGCTCGACCGACTGGGTAACCACTGCGCCATACAGCGAAAAAGCCATTATGGTACGAAAGCCCACAGACTGTGCGCCGTGCCTCCTGCGCGAATGTCCTACGGATCACCGCTGCATGGAGGCGATCACTGTGGATGATGTCATCCAGGCGGTGGACAAGCACCTTGAACACGCCACACCTGCGCGCACAGACGCAGATTTCAGATGCAGCTTCTCCACCGAGCCTAATCACAAGAGCTGAGAACCGAGGTTTACAGCCTGTGGCCGAAAAAATTCTGCACATTGATAGCGAGTCGGAATGGCGTGGCGGCGAAGCGCAAGTCTTGCAGTTGTGCATTGGCTTGAAGACGCTGGATTACGATCCACTTCTTGTGGTGTCGCCGCAGAGCGCTCTTGAGACCCGGGCTAGCCACGCCAATCTGGACATTGTCCCGATGAAAATGCGAAGCGAGTATAACGTTCGAACAATCCTGCGTCTACGTCGGCTGATAAAGCAAGAAGGTATTGCGCTTTGCCACGCGCACACTGCACATGCACACAGCCTGGCGTGGGGAGCAACGGCGAGGACGCTCGCAGTGCCGGTCGTTGTATCGCGCCGTGTGGATTTTAGCGTAGGACGGAACTATTTCTCCCGGCTCAAGTATCAGAGTCCGCGTGTGTATTTCATTGCCATTTCCAATGGAGTAAAGCAGGTGCTGCTCAAGGGAGGAATACTTGAAGAGCGAATTTTTGTTGTGCCAAGTGGAATTGACACGGGCAAATTTAAAGATGAAGTGCGAACACGCCAGGACTTCTGTAAGGAATTTAATTTATCGCCTGATACTGTTATTGTGGGCAATATTGCACACCTGGCAGATCACAAAGGTCAGCGCTATCTCGTGGAAGCAGTGCCGGAAGTGCTAGGAAAATGTCCCAATGCAGTCTTTTTTATTGTGGGAGAAGGGGATGAACGGCCAGCCCTGGAGCAGCTGATCTCAAAGTTAGATTTAGGATCGAAAGTAATTCTTACAGGTTTTCGCGAAGACATTGGCTATTTTTTGCGCGCGTTTGATGTTTTTGTGTTGTCGTCGCATCTGGAAGGGCTGTGCACTTCATTGCTTGACGCCCTGCTCATGGAAATTCCGGTAGTAGCGACACGCACCGGCGGGGTGCCGGAAATTATTGAGGACAGTGTCACTGGCCTGCTAGTGGAAGTGCGAAATCCGCATGCACTGGCTGAGGGTATTCTTCGGTTAATCAGAGAACCTGCATTGAGTCAGCAATTTGCGAAGGCTGGTCGTGAGTGCGTGCTCACCCGTTTTACGACTCAACAGATGGTTCGCGGCACGGTTGCCGTATATGAAAAAGTACTTGCTGCACATAACAAAGTTAGTGGGGAGATGGACCGACGGAGGGGAGACCGATGAAAAAGCCCGCAGTTTTTCTTGATCGCGATGGCACGGTGACGGAAGAGGTGGGGTATGTGAATCACGAAAGCCGGCTGCGTCTCTTGCCGCGCAGCGCTGAAGCTATCAGGCTGCTGAACGAATGCGGGCTGCTGGCCGTGATTGTCACCAACCAGTCCGGGGTTGCACGCGGCTACTTCGACGAAGCATTGGTCGGCCGGGTGCATCAGCGCTTGATTTCCTTACTGAAGGAACATGGGGCGGTTCTGGATGGCATTTACTATTGCCCCCACCATCCTACTGTCGGACTGCCGCCCTATCGGCAAGAATGTAAATGTCGGAAGCCGGATATCGGTCTGTTGGAACGAGCAGCGGCTGAGATGACCATTGATCTGCTGCACTCCTACGTAGTTGGCGATCGAATCAAGGATATTGAGTTTGGACAGAGGCTGAATTTAAAGTCGGTTTTTGTTCTTACAGGATATGGCCGGGGGGAGTATGAATATCAGCACGACGCATGGACAGTGGAGCCGCACTATATAGCCGAGGATCTTTTGGATGCGGTGCGCTGGATTCTGGAGGATTTGGGCAAGTCGCAGTAAACGCCGTAGCCGGGAGAAGAACGAGGATGATGGAGAAAGTTAAGACACTTACCGAGTTGAAGAAGATTGTGGCAGACATCCGTAGTGCAGGCAAGAGAGTAGTGTTTGTCAACGGATGTTTCGACATGCTGCACGGCGGACACATCTCGTATCTGCAAAGCGCAAAAGCCCAGGGCGACATGCTCGTAGTCGGCGTGAACTCTGATGTCTCAATGAAAAAGATAAAGGGTGATAAGCGGCCGATTTACCCGGAGCAGGAGCGGCTCGAGCTTCTCGCTGCTATTCAGTATGTGGATTATATGATGCTTTTTGACGAGGAGTCATGCGATCACCTGCTGCGCGAACTCCACCCGGATGTTCATGCGAAAGGTACCGACTATACGCGAGAGACCGTGCCGGAACGAGCTACTTCTCAGGAGCTGGGAATCGAGGTCTTTATTGCCGGCGCCCCAAAGGAGAACGCCACCAAGGATATCATCCAGCTGATTCTCCAGCGCTATGGAAGTAGGGACAGATTATAATCTGTCCCTACAACTGCTGGCTCTCCTTTATACCATCTATTAGTTTGCCACGATGAATCAGATTGGCAAATTGTAGGGACGTTTAATTAAACGCCCCTACGTACTCAGGACAGACCGCAGAAAGCGCGGGAGAAGAATGAAAAAGATCTTGATCGTCAAGCTGAGTGCCATTGGCGACATAGTCCATACCTTGCCGTGTCTCGCTGCCTTGCGGATGTCGTTTCCTGATGAGTTTATCGGATGGGTTGTAGAAGATCTCTCAGCGCCGCTGCTTGAGAACCACCCGCAGTTGAACGAGCTGTACGTCATTCCAAAACGCCAAATACGCAAAAAGCGGCTTCGTGGCTACGTTTCGCACGTGCTTCCCCTCTTGCAGGAAATTCGCCGTAAGCAATTTGACGTGGCGATTGACTTTCAGGGTTTAACCAAGAGCGGCGTAATTGCCTGGCGGTCTGGCGCTCCTCTTCGCATCGGCTTTGGCGATGCGGACGGCCGAGAGCTGAACCGGCTCTTCACCACGAAGCATATCATTCCGTTCTACTCAGCCAAGCACGTGGTCGAGCGCAACCTCTGCCTTGTGAGACCGCTGGGAATCGAAGAGCCAAAAGTCGAATTTGTTTTACAGTCTTCAGAAGATACGCGCCAGTACGTGAGGGATTTTCTGGAGCGTGAGGGGTTCAGCGCAGCAGAGAAGTTCGTATTTCTCAACCCCGGGGCAGGCTGGATCACCAAGCGCTGGCCTGCTGAGCGGTTTGCCGAGCTGGGCGTGCGGATTGGCAAGGAGCTGCACAAGCGAGTGCTTCTGAATTGGGGGCCCGGTGAGCAGGATATGGTTGAACTGATCGCCGGATTAATGAAGCGCGATGGTGTTGTGCCAGTGATTGCTCCACCAACTACATTGAAGCAGTTGCTCGCGCTGCTCGAGTGCTGTGAGCTTTTTGTAGGCGGGGATACGGGGCCAATGCACATGGCCACGGCGCTGGGAGTTCCGGTGGTTGGAATTTTTGGGGGCTCGGATGGCGAGCGAAATGGCCCGTACGGCGCGAGGAATGTCGTAATTCAGCAGGGTGAGTTTGCCTGTGTGCCGTGCTGGAAGACCACCTGCCGGCTTCGCGGTTCAGAGCATTTGAAATGTTTGCATACGATCAGTGCTGATATGGTTTTGGAGCACATTCAGACTGTGCTCAGCCACACTCCTAAACGGCGAGCATGAAGGCGCTATGCAATTCCTGTAGCGGTAGCATTTATGCGACAATAACTGCTTTGAAATTGTCTATGCCAGTCAGTAGGGGCAATTCATGAATTGCCCCTACTATGTTTTTTCTTTGGCCTACTGCAAAATTTCCGTTTGCCTATCTCGTAAGTCCTACTGAAACCCTACGGAGCCGCTGGGAGCGGGAGAGATTCGATTGTGGCGCGGTCGAGGATATGTGAGGCTTCGGCTGCGTCGTCGGGATTAAAGTTGAGTATGTCAAACGAGACAATCAGGCTTTCTCCAACGCAATTCGCTTGCGGCAAGAAGTAAAGCCGATCGTAAATTTTATTTGTGGTGCCGGGAGAATTAGCGCCATCGCCAGCGCTTGTGATGCCGAGGGTTTGCGATGCTTGAAAATTCCCCGTATTGAACCGAAAGCGCATCTCGGGAACCAGGGCAGGATTAGTCACGTCTGTTCGCACTTCAAAGGTCCCTCGATACAGGCGATCCGCCTGAATAGTTATATCGGCTGGATTATTGACCCAGAAGCCAAATGTATTCGTGTTGGTTGTGGCTCGCAGCTCAAGCGCGCCTTCGGCATAGGTATACTGGGGCAGACTGAAGGCTGCCGATGCGCCACCGGTTGTCCAGACCTCTGTGCTCAGATCAAAAGTGTAATCCTTAACAGTTGTGGGAGCAGATAGTGAATCCAGAGCAAATCGATCAATGATAACGCTGTCCAGTGCCAGTTCTGCCACGGCCGCATCATCAGGATTGAAATTCAGAAGGTCGAACGCAAGTATTACGGCAGTATCATTTGCCGGCGGCACGAAGTAGAGATCATAATCTTTCCCTGATGGCATCGGCGACGCACCGCCGTCACCTGCACTTTCAATGGAAAGCACATCGTACTGCTGCAAATTCGACGAATTAGCCCGAATACGAATCTGGGGAACAATTGATTGATCCGTTATATCGGTCCAGACTTTGCACCGGGCACGGTAGAGGTAATCCGCAGGAACTGCAATCTGCGTACTCAACCAGTAGCCGAACGTGTTTGTATTCGTTGAGGAGGTCAACTTGAGGGAGCCATCTGCCCAGGCGCAATCGGGAGGAGTAAAGAAAACCGGCGCGCCCTGAGTAGTCCACCCGTCGCTTTCCTGAGTAAACTCAGTACATCCAGTGAAGCGGAGGATCAAGAGCCCGCCACCCCTGGTTGCCACGTAGGCATAATTTTCTGAAACAGAGACCCCGAAGGCAGGGGACGGGGTATCATAATATCCGGCGTCATAGGGGGAAACGGGATTGCTTATGTTAATAATGCGAAGGCCCGAAGCCCAAGCTGCTACGTAGGCGTAGTTTCCCGAAACAAAGACATCCCAGGCTTTGCGCGTGTCATAATATCCGACTGGATAGGGGAGAGCGGGATTGCTTATGTTCACAGTGCACAGCCCTTCATTATCATCTGCCACGTAGGCATAATCACCCGATACATAGACGCCCTTGGCTATTCCCCGGGTATCATAATATCCGGCTTCATAGGGGGAAGCGGGATTGCTTATGTTGATAATGCGAAGGCCTGCATCCGAATCTGCCACGTAGGCATGATTGCCCGAGACAAAGACGCCAACGGCCTGATCCGGGGTATCACAATATCCGGCTTCATAGGGGGAAGCAGGATTGCTTATGTTTATAATGCGAAGGCCTGCCCGATTGCTTGCCACGTAGGCATAATTGCCCGAGACATAAACCCCCAGGGCATATTCCGGTGTTCTATAATGGCCGCTTTCATACGGCGCGGACGGATTGCTCACGTTGATGATCCGAAGCCCTGCATCCCTATCTGCCACGTAGGCGTAATCTCCCGAAACATAGGGGCCCAGACCCCAGTCCGGGGTGTAATAATATCCTGCTTCATAGGGGGAAGCGGGATTACTTATGTTGATAATGCGAAGGCTTGCATCCTCACTTGCCACGTAGGCATAATTTCCCGAAACAAAGACGCCCCGGGCAAAGCATGTACCATAATTTCCGGCCCCGTAGGGGGAAGCGGGATTGCTTATGTTGATAATGCGAAGGCCTGCTTTATAATCTGTCATGTAGGCATAATCTCCCGAAACAAAGATGCCCTGGGCGTAATTCGGGGTATCATAATATCGGGTTTCATAGGGGAGAGCGGGATTGCTTATGTTGATAATCCGAAGGCCTGCACTTTCATCTGCCACGTAGGCATAATTTCCCGATACAGATACATCCCAGGCATGGTCGGGGGTATCACAATATCCCGCTTCGTAGGCGGAAGCGGGATTGCTTATGTTGATAATGCGAAGGCCTGCACCTCCATTTGCCATGTAGGCATAATTTCCCGATACAAAGACCCCCCGGGCTTCGCCGGACGTACCAACATATCCCTCTTCCACAGGCAATGCCGGATTGCTTATATCTATCACCAGAAGCCCTCTATACCCATCTGCCACATAGGCATAATTGCCCGAGACATAGACACCTCGGGCATGGCCAGGTGTGTCATAATACCCGGCTTCATACGGCGCAGACGGATTGCTTACATTGATAATGCGCAAGCCCGCACTGCTGTTTGCTACATAGGCATAATCTCCCGAAACAAAGACGCCGTAGGCAAAGCTCGGCGTATCATAATATCCCACTTCCACAGGCGATGCCGGATTGCTTATATCTATCACCCGAAGCCCTGCTTCATAACATGCCACATAGGCATAATTGCCAGATACATAGACGTCGTTCACGGTATCTGGAAGCAAAACCTTACCAAGAGGCTGAGGATTTGTCGGATCGCTTATATCAAGTATTCGCAGATTGGGCCCCTCACCAATATAGGCATAATTTCCCTGGACAAAGACCCCGGAGCAAGAGCCGCCAATTTGCCCGACCATCTCTACATTCCAGCTATCCTGCGCCTGCGCAGACAGCTGAAAGAATGTAAATAGCGCCATGCAAATCATCACTAATGGAACATTTCCACACCTTTTGTTACCCATGATTCTACCCCCCTATTAAATTGCAAAATTAGGTCATTACATGCAGGTTTGCCTTTCTAACTTTTTCCTACCACGAGATGTTTTTTCGTGTCAAGTCCTTTTTATACCATCTTGCATATTAGACGTCCGTAATTTTAAGTAGGTACACTTTTTTTTCCCCCATATCCATAGGGCAGACACATACAGTGTGTCCCCACATAATACACTAATTTCACTGCAACTGCAAAATTCGGGATGAAAAGCAGCCTGTCTCCCTTTTCGCTACTTTTTTACCAGCAGGAGTGGATCGCGGCGTAATGCATTGAGGGTAAGCTCCACAAGCGGTTTCGCACGAATCAGATGTGTTGTTGCATTCAACACCTTTCCCGTCTTCAGAACACCAGCGTCTTTGAGTCGAGGCTCCATGATCGAGAAGTTTCTCGGAATCCCGTACTGGTGAATACCAATTCGATAGGTCTTCTCGTTTCCATCCGAGTCAATCACTACGGCATCTACCAGTTCGGGCTGCATGTGGTATGGAACCTCGGCAATCTCTTCTACGGTATGAAACAGGGTTACGCTTTTTAGATCTACTCCGAAGATCAAGACATAGCCGTCGCGCTCGGCCAGCCGAAAGTAGGGAGTTTCTTTTCCGCATGGAGTGGGCGAGAGCTGATGCTCGCGTGCAAGGTCGTGCTTTTGCGGGCCGATGATTGCCACCGAATGCGTGGGGTGAAGGCTGCGCAAGGCATCAGGCCTCTGGCGAAAAGTCTCGGGAATGCGGCCAGTCCAGCATGGGGTCTGCCGTGCATCAAAGTGCGGAGGATTTTTGGCATTCAGGGCAGGCGAGCCGGTTAGGGTGGGCATCAGGACATTGCCCTCAGGGCCTACGCTCTGGACCAGGGCTTCGATTACCGTCTGCGCTCCTCCATTAACCCAGCCAAAACTGCTCAGCGAGCTGTGAACCATGACCGTTGCACCGGTTGGAAGCCCAAGGCTATTTAAATCCAAAGTTTGCATCTTAAAATGCGAGGGGGACCCTTTGGAAAAAGGGTTGCCCCTCGCGCTCCCCTCCTAAACCTTTAGTTACGGGCGATTTCATTCGCCTTCGCCAGGCTTCGGCGAATGAAATTGCCACCTTATATTGTTGCACCTTTTAGTGATCGTTGTCATTATCGGTGTGGCTTTCGCAGGCGCTCAAGTTGCGTCCGCCATATGGGGCAGAACCGGTAGCCCTTTCTGTCAGTATCGGCAAGCGAATTGGAGAAAAACATCACACAGTGCGAGTCTGAACAATGGCGCAGGCAAATGCTGTTTTTTCCAGCGGATCATACCTGCCATGGCGTGATGATCGTCAGGGAATCCGTGTCAGATTGCTAGGGTGCTGTCCGGTGCGTGGCAGAGACCTGCCTTCCTGGCGGATGAGCCTGCGCCCTGTCCTTCGTGTGGAGCGTGCAGGTTATAGTTGGCTGAGTACCTTTCTTGAATGCCATTTTTTCAAATACGTAGACGTCCGGCGTGTTGCGGCACAACTCAGTGGCGATCAAGCCGGATTTCGAGCAGATATCCTCGAAGACAATGTCTTCCGGGACATCACAATGCATTTTCCAGTTTTCACGAGTCTTCAGAGCGCGCACAAGAAAGCTCTGCCATATGGGCCCGGCAACCGTGGAGCCAGTCATTCTCGGCCCCAGCGTGCGTACGCGGTCGAAACCTACATAAACGCCAATAACCAGATCTGGTGTATATCCGATAAACCAGGCATCAGTGCAGTCGTTCGTAGTGCCGGTTTTGCCGGCAATCTCGGGAATGCGACGCCCTTCGAAGTACTCGCCAATGGGATAGTATGCAGTGCCGCGCGTAATCGCCCCTTGCAACACAGATGCTATGAGGTAAGCGGTTTGCGGTGAGATGACGACGCGCTCGTAGGGCTTAAACTCTTTAATCACCTTATTCTTCGCATCCGTGATTCTTCGCACCCCAAGGGGTTGAATGGCGATGCCCTTATTGACAAAAGGGATATAAGCAGCAGCCAATGATAAGAGTGGCATACTCACTGTGCCCAGACAGGCGGAGATGCCCATCTGGTCGGGATATTGCCATTCCGGTCGCGTATCGGTAAAGTCAAATTTATTGACAAACGACAGGGCGCGCCTCTGGCCAATAGCCTGATACAACATGATGGTAACGACGTTGCGGGAATGTTCCAGGGCTTCCTGCAAGGTTGTTGGGCCGAAGAATTCATTCTCGTAGTTCTTCGGAGTATAGCCATCAGGGAATACCAGCGGCTCGTCAATAAAGACCGTAGCCGGGGTAAATCCCATTTCAAATGCGGCAGCGTAGAAAAAGGGCTTGAATGCAGATCCAGGCTGCCGTTTTGCCTGTATGGCACGATTCCATTGACCGTCATTCTCCATATCGTAGAACTCTTCGCCTCCGACCAAGGCGAGAATCTGGGCAGTATGGGCATCGAGCACCACGATAGCGCCCTGCACGTGCTTCTCATCGCCCAGTGACCCCGTAAAGGTGTTCGTGTTATGATTGACACTCTTGAGTTCAATGCTCACATACCTTCCTGGGTTGATCACGTTTTCGGGTTCAAAGTAGGGGAGGTTTTCCGGTAAGGGAATAGTTCCCACATAATTATCTAGATACATTGTTATGCGATCCGAAAAGACTTCGGTGATCTTGGCCAGGCGCACCTGTCCGGGAGCCGGAACAGTACGAAGGTATCGGTCTTCCTGCTCAAGAAAACGCTCGTACTTCTTGCTCTGCCACAGGCGCTCAACTTCCCGCAGTCCCCGCTTCAGCTCCTCTTCTGCAATGGTCTGGAGCTCAGCGTCCAGCGTGGTATATATCATGTAGCCTTTCTTGTGCAGGTCTTCATTGCTAAATTCGGCATTCTTCAAGAGTTCCTGCCGCATATATTCTACGAAATAGGGAGCGCGATGGCGCACGGGAGCCGGTGGATTTAGTACGATGGGTTCCGCTACGGTTTTCTCGTATTGCTTTTTGGTAATGTAGCGCTGTTCATGCATCATGCGGAGTACGATATTGCGGCGTCGCGTAGCGAGCTTGAGATTATTGACAGGGGAATAGCGCTCCGGCAACTGCGTGATGCCTGCCAAGGTGGCACACTCCGAGAGATTGAGGTCTTTGACATCTTTGTTAAAGAACCTGCGCGCAGCGGCTTGAACTCCATAAGCGCCATTGCCGAGATATATTTGGTTCAGGTAAAATTCAAGAATCTGTTCTTTAGAGTAGTGTTTTTCAATCTGAAGTGCCAGAAGCGTTTCCTTGATTTTGCGGGAAATAATTTTTCGGCGAGAGACTTCGGGTAACAGGTTACGTGGAAGCTGCTGGGTAATTGTACTGGCCCCTTGAGCAGGTCTCATCCGTTTGATGTCAATTAGCAGGGCTTTGAACGTACGTACAAAATCGACGCCAAAATGCTGGTAAAACCGCTTATCTTCTATCGCGATATAGGCGTTAATGAGATTCTTAGGAATGTCGCTCTTGATGCGGGCAATGACGCGCTTTTGCCGGAAGAACTTGCCGATCTCATTTGTGCCAGTGCGATCGTAAATGGTGGTTACTTGAGGAGGCGAGTAGTTCTCCAACTGCTCAATCGGCGGGAGCTCTTTAATATAGCCCAGCAGGAGGCCAATGCCCAGGCTGAGTAGAACGGCACAGACACTCAGAACACCCAGAAAGAGGTAGAGCCATTTTTTCAATACGTAATGAAAAGTGTGGTCGAGGCTCATTGAGAAACCTCAATCGTCTGGTATCCGCCTCACACCAGAAAAGCCGACGATTTTGAATCTGCTTGATTATCGAAAATTTCAAATTGTACTATTACACATGAACCGCGCTGAATACTAGAAAAAATTGTTCTTCGCAGTGTTTTTCTATGAATCGACCCGTGCCTTACAAATCCTTTTCCGAGCATCTTCGGCGCCATTTTGGCTGTCGTGTATACAAGGTCTCTGTGGATGCCGGGTTTACCTGTCCTACGCGTGACGGGACCAAGGCGCGAGGCGGTTGCCTTTATTGTGGTGAAGAAGGCTCGCGCGCTTCCTACTGTGACCCAGACCTTCCTATTAGCGAACAGGTTAGCCGTGGCATTGAGTTTCTGCGCCGCCGCTATAAGGCAGAGAAGTTCATTGCCTATTTTCAGCCTTATACCAACACCTATGCGCCAGTGGAGGTGCTTCGGCGCGTATACGACGAGGCGCTTGCTGGGGACGACATTGTAGGGCTGTCAATTGGCACGCGGCCAGACTGCGTCTCGCCACAGGTTCTTGATCTGCTGGCAGAGTACAATGACCGCACGTATCTCTGGGTTGAGTATGGGCTGCAGTCTGCGCGGGAAAAAACCCTGCAGTACATTAACCGCCAGCATACGGTCGGTGAGTTTGTAAGCGCGGTTGAGCAGACGCACGCTCGAGGTATTCGCGTGTGCGCTCACGTGATTTTGGGGCTGCCTCACGAGACACGGAGTGACATGCTTGCATCTGCGGATTTGATAAGTAGCCTGCACGTTGACGGTGTGAAAATTCACTCGCTTTATATCAACAAGAATGCGCCGTTAGCGCGCTTATATGATACAGGCCAGCTGCAGCTACTTTCGCGGGATGAGTATGTTGAACTGGTCTGTGATTACCTGGAACGTCTTGCCCCGGACATTTTGATTCACCGTTTGACCGGCGAAGCGCCGCCCAATCTCTTGCTTGCCCCGCAGTGGTGTGCAAATAAGAGTGCGGTCATCCGACTCATTCAACAGGAGCTTGAGCGCCGGGGCTCTGAACAAGGCAGCCGCTACTCGCCGCCCTCCTCTTGAAGCTCACCGCGCATCTTCAATTGCAGCATTCATCTCATAGATTCTTCGGAATTTTGGGACTTTTTGCAAGAGACGTGAGTGCGGTGAGGGCTTAATGGCGCTACGAAGGGGATTAAGATACAAGAATTGCCCTCCAGGCCTTTATTTTAGGCCGCCTTGAGGCGCTCTCTACTTTGCACACACCTTCAGGTGGGGTGAAAGGGAAAGTTGACTGAATAAAAACCACGAGGGTTCACCCTGAAGGGCGCTTTAGCGTCGCTTATCCGCCCGCGGCTTTAGCCATTGAAATCTGAGCGCTGACTGCGAGAAGCTCCGCCTAGGCGGACTAGTTGAGTATTCTTCTTCCACCCCCCAGCTAAAGCAGGGGGCAAAGAAGAGTCCGCCAAGGCGGACTAAAACCAAAAGCCCAGATTTTCCCTAGAGTAATGTGGTGTATCGGTCAGAGCCGAAAAGCCAAGGCTCGGGGAATTTCGGTCAGTTTGCATTCAGCCCATAAAGTGAATGAAATTCATTGGCTTGACGACCTTGCCTAAGGCTAACAAGTGCTTTTTTGTGCTCGAAATATTCAAAGAGTTCTAAAGCTCAGCATAACTTGGGAGATTCTTCCGCGCGGCTCCGTGTTGGGTTTGAGTGTTTGCAAAGACGGATGCCTGCAAGCGTGGCAATGACTATGAGGGTGAGAAGTGATATCCAGGTGGCCACTGCCCTCACGGGGGTATGCTGGAATACAATCCGGCAATTGTATTGACCAGCAGGAGCGAAGAATTCAATCAAGCCATACGGCGATGAGGAATGCGAAGCGACGCGCCTTCCGTTCAAATACACCTGCCATCCGGGAAACCAGAACGTCTGGCAGTGAATCAAGGCAGCTGTATGTACCCTTAGCCGATAGATGTATTCCGCAGAACTGAGATAGAGTGGGATTGCGTCTATCGCTCCTTCGCGGGCGAGGAGTGCTTTGTGGGAAAGCGTTGGGGGTAGCTCGGCAATGCCGCGGGGCATGTAGTCGTCGCCCGTTGTATTGATAAAATGCTCCGGCCCGCCCTGTTGACTTGCCAGTGTGTTAAAGCCACAATACTCGTGGACGAGCGGCCTGTAGGCCTGAGGCCGACAATAGGGGGCGTATAGTAAAAAGACCAGGATGACTACTAGTGCGCAGATGCACCGCTCGAGCGCATCACT
The DNA here is from genome assembly GCA_030613245.1 of Candidatus Sumerlaeota bacterium. Taxonomy (GTDB): domain Bacteria; phylum Sumerlaeota; class Sumerlaeia; order MWCT01; family JAUWMI01; genus JAUWMI01. The sequence continues at coordinate 18,690 of JAUWMI010000036.1, forward strand.
ACGTGAAGCAACGAGCGTGCTAACATGTCCTCCCAGGAACGAGCTAAGCAGCGCCACCAACACCAGCAGCCGCCAGGGAAACTGAATATAAGAAATCAGTGGCGCATGATCCCAGATTGCTTTAGCGCAGGGCAGCATGAGGAAAATGAGCGCAAGGAGTGAGACGAGAAAGAAGATCGTTGTGCCTATGTGTTGGGCTTGTTGGCGAAAACGTTTGATCAGACAGACAAGGAGTACGATTCCGATGAAAGCCCAGTGGGCTAGGCCCAGTTGAAACGACATTCCATCCACCGGCCCCTTTTCGCTCAATCCGTAGCCCCAGCCTGGCACGATCAGCTGCCATGGATAGACAAAGTGGTTCGAGTAGTTGAGGTAGTCCTGCGTCAGCACAGTGATCTTTACGTATTTCATCTCGGCGAGCGCTGGCAGCCAGTAAAACGCACTGAGCGCAAGGCCAATAGCGAAGCCACCACAAATTGCCACAGTGACGTGCCGCGATTCTCTGCGGAGAATCAAAAACAAAGAAAACGCAACCAGTAGAACTGATGCTGCCAGCGCCGAGATGTTATGAGCCAGGATGAGCAGTCCGTATAAAACTGCGAACAGTAGAACATTCTGGATTCGCGGCATCCGAGCCAAACGGGTTAATCCCCAGAACACAAACGGTAGGATTCCCATTGCAGTGAACTCTGCAATGTTGCCGCGCACGTAGATATTCACGATGTGGTATGGCGCCAGCAGGTACGCCGCCGCTGCAACTAACGCCCCGGCAGTTGAGAAATAGAGGCGCGCAAAGAGATACATACCCAGGCCGGCTAGCACTATGGCGAGTGCAAAAGCTAGTTTCACACATGCAGGGATGGAAAAACGAACCAGGCGAAAGAGTTCGCCGACATAAAACGCCAGCGGTGAGTAGTAGTTCAGAAACGGATATCCGTAACCGCCATTCAGATTGGGAAACCAGCGGGCATAGAGCTGGCCATGGTGCACTGCATCGTCCACCTCAGCAAGCCGTACAAGATTGTGGAGATATTCATGGGATTCAAAAAACTCTGGCCTGGTAAGAGGCAGCGCCAGGTAAATCGAGCAGATAAGAATCACTGCAACCGGGTAGTACTTATCCAAGAGGCTGAAAATTCGTTTCAGCGATCCGGTTCCTGATTCGGCGGCCTGCGATTGGCTGCGCATCAGTTCGATTGCTCTCCTTCACTTTTTCTGATACGTTTGGAGCAGAAACTCTTCCAAAGCGGAAAAGTCAGTAAAGATCCGTGTTGCACATCCAATGATCCATCCACTGACGTCTTGAAGCGGCACGCCGAGCACCAGGTAGACAGTAATTTTGTTCACATATGCCACTGTGAGTTCGCCGTGGGTGCCCCCACCGCGCATCACATGCTTATCCCAGTAGCAGATTACATAGTCGGTCTGCTCCTGCAGAAATGTGATATCTCGGTCCAATATGCGGCGTACAACTCTCACAAAACGTTCAGTGTCCTCTACTTTCCATTCACGGAAGAAGCGCTTCTCCTCGTCGGTGAGTACGTCGAACTCTTCGGTCGTGGGATCGAAAACCCGATGTCCGAGCGTGTGTGTGAGAAAGTCGCCTAATGTATTGCGCCAGCCCTTTCCGCCATCAGGTGCATGTTCAATAGCGCCGGACAGGTAGGCGGTCGGCAGGTGCTCTGTATGTTGCTTTCGCATATAGAGTGCCGTTACTCGCGGCTACGCAGCTCGCGGGCATTTGTTAGGATCGTGATCCTGCGCTCTAACGTTTCGGCGGCTTTCGTATTTCCTGATGCGCGACAACATGTCACCATCATCTTGAGAATCTCCAGGTTATCTGGCTCGTCACGACTGATCCGGGTAAGGATGCTGAGCGCGGCATCATACCTGTTCAGGTGCATGAGAGCGAGAGCATGATTACGGCGATTCTTACGTGCGACATCAGATTCGATTTCGCTTGCCCGCTCCAAATATTCAACGGCTTGTTCATACTGCCCAGCCGCCAGATATAAGTTGCCAAGATTGCTAAGCGCAGCTGCATTTACCGGATTAAGGCTAATGGCTGTGTGAAACGAGTCAACTGCGCGGGTATAGTCACCCAACTGCGCGTAGCACAAGCCGAGGCGATTATGAATTGGGGGAAAGTTCGGTTCCAATCTCAGCCAGTATTCATAATATTCACGCGCTTCATGAAAGTTTTCCATATTGCGATACGTGTCAGCCAGTAGCGAAATGGTATCAATGTTTTTCCGGTCATTGGCCAGTGCTCGTTGAAGAGACTTAAGGGCATCGGTGTAGTTGCGGCGGTCAAAGCTCTCTCGTGCCTGCTGATTGTGATAGCTCGCGACGTATGGCCGAAATGAAAGCGTTGAGTAGAGCGACATCACGCCCACCAGCCCGATACTGCCGAGGACAAGATACAGGGCTGATCTTTGCGGAACTCTATGTAAAGATGTTGTGCTTGCGAACCCTGCGGAGTGCGTATTTCGGGCAAGGCCAGCCAGCAGACCCAGAGTTACCCAAAACAGCAGGGCTGATGCCGGGTTGTAGAGGTTAAAGTCGAAAAACGATTGAGTGAGCGTGGCACTGAGGCCGCTGATGAGACCAACCTGCAGGATTGTTCGCTGCGAAGGCGAGCCGCGCTTGCTGTTGAGCTGGCGCAGCGAGTGAACTGCGACGAGTCCAACAATTATCAGGAAAGTTGCAAGTCCGAGCACTCCGGCCTCTGCCAGCAGGTTAAGGTAATCATTATGAGTACGCACCTGACGCGTGCGACCGAAAATATCCTGGTGGTGCCAGAGTTGCTCGCTCTTGTAGAGGGGAAAGACAAATTGATAGTTTCCAACACCGACGCCCAATATCGGATGATGCGCCACCATCCGCATCGTGTCGCGCCACGTGAGCAGACGATAGATATTCGTCTCTTTGCGCGTAGTGAAGATCGAGACGACCCGCTCTATTGTTCTTCCGGAATCAAGAATGCAGTAGCTGGTCACAACCATAATGCTCCCCACGCACACGATCAAAAGCTTTTTGGCTTCTCTGCGCAAAAGATTGCGGAAATGCTGCACAGGCGAGCCAATTGCATATCGGGTATAGAGAATGGAGAACACCAGGGCACTCACAGCCAGGCCGACCAGCCCGCCCCGGCTTTGTGTCAGAAACAGATGCATTACTGCCGAGATCAAAGCAATAAAGAAGAACAGCCGTGCCCTCAGCCGGCGGGTAATAATTAGCGCACTCGCTAACAGAGGAATCGTTCCAATCAGGTATTGTGCCGTGAAATTTAGATTCCCCATGGTTGAGACTGGAGCTTTCTGCAGCTCAAGAAGGACAACATCAATCCCATTATACTGCAGAAATCCGTACAGAGCGATAGCAATCACCGTGGCTGCGAGAAGATGAACGATTGCGGTCGTGAACTCTGGGTGTACTGATTGGCGAAACGCCCAGAACGCCATTACCAGGCAGGCCAGGATCACTTCACAGTTCCATAACCCTGCGTGCAGATTCACTGCTGTTGTGAGAGAAAGGATATTAATGGCGGCATAAACAAGAAGGAGCAGCGGGAATATGCGGAGTTGTGCTGTTCTCTTTTTCACCCCGCATGTGAGGACATAAACAAAGATGATCAGTAAGCAGAGCAGACCGAGAAATCCCAGCATTGCTGCCTTCACGTCCGTATATGCGGTGTACATCCGGGGCTGGAACACGAGCGGAATAACGAGCAGAGCGGTAAATCCGACGAGCGTAATCAGGCGGTCGAGTGTATGGGGAACAAGTGATGAGTGGGAGAAAAACAGCGAGGGATTGTGGGTGCTGACCTTTTTCATAGTTCTTGTCTAAAACGTTGGCCGCAGACAAAACAGTGGGCCTGTCTGTACAGGCTATTTCAGATCTTGTTCTATATAGACGCGTTCTGGCGCTGCAGGAGCCAGCCGGAGATAGGTCTGGTAGTTCTCGCGCATTTGTTCTGTGTTGCCCAATGCGCGATATACTTCGCCGCGCAAGTAGTAATTGCGCGCCTCTTTGGGGTTACGCGTAATGGCCTCGTTCAGAAGTTCAAGAGCCCGCGAGTAGTCTTTTCTTAGATAGTGCAGCAAACCCAAGAACGCCACACCATCCGGTAAGAGTTGTCCGGCATCGTAGTGGCGTTTAAAAAACGCCAGTGCCCGGGTGTAATCTCCGGTCTTTTCGCCAAACTTTATCAGTCGGGCGAAAGCAGCCTCATCTTCTGGATGTCGCAGGTAATCTGTAAGGTATTCGAATAGTGCGAGGGCGGAATTACCCAATTGTAAATAGTAATCACCAAGCACCAGATGTAGATCAGATTGCGACGCTCCATAGCGCTGTGCCGTCTTCAGGGCCGTAATGGCCTGGGGAATGTTGCCCGCAACAGCGCAGGCCTTGGCAAATAGATACCAGTCGAGCGACGCCGTGTGCTTCGGTTTTGGATTCATAGCGAGCGATGAGAGAAAATATCGTACCGCCTCGTCGTATGCATGGCGCGAGTAGGCATTCTCTGCCAGAAGCCGCAACGGTGTTGCAGGATGTGCCATGGTTTGCAGGGCGCGAAGCAACTCGCGCTTGGCCTCGTCCAGGCGTCCTTGACGTTGATAAAACGCTCCGAGGAAGTAATGCGCATAGCCGTTGTGTGGATTGTATTTGATGGCCTTGAGCAATGCAGGTTCTGCTTCATAGGCTGCCGGGGTGTTGATCTTTAGCTTACTTTCGTAAGTATAGATTTCCGAGAGAAACTGTTTGATGCCCAGCAATGTAAGCTGTGAAAAGAGCACGACGCCCGCGATGCAAATCCCGATCCGCAGCAGCAGGCGAGAGGTAAATTGACGGCTCTCTGCTTTTCCTCGTGCTTGCCTCATAAAGCCTTCGCTGGTTATCCCCTTTTTCCGGGAGTTTCTCTTACTCGACTGCTGGTCTCAATATCTCCAAAGCCTTCGAGCGGGACGTAGCCGTAAATGCGGATGTCCTGATCGTCGTAACAGATGGACATCCGTAGGTACTGTCCGAGGAGCAACTGGCAAAAATCAAGCATTTTCTGTGTCACTGTGGATTTATGAATGATAAAATAGTCTACCTGGAGATAGGTCATCTCTTCAAGCACGATTCCCTTGACATTGTCGCTGGGAATGGCGGGCAAAGGAGAGGACGAGTCCTCCGGGTTGAGCATTCGGAGTAAAAGGTAGTTCTTGTAAAACTCCTCCGTGCTCCTGTCGAGGCTCGTGTAAAATGCGTTAACCAGGCGATGGCGGTGAATGGTTTGCAGATAGAAAAACTTCGACGTATCGCCTCCAGCGATTTCCATAAAAACGGCCTCGCGAGGCACCTTTGCCAACTGATAATATACTGACGGAATGTTAATCCGAACCAGTGGATGGGGAATAGTCAGCCGCTCGGCAAAAAGGGTAAGGGCGATCACTATAGTCAGCGCAACGCACCGCGATCGGGTAAGGCGAAGAGTCTCGAACAGTCCTCTCAGATTACATCCGAGGAACACTGCCAAGGCGAAAAGGACAATGCCACTGAAGCGGGAGAAGACACGGATGCCGTCGGTAACAGGAAGCATGTGAAGGAGCACACCGGGCAGGACAATCACATTGGACGACAAAAAGCCGACATGCAATATGCCATTCAGCTTGAGCACCGGGCCGAGCGACAGGATGAAAAACACGAGGCCTGTCACCAGCCAGAAGCGAGCGGTAGTGCGCCGGCGAAGAACCACCAGTGTGATGATCGTGAGGATCATAACTGTGCACCCAGGAAAATTCTGAAACTCTCCCGTTGTCTTCAGGCCGTATAAGTCATCTGTGAGAAAATGGAACTTATTATCCAGAAATCTCACTGCGGCAGTGGGTAGCAGGTAGCTCAGAGGATCAGCACCATAGTAAATCTTGGCTGGCAGAATGCGCTCCTTAAATGGTGTTTCGTCGCCATATTGTTTCAGCAAAGGGACGGCGTAGGGGAGCACAGGGAGAATCATCAGGACAATTAGCAGGCTAAAGTTGACCAGGTGCTTGTTCAGGGACGGGTGCTGGCGCTGACTGTACAGAATTACGACGAGGTAAATCCCTATAGCTCCAAGAAACACTAACACAGCAGTGATATCGAACGATAGAGCGATAAACAACAGGGCTGCCCCTACCAGGAAAAACGGCCGCAGCGGCTTTTCTCGCAGACGGAAGGCCTCGCTCCGTGCCTGAATAATTCGATACCCAAGATAGAGTGCCAAAAGGAACGAGAGACTCACCAGATGATACCAGGAGGTGAACAGGTTGGCCAAAAACGCCATGGCAGTGAAGATTGCATAGCGCCGATGCTTGGTCTTTAACATCCTGATGAATAGCCACAGTGTTAGTGGAATCCAGTGGGTGCTGAAGATGTGAAGATGATATAGCTGCGCAAAATGAAACGGGGAAAAGGAAAAAATACAGCCCGCCAGGAAGGCCCCATACACACCTCCGTCTAGCTCCCGCACAAGCAAGAACGTGAAAAATGCCGTTAGTGTCAGGATTGCAATCAAGTAGATATTATAGATTGTGATCAAAGAACAGAATTGCTGGAGAGGAATACTCAGCACGCAGTTGAACAGACTCAGCGGTGTGAACAGAAGAGAATATCCCTTGGGATATGCCTGATAGTACGTATAAAGAGGGGTTGTATGGAGATCCAGAAGGGCGGTTTTCACCCACCAGAACCCCCAGAGGAAACATATGACGTCGCCCTCGGGCAGCGGCCCTGAGAATTTTTCTTGAATCATTGAGCTTGTTGGATGAAGCGGCAGAGGGAAAGTAGAAAGGCAGGCAAGGATAAGATAGATGAAGAGAAAGACAAGCAGGGAGGAAGCTGCGGTTTTGGAACGGCTATGGTGAGCTTTGGGCACAGTCTTCCACCCGAATTGCCAGCTGCCGCAGGATTTCAGCAGCCGGCTTAGTAGTTATGGCGAAGAGTGCGTGTAAGCGAGATGACGCCATTTACATTCTTCAGCCGGTTAAGGAGATCATTAATCTGGTTGGCATTCTCAACCAGGATCTGGAATTTGAGGATGGCCTGGCCCTTCTGGCTATAGCTCTTCGAATGGCTGCCAAGGATCATCAGATTCATCGAAGAGATGACGCTGGTGAGATCCTTCAGCAGGCCTGTGCGATCGCGCGACACCACTTTTACGAGAACCTTACTATATGTTGGCTGGTTGACGTCCCACTGTGTCGGAATCAGGCGCGATTTATCTTGACTCGACTGGACGATGAGGTGGCGCAAACTGGCACATTCTTCCTTGTGGATAGAAACTCCGCGTCCGCGGGTCACAAAGCCGACAATTGGATCACCCGGAATTGGACTACAGCAGCCTGCAAAGCGTACAAGCGGGTCTTGCACTCCAGCGATCACCACTCCGGGGGTGCTACGCCGCTGTGCCCGAGAGGGCTTGGCCGGCTCAGGTTTTTGCGGCTCCGGAGTGAGTTTCGCTACCACCTGGCCAGCGATTATGCTTCCAAAGCCGATTTCTGCAAGCAGTTCCTCGAAAGAGTTAGCGCGAAAGGCGCGCAAATGCGGTGCAAGCCTATCTGGAAGCTCAGCCTGAGTTATCGTGAGATTTTTTGCCCTGGTTGCCTTCCAGAGAAGATCTTTGCCCTGCTGGATGTCCGCCTCGTAGTTTTTGGATTTAAAATAGTGGCGAATCTTATTGCGCGCGCGGCTTGTCTTAACAATATCCAGCCAGTCCTGAGATGGGTGCCCGGTTTTGGAGGTGATAATTTCTACCATGTCGCCATTGTGCAAAGTATATCTGAGTGGGACGTACTTCTTATTCACCCGGGCGCCAATACAGTGCTCGCCGATCTCAGTATGGATGTGATAGGCAAAGTCAATTGGCGTTGAATCCTTGGGAAGCTCGACTACGTCGCCCTTCGGGCTAAAGCAGAACACAATATCGGCAAACACGTCTTCTTTCAGGGCGTTGAGAAAATCGCTGGGATCGCGGATGTCCTTGATCCATTCAGTGAGCTGACGCAGCCAGAGGAGCTTCTGGTCAATCTCCTCCTCTTGCGTGCGCCCTTCTTTATAGAGCCAGTGCGCGGCTATGCCTTCTTCCGCCACTTTGTGCATGTCGGAAGTGCGGATTTGAATTTCAGTGACCTCGCCACCAAGGCCGACAACGGTAGTATGGATTGACTGGTACATGTTCTCCTTCGGCAGGGCAATGTAGTCTTTAAAACGGCCGGGAATCGGACGCCAGACCGAATGCACAAGGCCAAGAATGTCGTAGCACTGCTCAAGCGTTTCGGTAACGATCCGCAGGGCGGAGAGGTCGTAAATTTCGTCGAAGCTCAGATGCTGTTTTTGCATCTTTTGAAAGATGCTATAGAAGTGCTTGGATCGGCCTTGAATAGTTGCCGAAATATCATGCCGCTCCATGTGGTCGCGCAGATAAGCGATCGAGCGTTGAATCAGGACTTCGCGCTGCGCCTTTTTGCGAGCAACGTTCTGGGTGATCTCCTGATAGGCTTCCGAATGGAGATACGACATGGCCAGATCTTCGAGTTCCGATCTAATACGGGTCATACCGAGGCGATTTGCTAGTTGGGCGTAAATGTCCAGTGTGTCGCGTGAAATGCTGAGCTGTTTGTCCAGGGGAAGATACTGAAGGGTGCGCATGTTATGCAGCCGATCGCTGAGCTTTATGATAATGACCCGGATGTCTATAGCCATAGCGAGGATCATCTTGCGTAGGTTCTCAACCTGTTCTTCTCGGGCAGAGCGAAATCTAAGAGTTGAAATTTTCGTGACGCCCTCAACCAGTTCTGGAATAGGCGATGGGAACTCTGCCTTCATGGTTTCATATGCGATGTCCGTATCTTCCAGGACGTCGTGGAGCAATCCTGCACATATGGAGGCGGAATCCATGCGCAACTCCGTGAGGATGATGGCAACTTCGAGGCAATGGTAGATATGAGGCGTGCCGGACATACGCAGCTGGCCTTTGTGTGCGGCAGAGGCAAATGCGTACGCCCTGTCAATCAGCGCAATCTCTTGCTCAGTGTAGCACTGCTTTACTTCCTCAAACTGATCTATCGGCGATGGCGGTGCCGTTGTCATTTCAATTGCCTTCCTTAAACCATCCACATTCGTTCTTCGTAATCTTTCTCCGGGATTTCCATTAGGATAGGGTTCCGGAGTGGACAGCGCTCGACCTCCTGCGCATCCCGCTGGACTGTGACCTGAAACACAAGGCGCTCACCTGGATGTGCATCTAGATCACGCATGTCAATGGCTATCTCGACGATGTGATCAATCGCCAACCGAATAATCTGTTGCGACAAGACCCAGGCGCCGTCTTCGTTTTGCTCATAGCATTGAACCGCTGTAGTGCGGAGGGTAAACTCAAAGCGCCAGGGGCGCGGCTCAAATATCATAACCACGAGCGTAGTATGCTCTGCTTGTTCGGCTGTGAACAATACCGGATCTGGATCAATGCGAAGGTAGACCATGCGCGAGTCGAATCCATAATAAATACGCCGGATCAGCAGGCGTGTCTGGTGCATGCTGCCGCCTCCCAGAGCTGGGTCATAGCGCCCGGCAAGTAACCACTCGTAATAATTCGTGTCACGACCATCGAGTGTGGGCATGATATACGCGCGTGGCGGCAGCAGGCGTCCCATCTCACCCTTGCTTTTGATCGATACGTTGAGATAAGCCGGTGGCTGCACGCCAAGGGCCGTATAGGCATTCATAAGATGGCTACGATACAGTAGGTCGAACTCCTCGTCAACGCCGGAGGAATGCTCGTCGCCATACCACCAGTTCCAATCGCTTCCCTCTGCAATATAAAGCATTTTCTTGGCACGGGTAATTTGCTCAGGTGCAAGTGTGCTGCCTGAGCGCTCAAGGTGGCGTTGAATGTCCTCGCGTGTATGCGCAAGGTACTCCCACGATTTGTTATGCTCGGGATGTCCGATCCAGATTGAGAAGTTCTGGTTGATCCACGAGCCAGCGTGCAATCGTTGCAGCTCCTGATCAATCTTGTAATCCGCCAGGAAGAGCGATGGCGTTGTGGGGCGTAGCGCTTCGGAATTGGAGAGCTGGCCGTAGAGATGCTTGAGGAACTCAACCCCGTCGTCCTGATAGTGCTCCCAGCAATTTTCGCCATCCAGGATAATAGTGACGAGATGGGGGAGACCATCTTGTTGCAACGTGGCTTGAATGTGCAAGAGGCGATTGATAAGATCGTGCGCTGCATCTTCGGGCTTCCAGTGCGCGTATTGAAATCCGATTAGATCGGAGAGGAACTGATCACGAAACAGGATAGCGACGCTGCTCTGGTCTTTTCGAAATCGATACGGCCGATACAACAAGCGCATTGAGGCAGCGTCCAGATGTCCTTTGCGGTCTCGTTTCAGCGTTGCATTATGTAGCGATCGAGCCAGGTTGTTTTGGTCTGTAGCAATCCAGGTGATACCAGCATCGGCGAACAGTGGCACAATTTCTTCGCACACTGCACCTTCTGCGGGCCACATCCCTCGGGGTGGCTGGCCGAAGAGATGGGTATATGACTCCACTGCCATCTCCACTTGTGCTTGGGCATCCTCGGGATAGTGGAAGCGCCTGGTTGGCATTTGGGACTGTGGGGAGCTGCGCAGCGCAATCTCGGTGTCATAAATCAGCGGAAGAATTGGATGATAGTAGGGAGTCGTGCTGATCTCAATCTGGCCATTGTCCTGAAGGCGACGATATGTTGGGAGAATCTGCTTCAGCAAATTCTGTTGGCGTGCAAGAAGCTCGAGTTTCTCCGCCTCGCTGTATTGACGGCCCTTCTGCACGAGCTCTGTGAGGAACGAATCCTTTTGTCGCAGATACGGATCTATCCAGGTCAGGTTGAACCAGACCTGGAGATCGCGGAAGTCTTCTATTGACATGTGTCTCAGCACGCGGCGCAATTCATCAGCCGATTTTGTCAATCCCCGGCTCATGCAGAGTTCGTAGTATCGGGAGTGAGGCTTAATCATGGTTTCGTAATTTGCATTGAAGAATCTCATGAGCAGGGTAATCTTGTCCTCTGTTGTCAGGGCATCTGCTGGCTTGCGTGACAGGCGCAGGCATTCGTCCTCAGCGTCGTGTTCAACGTAGTCCTCTAGCTGCTCAAGCAAACTGGGTACCAGATTGAAAGTGAGATGAACCCCCGGGAATTCGTCGAGCAACAGTGCCATGTCCAGATAGTCTTTCACTCCGTGAAGCCGAACCCACGGCATCTTGTACTCCCCGCTGGCAAGATCTTTGTAGTAAGGTTGGTGCATATGCCAGACAAGGGCGACGTAAAGTGGTACTTTTTGTTCGTTCATGTTCTAATCGCCAGTTTTCTAGTTAGGCAATGTTTTTTCGTTGAAATCTGCCGAACTGTTCTGCACACTATCTCCATTGTGTCCGACTACAGGGAAGATGACATCTGGGATTTTGTCACAGGAGATCATCTCGTCTGTGGTACGGTTTTTCCACAGTGGGAAGTGCGTTGGAATTGCTTAACGCGTGGTGTCCAGCGAATCCGTCTGTATTTTGGCCACATTCCCAATTCGCAACAGGTAGCCCGGATTTCGCAGGAATGCCAAGCCTATATGCCTTTATGCTCTAAATAATGTATGGCCTATTTTCGACGCAAAAAAAATCGTACGCGTTCGTAGTACTCCTTTGGGTAAAAGATATCTATATTTTGCCCCTTTCCAGGACGCTGTGTAAAGAAGAAATTCGGATGGACAAGTCCCCAGACGGCTATGCTAGAGCCTAAGGAGGGCGAGCATATGGCACATTCGGTGGCACCGGGTAGTCCGTCACCTATTCAGATTGAGGTTGCCTCCTCTTTACTGCCAGAGACCCGAGGGCTGGTTCTTCACCTGGACCCGAAGATGCAGTCTGAGCAGTTGGAGTCGGCTGTGGAGCGCGGTGCTCAAGCCGGGTTTAATCTGCTTTTGGTGCGCGTGTTCTCGCGTGGTCTCACGGCCTACCCAAGTGAGGTAATGGCGAGCTATCGCTTGCCAAGACAAAATCGCAAGTTTTGGGGATGGGATCCGTTAGCCAGGTGCGTTGATGTGGCGCAGAGCCACGGTATGCTTGTCTACGTAGTGATAGAGGCGCTCTGCGCAGCCGATCGTATTCGTCGTCGGCCGAAGCCGATTCTAAGCAGGTATCCGCGGTGGGGTATGCGCAATAAGTCCGGGGCCTTTGTTCCTGTGGGCAATATGGACAAGTTGGTATTTTTGTGTCCGTTCAACCCTGCTGTTCGCCGATTTATTGGCGACCTGGTGTGCGAGCTGGTAGAGGGATATCCAGTTTCTGGGGTGGTGTTTGACTTTGTTCCGTTCCCCACGCTTGGGGACGATCCAAAAACTGCATTTTGCTTCTGCCCAAGCTGTAAGAGCCAGGTAGCCTCGGATCTCACGATTGACCTGGAGACGTTGGACTTTGCCACTCAAAGCCAGGATGTCACAAAGTGGACTAGCTGGAAGCGGCAGCGTTTCTCCAAAACGATGGCGTACTGGCGCATGCGTATCCGCAAGGTGCGCAGAAATATTCCGCTCATAATTCAGGTGTCGAATTCAGCGCTTCTCCGGCAGGCAGAAGTCAAGGATGGCTGGAATTATGCCACGCTCCTTGAGGAAGGTTGCTTTATGGAGGTGCTGGCACAGGGCTACTCGCCGGATGTTGCAAAGCTACAGGCTGAGCTGGATCAAGACGTCAAGCAGCTACCGGAAAACATAACATTGCTCCCTCTGCTTCCGGCTTCAAGCACTCATACCTTGTGCCAAGTCGCCGAGCATATTCGCCGGCTCGCGATGCCCGGAGCAGTCTACGATCTGGCCGAGCCCTTGAACCAGGAGCAGAGCGCTGAGATCGAGGAACGGATATTTAGGAAGCCTGCGTTTGTGCCTGAGGTCAGCCCGCTTGCGGGTGCAGAAAATCTGATTGGCCAGCTCATCAAACTGGTTCCGAATAACGTGAATCTCCACAGTTTCTTTAAGGATCTGCTAAAGTTTCTCAACATGGAGGGGCAGAATCTTGGTGTTGAACAGTTGCATCAGATAATTGAAAACCTTCAGGGAATCGAAATCCAGATACGCGCAGGGAAAATTCAGATCGGAGATGCTGCTGAGCCGGTGTTGCGCAACCTCAGCCTCGCACGCCGGATGTTGCGGCTCCTCACTCTCTAGCTGCGCATCAGATTCACCCGGATGATAGGCTGTGGCCGTCACTGCGGATGATGAAACGGGATGCAGAAGGCGGGGCTCACAAGGAGAGGGCGGTCCGACCCTTGCAGAGTTCTTATCGCACCACAACGCTTATTCTTCTTGGCTATGCGGTCTCTTGTGCCTTCATCTTTCGCACTGTTCTGAACAATACCTGTCTGCTCTATGGCACTGATACTGTAACTCATGACTATTTGACTGCGCTGTATGGCTGGGAGGCCATCCGGTTGTGGGGCACCTTGCCTCTCTGGCACCCGCATCTTTTCGGTGGCATCCCCTTTATCGGGTCTTTTGCATTCTGTCCGTTCTATCCAACCCAGCTTTTGTATCTTTTTATTCCCCTTCCGCTCGCATTTAACCTGCAGTATTGCGTGAATGCCTTCCTGGCCGCATGCTTCATGTATTTCTTTTGCCGCACCATGGGTCTTGCGCGGCTCTTCGCCTTCTTTGCTGGATTGATGTTCCTGCTCAGTGGCCATTTTATCACGCTAACCTATCCCGGTCACCTGCAAAAGTTTCAAGCAATCGTCTGGATGCCTGCAGTGTTCGGGTTTTTGAAGCAAGGAATGGAGCGACGTCGGTTTGGCAATTTTGTGCTGGCAGGCTTTGCCTTGGGAATGCAGCTATTGGCCGGCCACGTTCAGATTGCGTTCTATACAGTGCTGGTAGGGCTGGTGTTCTGCATCTGGCTAGCTACGGGCGAAAGGACTGGCCACACGAAGGTAAAAAATCTGGGTTTTGCTGTCACTGGCCTTGTCCTTATGGCCGTTGTCGCAGGAGCATGGAGTGGTGTGCAAATGCTTCCCGGATATGAGATGGCCAGTCGATCCAATCGCGCCACGGGAGTCAGCTACCTCGACGCCACACAAAGCTCGTATCCGCCATGGGAGATGATCGAAACTTTGCTGCCGCGCTTTACCGGAGATTCCCTTGCTGGGACATCTCGCCCCTATTGGGGTGCATGGGGTGAACGACTGGTAAGCGACTATGCAGGAATGGGGGTATGGGTGCTTGCAGTGTGTGCGTTGGTTATGAGCCGGCGTCGTGAGCGTTTTCTTTTCGCCGGGCTCTTCTGCGTAGGGGCCTTGCTGGCAATGGGAAGCCATTCACCCCTGTACTGGATGGCGTACCATTGGTTTCCCGGGATCGATCGCTTCCGTTCGCCTGCTGCAATCATGATAGTCATGACCATTTCGCTGACCTACTTGAGCGGGGTGGGTCTTGAAGAGATACTTGGCAAAAGCTGGTCGCACAAGCGTCGGACATGGTTCTTACGGATAGGCCTGGGGCTGGCCTTCGCTACATTGTTAACCCTTGGACTGATCTGGCTGATCATAGAGCCACGCTTCGAGCAGGGCCTGAAGGCTGCATCCCCGGCCACAATGCAACTTTTTTATCAGCGCGGGCTTGACGTGTTGTGGAGTGCAAAACATAGTCTTGCCTTTGCCTGTGCTGTGTTTGCTCTGCTCTTTCTCTATCAGTACCTTTCCGGCAAGGGAGCGACGGCGCGGCCAAAGTCGCTGGCCCGGGTAATGGTGCTAGGCGGGTTTGTGCTGGCTTGCAGTCTTGATCTTTACTTGAACGATCGAAATTTTATCCGACCAATGAAGGTAGAGCCGTTTTACCGCTATCTCTATCATACCTGGAGCGATGATTATCTGGAGGAGCAAGACCCTCCGGTCCGAATGCTTGACCTCGAAAATCTCCTCAAAAATCGCATGATCGTTCGCCACATCTCCACGCTACACGGGTACCACCCAATTGCCTATCAGAAGTACTTTAATCTCGTGGGTGCGCTCGGATTCACCAAACCTGCTTTTAACCAGCTCTTCTTTTTACGATTTCTGATTGCGCCGGAGGGAAACGCTGTTGACAATCACTACCGCCCTGTGTTCACAAGAGAGCATCAGACGCTCTATATGTACAGCCTATCTGGCGCGCTGCCACAGCCTGAACACGCGGCTAGCGCTGGCGATCTCTCGTACGCATACTTCCCACAGGAGATTAGATATCTCGAAACCGAGGAGGAGATTCTTGCGAAGATGAAGCAGGATTCGTTTAGCCCGTACAAGACGTCGTATGCTCTTGGCCGGCCGCGCGTGGTGAGTAATAAAAGCGTCAGCGACGGAACATATCGAAGCCGCGTGATTCTATATGAAGATAACCGGGTGGAGATAGAAACGCACTGTCCCGCGCCGAGCTGGTGCATAACAGCAGATTATGCGGCACCGGGATGGCAAGCATGGCTGAACGGCTCAGGGCGATTACCCATAGTAACGGCAAATTACTTTTTCCGCATGGTGCACCTGCCGGCTGGCACACACCGTGTCGTTTTCGTCTATCAGCCATTCTCGTTTCGATTGGGATTGTATCTGACAGGACTTGTGCTGGCCGGAGGTATTGCGCTTGCAATTGGTGCGCGGCGGCGCAGTCGTGCGTACCCGTTGTATTCTCCAAAGAACCAGAATTTCCAGGATTAGCGCGTGATGGGGACTGAACTCAGTGAGAAGAAGATTGTTCTTGTGGTGGTGTTTTTGTGTCTTATTGGGATGGTATTTTCCCTTGGATTCACACCAGTTCGCTCGAGCAACGATGTCTGGTGGCAGCTCAAGAGCGGGAAGTACATTGTTCAACATCGCGGGTTGCCCCACTACGATGTTTTCACGTTTACGGGGGAGAACATTGAGTGGCACAATCACGAGTGGTTGGCACAGGTTATCATGTACGGGGCGTATGCGCTTGGTGATGCCAGCGAGTTTGGGGGGCTGCGCTGCGTTATCACGCTCAAGACCCTGGTGCTGATTGCAACGTTCCTTTTGCTGTGTTGGTTTATTTACATGCGAAGCCAGAGCTGGCTAGTTGCTGTGCTGTTTGCACTGATTGCTGCGGCTGTCTCAAAACGAACCATCTACCCCCGCCCACCCGTTTTTAGCTACCTCCTGTTCGCCGGTTACCTTTACGTGTTATGGGGCTACTGGAGTGGCAGACTAAGCTGGCGGTGGCTTATCGCGCTGCCTCTCCTGATGGTGCTCTGGGTAAATCTCCATGGTTTCTTCGTGCTCGGGATTTTCCTGCTGGGGGTCTACCTTGTGGCAAGCGTGCTGCAGAATTTCTATACATGTAACATCCTGCACGAGCCGCTTGATGCGCAGCAGATACGCAGAACACGCACTCTCGCCCTGCTGTTTGGTCTCTGTATCCTCGCTTCGCTGATCAATCCGTACGGCTATAAGCTTTACATGCTTGGTTGGCGCTTTATGGGGAATAAAGATCTTGTGCGGATTATTCCGGAGTTGCGGTCCCCGGATTTCTTCTTCACCAGGGGCTACGAGTTTATGATTGCCTTTCTGCTCCTCGGCTTTATGGTGGTGAAGCGGAAGATTCCCAGTCTCGCGGAATTGTTCATCATAGCAATCTTTTTCCACCTTTCAATTCAGCACGTTCGGTACTTGCCCCTGTTTGCGCTCGCAGCGGCCCCGCTCTGTGGGTGGCTGGCACGCGAACTGCTCCAGGAAGTCCCTCGCCAATTTCACCGACCCACGCACTATGCCCTGTTGGGTGCAGTGCTCATTTTTAGCGCTTATTCCGTTGCCCATCACCGCGAGGGTGAGAGCTACCTTGAGCGCAATCTCCAGCTTGCCCGGGGCATGGAATTTCGCCAGGAGAACTATCCGGTAAAGGTGTGCGACTTCATTATTGCGAACAACTTTTCCGGCAGGATGTACAATCAGATCAACTACGCAGGATACCTGATTTGGCGTCTCAGCCCGGAGCATAACAAAGTTTTTACTGACAGCCGCTATGATGTCTTTGGCGACAAGTTCGTCTGGGATGAGCAGCGCATTCAACTGGGGATTGATCGGAGTGCACCTGCTTATAGCTGGGACGAGCTGCTTGATTTGAAGTACGGGATCAATTTTATCGTAATCTCCCGCGATGCTCCGCTGAATGTTCGCCTTAAAGATCATCTAGACTGGCGTCTGGTATTCTGGTGGATTTCCTTGCGCTCTGCCAGCTCGTTGGCGGGCTACAATATCTACGTGCGAAACACTCCTGAAAACCAGGCGCTCATTGCACGCTGCGAGAACTCTTTTCGCCTTTTCTCTGTGCGCGATCGCTATGACTGACCGAAATCAATCCAGCAGGGTTATGCCTAACGCCAATCACCGTCTGCTTTTGGGACGACGCTGTGCGCTATGGTTGGTCTGCGTACTTGCTGCCTTCCTTTATTTCAAACAGAATGTCTACACGGCGTTCTACCACGCACATAACAACGACTTCCACCACCTTTATCTTGGTGCGAAGTTACTGAGCAAGGGTGGGAATCCGTATGACGTGGACCAACTGCTTGCAGCAATGCGGTTGCACGGCATCACGCGCCTGAACCCATACGTATACCTGCCCTTTACCGGCCTCGTGCTCGCTCCGCTGACCTTTCTGTCGTTGTCCGGTGCATCGCACGTTTGGTTTGTGGTGAATCATCTGTTTTTATTCGCCAGTTTCATTATACTAATTCATCTTCTCCCAATGCGTTTGCGCATGGAGCACGTGGCATTTGCGTTGCTGGTTGCCGCCTTTTCAGTACCGTTTTATCGAACGCTCACCGCCGGCCAGCTTAATGCGGCACTACTTCTGCTCTATTGCCTGATCTGGTGGGCGTCCGAACGCAAGAGACCGATCCTGACGGGCAGCCTGCTCGCAGCTGCAACGTTATTCAAGATCAGTCCGGGCATTATGTTTCTCTATTTTGCATGGAAGCGGGATTGGAGGGCCGTGGGGTGGGGCGTGGTAGTGCTTGTTGTTTTACTGGTTGCCTCTGTGGTGGCAGTTGGACCGCAAGTGCATCTCGATTTTATACCACTCCTTCAAGAGATGTCCTACGGCCAGTCAACATGGGCAGAGTTTGGCCGCACCTACTACGTTGATCCCGCTAATCAGTCATTTAATTCGTTGTTTAATCACCTCTTTGCTGAGAATCCCTATACCACAGTGCTGGTGCCTCTCGGGCCATACTTCGCAAACGGGCTGAGCGTGGTTGCTGCCGCTCTTTTTGCGGCGCTTGTGCTGGTAGTAACGTGGCCACGCCGCACTGCAACGCCGGTGTATTCTCCTCAAGGTTCTCTGCTCCACTACAGCCTCTTCATCTTTCTGTCGCTCTTGATCCCCAGTCTACTGTGGGATCATTATCTCGTCGTTCTGTTTCTTCCGATTTTTGCTATATATGCGCAGCTGTTTGGGACTAAACGCATTGTGCCGATTCTACTTTTTGTCATTAGCGTTGCGCTGATCTGTGTCTCGATAAACTTTGAACACCCTGCGTTTCGAAGCGGACTCGGTATCTTTCTGATGTCAACAAAGCTCCTCGCCATGCTTATCTTATTTTTCCTTACGCTGAGTTTTTCACTTCCCAAGCGTACACGCTTTATCCCTGCCGGACCAGCGTGACTCTTTGCAAAGAAATGCAGAGTGCTGTGGCGCCAGTCGTGACAGAGCGAGTAGTTAGAGGCGCGCAACTTCGGAGAAAAGAAATTGACAGTACACTGTTTGTTATGTGAAAAAAGCTATGAAGCAATGAAAAGCTGAAAGGAGGGATACGATGGGGGCAGAACGATTTGGCAGAAGCTTCATTATTTCTTTCAATGTAGTTCTTCTTGCGCTCGTGCTGGCAGTTTTTTGCACAGCGCCCGCCTTTGCTCAGAGTGGGAATTTGTCGCCTGCGCTCAAGGTTTTGCTCAAGCGCTCGAAGGCCGAGCTTGTCGCGTATGCGCATGAAAAGGAAAAGGCGATGAACGTCACGCTCGAGAACGGGCAGCCAGTGATCAGTGTGCTACTCCGCGCATCTGCAACACAGCAGAAGCTCGAAGCCCTTGGCCTCACAGAAGTGAATTTCGTTGTGAATGACATCTACACGGCGAAGGTACCGCTGGGGGTAATGGCAGCGGTCGCAGCGTGTGAAGACGTTATCTGGGTGGATGCAGATATGCTGAACCAGCCGGTGCTGAACGTGAGTACCGCAGCAACAGCCAGCCCGCCGCCTTACGTCGGTGCTAATGCTCAGGTGGTGCATTCATCCTACGATGGCACAGGTGTCATTGTGGGAATTGTGGATACAGGTATAGATTGGAATCATGGCGACTTTGTAGAGAACCCTGATACATCAAATCAGTCGCGGATTCTTTCTATCTGGGATCAGACCCTGACACCCATAGGGGGTGAAGGGCCACCCAGCGGCTACGCCACCGGTGTTGAGTACACCCAGTCGCAGATCGACAGCGAACTGGGCGGAAGCAGCGTCCCGGTAAGGACGAAAGACACTAATAGTCACGGGACACACGTAGCAGGCATAGCAGCAGGGGATGGGTCGGATTCCGATGGGTCGCCACCCTCTGGTACCTACGAAGGCATGGCGCCCGGCGCGGACCTGATTATTGTAGAAACGGACATGTACCAGTCAATGATCATCAAAGGGGTACAATACATCTTCGATCGAGCTACGGCGTTGAGCAAGCCTGCAGTGGTAAATCTGAGTCTCGGTCACCATTATGGAGCACATGATGGCACATCGGTCTATGAGAGTTCTATTAGCGGTATGACTGCAACGGGAAAGATCGTTGTATGCGCGGCAGGTAACGACCGCGGCACAAACGTTCACGCCGAGGCCAACATTCCATCCGGCTCGCACACTACATCATTTACGGTGCCGAGTGGTGTTACTCGGATCACGATCGAAATCTGGTACGATGGCGGCGATACGTACAACGTCACGGTGGGTTCCCCAAATGCTTCCACGTCACCCGTTGTAACGCCTGGGAGTTCGATTAGCAGCCAAGATGTCGGAGGAGAGGGACTTGTTACTATTGACAACACCGTGACATCGAATCCAAACAATAGTGACGGGCAGGTATGGATTGAGATTACTAGTTCACCAGCAGCTGGCACATGGAACTTCAGCTTGACGCGTGTAGGCACAGGTGGAGATGGAGACTTTGACGCGTGGATTCCAGAACCACAGCCGGCTGGCACTGTCCAATTCTCGACCGACAGCACTGATGAAGAGATCATCATTTCACCAGCAAATGCTGATGACGTTATCACCGTGGCGGCGCATACTTCAAAAATCCAGTGGGAAGCCAGTGCAGGTGGCACCTACACTTATGGGGCATACACGTTAGGCGAGATTGCCTACTTCAGCTGCATTGGCCCGACACGCGACACGAATTCTGATCCGGGAAATCAAAAACCTGAGATCTCAGCACCTGGGTTTGGCATTGCCTCATCACTGTCAACCGACTGGTCGCCTTATGTTGCGAATCTTGTTGTGGACGACTCGCGCCATCGCATGGGAGCAGGTACCAGCCAGGCCGCTCCTCATGTGACCGGGGCCGTTGCATTGCTCTTGCAAAAAGACTCATCGCTGACTCCCGCCCAGATTGAATCGCGACTGACGACGTATGCCTATACGGACAGCCAGACCGGGTCTGTGCCGAATTATGTTTGGGGATATGGCAAGCTGAACACCGACGGCTCTGTCAATCCCACCCTGGTGGAGCATTGGGAATTGTATTAGGCCAATATGTAAAAATGCTTTTGGTTCGCCAGTGAGCTGCATAGCTCACTGGCTTTTTTACTATCCATGTGTTGATTTTGTATCTAAACCATATCCAGTAAAGACATAACGCATTCACTTTTAACGAATTAGAGAGCTGAAAAAAAAGTATTGACAAGCTTCAGGGTGACAGTAGATTTGCCAGTAGATTTGTTTTTCACTAATACCCACAAATGGCATGTTGTCATTCGTTTAGTTCCATTTAATTTCATTGCGGCATGGACTATGTAGAGGGCATGAAAGGCTAAGTTCAGAACGTACAAAACCAAACGGAGGTAGGGTAGTATGACCACACGAATTGGAATTAATGGATTTGGACGTATTGGTCGGTTAGTTTTTCGCGCGACTCTGGAGACACCGAATATTGAGGTGGTTGCAGTTAACGATCTCTTCAGTGCAAAGGTTCTTGCACATCTCCTCAAATACGATTCGGTACACGGACGATTGAGCCAGTCGGTTGAGGTAAAAGGGAATGCTATTGTTGTGGATGGCAAACAGGTTGAAGTTACAGCCATTAAGGATCCGGAGACGCTCCCCTGGAAGGCAAAGGGAGTCGAGATTGCGGTGGAGGCTACTGGTGTGTTCCGCAAGCGCGACAGTGCTGCGAAGCATATCAGTGCTGGTGCCAGGAAAGTCATTATCACGGCACCAGCCGATGATCCGGACGTGACGCTCTGCATCGGGGTAAATGACAAGCTGTATGATCGGGCGAAGCATCATATCATTTCGAACGCCTCGTGCACGACGAATTGTCTTGCGCCACTCGTCAAGGTACTCCTGGATGAGTTCGGCGTTAGGCGTGGGTTCATGACCACCATCCATTCATATACCAACGATCAGCGTATCCTGGATCTCGCGCATAAGGACTTGCGTCGGGCGCGTGCAGCAGCGCTTTCAATGATCCCGACCAAGACCGGCGCTGCGGCAGCCATCGGCCTGGTGATTCCTGAGCTAAAGGGCAAAATGGATGGCCTCGCCATTCGAGTTCCCACAGCCAATGTCTCGGTGGTTGATCTGGTAGCAGAGCTGGAAAAGCAGGTGACACCACAGCAAGTTGTTTCAGCCTTGAAGCAGGCGGCTGCACAATCAATGAAGGGCATTCTCGAGGTGTGTGAAGAACCGCTGGTGTCGAGCGATTTCAACCATACGACAACTTCATGCATTGTTGATGCAGAAAATGTGCGGGTGATTGACGGCAATTTGGTCAAAATCCTGGCCTGGTATGATAATGAGTGGGCTTACTCATGCCGCGTGATTGATTTGATTAAGCTCGCTGCCGCATGACTAATGATGGTTGGTGAGAGCGGATACGAGGCGATTTGAAAGGAAGAAATGGCAGAACGAATCCCCCTGATTGCGGGTAACTGGAAAATGTATCGGACGCACCAGGAGGCTGCGGAACTGGTGCGGGCGCTAATACCGAGGGTGGCTGACGTATCGTACTGTGAAGTAGTCGTTTGCCCTCCCTTTACTGCATTGACCACGGTGGCCGAGCTCCTGAAAGGAACGCGCATTGCACTAGGGGCTCAGGACGTTTACTGGAAGTCCGAAGGGGCGTATACGGGCGAGATTTCGCCTCTGATGCTGAAGGCTGTGGGATGCCGCTATGGGATTGTGGGTCACTCAGAGCGGCGGCAGCATTTTGGCGAAACCAATGCAACGGTTAGCAGTAAAATTAAGGCCCTCTATGACGCAGGCCTAATACCGATCATTTGCGTGGGTGAGCGATTGGAGGAACGCGAGGCAGGAAGAACCCACGAGGTGGTTTCGCGGCAAATTGATGAGTGCTTGGACGGACTGGAGGAGGAAAAACTGGCGGCGTCTGTGGTTGCATACGAGCCAGTCTGGGCCATCGGTACAGGCCTCACGGCTACCCCTGAGCAGGCGCAAGAAGTGCAGGCCATGATCCGCGGGCAAGTTGCGGCTTTATACAAGAAGCAGGTGGCTGATGCACTTCGAATTTTGTATGGCGGTAGTGTGAAGCCCGAAAGTATTCGCGCCCTGATGGCCATGCCCGATATTGACGGAGCATTGGTAGGAGGGGCAAGCCTGACAGTTGAGTCGTTTGCTAGCATTGTGCATTTTGCCTGACAGCAGTCGTCAGGCGCAGGACTAGACCCTGCTTCATCGTTTTTTTTTGGTACGCAGCAATTAAGTAATCTTGCAACGCAGCCATTCAACAATTTAGCAATTCAGCCATTTAGTATTGTCGGGAAGCAAATCGTGCCCTATAATTTAGGAAGCATCATATAGTCTTTTGCATAAACAGATGTTCTTCATTCCCATGACCAAAAGAGGTGGCTTTACATGAAGAAGATTGGCGTGATGACTGGTGGGGGTGATTGCCCTGGTCTTAATGCGGTAATCCGCAGTGTAGTGGTTAAAGCAGCAACACTGGGCCATGAGGTAATCGGTTTTAAGCGTGGATGGAAGGGACTGCTTGAGGGTGGCGAAACCGTTCGTCTGGATATCGAGGACGTTGAAGATATCTATATGCTGGGCGGGACGATTATCGGCACCTCCCGCACCAATCCGCTGAAACTGGAGAATGGGATGGAGCAGGTGGAGAAAAATTTGCAAAAACATGAATGTTTTGCACTTGTTGCAATTGGGGGCGAAGATACATTGGGTGTGGCAAACGTCCTTTGCAACAAGGGGATGAAAATTGTAGGGGTGCCAAAGACTATTGATAACGATCTCTCGGCTACCGACTATACATTCGGGTTTGATACAGCAATCAATATCGCCACCGAGGCGCTTGACAGGCTTCACACTACGGCTAAGTCGCATGAGCGGGTTCTGGTAGTGGAAATCATGGGGCGGCACGCCGGATGGATGGCGCTCCATGCGGGCATGGCGGGAGGCGCCCATATTATTTTGATTCCCGAAGTGCCCTTTGACGTAGATTGGATATGTCAGATCGTCAAGGAGCGAAAGAAGAAAGGTAAAGACTATACACTGGTGGCTGTGTCGGAAGGAGCGATTCCTACAGATTTCGGAAGCTTTGTGACGAAAGATGCGAAGAAAGATGAGTTTGAACGAGAAAGACTAGGCGGAATTGCTGAGTGTCTGGCACGGATAATAGAAGAGAAAACCGGGCTCGAAACCCGCAGCGTAGTGCTTGGACATCTCCAGCGCGGCGGAAGTCCAACAACCTATGACCGTGTTCTGGGAACCCGTTTGGGGGTAAAAGCAGTAGAGATGATACATAACGGTGAGTTCGGCAAGATGGCCAGTGTGCGTGGAACCGAGATCGTTTCCGTTCCCATTGCTGAGGCAGTGGAAGTATTAAAAAAAGTCCCCCCTGAGCGCTACGAAGAGGCCAGAATATTTTTCGCCTAAATACCAGCCTGTCCGTAACAGTTCTATCCAACCCGTAGTGGTTCAGAACTGTCCAGCCTTCCAAGCTGAAGGTCGCGGGTTCGAATCCCGTCTCCCGCTCCATTTTTCTTTAATCAAAAGTGTTCCCCGTCAGAGCAATTTGTACGTTCCAGGGTACAAGTTAAATGAGCAGTCGGGGAGTTTTCTATAACACCGACTGCTCATCCTGAGGAGCGAAGCGACGAAGGATCTTACTCCTATAATGACTTACTCCTATAATGACTAATGATATGAGAAATAAATTAGGATATGTATATGTCCTTACAAATAAGAATAATCGTGTTTTATATGACGGGTCAGAAACTCTCCGACCCGTCAAATAAATTGGTATATTATGGGGTTTTTGCTGATATAGTAAGTGCTCGTCGTAGAGAGCGTCAGATAAAGGGTTGCAGACGTGAAAAGAAAATAAGGTTAATAGAATCAATGAATCCGAAGTGGATGGATCTCTATAATGGCTTGAAAGGAGATCCCTTGCTTCGCTCGGGATGAGGGGTCGGAGGTAAAACTCCCCGACCCCTCAGTTAAATATGTACCTAATGGGGTTGTCCGACACCGTAAATATAGTCACGTGCAGCCGAACAAAGCTCACGATGGCAAACGTATATAATAGTTGCTGAAAGGATATTCTGGCCAGAAGAAAGAAGGTGGTACGAAAAACAATTCCAGAACGACGCATGTGAAATTTGGAATTGACTTTATGAGACGGAGTGGATCAATCGTCGGCTCGTGAACCTATACCCTATTTCTACTCGCATATTGTCCAAAAAGGTCTGAGAACGTACAACCGCGTGCTTACAATTTGCTTTGCTTAATGAAGTGGGTTCAGCACTCCGCAAACACGCAGAACATCAGGCAAAAGTAACGTTTTCCCAGTTTTCTACTGGATATACTCAGCGCTAA
The DNA here is from genome assembly GCA_030613245.1 of Candidatus Sumerlaeota bacterium. Classification (GTDB taxonomy): domain Bacteria; phylum Sumerlaeota; class Sumerlaeia; order MWCT01; family JAUWMI01; genus JAUWMI01. The sequence goes on from JAUWMI010000036.1 coordinate 43,830, forward strand.
CGTTATCGAACCAGACAGTACCTGGTCCATAAATTTGCAAAGCTATGTTTATTTGTTTAGTGCCTGCTGGAATGGAGACTACCCCTGAGTATTGTTTCCAATCGTGATTGGCCGGTGGATCGCCAATATTCTTAGCGCCAATGTATGCTGCCCACTGGTGGCTCCACGTATTTGTCCCGCCTATGAACTGCACATCCACGATAGCCTTATACGTCTGGTGAGATTTGACCCACGCGCTCACCCGCAGTTTCGAAGCAGTCCCTGCTTTAGGCACTGATTGATACCATTGAGCAATCGGGAAATACCTGTTAACGGTCTTTTTGAGACAAAGGCTCGCATGACCCCGGTATGCAATTCCTTTGTCCCAGATGTATTGTACGCCTGGTATTTGCTGCCCCTTTAGCCACCCGGTGGGCATACTGTCGCCGGATTCAAAGCTCGGATTGGTCAGTAATAACTGCGCGGGTTGCGCAGTAGGCTCAATAGATACCGGCCTCTCTTGAGTCGCACCTTGCTCAACATATTCTGCGCTCACTTTGTCAAAACCGACAACCCCCGGCCCATAGATTTGTAATGCGACCTTAACTTCCTTCGTGCCTGCAGGGATGGAAACTATATCTGTATACTGTTTCCAGTCATGATTTGCGGGTGGGTCGCCTGGGTTCTTGGCGCCGATATAGGATGCCCACTGATGGCTCCACTTGCCGTCATGCCCCAGGAACTGTACATCAATGATTGCCTTATAGACCTTCTGAGCTTTGACCCACGCACTCACTTTAAGATTGGAAGCTGTTCCAGTATGGGGCACAGCCTGAAACCACTCAGAGATTGGAAAATATTTTTGAACGGTCTTCTTTAGAACCACGCACGCTTTTCCTTCATGGGCAACCGCTGGTGTCCAGATGTATTCAACCCCTGGGACTTGCCGCCCCTGTTGCCATCCGACGGGCAAACTGTTGATCTCCTCTTCAAAGCCTCCATTCGTCAGAATTGATTTAGGCGATGAGAGCTTAACAACGGCACTTTCAGTGTCTGTTATCCGAGTGTTCTGAGCGGTTCCAGACAATGTTACAATCAGGATAAGACCTACGATGATGAATGCAGCGACTCTCTGAAGTAAACGGCACTTTTTTGCTGAGAAAAGAATCATTATAATCACCCCCCCCCATATCTACAAGATGTTAATTACCCAAAGGCTTAAACTCTACGTTTGATTGCACATCAAGGGATGAGTGCATTCCAGCTCCTACCTAGTATTTTGCTTAATTCAGTAATCATTTTTCTTTACCCCCCTTTTCTCTAATTCCTGCCTGCTTCTCCTCAATCAAGCGATTTATCTCTTCTAATTCATCAGCAGAGAGTTTTTTTGCGTCAAGCAAAGTACAGACTAGATCCCGTACGTTACCTCGGAAGACCTTCTTTAAGACATTATGAATTATACCTTGCTCCAGTCGATTGGCGGAGATTATCGGCCTATAAAGATACCGCCTGTCCTCTGTCATGGTGTGGCTGATCAGACCCCGTTTTTCCAGGCTGTGCAGCACCGTTAGGACAGTAGTGTATTTAGGTCTATCCTTATTTGGAAGTGATTCCAGTACATCATAAACCGTGCCTTCTTTGATACCGTAAAAGACTCGTACAATCTTGAGTTGCAATTCACCAAGGTTATCAAATTCTTTTGCCATTCTTTTCATCCGAGTAGTAATATTATTACCCCGGTAGCGTCAAGAGAAAAATGTACAAAAGCAAAAAATTCTGCTTCCTTAATAGGCTTTTTGTCAGATAGATTAGCAAGAAAGCCTCTGATGCATTGAATAACTTCAGTGTCTTCGTATCTCGGCAAGCGTACGGCAATTGCTTGGATCTGTGCCTCATTACGTAATGTGCCTGCTGTGTATTCCCTCTTCACCAGCCAACAGGACGAGCAGGGGCGTTTAATTAAACGCCCCTACTATTCAGCCGACCTTTC
>JAUWMI010000005.1 GCA_030613245.1 Candidatus Sumerlaeota bacterium
ACCGCCGAAGGCGGATCAGGGTGAGGCTGGGGGTGAGAGAGTTTCGATTATTGCCCGGTCCAGGATCAGGCTTGCGGTTGCGGCGTCTGCGGGGTTGAAGCTCAGTATGTCAAAGGCGATGAGTAAGTCCTCCCCAACACAGTTCGCTGGTGGCAAAAAGTAGAGCCTGTCATATGTTGTGTTTGTGATGCCCGGGGAATTTGCCCCGTCGCCAATGCTTGAAATGCCGAAGGTGTGCGAGGCTTGAAAATTCCCGGTATTGAACCGCAGTCGCATCTCCGGAACCAACGCAGGGTTGGTCACGTCTGTGCGCACTTCGAATGTCCCTCGATACAGTTTGTCCGCCCCAATAGTTATATCCGCCGGATGGTTCCCCCAGAAGCCAAACGTATTCGTGTTGGTTGTCGCGCGCAGCTCGAGTGCACCGCTAGAATAGATATACTGCGGCGAACCGAACGCTATCGGTGCGCCTCCGGTTGTCCAGCCGTCCTGGCTCAGCTCGAACGTGTAATCCTGAACAACTGTCGGAGTTGATAGCGAATCCAGGGCAAAGCGATCAACAGTAACCGTATCCAGCGAAAGTTCTGCCGTTGCCGCATCGTTGGGATTGAAGTTAAGCAGGTCGAATGCAAGCATAGCGGCAGTATCATTTGCCGGTGGCACAAAGTAGAGGTCGTAATCCGTGCCCGACGGAACGGGAGACGCACCGCCGGCACCCGCGCTCTCGATCGAAAGCACATCATACTGCTGCAGGTTGAGCGAGTTTGCACGAAGACGTATCTGCGGAACGAGTGGTTGATCCGTTATATCCGTCGAGACCGTGAACCGTGCGCGATAGAGATAGTCCGTATCCGCAGAAACTGCATCCTGGGGGCTCTGCCAGAAGCCGAATGTATTCGTATTCGTTGATGAGGTAATCTTCAGGTAGTCAGGTGCCCATGAGAAGCCAGGCACACTAAAGGCAACCGGCGCGCTACCGCTGGTCCACTCCTCACGATCCGGGACAAAGTCAAAGACAATCTGCCACGGCGTGGGTGAGGGTGTGGGCGTGGGCGTAGGTGTTGGAGTAGGAGAACTAGTTGGCGACGGTGTCGGAGTTGGAGTTGGAGTAGACGTCGGGCTAGCCGTAGGTGTAGCGGTCGGGGTTGGAGTCGGCGTTGGGGTTGCAGTTCCTGTCGGCGTTGGGGTAGGTGTAGCGGTTGGTGTTGGGGTCGGTGAACTTTGAATATAAACCGGCACTGTTAACGCAGTAGGAGCTGAATTGGGTCCGATGAAAAGTTGACCCTGCCAGCTACCAGCCGCTGGTGTGGTCCAATTCACATCAAAACTTACTGGTGTACCTCCTGAGATTGGTCCTGTTGGAAGGTTTATCAGGGTCAGGTTCGTGCCTTGAATAGCATCAATAGTGATATCAAATAGCTGGGGCGCACCAGAGACGCTATAGCCATGTACAGTAATCCAGTAAAGCCCATCCGCAGGCTGGGTGACCTTGATCAATTCATTCGCTGTAAGACTTATAGACCTTGCAATGAGGACGTCATCACCAGCAGTACAATCCCAAATGCTGTTGCCACCGTCTTTATAGAGGTACAGGTCAATGTCAATCGAGGCCGTACTGGTAAGGGTAATTTCGAGAACTGCACAATGAGCAATATTTATAGAGTTAACCCAACTGGCTGAGCAGGGATCGCCAGAGGTATCCTGGTCAATGCTTTCATTTGTCATTGTCTGGGCCTGGGAGAGTCCATAGGCTGCAACGCTTAAACCTTCTGGTATATCTGCGCCGCTGGTGAAGTTTTGGGTCCAGGTGCCGCTTGCGCCAACCTCGTTCACCGGCATCGGATCTGTTGCAACCTCATAAGCTTTGCCCACCAGTGGTTCGCACAGTTCATCTCCGGAGTAAAGGACGTTGTGAAGTACAATGAAGTTCAGTCCGTCTCTAAGTTCAGCAGTGACGATTTCACGTGCCCCGGTGGTATTAGTATCGAACGTGAATATGCCAGATCCCACGTTCGTATTATTACTGCCTCCGATTTGTTCCATAGTATTGGGACCGAAGAATGCAGGATTGCTGGTTGAGTACGAATCGGCGACCGGGCCATAAATCCAGGTATCAACATCCGTAGGAATGTTCTTCCACTGCGTATCAACGATAATAATCTTCCCGGAGGCAGCGGTACCATCAGGGATGTCATAATAAAAAAGTCTCCAGTCGCCAGCTTCGTATCGCCAGGTCCAGTTGAAGCCACCGAAAAGATGTCCATTATCGTACGGCTTGTCGCCAACAGGTTCACTCAACGAAGAGGCGCCAAAGTCAAAGGTAGCTGAGTTTGCCGCCACGTTCACCACTACAGGCAACACATTGGTAGAGGTACCATCACTTGCTGCAATGACTCCCTCGTAAACGCCGGGTTTAGTTCCGGGTGGGACAGTGAGCGTAGCACCGAAATCGGCGCTTCCCCCGGCTGGTACCATAATTGCTCCGGGCAGGACAACAATTTTGCCGCCGGAAGTTGTCGGTGCAAGGCTCAGCCAGCTCCAATCTGACTTCTTATAGTACGTAATACGAACTTGTAGTGTCACCGCATCTGTCCCGGTGCGGCGCTGAACCCCAAAGAAAACGCCGTCGTGCCTGCGCGAGAGACTTTCGCGCCCCACACTGGCTTCAATATACGTGCCGCTTGGATAACCGTATGTGAAGCGGTTGTACTCATATATCCCCGTACCCGAATCTACGTCAATCTCGCCTGAATCTACAACTCCATCAGCACTGGTGTCAGTCCACAGGTTTCCATCAATGTTCAGATCTTTCCAGTCGTAGAACATTACTCTCCATCGGTTGTCGTAACTGTAATCGCTACCCGCATCGAACACACTGTAAGGAAAGATTACCTGTGCACGAACCAAATCGGGATCGTAGGTATTAATATCTGAGGTGATCTCCTGTACGTACGTTGGCAAACCCATCATAGGGACATAACCTGAAGAGAAGACGAGAGTAAAAGTGGTCTCATACACCTGGACCAGTGTGTGATCGGAAACTTCTACAGATATAGGTGAGGCAGTGGGATTATATATTGTGAATGTTTTCGTAGCTGTATCATCTGAAAACATAATGGAAGGGAAAGCCGTATATTCCGTGCCTCGATAGTCACCAGGATTCCACTGGGCCGGTTCCACGTAATAGGCGTTTCCGGCGGCGATGTCGGTAGAGCGGTCAGCATTTATATTTCCAGATCCTTGCGAAAACACATCGAGGCACAAATCAGTAGCACCATTCAGCAGGATGGTCTTTGCCTCCTGCCAGGTGGGAAATCTAGCATTTGTATCATAAAAAGCCTGGTATACCAGGGCCAATAAGCCGCTTGCAATTGGCGCCGACATGGAGGTGCCGCCAAAACTGTCGTAAGCTGCCTCCCCATTGCCGTAGTACAAGTTGAGGGGATTGGCGCCCGTGCCCCACGCCCCCACTGCTACTATGTCTGGCGAAATATCTCCGGCCGTCCCTGGTCCGCGGTTCGACCAGCTTGCCACATTGCCCCAGGTGAACTGCGAGGGACTGGCAAGCTCGAAGTTTGTGGTGCTCCCGTACGATGTGCTGGCTCCCACATCAATAAGAGAGCCACCTGAAGGTGGAGCTGCCGTCCCAAAACCGTGTCCACCATTACCGGTAGACATAAGGAAGGCAACATTGGGGGCAGCGTTCGCATTCAGATTATTGGCAAAGCGCGATGTCGCGTCCCAGCCATCGTTTATTACGGAGCTACTCCCCCAGGAGTTGTTGATAATATGGGCCTCATCTCCACTTTGTGCCGTGCCGTCAAAGCCATACGTAGCAAGAGTCCACGAATCAAATGGCAAGCTGAACCCGTGTTGAAAAGCAGCTACTTTCGCATCAGGCGCCATCCCCGACAAAACCGCTCCACCAACACCACCAACATTCGCGGCGCCGGCAAAGTACGGGTTGATTACCCCCTCCCACTCAGGGTCGGTGATGACGCCCTGGGCTGCAACGTCTCCAGCGCAATTAGTCCCATGGCCATTTTCATCCCCTACGAAGCAAATCAACGCACCAGCTGCTGGAGTGGCTGCCAGACCGGGATAAACAACCTCTAATCCGGGAGGTGGGGATGCCCCATCGGAAATCCAGGTTAACATACCTGCTGAGAGGTCCCAGATACCGTCGGTACCTGGATTGCCCGCAGCATCATAAAGATCGGCACCTGCCAGCTCGTCACCTTTCCGCATGGGTTTCTCGTCGAACAAATCCTGGTCACAATCCACATCCACATATACTGTGTTGTAAACACCAGATGTGTTTTCATCAGAGAGAATCACCACCGGGGGAGCCGCCTCTGAGTAAGCGTATCCTAGGTCAAGATAATAGGCAGCTACTAATAGATAATAATCCGGATGTACTGTGTAGCGGTAGCTTCCGCTAATAGAGGTATCAGGCCAGGTAAAGCTCAACGTTACTGGAGGCCAACTCCATCCAGCATCGCTCCCATAATCAATCTTTAAACTTGCTGTACAGGTGGTACCATTACAGACAGCACCCGTTACCGGAAGGGTATGGGCATACCAGCTAGTAGCAATGTCCCAATATGTGTCTGGGCCAATGGTAATGGCAGAGCTTAAAACATAATATATACCTGAGAGGGTATCATAGGCAAATGGCCAGCCATCAAACGTACCGCCGTTAACACGGCCTTGAGTGCCTTGAAGGTCTGGATGTCCAAAATCCACACCAGAATCAACTATTGCAGTTATAACGCCTGTGCCGGTATATCCCTTTGCCCACGCTGCTGACGCTCCGTGGATATCTTTCACTTTCACCGATAGTGGTTTAATTGTGTTTGGTGAAGATACGGGCTGAAAAGATTTCTCTGCTTCGCGGGGCTCGGGTTTTATCTTATCCAGATGTTCTCGCAGCAGGTCTTTACCACCCTTTTTCAGTAACGAGCGTAGTTCTTCACCAGTGATGCGTGGTCGTGGTGTCTTCAATTCTTCCTCGCCAGGCACGTCTACTGGTTGATATGTTTGAGTGGAGAAGACTGAAATTACACCTTTCGCGCCTGCCAACTTTCTTAGATTACTGTCAATGACCTCACCGGTAATCCACTGAATTTCGCCGATAGGCCTGCTAAGCGCGGAGCGAATCATTAGGCCGTTGAGCGAAGTGCCTTTGGTGATAAGAACACACACGAGGATTGGCTGCTCAGATGGGCTTTTGGCTATTTCTCGCAAATCCGGACTTAATTTCTGAAACGATAAATCCAAAGAGGTTTTGACCCGATATGATGGGAGCGATTGCTGTGCTAAAGACCCAAAAACAAAAATTGCCACAAAGATGATAACGGCAAAAGACTTTGAGTGTTTCATTACGTACGCTCCTTTCTCACTGGGCTTTACTTCCTTATCGTACGTATCCATAAGAATCTTTGCACTTTCTTTGGGGACTAATCAGAAAAACGGACAAAAAAGGTCAAGATATGCGTAGTTAGTTTACTTCCGGAAACCTGCTCTGAATGTGGCGAAAGCGCCGTTTGTGGCTGAAAAAACAATTTGGGCGACCGTATACATTTACAAAAATTAATATCAACAAGAAAATATGCAAATTACCCTCGGATTTGGGGTAAAGGGGCGCGCCTGGAGTCTATTCTGGACGTGCGAGATGGCTCGGCCAGAAGAAGGAGATGGTCTAAGCGGCTCGCCGGAAATGGGAAGCAAAATTCTTATTGCAGGGGTTTTGCTCCCGCGTGTCACAATTTCTATGGTCAGGTTAAAAGAAGTCGGTCCTTGTCAAATGAGATAGTATTTCATGAGAGAGATAATCCCCCTCACCTTGATCCTCTCCCCTCTGGGGAGAGGAAACAACGTTCAGCAAAACTTGTCCGCCGAAGGCAGATCACCGCCGAAGGCGGATCAGGGTAAGGCTGGCGGTGAGAGAGTCTCGATTATTGCGCGGTCGAGGATGAGGGAAGCTTCAGCCGCGTCGTTGGGATTGAAGTTGAGGATGTCGAAGGAGACAATGAGCCCTTTGCCAACACAGTTCACTGGCGGCAAGAAGTATAGCCGGTCATATGTTGTATTTGTGGTGGCAGGCGAATTTGCCCCATCACCAGCACTAGTGATGCCCAGCGTGCGCGAAGCTTGCAGATTCCCCGTGTTGAATCGCAGACGCATATGCGGCACGCGACTTGGGTCGGTTTCGTCTGTTCGCACCTCAAATGTGCCGCGATACAGACGATCCTCCTCAATGATTATGTCTATCGGATCGCTATGCCAGTAACCGAAGGTATTGGTGTTTGTCATTGACCACAGATGGAGCGCTCCATCACTCCAGAAAAACTCAGGATCGGTAAATGTGAATGTCCCGTCGCCGGGGCCCCAGAATTCTTGACTCGTTTCAAAATCATAAGTCCAGGTGATTGTCGTAGACTCATCCAATGTATCCAGTCTGAAGCGCTCAACCAGCACGCTCTCCAGGGCGAGTTCTGCATGTGCAGCATCGTACGGGTTGAAGCTCAGGAGATCAAAGGCAAGCATACAGAAATCATCGTTTGTTGGTGGGACAAAATAGAGATCATAGGCGATACCGTCAGGACTAGGCGATGCACCACCATCGCCACTGCTGTCAATCGCCAGGCAGTCGGCTTGCTGAAAGTTGCTTGAATTCACTCGCAGACGAATCTGCGGAACAAGTTCCGGCATGGTCACATCAGTTGAAACCGCAAACCGCGCGCGATAAAGATATCCTTCGCTCACCGGAATGGCATTTTCCGGACTCACCCAGAAGCCGAAAGTGTTAGTGTTGGTTTGCGAAATCAATTTCAAGCCTCCCGGCTCAAATACCCACTGTGGCGGCGAGAAGACCACTGCCGTTCCTGTTGTCCATCCTTCCAGTGAATCGGTGAAACCGTGCCAAAGCAGCCCGATGTATTCATCTGCACCAATATCAAAGTCAGAACCATCCCCTCGCGGCTCCAGTGTAGCGTTGCAGGGTCTAGGATCGCCTTCAAAATCTTGACTTAAACCGCTCACATAGCCGCCAGCGTCAATGCACGGAGACGTCGGCTGAAGGTGATAGTCAAAGATCTTATACAAATCGCCGATTTGCGCAATCTCGGTTACGTCGCCCCAGACAGTGATCGTTGCTGCGGTGTTACCAACGATGACGAATTGCTTATTCTGAGAGGTATCAGGATTGAGGAGACGGCCAGCATGCTCGTCTGAAGTCCAGGATGCAGAGCTGTCGCTCAATGTAGTCTGGAACGTCTCGAAATTGTAATTTACCTGGGCTGTCCAGCTTCCGCTGCTCAGGGTATCCCCAACAAACAGCGGGTCAAGGCCGATGTTATTGGTGCATTCAGCAATCGCCGCATCCATCATCAAAACGCTGGTGTAGGGCGTAGTACCTTCATCATAGTAAATACCCTGCGCGTTACCGTAAAAGTCATTATAGCTAAGAAGCGGATCGCTATAGGTATTGTCTTCGTAGATGTCATAACTATCATTATTAGAAAAAATAGTGTTCGTAATCATTGGCGAGGAGGAGAAGCAGCAAGAAATTCCTCCACCTTTGGTGGCTGAGTTTCCAGCAATTGTGTTGTTCGTGATAATTGCCGAGGTTCCGGTAGAGCAACGGATTCCACCACCTTTACTTGCCGAATTTCCCACGATGGCATTATTGATTATTGAAACGGAACCGTAACAGGAAATTCCGCCCCCCGATCCGGCATAACGGTCAGACGCGGAATTTCCGGCGATTGTGTTGTTCGCAATCAAGGATGAAGAATAGTAGTTGCAACAAATCCCGCCGCCGGAGCCTTCATAATAACCGTCTGCCGAGTTTCCGCTAATCGTATTGTTAATTATAATGGGATCTGAGTTGTAGCAATAAATCCCCCCGCCGAAGCTCGATGTGGCATCTGAGAATCCGTTTGCTGAATTGTCAGCAATTATGTTGTTAACAATATTAGGCGAAGAATAGCTGCAATGAATCCCGCCGCCCACTATTGATGAGTTTTGCAATATTACGTTGTCCATAATGTTTAAGGAGGAACCAAAGCAAGAAATCCCCCCGCCCTGGCCTGCTGAATTTCTCAAAATGGTGTTGTTGGTGACTACTGACACTGAATGATAATACTTAATACCGCCTCCTGAGTTTCCGCTGATCATGTTTCTCATAATTCTTGGAGAGGAGGAGTAGCAATCAATACCCCCGCCCCGGGATGAAGAGTTTCCCGAAATAATATTGTCAGTAATGATAGGCGCTGAACGGCTGCGGCAAGAAATACCGCCCCCGTCTCGTGATGCTGAATTACCCGAGATCGTGCTGTTCATAATGGTGGGCGAAGATTGCTCGCAATAAATCCCACCACCCCTATACCTTGCTGAATTTCCTAATATCTTGTTGTTTGAAATTGTATTTGTATCATTAAGATCGAAGCAATATATTCCACCACCCTTATCATTAGAGTCTATAGAGCTGTTGGCATTTCCGCCGGTGATGGTGAAACCGTCAATTGTGGAAGTTGTAATGGAATCCATCGTGACTACGTGAAAGGCGGGGGAGCCGTTGCGGACTGTGCTGCCGTCAAGTGTTGTTACGTTCGTCGTCCAGTTGCGCTCGGAGCGGGAAGTCTCGGTGCCGTTGAAACCTCCATAGAGCGCCACGCCTGACTTCATCACAATTGCTTCGCAATACGTCCCCTGTGCCACCCACACCTCATCGTCCGACACATCCGCATCATCAATCCCTACCTGAATCGTTGTGTAGGCATCGGCCCACGACGAACCATTATTGCCACCCGTGGCATTTTTATCCACGTAAACAATTCCAAAGCCTGCTATGGGAACACTTACGACCAGGGCAATCATAAGTCCCAGGACGGCCATGCGGACGGAGAGATGTGGAGACAAGGAGACACAGATAGGAGAGTTTTTATCGGTGTTCATCACAAATTCGCTTTCTTATCGGACTGCTGTGAAAATTAACATCTGTGTTACGCGAAAGCAAGACAAAAATTGCCACATATGAAAATGAAACGCCGTTATTTTGTCCGATTACATTACTGGAAGATACGCAGGCATTGAGTATCAGGGGGTAATAAAAGGCTTGTGCTACTGTGGCTCGTCCGCCTTAGGCGGGTAAACCTCATGCACGGAGTTTGATATGAATCGAGGAAGGAAAAATGGTCCGTCTCTCCCCTACGACACTTCCCGCCACCAGCTCTTTTCCATCTTGTCCAACTCGGCCACTACATCCGACGGCAGCGCTGCGGGTTGGTGCTCCTTCAAGATTTGGCGAACGCGTTCGTTGGCTTTGTCTCCCAACGTCAGGCTACCAGCCGCGGTCCACTGCTCGTATTGGCGGCGATTCATCAGCCCGGGGAACCAGTTCTCGCGAAAGTGCAGGACAGTGTGCTCTTCGCCCAGGTAACTGCCGCCCGGCCCGACTGCATCCATTACCTCCAGGGCCAGTGTCTCAGGCGTGACTTCCATACCCTTCATGATGCAGCCGATCATACTGATGAACTCGTCGGTGGCAGCGATCAATTCCAATGAGGCGGATTTTGCCGCTTCAGTGAAGCCCACGTCGTGAATCAGGTTTGCTCCGCTCAGTGCCGCCATCAAGCACGACATGGTAGACTCGGCCGCGGCCTGCTGGTCGAATGTCACCGCATCAGTGCACCCTGCGGTGCTGAAAACAGGCAAGTGGAGATACTGACCAAACTCGGTCAGTGCTGCTGACCATAGAAGCATCTCCGGTGCGCCGTAAGAGACGATTGAGCTCGACATGTCAAAAACCGTCGGCACGCCGCCGAAAATAACCGGTGCTCCGCGTCGTTTGAGCTGCGCCATCACTATTCCGCTCAGCGACTCGGCTATACAGCCCACCAAACAGCCGGCACCAGTGACCGGCGCCGTGCATCCAGCCAGGGTCATCGGCGTGTAGATCACCGGTATGCCGCGTTCAACGCAGAAGAGGAGCTTCGCCACTCCCTCGTCGGTATGAATCAGCGGCGAGAGCGGCTCGGCATAATGAACATAATAGGGTTTCCGGGCCAGTTCTTCCCATCCGCCAACGACCGCAGCGGCCATCTCGGCCACGGCCTTCAGATTGATAAAATTACCCGTGCCGTGCATAAGGGGCTTGGTGCAGCTCATCACCGTATCCTTGTGACCAATGCGAATGGCAATCTGGCCGGGAACATCCTTGTATAAGGAAGAAAAGGAGACCATATGAATGTTGGGCAGAGCGTCGCAAAGGACAGCGCCTAAGCGTGCATCGGCCCGCACGCTTTTCCGACGCGTGCGGTCGAAGGGATCGAAGAAATAGGTCGAGTCCACCTGGCTGGAAAAATAAACGCGTTGTTCTTCCAAAACTACGGCCTGCTCGCCCAGCCGATTATAAATGGTGATGCTGCGTGGTGCACTGGCCAATGCATCTTCAACAAGGTGGGAGGGGATGTGGACACGGCGCTCTGGACCGATGCGCGCGCCGGCACTGCTGAGCAGTTCCAGCCCCTCATTATTGTCAACGCGAACTCCGGTGTGTTCCAGTACCTCGAGCACGCTCTGGAAGATCGTTTCCTTCTGATCCTCAGACAAGACGCGGAGCCGAGGTGTGATCGAAAGATTATGCTTGGCTCGCATTGCTGTGGTTTCCCTCCCTGATCTTAAAGTTAGGCGACATTCTGCGAATGTCGAATTGTAAATTGCAAATTGAAAATTGCAAAAGTAACGATATGCACAATCTTCCCTTTACAACATTGTATTCGCGATAGGAGCTTTCAGCCTTTACGCTTTATGGAAAATCGCCTTCGGGGACTTCGTGAAAACAGAACGTTAGTGTTGACAAAGGAAAACCGACGCATTTTCGAATCAGAGCTGTCGTGTATTATCAACTTTGATGCGCTCACCAGGCATGGCGTGTCAAGCGCAAATGGGAGCTCCGCATTTCCGGTGCCCACATATGATCAATGGTGAAGATGAACCACAGATTGCTCCCCTATTCTCAACTTTGTACGCTTGACTATGTCTTTGTATGTGTGATCTGGGATTCCAGCTAAAGTGGCGCGGATTATTGCCCGCGGCTTTAGGGGGAACCTTGAGTTCCGTGGTCAGTAACCGTGCCTTGGTTCTCGGCGAGCTGTAGGACTTTGAACTCGGAGTTTTGGAACGCGGGACGAAACGCTGATTTGTGAGTGACTGGCACTACCCAATAATCAATACCAAAATCATTCCTCAACCGCTCGACGTCGGTATCGGTGAGATTGGCATAGCCTTTGAACAGGTCACGTCTGGCATCTTTCCCGCGAAGGTCAGACTCCCTTAAGTCCGCACCCAACGCGGCCAATCTTCTAACCCATTCCTGGTTAAAACGACGATCCCAGAGTATTGCCGCGCCGTCCTTCCAAGTCGTAAAAACTGCTCGTTTGGACAGCCCCCGAAACTGTTCCCACCCAGGAGGGATGAGGAAAGTCGCTTCGCGTGGCGCTGAGGTTTCGGCCCACTGGGCCGCTTCGCGAATCGACCGGCGCGGCTGATTAAAAAACCATCCTTCCTCTCTGTCCTTAATCTCTTTTCGAAGACCGAAAACCACAGCGTAGAGTACGATTATGCAAGTTGCACTCATCGCAAATCGTTTGAGACCTCCTTGGCGAAACACCCAATGCGATACGGGCTGGTAGAGCATGGACAATAGGGCGATAACCATCAGCGCGGCGAGTGCGGAATCGACGGCGAGCAGTTGGGGAACCAACACAAGCAACAAAAACAGGGCTCCCCTGCGAGACTCTGAAACTTTCCAGACAAAGACCGTCATCAGTGCAACCAGCATAAAACAGTTCCACAAATCCGTCCCTCGCGCCGGATGTATTACAAGCAAGAATGGAATGCTCAGCAAATGACCCGAGACAAATGCCAAGGCTAGCCAACCCAGGCTGACGCCAGTCCAGATCAGCCCGTGTCGGTAAAGCTTTTGGAATTGCTGGCGATGCCGATGGAGAAGAACCACCCCCAGAATAGCCAACACTCCGAACTCGATGAATTTGTCGACGTCCCAAGACAAGGGGGAAAATGCCGCGGAAAGCGTAGTCTGCATGTCTGAACCCACAGGGCCGTGTCGTGCTCGCCCTGTCCTATTGCGGCTGCCGAGAGAATGATGTTTGGACTGGCAAGCAAAAGGAAAAGGGAAACGGCCAAGACCCACTTCATGATCTCTCTTCTATACTGCTCATCAAACAGAATTACCGCCCCGAAATAAGACAGGGCATACGCGCCGTACATGCTGCTCCAGTTGAACCCAAGGGCTAGCATAATCGCCCAAAGTACGGAGCGATGATTATGAAATGCGGCCATTGCTAAAAAGAAGAAGGAAATGGCAAGGCCTGTCTGCTCGAAGTAATCGGTGACTATCGTGCCCCCGCCAAGAATTGGACTCGGCGCCAACGCGAATATCGCCATCGACAGAACAATGCATAGCCTGGAGCCATTGGAAAATGCCCTGCCCAACTGTGCTGCGGCGAACAAAACCAGAACTCGTTCCATCAGCAGCAGCCCAATCAGCAGAGGTTCGATTGGGATGAAACGATTGAACCAGGCAACAATTCTCCAGACCATCGACGCATACAACGGCAGCGTGGATGCAAACGGATCGCCAAGATACAGAGTGGGGTCATTTATCAGATGGACTAAAGGAATCTGAATGGCGTGGTTCGTCGTGTAAATTCGACATCCAGTGATGAACAGAGAGGCAATGAACAACAGCAGCCCGAAGAGCCAAATGGGATATCCAATATCCCGCGAAGCATACTCCCGGTTGAGGGCTATTGGACAAGCGCCTTTCTTCCCGATCTCCGCACCTGCAGGTGGTGCCCGGTACGTCGAACCCAAACTTCTCCTTATGGCTCGAAATAGAGAAAGCATTTATATAATGGAAATTGAGACGACACCCTACTTAAGCGAGATTTCCCATATAGACCTTATTTCGCTAGGCTTTTACCTTTAATGAGCATCTTGTCAAGACAAATAGAACCGGTTTTTCCATGAAAGCAACACTTCGCGAAGCCGGGGTGCAATCGAAAGGTTATGGTTGGCTCGCATTGGTGTGATTTCGCTCCTTGTCTCAGAGTTGCTGTTGACAAAAGCAATCCAGCGCTCTCGCGAAACAGACCTATCGTGTATTATCTACTTTGATGTGCCTGCGAGTATAGCGTGTCAAGCGGAAAAGCGGCATCGCACGGTCTCTATTACATCTTACACCCAGCCATACCTGGACCGATTTCTTACGTCAGCCGTAACTAGAGATTTTAGTAGAAAATTGCCTTTATTCTTGTTAGCGATTTTGAAAAACACCGTCGCTTAAAGATTGCGTACGCCCTCCTGGCGGTTTCCTAAGTTCTGGCACAAAGAGGAAGCTGAGGCCATTCAGCTGAGGGCCGATTTGAGAAATACCTGAAGGAGTCGATTTTCGCAAAATAAGGCTTGATCGAAAGAGTCGTTACTATGACATCGTTTCCCCCACTAGAAAAAGTGGCAGAAGCCTGGGGATTGGGCAAGGTTCGACTACACAAGCTGCCATATGGTCACAGGATGCAGTGCCTCGTTGAAGCGCCGAAAGGTGAATGGTTTGTATTAAAACAAGTTCGCGAAAAAATGCCGATGCCAAAACTTCAGGAAATTCTTGTTACCCTTCAAACTATGGCGAAGCATCAAGACATGCATTTTATTGCGTACCCGCTACTACTGAAGGAGAAAGAAAAAGCAGTTATTCTCGAATGGCAGGGAAAGAACTTTTATCTCGTGCCCTTTATAAAGGGACGCCGTCCTTCTTACCGGAAAGTAAAGGATGTAGAAATCGTGATGAGGACGTTGGGGCTGCTTCACAGAATGGGCGAAGAGGTTTCAAGAAGCTTAGTTCAGAAAGACCTTGGGCCGCCCTCTGAGAATCTTTGGACGGAGTTTAATAGTAATATCGACAAATATAAACGCGTTTTGGCTCAATTAGAGACGCTCAATAAAAGAAAATGGTGGTCGTATCCGGTGCAATGGAAAAGAAAGGGCTTTGAGGAACAACTTCAATTAGCGGAATCAATAATGAGGTCAGGCCGACGAAATGGAGACACATTAAACGAAAAGTCAATACAAAAGAAGCGTTTCGACTTTTTGAAAGGGCCATTCAGCGATGTTTGCCTAACAATGTGCCATGGAGACACGCACGAAAACAATTATCTCCTTTCGACAAACACCCCATCTGCCGGCAGCACAAGCAAGGAAGGGGTGACGTGCTATCTTATCGATGTAGAATCCTTTAAACCGGACTTTGCCGTCATTGACATGGTGGCTCCATTGCATTACCTCGGATTTTATACTAGGTGGAAAGAACAAGATCAACAAAGAGCCTTGCAGGCATATGAACGAGAAAGGCCATTAACGCAAATGGAGCGAATTTTCTTGTGTGCCAATCTTGCGCTGCCATTCCACTGGTTGCGCGCAATGCGAAGTTTCTTAAAACAACAGGGAAAATGGAAAGATACAGGCACCTGGCGAAAATTTTTTAGAACCATGCTGTGGGCTAGAAAGCACAGGGGCTTTGCCGAATCCATGCGAAAGCGCCTCCTGTAGAACCTTCTGTATTGCGGCAATATCTAGGTTAAGGTCGTGTTCATAAAGCTCCGCATGAATTTCTGATACGCGGCAGCATCAATCTTACCACATCACTTGTTTTGCTATTTACCGCCGCCAGTCTTTCCTGTGCCCGATTTCCATCTTCTCACATCAATGGAAGCTAGGCTCGCATTTGCGACTCGGCGCGCTCCTCCGGCATCTACACTTCATTAGATTTTGGCTGGGCCGCTTTGAAGTACGCACAGGCAGCACGTTGTACTTGCATTTTAAAGGGCTGAATACTAAAAGTAGTTTTAGCGAATCAGGAGATTAAGGAAATTCATGGATTATCCTAAGTTGCGCAGTATTGACCTGTTTCCGACAGAGGCGTCGGGAGAACGGGTTTTGTGCCTGCGCGATCCGGAACAGCTCAGCGAAAAAGCGCTGTTCATGCCGCAGAACAAGTCTACGATGCTATTGTTAACTCTTATGGATGGGAAGCATTCGATTCGCGATATCCAGGCAGAGTATATGCGGCGGTTTGGCGAGTTGATCTTTACCGCGAAGATTGAAGAGATGGTAGAGAAGCTGGATGAGTGTTTGCTTCTGGAAAGCGGGCAGTATGCGGAGCATCGAGCTAGGTTAGAGGAGGCGTTTCGGCAGCAAGCGCTGCGGCAAGCAGCACACGCAGGATCTGCATATGAGTCGGATGCAGAGCGGCTGAAGAGCCAGCTGGCGGGATATTTTGAGTCACCAGAGGGGCCGGGGCATGATGGGTCGAAGAAGCAGGACAAAATACTGGCGGGAGTAATAGCGCCGCACATTGACTTTCAACGCGGTGGGCCTTGTTACGCGTGGGCGTATGACGAGGTGGCGCGCCTGCGGCGTGAGGTGGACGTTTTTATTGTGCTGGGGATTGCGCATGCTGCGGCGCAAGAATATTTTGTGCTGACCCGGAAGGGATTTGAAACGCCATTGGGGGTGGCAGAGACAGATACAGCGATAGTGGATGCGCTTGTTTCGGGCTATGGATGTGGCGATTTATTCGCTGACGAGTTTGTACACCGCAAAGAACATTCAATTGAGTTTCAGGTGGTGATGCTACAGTATGTGCTGGGAAAGCAGAGGCGATTTACGATCCTGCCGGTACTATGCGGATCGTTTGAGGAACTGATTGCTTCGGGGCGGTCACCTATGGATGAGGACAAGGTGAGAGAATTTGTTAACCTGCTGCGCAAAGTGATCAGGGAGCTGGGCAGAAAAGTATGCGTGATTGCGGGAGTAGATTTGTCGCATATCGGGCAGCAATTCGGAGATGCGGGGCAGTTAGACATGAACGACATGCAGCGCGCCAAAACATACGATACAGCGCTGCTTGAGCGGGTGGCGGCGCAAGACGCAGAGGGATTTTATCGCGAGGTACAGATGGATGGTAATCGGCGGCGCATCTGTGGACTACCAGCGATCTACGTGTTGCTGCAAGTATTAGAGGCACGATCAGGAGAGACGCTGAAGTACATGCAGGGTTGTAATGCGGCTGCGGGATCAATGGTAAGTTTTGCAAGCGTGGGGCTTTATAAATAGCCTTGGGAAGAGGCAAAAGCGAAATTCTTTTGGCGCAATGGCTATGTGCAGCGCAGCATATGGGGTTGCAGAGATAAGCGGGAATATCAACCCATTCGAAGAAATGGAAGGTCAATTTTAAAAGAAGGACTCACAAGTGAAGTGCCCAGACTCAGACGGGTCCCGTGGGGACGCGAGGGCGTCTGCCCGCAAGAGTGTGAGTGTTGAGATTGTATCTACAGGCACGGAGTTGATGCAAGGCCTGTATTCGGATACAAATGCGCAGTATTTAAGCCAGGTGATGGAGGGACTGGGGTTTGAGGTACGCTACCACACTGCGGTGGGAGATGATGCAGAGACCTTGGAGGAAGCGTTACGGATTGCGCGTGGCCGGGTGGAGATTGTGGTGATAACGGGTGGCCTGGGGCCAACGGCAGACGACGTAACGCGGGATGTGGTGGCGCGAGTATGGGGAAAAGAGTTGCGGGAAGATACGGAGGCGCTGCGGCTGATAGAAGAACGGTTTGCCGCGCGCGATCTGAAAATGCCTGCATCGAATCGGGCGCAGGCCCTCGTGCCAGAAGGTGCAGTTGCGCTGCATAACCCCGTGGGAACGGCGACGGGATTTATCTCGCAAGGCGAGGAGGCGGTGGCGGTTGTACTTCCCGGGCCAAAGCGAGAGTTTGTGCCCATGCTGGAGAAGCACGTGATCCCCTTTCTCACAGAGACGTATGGCGTGCAGCAGTTGCGGCGGACAAGGACGATCCGGACGTTCGGCGTGCCTGAATCGTACTTGAACGAGCAGTTGCGTGATTTGTTTTCGCAGAGTGGAAAGCCAGGTCTGGCGTTTTTGGCAAAGCCGGGAAAGGTGGATATTCGCCTGAATGTGCGAGGAGAGGGCGAGCCAGAGGTAGGGCGATGCATTGCAGAGATGGAACGGAAAATTCTTCGTCGCATCGGTGAAGAGCATGTATACGGCTATGATGAAGAGGAGATTGAGCAGAGCGTGGGCAAGCTCCTGAGAGAACGGAGACTGCGCATTGCAGTGGCGGAGTCGTGCACTGGCGGCGAGGTGACCATGCGATTGACCGAGGTGTCGGGAAGCTCAAATTACATTTCGGAGTGTTATGTCACGTATAGCAATGAGGCGAAAGTAAAGCTGGTAGGAGTTAAGCGCGAGACACTGGAAACGTGTGGAGCAGTGAGCCGGGAGACGGCAGCGGAGATGGCAGTAGGAGTGCGCGAGCGAGCGGGTGTAGACATTGGCCTGGGGATTACAGGGATTGCGGGGCCCACAGGAGGAACAGCGGAGAAGCCGGTTGGGCTTGTGTATTTGGGATTGGCGGATGCAAGAGGAGTGATGACGTTTCGGCGGCAATTTACAGGCAATCGGAGCGAGAATCGGCTGTGGGCGACGGAAACAGCGCTGGATTTGTTGCGGCGGTTGATCCTGGGGAAGTTAGCAGCGGAGAAATGAAGGGTGAAAGATAAGCCGGACGACTTCCGTCTGGCAGAGAGCCTCAGCGAGGGGATTCTGATGCGAGTAGATATGAAAATAGCGACGCTGGTCATGGTATGGTTAGTTTTTGTAGGTGTGTGGTCGCACGGCATTCGCGGGCAGGAGCCAGCAGCAACGGTAATAGTAACACCGACGCCGAGTCCCGAACAGACACGTCCCGATGAAGAAGTTGTTCCATTGCTTTCAATGCCGCAAGTTCCTATGGTGTCACGACCGATGCCGGAAATTGTATATGAAACAAAGGCGGAGGAGCAGGCAGACATTGTAGGAGAGCATGAGGGGCCGGGATTTGCGTTCACCTACGTGCCGCCGCTGAGCCTCAATGATTCAATCCGTTTGATGCGCAGGTGTATTGACCTGCTAGAGCAGAATAACGATCAGTTTATGGAATTGCGCAAGGAGACGGCGAGGGATGCGTTGGCCGATGTGATTGAATATGTCAAGACAGTGGATCACGCGCACAGTTTGCTCACGCATTACAAATGGTACTACATAGGGCGAAATAAAGTGTCGCTTGGTGAGGAGATTGACGAGGATACGTATAATGTGAAGCCGCTGCTCAAAGGCGCAAGTGCGATCAGTTTCTCGGCTACGCGGGGCGACGTATACGTTAATCGGATGAAGGTGATTGATGCGCATGGGGCAGAGACGAATTTCAAGATTGACAAGTGGATTGATTCGGGTCTTCCGCGACGGGAGATTTGTTATTTGTTTTTTCAAACCGACATTGCGCGGATTATTATGGATTATTCAGCCAAGAAGAACGAGAGCCCACGGCTGTCGGTTTACGGCGGCGTCACGCCGATGCCAGAGTATGCGAAGGAGGCAATCTATTATTTAGCAGCCGCACGCAAGGCAACAGAAACCGGAAATTTTCCCGAAGCGATTGAGAATATAAAACGCGGATGGATGCGACTGTTAAACTACAAACGTGCGCGGCGGCTGTGAAATCAGACCCGGAACAGCAACCAGGTGGCAAGGCAATTGGCGCGCAGGGCGAACGCCCTGCGCTGGTTATTTTATGGAAAGGTCGTGGGAAAGACGTTTCTTATGGTTCTTGGAATTTCATAGTAGGGGCGTTTAATTAAACGCCCCTACATTCTAGCAGCTGGCCCACTACAGATCCCTAAGAGCTTTTCTTATGATTCGTCCGGTTGCGCGTGGATAAGCTAGCTATGCAGATGCAATGTATATCGATAGCAAAAAGAAGTGGCGTGACATTCCAGTAGGAATTCTGGAGTGAATATGGCGATTCTGTGGGGTATAAGTTTTCTGATAATAGCAGTATATGTGGGCGCGCGTCTGGTTGGCGGGCGCCGTTTGTTTGCAGCCTATGATGCACCGGTTGTTGCGCTCGGGATGGGACTTGGGGTGTGCGCACACCTCGTGTACCTGCTGGGGCTGGTACAGCTCTATTATGAATGGCTGTTTCGCGGTGCGACCATTATTGGGGCGGGCCTGATAGTGTTGGCCATGACGAGGCGATACGACGCGAGAGTATTGAAGCAGGTGCGCGAAATGTGGGGGCGATTGCCACGAGTAAGGACATTGATTTTCTGGTGTATCATTGGGACTGCCGTAATCTTGCTGTTTGCAGTCGGGGTATTATTTGCGATTGCGGCGACCCCGACGATGCTGATTGATTCGTATATGTATCATTTAACGGTGGCAAAGGCATACCTTGGCCATCATGGGATTTTTGCGATTCCGTATAATTTATGTTCGAATTACCCGCTGATGCCGCAGATGCTCTACGTCTGGGTGTTGGGTTTGATACCAGACGGCATTATGGTGTGCAAGATGGTGTCGCTGGTGTATATGATTATGCTGGTGTGGCTGACGTATTGTTTGGGGCGGCGATTTTTCAGCGTGGCAGTAGGTGTGGTGGCAATGACACTGGTAATGCTGACGCGGGACGTCGGCCAGTTTGCCACTACGGCGCACGTTGACCTCCAATTCGCATTTTACGTGTGCCTGGGATTTTATTTGTTCATGCTGTGGGCCTTACAGAAACCCGAACCGTGGGTACTTGGGCTAGGGTCACTGGCGTTCGGTTTTGCACTGGCGTCAAAATTACCCGGAGTAGTGTATTTCGTAATGGGTGTTTTGACGCTAATTGTGAGCGTATGGATAATTGACTGTCTGAATCGGGGCGAGGCACGGAGAGAAAAGAATGCGGAGAAAGACGAAGTGGTCAGGCGTGCCCGTCTGGGCGATCTGCGGCACCAGGCGGTATTTCTTCTAGTGCCTGCGGTAATGGTGGGCATGTTGTGGTGGGGCAAAAGTACAGTAGTCACAGGAAATCCGTTTTACCCGTTTTTCACTAATAGTATACCGACGCGGGTGGAGTACAAGCAAATGGCGCAGGATTTTCTTGAAAAGGATCAGGTATATGGGCGATTTGCCATGCCGCGCACGTTGCAGGAGTTGAAGGAATTCGGAAATTACGTTCAAGAGTATTTGCGGAATGTGTATTATCTGGAAGCCAACCGGATGGTGCTGTTTATGTGTCTGGCGTTGCTGCTGGGTATAGTTGGGCGATTTTACAGGGAGCCAGCGATGGTATTTCTGCTGGTGCTGGGCGCATTTGCGGTTGGCATATTTCTGCGATCGCCAGCGTGGCGATTTTTAATCGGACTATATCCGCTGATCATTGTGTTGCTTTGGGGCAGCGTGCAGAAGTTTGCAGGGAGACAGGGCATGTTTGCCTTGATTGCCGGGATTGTGATTCTTCTTTCGCTGAATGGATTCTGGACGTACAACTATGCGGGACGAGTCGGAGAGGATAGCCTTGCGGTTCCGCCGCATGGCCCGATGCTTGTCAGGAAGGCAATTGTGGGGTATTACGAGCGCGAATTCTCACAGTATGAGTGGGTAAAGTATGTGCCGACCGTAATGGGTAAGAGTGACGTGCTGCTGGTGACGGAAAACATACCAGAGTTACCGTTACTGCCGGTGGCGATTTTCCCGAATCCACACATGCACTCAAAGGATATGCTGGAATTTCTCGCAGAAGATCGGGCGTACGGAAGTGACGAAATCTTTGCGTATTTACGGAAGCTGGGGATAACGCACATCCTTACGCGAAACAGACTGGAAGCAAGGCTTGGAGACTTTCGGGAGCGGCATCTCGAGCTGGTACGTGAGCACAAGGGGATGCGATTGTTCGCGCTTCGGTCTTTTCCAAAACTACAGCTTGAAAATGAAGGCCCTTTCTGAGAGAAGAGAGGGGAGAGACGTAAGAAGAATCTATCCGGATTAGCGATCGGGTAAAATACTCTGAAAACGCAGGATTTTGTCCTTTGTCTCTCTATTTTCTGCACTAACATTTTTGCAAAGACAAGCACTTTTACATAAGGATGGATACGCATGGCTGGAAAGGTATACCTTGTTGGAGCTGGGCCTGGCGATGCAGGGCTAATCACGGTGCGAGGGCGAGAGGTTCTGCAGCGGGCGACCGTAGTGGTACATGATTATCTGGTGAATGAAGAGCTTCTGGATTATGCGCCACCCGAGGCAGAGCGGATTGATGTGGGAAAGCGGCGCGGGTATCACACGAAGCCCCAGCAAGAGATCAACCGTCTACTGTGCGAGCGAGCGAAAGCGGGGGAAGTGGTAGTGCGGCTAAAGGGGGGTGACCCATATTTATTCGGCCGTGGTGGGGAAGAGGCAGTGGAACTGGCGAAGGCGGGGATAGAGTTTGAGGTAGTGCCAGGCGTGACTTCCGCCATCGCGGTGCCAGCATACGCGGGGATTCCAGTAACGCATCGGGATATGGCGTCGCAGCTGCACATCATCACGGGTCACGAGGCGCCAGGGAAACGCGAAACGAGCTTGAACTGGAAAGTACTGGGCAAGGCAGAAGGGACTCTTGTATTTCTCATGGGTGTGGGGAACCTGCCTACGATTGTAAAGGAGCTGCGCGCAAACGGACAGAAAGCATCAACGCCGATAGCACTGATTCGTTGGGGAACACGGCCGGATCAGCAGACGCTTACATCAACATTGGGGAAAGTTGTGGAGGCAGCGCGAAAGGCGAATTTTCAGCCACCGGCGATTATTATGGTTGGGAAGTGCGTGGCATTGCGGCGGAGGCTTCAGTGGTACGAGAAAAAACCTTTGTTCGGGAAGCGCATCGCTGTGACGCGCCCGGTAGGACAGGCAGAGGAGTTTAGCTCCGCCTTACGGGAGTACGGGGCGGTGGTATACGAGTGTGCGACGATTCGCATCGAACCCGTGGGCAATGGGTCAGCGATAGATCAACAGATCGCGCAGCTGGGAGAGTACGACTGGCTGATTTTTACTAGTGTGAATGCAGTAGATATGTTTATGGCAAGAGTATTTGCTCTTGGACTGGATGCGCGGTGTCTTGGAGGAGTACGAGTTTCCGTAATAGGGAGCAAGACTGCGGAGCGGCTGCGGGGATACGGGATCGTGGCCGACGTAATGCCAAGGGAATTTGTGCAGGAAGGGTTGCTCGACTCGCTGGCAGTCGAGCCGGGTGATAGGATTTTGCTACCGCGGGCCGCAGAGGCGCGCGACCTGCTGCCGCTGACGCTCGAGCAAAAAGGAGCGCATGTCGAGGTGGTGCCATTGTATGAGACAGCAGGCAACAAAGAAGGGATTGTGAAGCTGAAGAGGTACTTGACCAAGGGCCTGGTGGATGTGATCACATTCACGTCGTCGTCCACGGTGCAGCGTTTGATGGGTGCGCTGAGCAAAAAGGAGCGAAGCCGGCTGTTTCACGACGTGCTGATTGCGAGCATCGGGCCGGTGACGTCTGCTACGGTACGGGAAGCGGGCCTGGAGGTACAGATCGAGGCGAAGGAATATACTACCAAAGGCTTGCTCAAGGCGATTCTAAAATATTTTCGTAAGTGTAGGAAAAAATCGTAATCTGCCCATACGGCTTATTGCTGCGGGGACAAGAGCGCGAAGATTTTGTAGGGGTTCAAAATTCTAATCGTCTTACTTGGCGATTCTGGACCCATACATGGTTGGAGTAAGGAATGAAGTGGGCAATCAGTCCAGAGGAGCGGGAGTACTTGCTATGGCTGAAGCACGTAGAGGGTCGTGCAATTCTCATGCTGAAGTGGGTGATCCTGGCAGTAACGCTCATGAGCTGGCTGTGGAGCACAGGATTTGTGGCTCCAGCGACAGAGATTTTCATGCTTTTTTTCCTGTACGCGATGTTCAACGTGGCGCAGACGTACTTTTTCCATTTCAGCCGGGTACAGCTGAATCAGATAAAGAGATTCTGCTACATATCGTACTTGGTGGACGTCTTGTTTGTGACAATTCTGGTCCACTTCGACACAAGCCACTACGTAGGCCGCGCTATGCAGAGCGATTTTTATGTTCTCTACTTTCTGCTGATTCTGCGCGGGTTTGGGCTGTTTCGGACTGCGCGCGAAAACCTGCTGATGAATCTGCTGATCTGCGTGCTGTTTATTCTGTCGGTGAGGCTACAGGAGCAATCGGTGAGTCTATTTGGGCGTGGCATGGCATTGAAGTTTGCGCTTATCTGGATGGTAATTTTGATGTCGTGGTTTATCGTTGAGATCATTAACAAGCAGAAAGCAGAGCTGTTGAAAGCACGGGAGCGCCTGATCCGCTCGGAGCAGATGGCTACGCTTGGCGAGCTGGCAGCCGGAGTAGCGCATGAAATCAATAATCCAATCGGGATTATTTCGGCGTACTCGGAATATTTGCTGAAGAACGCGGGTAAGACAAATCCACACTCAGAGGATTACGAGGTCATTCACAAAGAGGCAATGCGGTGCGAGCGAATCGTGTCGGAGTTGCTGAATTTTGCGAATCCTAGCGTGAAGGAGATTGCCGAGTGCGATATCCGGCAGCTGAATGATGAGGTGGTGAAGTTTCTGTTCCACGAAAAGGAGGAGGGCCGAATTCAGGTGGAGCAGCAGTATGCGAGCGAGGTGCCGATGGTGCTGGCAGATCCAATGCAGCTCAAGCAGGCGCTGTTGAACATTTACCTTAATGCACGGCACGCCATTGAGGGGGAAGGTGTGATTGACGTGACGATTGAGCCTGCCGGGAAGGATGCGAATTTCGTCCGGGTGGCAATCGGTGATACAGGAAAAGGAATTGATGAGGATGATCTGGAGCGGGTGTTCGAGCCATTCTTTACGCGGAAAAAGGGAGGCACGGGACTTGGGCTGACGATTACGCAACGAATCATTGAGGCACATCAGGGCCGGATCGCAATTCAGCGCCGCAAACCACGCGGGACCCTGGTAGAGATTCTGCTACCGCGGAAAGAGTAAGTTAGAGTATTTTGTCCTTGACAGAGAGAAGCGGGTATATATGATTTAGGCCACTTTTCTCGGAGATGTAGGCATTTTCGACTGTTTTCTTTGACAACCAGAAAAGCGATGAAGAGGAGTAGTAGGGGCTGACGGGCCTTCTCAGAGAACCGCTGGTAAGGGTGCGAGGCGGTAAGGCCTGGCCCTGAACTCGCCTTGGAGCTGTGTGGATGAACGCTATCTATTAGTCCACGCCGGCCAGCCACCGTAACCGGGTTTAAATAAAGGGTGTATTGCAAAAGCAATATGCTGAAGCAGGGTGGTACCACGGGTACACCGTTAAAGTGACTCGTCCCTGATGATGTGGCAGACGTCATCAGGGCGTTTTTGTTTTAGGGCGGATATTGCGGCATGCACGCGGAACATGGCCGAAGGCCTGGTCTCCTGCGGGTATGCCTCGCCGGATTTTACAAAAGAAGGGGTGAGTCTTATGACTGAGCGGATTCTGATCTTCGACACGACGCTGCGCGACGGCGAGCAATCGCCTGGAGCCAGTATGAATATTGAGGAGAAATTAAAGGTGGCGCATCAGCTCGCCCGACTGGGAGTGGATATCATTGAAGCAGGGTTTCCAATCTCGTCGGCTGGGGACTTTGAAGCCGTGCGGACGATCGCGAAGACGGTAGAAGGCCCGGTAATTGCGGGGCTGGCGCGGACGAAGCCAGAGGACGTGGCGCGATGTGGCGAGGCGATCAAGCCGGCCAAGCGCGGCCGCATTCATACCTTTATTGCAACAAGCCCTGTGCACATTGAGAAGAAGTTGCGGATGACGAAGGAACGGGTGATCGAGTCAGCTGTAGCAGCGGTAAAGCAAGCAAAGACGTACACGAAGGACGTAGAGTTTTCATGCGAGGATGCCGGCCGCACGGATTGGGGATACATTTGCGAAGTAGTAACGGCAGTGATTGAGGCGGGAGCAACAACGGTGAATATCCCGGACACCGTGGGCTACTGCACGCCGTGGCAGTTTGGCGAGTGCATCCGACATGTGCGGGAAAACGTCAAGAACATAAGCCAGGCCGTGATCTCGGTGCATTGCCATAATGATCTTGGGTTGGCAGTGGCAAATTCGCTGGCCGCGATTGTAAAGGGAGCACGGCAGGTGGAGTGTACGATCAACGGGCTGGGCGAACGCGCAGGTAATGCTTCGCTGGAAGAGATTGTGATGAATCTCAAGGTGCGCCAAGACTTTTACAAGTACGACACGAACATCAACACTAATGAAATCTATCGGACGAGCCGGTTGGTAAGTCAGATCACCGGCATTCCAGTGCAGCCGAACAAAGCAATTGTAGGGGCGAATGCGTTTGCTCACGAAGCGGGCATTCATCAGGATGGTATGCTGAAGGAGCGAACAACATATGAGATAATGACAGCAGAGTCCGTTGGATGGACTGGTGAATCAATGGTCATGGGCAAGCACTCCGGGCGACATGCGTTCAAGAAGCGGCTGGAGGAGCTGGGCTATAAGCTGAGCGATGAGGAGATTAACCGGGCGTTCCAACGGTTTAAGGAATTGTGCGACAAGAAGAAAGATGTATTTGACGACGATCTATATGCGATTGTGGATGACGAGCTGTTTAAGGGGAAGGAGACGTATCTGCTCGAGTACCTGCATACGTCAAGCGGCACCTCAACGATTCCCATGGCAACGCTTAAGATTCGCAAGGGTGATCAGGTGTTGATGGATGCGAGTAATGGAGACGGGCCGGTTGATGCGGCGTTCAAGGCAATAGACCGAATGACGGGAATGAGCGTAAATCTGGAAGAGTATGGAATCGAAGCAGTGACTGGTGGGAAAGATGCCGTGGGGCGCGTGCGAGTAAAGATAGCAATGGGAGGCAGAAAGGCGCGCGGGCGTGGCGCGAGCACAGACGTGGTGCTGGCGAGCGTGAAGGCATACCTGAACGCGATCAATACGCTGCTCATTCAGGAGCGGATACAGGTAGAGAAGCGCGGGATGTAGGAAAAGGGCGAACACATGGGTTCGCCCCTACAGATATATTTACTGTGCAGCTAAGGATGTTTCGCAGCTCGGACAAAAATCAGTTTGTGACGTAGGGGCAGACCCATGTGTCTGCCCTCGATGTCTGTGGAAGAAGTCCGACATCATTGGGTTGCCTGTACTTTTTGGCTATGCTCATATTCTAACATCTAGATGAGCAAAAGGATGGTATGTTGGAATTACCGCGCAGTGACTACTCGAATGAGAATATGGACAAGCAGATGGAAGCTCCACTGAGTAGGGCGTCGGTTCAGCCGTGCGTGGTTGAAAGTATACATACGGGCCGATCAGTGCTACAAGCCGATATTATGCTTGTGGAGTACGGAGGCAAGCGATATGCGCTGAAGGATTTTCGGCTGCGGCCGCGAGCAGTACGATTGTTATTTGGTCGCTGGGTAATTGCGCATGAGTTTCGGATCATGAAGCAGCTGGAGGGGATTGAGGGGATTCCGCGTGTAGCAGGAATGGTGGATGGAGATGGATTTCTGATGGAATACGTAGACGGACGTCGGCTGCCGAGTTCAAAGGAGAATGATCTGGTGCCGGAGTTTTTTGAGCGGCTGGAGCGCCTGATAAGGGCAATGCATGCTCGAGGCGTGGGGCATGGGGATCTGCGTCGTAAGAACGTGCTGGTGACGCGCAAGTTTCAGCCATATCTTGTGGATTTTGCAACGGCGTTTCGAGTACGTGGCCGGGGAAATTTGCTGAGTCGGTGGATCTTAGCAAAGTATCGCCGAATTGACGAGGCAACGTTGCTGAAGTTGAAACGGCACTTCATGCCGCAGCACGTGACGGCAGAGGAGGTTTCGCGGCTTGGAGAACAGCCGTGGTATCTGCATGTCGGACGATTTCTCCGAAAGCGAGTGTATCGTGAACTAATCAAGCCACGACGGTGGAAGAAGCGATGGCAACGGTGGAAGGAAAAGATTTTGGGACGTGCAAAGGGATAGTAGTAGGGGCGTATTGCAATACGCCCCTACAAAGAAAAGCCAATTGCGTAATATTAGAATTTCTAAATGCTGCAGGCGACGATCATGTCCTGGAGGGGCAATTCATGAATTGCCCCTACCATATAATGGCGGCACACAAGGAGCAAAGGTATGGGCAGCATGACGATTACGGAGAAAATCCTGGCAGCACATTGCGGGAAGCAAAGCGTAGAGCCGGGTGAGTTGATACAGGCGCGATTGGATCTGTTGCTTGCAAACGACATCACGGCGCCGATGGCGATTGCCGAGTTTGAGAAAGCTGGGGCAAAACGAGTGTTTGATGCGCAGCGCTTGGTGCTCGTGCCCGATCATTTTACGCCGAACAAGGATATTGAATCGGCAGAGCAGTGTGCCGTGATGCGACGGTTTGCACAGAAGCACAAGATTGGTCATTACTTTGAAGTTGGCGAGGCGGGAATTGAGCATGCGCTCCTGCCGGAGCAGGGATTGGTTGTACCCGGCGATGCGATGATTGGTGCGGATTCGCACACGTGCACGTACGGTGCGTTAGGAGCGTTTGCCACTGGTGTTGGGAGCACAGACCTGGCGGCGGCCATGATCAGCGGTGAAACATGGTTCAAAGTGCCCGAGTCAATGAAGTTTATCTACAAGGGGAGATTAGGTGAATGGATTGGCGGAAAAGATTTAATTCTGATGACGATTGGCGACATTGGGGTAGATGGTGCGACGTATCGAGCAATGGAGTTTACCGGGCCTGTGATTCGCACGCTTGCGATGGATGATCGCCTGACGATGTGCAACATGGCGATTGAGGCGGGTGGAAAGAATGGCATTATAGAACCGGATGAGATCACACGGGAGTACGTAAGGCATCGGGCGAAGCGGCTACCAGTGTATTTCACCAGCGATCCTGACGCGCACTATGCGGTGGTGAAGGAATATGACGTAAGCGAATTGGAGCCGCAGGTGGCGCAGCCGCATTTGCCGGAAAATGTGTGTGGTGTAAGCGAAATAACTACCGTGACGATTGACCAGTCGGTGATCGGCTCGTGCACCAACGGGCGGATTAGTGATTTGCAGATAGCGGCGAGGGTGCTGGAGGGGAAACGCGTGGCACATTTTGTGCGGTGCATTGTGATTCCGGGGACATGGGAGATTTATCGCGAGGCGCTGCACGATGGGTTGATCGAGATTTTTCTGGATGCAGGATGTGTGGTGAGTCCGCCAACCTGCGGCCCGTGTCTAGGCGGCCACATGGGAGTGCTGGCTAAGGGCGAGCGCGCGATTGCAACCACGAACCGGAACTTCGTAGGAAGGATGGGGCATCCGGAGAGCGAGGTCTACCTGAGCGGACCAGCGGTGGCTGCCGCATCCGCAGTGGCAGGGCGGATAGTGCATCCCGAGGAGGTGCTGTGATGACAATCGAAGGACGAGCCTTCGTGTACGGCGATAATGTAAATACGGACGTGATAATCCCTGCGCGGTACCTGACGTCGCCGGATCCGGCACGGCTGGCAGAGCATTGTCTGGAGGGTCTCGATCCAGAGTTTTTAAAAGAGCGTGAGAAGGGGGATATAGTAGTTGGTGGGAAGAACTTCGGATGCGGATCGTCACGAGAGCATGCACCGGTGGCGCTCAAGGCAGCCGGAGTGGCGTGTGTGGTGGCAAAGAGTTTTGCCCGGATTTTCTATCGGAACGCGATTAACATCGGCCTGCCGATTGTGGAGTGTGCAGAGGCAGCGGATGGAATTAAACGGGGCGAGCGCGTGCGGATTGATCTTACAGAAGGCGAGATTACGAACGTGACAACGAAGCAGAGCTGGGGCTTTGCGCCGCTGCCGCAGTTTGCCCAGGAGATTCTCGCTGCTGGGGGGTTGATGAAATACGCGGTTGCAAAGAAGAAAGGAAGCTGACCGCACGATCACCAGCAGGTATGCCCCTATTCACGTTCCTTAAGGAATTGCTGAAACTCCTCCTCGTAGCGCTGCCCGCACTCGGCTTGACGACGGCGGGTGTATGCTTCGCTTCGGCCCTTGATGCGGTCCTCAATCCATATGTTCATACGCTCGTGGAAGAAGCGAGTGTAAATATCTTCTGCTTTATTGCGTTCGCGCGGAGCAAGATTGTATTGGTCTACTAGCCCGCGGACATAGATGCGTGCCTGTTTGCGGCTGGCTTCGATCTCCCCGTAGTTCGTCCTGATTATTAACTTCTGTACGTCCCGCCCCGTGGCTCTGATAATCATTCGCCTACCAATGGCAAAGCCGGTAACCACAACCGCCACTATCAGCAGCACTGTAACGTAAAACTTCCAGTCTAATTGATATTCTTCCGTCAGTCGCATCTTGATGCCATCCGTAGCCCACTAATTAGAGTATTAGGAAAATCCCAAAGCCACTTCTTTTTTCCTTCTATATCAAGCTTGCCTTCTGGAAGTCAATTAGTAATACTATAATCTTATAATTACGAAGACAGGAAATCGGCAAATGATTCTAATGTATGCCTCGCTGCAATGTCGCAGTCACCTAGCAAGGCAAGCAGAACGCCGCTATCGGGTTCGGCCCAGCTTAAGCTTCACGCTTATCGAGCTCTTAATCGTAGTGGCGATAATCGCGATTCTGGCGTTGATCGGGCTAGCCAACATGCTGCAGGCCACGGTGCGGTCAAAAGTTTCCAGGACGAAGAATGATATGCGAGTGATAGCAGGTGCGCTCGAGGCATACCATGTGGACAATAACGAGTATATTTCGTTCATCCGTGGAGGACCTGGGATGTTGACCAGCCGCGTTATTGTCCCGATGAGTGTGCGGCTGTCGCCTCTGACCACGCCCATTGCCTATATAATGCGGGTTCCGATTGACATATTTCAAACCGTGGCAACAAGCGATGGTAGCCCGCTGATTTTCTTCGATACGTTTGATTACGCCGACGTGGCAGGTCTGAATGCGACGGGTAGTCCAAAGGGCGCTGGTGGCACTTCGGGTGGACTATGGCGTCTCTCCTCGGCGGGCCCCGACTTGATCCAGTCCTATGGGGGCGACATTGCGGAGATCGGCGCAGAAGGCGTCATGAATAATTTCGGCGTTGATTACGATCCCACCAATGGCACTATCAGTGCGGGTGACGTTGTTCGCGTTGGCCCGCCCTCTGACGAAGGTCAGCTTCCAGCAACTCGCCGCGCCGGCGGCGCATACGAAGAATTGTTTCGCAATTATTAGTACCCCATCCCCCCTGCTTTAATGGCATAAAAATTGTGGGGGCGTATTGCAATACGCCCCTACAACGTTCGACAAAAATCGCCTTATCCTGATCGTAGGGGCGACCCGCTGGGTCGCCCGTATTTTCTCCGTGGCCATTTTGTCCACCCTGAGGAAATTCAGCTTGCGTTCAGCTAGTGTAACGTATAGGCATTGTTGAAGGCGCGGGCAAGAGTCATGGCGCGTTGATTCCAGGATACGTTCTGTGCGTCGCGCTTCTGTGTACTGCTATTCGTAAATGACAAGTACTCACCTCGCGAACGAAAGGCAAGATCCATGAGCGACAATTCCTCCAAGCACTCCCGACAGGAAGCCAGAGTTCCCGGCGAGATTATTCCGGATCGGACTTTACCATCCCTGACGTACCGCGAAATGCCGAGCCCCATCCCGTTTCGCAAAATGCTTGGCCCAAGCATCATCTTGCTCGGACTGTCTGTAGGCAGCGGCGAGTTTATAATCTGGCCATATATGACGTACAAGTATGGGCTGGTCCTGTTCTGGGCGTGCATTCTAGGGGTGACAACTCAGTACTTTCTCAACATGGAGATAGAGCGCTGGACATTGCTGACCGGAGAGAGTGCAGTGACCGGTTTCTCCCGCCTGTGGCGTCACTGGGCATGGATATTTTTGCTCTGCAACATAATTCCCTGGATGTGGCCCGGCTGGGCAACCGGCGGCGCAACAATGCTGTCGTGGTTCGTAGGCGGCGAAAT
Source organism: Candidatus Sumerlaeota bacterium (assembly GCA_030613245.1). Lineage (GTDB taxonomy): Bacteria > Sumerlaeota > Sumerlaeia > MWCT01 > JAUWMI01 > JAUWMI01. The sequence continues at coordinate 30,950 of JAUWMI010000005.1, forward strand.
CATGGTGAAGTGGTATGCTATTGGGAGCCTGGTGCTGATCGGCATTGTGATCAGTTTAGGGCCTATTGTCTATAACACGGTTGAACGGCTTCAGATAGTTTTAATAGCGGTTATCGCCGTAGTGGTTATTATTATTTTTATCCTGACGGTGCGCTGGGACGCGGTCAAGGAGATGGCGCGCGGAATTACGATGATCGGGCACATTCCGCCAGACATTCACCTGCCTGCATTACTCGGTGCACTGGCCTTTGCCGGCGCCGGGGGGACAATGAATCTCTGCCAGTCGCATTATATCAGGGAAAAAGGATATGCCATGGGGAAATACATTGGACGGATTACCAGTCCGATAACCGGCAAGGCGGAGGCAATCAGCACCATTGGCTTTCATTTTCACTACACACCCGAAAATATGCAACGCTGGAAGGTCTGGTGGAGGAGGGCGAACTGGGAACATCTGATAACATTCTGGATGCTCTGTACCGGTGCGCTTGTTATGCTGTGCTTGATCTCGTATTCCACAGTGTACGGGATGACAGGGTTGGACGAACAACTCGGATTTATTCGGATGCAGGGCCAGATAATCGGAAGCCAGGTGGGCAATCTTCTAAAGGTTCTCTTCTATGCGACTGGTATTGCAATTCTCTTTACAACTGAGCTCGGTGTGCTCGATGCAGTATCGCGAGTCTCTACCGATATTGTAAAAGTCAGCTATTTGCGCGAGAGCAAATGGTGGACAGAAAGCCGACTCTATTTTGCGTTTCTCTGGCTGGAGATTGCCCTGGGTTGTGTAATCCTGGCTGTTGGACTGGACAAGCCACTGGTGCTGCTGATTATCGCAGCAGCGCTTAATGCAGGCGTCATGTTCATCTACAGCATCCTGCTCCTATATCTGAATAATAAGATTTTGGATAAGCGATTGGGAATGCATCCGGTGCGCTTTGTTGCCATCATCTGGAGCTGCGCCTTTTTCGGCTACTTCACCCTGATCACATTAAACGACCAGCTTCCCAGGTTATGGGAACATCTGAAGAAGCTTTGGTCAAGCTAGCCCACACGCGCTCCTGAGAAGCTAACATAAGGCACAGTCAAGTCCCCACCCCAGGGCACTCTTGCCACTCACTATACCCTACGCCCCACTCCACTCACTTGAGCTCACAGATTGTGATCTCAACAGCCGGAATTCTTCCTATTGTTAAAGCATAGCTTCCATGAATTTATTTAAATTTTCCAATTGGCACGTATGTATTTTAAAAGAACGCTTTTCCAAAGCAGCCATATATTTCAGGCCACTACCGCTTACAATGCAAACCACCGTATCCTTTCCGCTTAAAACCTTCTCTTTCCTTAGTTTTCTTATAGCAGCCAAAGGCACCGCAGCGGCAGGTTGTCCGAAGATGCCTGTTCTTTCTGCCAGCTCTCGTTGCGCTTGAAGGATTGCTTCATCGCTCACCGCAACGCAAAGTCCTCCGTTTCGCTTGATTTTTCTCAACACATCATTTCCGCTGGGAGGATATGGATTTTCAAGAGCATGGGCTATCGTATGGGGATTTTCAACGCGGGTTATACATTCTTCATTTCTGATATAGGCAGTATAAATTGGCGCACAACCGCTGGCTTGAGCACAGATTATTTTCGGGACGTTCTTGATTATTCCGCTGCCTTTAAACTCTTCAAATCCTTTCATGATACCCCGGATATTCCCTCCCGCGCTGGTGGGAACAATAACATAATCGGGCGACGCAAAATTCATCTGCTCGCAGATTTCAAAGGCTATTGTTTTTGAACCCTCAACTCGAAATGGCACATCTGAGTTAATAAAATAAATGTCATGCCGCTTGCTCATTTCAAGACTGTCAAAGTAAAGCTGCCAGTAATCTCCATCCACTTGAATGAGAATTGGATTATGGACAGCAATGGGGGTAAGCTTCTCGGCAGGGAGCTTTGCGCTGACCAGGATGAATGTTTGCAGCCCGGCTTTAGCACCATAAGCGGCCACTGAAACAGCCATATTACCCGTTGATACCGCTCCTATTCTTTTATAGCCCATGGTAATAGCATGCTGGGCTCCTACAACTGTTCCCCTATCTTTAAACGACCACGTAGGGTTTTGGCTTTCGTTTTTGAACAGAACTCTTTTTACGCCTAATTCATGTGCCAATTGTGAAGACTCAACTAATGGCGTAAATCCTTCATAAAGAGACAGGGTGCGGTCAATCTCCAGGAAAGGGAAAAAATCACCATACCTGTCCAGAATAGTCTGCTTAAGAATATTGCCTGCTTTTATCTTTCCTTTGGTTACTTTTTCTACTTCCAAAGGCTCGTTGCAAACATCACAACGTGGATGAACCCGCTCGATAGAGTACGTTTTATTGCATTGTGTGCATATAAGTTTTGTCTTTTTCATGATCTCACGGATTCCTTACTAGAAAAGATCCGCCAAAACGCCTGCTTCCTTTGGCAAACAGCCGGACCAGGCGAACTGAACGAAATTGCCAGAGCCAAGGCTTTTCAGCTACGACGCCTCCCCCACATTGCTCTATGGAGGAGCTACCCTTGTGGTTTTAGAGCCTATCCTAAAAATCCTGTCTTCAACAATGTCATTCTGAGCCCTTCGACTCCGCTCAGTATAAACTCAGCGAAGAATCTCGCCGTCTGAAGGCGCGTGTGCACAAGCGACGCTAAAGCGCCCTAGTGGTTTTTATTGAGCCAACTTTCCCTTTCACCCCACCTGAAGGTGGGTGCAAAGTGGAGACCGCCTCAAGGCGGCCTCAAATAAAGGCATCGTGAATAATCCATGTGTCTTAACGGCCTTCATGGCGCTCTTAAATCCTCACCGCACCTGGGTCTCTTGGAAAAAGTTCTAAAGTTCAGCATAAGTGCGTGCAGCGCGACAATTTAGCCAGAAGCAGACGAGCTATTCTATTCCCTTTCCTCCATTCTCAAGGCCAGTTTCCCTGATTGTTTGCCCCGCACACTAAATTGCGTGATCGGCTTTGCGCCTCGCCCTTTGAGCGTTACGGTGAGCTTCTGGTCTGCGTCTGCCTCCCAGCGGGTGAGGGGCTTGGGCGGATGCGCGGCTTCGAGGTCAATTGAGAGACGCGACACATTTTCTGTCTTCAGCCACAGCATGCCGTTCAGCACCGAGGCAGAGACGCGCGCAAAGCGATTCGGATCAGCCATGGTAATCTCCAGCCAGAAGTAGGGCTTTGACTCGTCGGTTGTGATCTCGAGTGTAGGATAGTGACGGAAGGGCGAAGGGATGCCTTTTTCGGCCATGTTCAGGTACGGGAGGAACTGCTCGCAGATCCACTCAGGGGTATAGTTCAGCGCGCAATGTGGTGCCCCCTCAATCCAGTACACAGGCCTCTGATATTTATTCTTCTCCTTGAGCTTCATGTACAAGTCCTCAGATTGCGAGGGCGGTACCCAGGTGTCGTTTGTGCCGTGCCAGATGATAAGGGGGACGTATTGGATATTCGATGCATAGTTGATGGCAGAGCGCCGCGCGTACTCGAACGGCATCTGCTCTGGCGTGCCACCGCATTCCTTCTTGGTGTCTTCACGAAACATCTCGACCTCATGGTACCAGCGCGGAAGGTCTGTAATCCCCTGACCCATGCAAATCGCTGCGAAACGATCGGGATATTTCCCAGCCATCACCGCACCCAGCATTCCACCCATGGAGCGCCCTGCCAGATAAATGCGTGTGCGATCCACTGCGTAATCGCGCAACACGAGGTCAATGCTATCAATGATATCGTGCTGGGCCTCGAGCGCAGCCAGAGAGGTCTGGCCTGATGTGCGGTGACCATGCAGCTCCGGACACACCACGAGCCAGTTCAGCCGTTCACACACCTCGTAGTAGCCCTGGAGCTTTGCGGTATAGTGGTTGCCCCCCCAGTAGTGGGCATCAACGAGAAGGGGGCGCGAAGTCTCTCCATCATATCCAGAAGGCACGAAAAGCGCAGCCATTTGCGTGGAGCCGTCAAAGGAGCTTATGAAGGTAAATTCCTTTTCCTCACCCGCATATACGCATAAGATCGAGAACAAAATCCCTACTGCCGTAAGGGCTAGTGCTAAAGATCTTACCTTCATCAGATTTACCTCGTGGTTTTGGGATAGAAGCGGCTTCCGCCAAGCGATCTTCGGTCTTTAACTAGTACTGTTAGCAAAACGCTTCGCAGAAAGCCACCTTTTGTTCGATATTCTTCCCCGACATGCTGCGCTTTGCGTCTTTGCGCCTTTGCGTGAGAAACAGCAAAAAAAACGATGTGGGCCCCATAGCGCAGAGTTAGATATTTCCCTATTGACCTTCCTGTGAGTTTGAGTATTGTGGTTATTTAGTCTGATTTTAAAACAGCGATCGTCAAGGCTAAAAATTACTACCTAAAATCAGCGGTTTCTTCTCGAGCAGTGTTCAGCAAAGCGATCCTTTCTCTCATATAGCTATTTACGGGCACTGGTGGCGCTATCGTCTAGCCCGGTTTAGGACATCGCCCTCTCAAGGCGGAGACGCGGGTTCAAATCCCGCTAGCGCTACCACTTTTTGTTTGTAGTTGCCTCTTGCTCCTATCCAAAAACCAGGGAATCCGCAGGAAACCTACTGACATGCGAGGCGGTATGAATATCCTGCGGCGTAAAATTTGGCTTGCAAGCGATTGATTTGTTGCGTATCCTCCGAGGAAATTTTCACAGGGAAGGCGCAATGATTCGGATACTAATGTATTCGCCGAGTGAGAAAGCGAAGAGAATCAAATTCCGGTCTCCGGATCTATCTTGCAATTTCTGCTATGCGTTCAGTGTAGTATATACCAGCCCAAAGGCTTTTGTGGCTGCAAATACTGCACACCTAGAAAGGGGAAGTAATAAAGGATGGAATTAGCTACTTTGGATCAAATTCTTGAGGGTAAAGGCAAAGAGCCGTTTGACGTCATCGAGGTTCTGCAGGATATTCAGCAGACCTACCGCTATTTGCCCGAAGATGCCCTCTGCCGTGTGTCGGAAAAGCTGGGCATACCTCTGATCGAAGTGTTTCGGTTAGCCAATTTTTATAAGGCCTTTACCCTGAAGCCACGTGGGCGACATTTGCTCACCGTATGTATGGGCACGGCCTGTCACGTTCGGGGAGCACTGAGGTTTCTCGATGAAGTGCTTTTCCAGCTGGCGGTTCAGCCGGGCGAAACCACCGAGGATGGGGCTTTCACGGTCGAGACCGTTAATTGTGTTGGAGCATGTGCGTTGGCTCCGGTAGTTATTCTTGACGGAAAATACTACGATCACATGACACCCCGCAAGCTCCGGGATCTTCTCAATTCTGCACGTGAGAAGGATAAGGGGGGACTCTAAATGCCTAAGCTGAAGAATCCAGAAGACCTAGCCTCGCTGCGTGAAAGCCTGAAGAAAGAGCGAGAAGCCTACCCAATGCGCGTGATACTCTCATCTGGCACGTGCGGACAAGCCTCGGGATCGTTGGAGGTCTTAAAGGAACTAAAAAGGCATCTTAAGGATGTTGGACTTGATGACAAAGTTGATGTACGAGTCACGGGATGCCATGGGTTTTGTCAGCAGGAGCCGATATTGATAGTTGAGCCTCTTGATGTGATCTACTGCCGAGTCAAGGCAGAAGATGTGGCCGAAATTGTCTCTGAATCTTTATCCAAAAGAAACATTATTCAACGACTTTTATATGTTGATCGTCAGTCCGGTAAGGTCATTCAGAAAGAGGCGGACCTCTCCTTCTTTGCCAAGCAGGATCGAACCTTAATGGGTCAAAATCGTTTTGTTGACCCTTGCGACATAAGCTACTATATAGTCACTGGGGGATACTCAGCGCTAGTCAAGGTTCTTACTTCAATGACCCCTGAGGCGGTTATTGAGGAGATTAAATCTTCCGGTTTGCGCGGGCGCGGTGGAGGAGGCTATCCAACCGGTAGAAAGTGGGAACAGTGTCGCCGGTCACCTGGCAGCGAGCATTACGTTATATGTAATGCGGATGAGGGTGACCCTGGAGCATATATGGACCGTGGGCTTCTCGAGGGCAATCCCCATTCGGTCCTGGAAGGAATGCTTATCGGTGCTTACGCAATTGGATCACGCAAGGGCTACGTGTACGTTCGCAACGAGTACCCACTGGCAGTACAACATACCCTCAAAGCAGTCAAGCAGGCCCGGGAACTTGGTTTATTAGGAAAACAAATTCTTGGTTCCGAATTCAGTTTTGATACTAAAGTAGCCCGAGGAGGCGGAGCTTTTATCTGTGGCGAGTCCACTGCTTTGATGGCTTCTCTGGAGGGAAAGGTGGGCGAACCTCGTCCCAAGGATGTTCACACTGTTGAGCATGGCTATCTGAACCAGCCCACTAACCTGAACAATGTGGAGACTTGGGCTAATATCCCCCGGATCATACTTAACGGCTCGGCATGGTTCACGGCAAAAGGAACGGAAAAGAGCAAAGGGACAAAGATTTTCGCGCTGACAGGTCAGGTGAAGAACACAGGACTGGTCGAAGTAGAGATGGGAACCACGCTTCGAGAAATTATCTTCGACATTGGTGGTGGCCCACAGGATGGCAAACAGATCAAAGCCGTGCAGACTGGCGGACCCTCGGGCGGCTGCCTTCCGGTTTCAAAATTCGATCTGCCTGTTGATTTCGAAGCATTGACCGAAGCAGGCTCTATGATGGGATCCGGCGGCATGGTCGTCATGGACGAGACAGCCTGCATGGTCGATGTGGCCAAGTACTTTTTGAACTTTCTCCAGGATGAGTCGTGCGGGAAGTGTGTTCCGTGCCGGATAGGCATAGGCCGTATGTTAGAGATCCTGAACGACATAAGCGAAGGCCTGAGCACCGAGGAGCAATTGGACCTTTTAAAGGATCTTGCGTGGACTGTTTCAGTCGGCTCGCTCTGTGCGCTGGGCAAAACCGCATCCAGTCCGGTGCTCTCGACGCTGCAATACTTCGAAGACGAATACAAAGCTCATATCCAAGAGAAGCGCTGCCCGGCAGGTGTCTGCCGTGCTCTTGTTCGCTACGTGATCGATCTGGAGATTTGTTCCCAATGCGGCCAGTGCGTCGATGCATGTCCTCATGGAGCGATCAGTGATCATGAGGAATACAAGATCAACGAAGATCTCTGCAATAAATGCGGGATCTGTGAGGAAGTTTGTCCAACCGAAGCGATAAGCAAGGTCTTCTGAGGAGAGAATCATGAATAAAATGGTGACGATAACGGTTGATGGTGCGAGAATTGAAACTCCTGAAGGTATGAATGTGCTCGAAGCGGCTTTAGAGGCGGGTATTTGCATTCCCAACCTCTGCTACATTCCCTCAGTGACCCCCCTAGGTGCTTGTCGAGTCTGCATAGTCGAAGTGGTGCAAAATGGCAGATCTAAAATGACAGCATCGTGCACGCTGGAGGCAAAAGAAGGAATGGTAATTCGCGCCCACTCGGAAGATATCATCCGCGCAAGACGTAACATCGTCGAACTACTGTTGGCAGAAGCTCCTAACTCAAGAGCAATTCAGGATCTGGCAGCACGCGTGGGAGTGACACGCGTACGTTACCCCATGCGTAACAATAGCTGTGTTCTGTGTGGACGCTGCGTCAGGGTCTGCGACGAGATATGGCAGTCAAAATCACTCGGTTTTGTAGGTCGAGGACGCAACCGGCACGTTGCGCTGCCTTTCAACAAACGTCCCGAGTTCTGCAAACGCTGCAATGCCTGCATCGACCTCTGTCCAATGACAATAACACCTTGCCCAGGTCCAATGAAAGAACCGGCCGTGTGCGGGCTATGCGGCTCCCAACTCTCTATGGCGGAGGATACTCCTGACACATGTGTCTGGTGCGAACTTGGCCGGGGGTTTCAGTGCGCAAGATGGCAGCTCAAAGGAGTACTTAATACGACTTAGGGGGGCTGGCCATAGTGAGCCCAAAGGCCCAGATCCCTTTTGAATAAAATTTGTAAAGTAAAACAATCTCGGGAAAAGGAGAAAAAAATGAACCTGCAGCAGCCTAACGGGAACGACGTAACCCAGACTGCAAACCGTTCACGAAATGTATCGCCGGTTTCTGGAATCTGTACGCGGTGCATTGATGGATGCCGGGGGAACTGCGAAGTATTCAAAGCTTCGTTCAGGGGGAGGGAAGTAATTTACCCAAGCCCCTTTGGTACCATTACCGCTGGGGGAGATAAGGAATATCCTATCGACTATTCCCACCTTAACATCATGGGATATGCAATGGGAGCAAAAGGACTTCCTGAGGGTCAAGAAGGAACTCCTGATAACACGTTGTTCCCTCTTGTTAATACCGAGACTCAATTTGGTGTTGAGAACAAGGTAAAGATGCGTCTTCCGGTATTTACCGGGGCGCTTGGCTCGACAGATATCGCGAGAAGAAACTGGGAACACCTTGCCGTGGGAGCAGCAATTACTGGGATCTCGATCGTCTGTGGAGAAAATGTCTGCGGCATTGATCCTAAACTCCAGCTCGACAGTAAGGGAAAAGTTGTTGAAGCACCAGACATGCGCCGACGCGTGGAAGTGTATAAAAAGTGGCACGAAGGATACGGTGACATATTAGTTCAATTAAACGTAGAGGATACACGTTTCGGTGTTGGTGACTATGTGATCAATAAGCTCGGTGTGGAGACAATCGAGCTCAAGTGGGGGCAAGGTGCCAAGTGCATTGGCGGCGAGATCGAAATCGATACCATTGAACGAGCGCTCCAGCTCCAGAAACGTGGATATTGTATTACGCCTGATCCTTTGCTGGAAGAGAATCGGGCCGCGTTCAACGATGGGGCACTGAAGCAATTCGAACGGCACTCGAGGCTGGGATTTATCCAACAGGAAAGGTTCATGAAGGAAGTTGAGCGGTTAAGAAAGCTCGGGGCAAAACGGGTGACCCTTAAGACCGGTGCCTACCCGATGAGAGAACTTGCGATGGCGATTAAATGGTCCTCCGATGCGAAGATTGACCTTTTGACCATCGATGGCGCGCCGGGTGGAACCGGAATGAGCCCCTGGCGGATGATGGAAGAATGGGGCGTGCCAACGTTTTATCTACAGTGCATGGCTCAAGAGCTGTGTGAGAAACTTGCTGCAAAGGGCAGATTCGTGCCCGACATCGCAATTGGCGGCGGCTTCTCCACAGAGGATCACATTTTTAAAGTTCTCGCAATGGGCGCCCCTTATACAAAAGCGGTCTGCATGGGGCGAGCGCTGATGATCCCCGGCATGGTCGGTAAGAACATCGGCATCTGGCTTAAAAATGGCAACGGCGCGCTCCCTAATACAGTTTCGAGATACGGCACTACGGTTGAAGAGATCTTTGTCAATTACGAGACGCTGATTAAGAAATATGGACGAAAGACAGTTGAGGAAATGCCTCTGGGGGCGATTGGCATTTTCTGCTTCGCAGACAAGCTCAAGGTGGGCCTGCAGCAGCTCATGGCTGGCAGTAGAAATTTCAGAGTTACTACCATCAGCAGAAGCGACCTAATGGCGCTCACGGAAGAGGCGGCAAGGATATCGGGCATACCATACGTGATGGACGCTTACCGAGAGGAAGCAGAGGAGATCATAAACAGCTGATGCTATAATCATATGCGGTTTGAAGGATGAGGTTGGGGGGCACCAATTGCGTTACCGTAAGCAATCGCTGCATCAATTTGCATCTTCATTTTCTCCCAGGGCAATGGAGCAGGGTTTTTGATCTTCAGCTTCTGGCCATAGTGTCTTGGGAAGTCTTCCAATCTGAAAAATTGTCAATCGGAAATTGAGTTGCCATCTCTGTTTTTTCAGATCACGGACTTCTAGGGTTGATCTTTTCTGGGTCGTTCTGGCTACGATAGATGTCACCTGCACTCACCGAGCCGTTTGTGGGATCATAAGAGGCACGGTTCCACTGGCCAGAAGCACCCGTTCCATAGTCTCCCCGATCACCTGGCATGTTCTGGTAGTATAGGTCAGGCCCCGCACTGCGGATCACCCACATGCCATACATGTTATACTGATAGGGATATATCCATGCGGCACCTGAATATTGATCAGAATAATAGAAGGTGGGCAAATACATAATTTGATATGCCAGCTTGCTGTTGAAGCTGTGAGGCAGGCGGAAAATATCTTCAAGAGCAGCATTGCTTGAAAAATAAGCAATAGGTGTGGTCAATGTGCCTGGATAAATTTTCCACCTTTCATCAGTCGACCAGCTCCCATTGACTGTGTCAGTAACCGGGGGATAGTGGTTGTGATCTACCATATAAGACTCCATTCCGGTGGCAACTGTTCGCATATTAGACTGCTGACGTGAAACCTTCGAGCGAACCTGAGCCTCAAGAAAATTGGGAATAGCAATGGCAGCTAAAATGGCGATAATCGCCACAACAATCAATAACTCGATGAGTGTGAAGCCCTTCTTAAGAATCGGAGATAGCAAGCTCATTTTACCCCTCCTTTAGGTTTTCGGCCGACCTTGTGCGGACGCAAGACGCGACCCAAAATGTCTTCAAAGCGCTTGCAAAAGTCGGCAAGCCATTCAGGCCATAGTACCTTGAGACTCCCCCATCTGAGCCGTTGTCAATCGGAAAGTGACTTGCCGTTCCCGTTTTTCACCCGTTTTTACTGCGTTTTGGGCGATTCAGCAGGAGTGGCCGTAGCTTCCGGAGCGGGCGCGGGTTGCTTTTTGGGGAAGTATTTAAATTCAGCGTCGGCAAGCACGGAATCAATGGTTGTGGAGCGAATATTGCGCCGGTTCTCAGCTCGGTAATCTGTGGTGACGCGAGCTTTTGTTTCGCCGAAGGGAATGACGCGCGCTGGTGTGATCTCATCCACGCGAATGAGGTATACGAAAGCCCCGATTGCGATTGGCTCGCTCACGTCGCCGACTTTCATCTTTTCAACATGGCCATCGAAGCCGTTGCGGTAGCGATCGGTGACGAAGCCGATATCGCCACCCCGTTCGGCTGAGGCCTGGTCGTCGGAGTGCTTTTGGGCCATTTCTCCGAAGTCATCAACTGTCTTAATCTTGGCTTTAATCTCGTTGAGTTCTTTGACGATGCCGGCGGTTTTCTCTTCGCGTTCCTCTTCAGAAAGAGCAGCGAGATTGTCACTGATACGCTTGACGATTTGGCGGACTTTATATCTCTTTGGATCGATATAGCGGTCGAGGTGTTTCTCATGATATTGTTTGAGGAGCTGGTCGTCCATTTTGAATTCTTTGTCAATGACATGCTCCAGGTACGTGCGGGAGACCAGGTCAATTTTGCGGTGTTTCATTCTCGTTTTGAACTTCTCGGTTTCATCGAGGTGGAGTTTCTTGCCTTCATTGCGAATGAGCGCGAGTTTAATGGCGCCCACGTTGCGCAGTAGTATTATTTTGTCAGCAGGCGAGGCGGCCCTGCGGGCGGCATCACCGAAGTCGCGGCTGAATTCGCGCAGCGTGTACGTAAAGTCGCCCATTTTGGCTACGATTGACCCAGACGTGGCAGCAGAATCGGTAAAGACCTCCGGGAAAGTCTGGAGTTCTTTGCTGGAGGTAAAGAGCTCTTCGAGGTACTCACGAGTGCGTTCCTGGCGTTTCCTAGAGATCTCCGAGTTGATAATGGCTTGTTTGACTTCGCTAAATGGACGAATGCGTTCCTCGGTTTTGCGTTCAATCTTCATGATCTGGTAGCCGTGTTTCGTTCTAATTATATCGGTGACCTGACCGACAGGGGTCTTTTTTGCGGCGTCAAGTATTTCAGACAGGATGGGTTTCTGAGAAGGCGCGATTGGGCCAATTATCTCACCTTTCCTTGCCGCTTCGGAATATTTCTTAGCGACTTCTACGAAGTCGGCTCCCTCTTTGAGTTCTTTTACGATTTGCTGCATACGCTGTTTGACGCTTTGCTCAGCGCGGGAATCAATGGGAACGAGAAGTTTCTCTCCCGGGGTGACTTCGTGATAGGGAGTTGTTTCGCGCTGATCTGGTGGAACGTAGCGGAGCTTTTTGTGCTCATCGTCAGTGATGATCCGGTCGAACGCATTTTCGTCCTTGGCAATTTCCCTGGCAATGCTTTTTAACGTATCATCAGGTTTAGCCGTATACTTCTCGTAGGTAGAAAGAAAGATGTGGCGCATACTAAAGGAGAAGGCAACAGTGTAGCGATCAATGTTGTCTTCGTAGAATTTTCTGGCTTCCTCTTCCGAGATTTCCGGCACTTTCTCAATAACCATTTTCTGATAGAGAATTTCGCCAAAAGCATTGACTTCCTGTTCTTCCAGTTGTTTTTTTATCCTGTCGGGAAGCGAGAATCCTTCCTTTATGGCTTTGTTAAAGAGAAGCATATCGACGATGACATCTCGGACAATTGGCTCGAGGCGATCGTCGGCAAGTGCAAGGATAAAGTCGGTGGGATAATAGCCAACTTGACGTGGTTTGCGATAGTTGAGGATCTCTCCGAGATCAGCGAGAGTAAGAGAGGTTCCTTCGCAGGTGACGATGACGTGATTCTTGTCAAAAGATTCGGTGGGTTGTGCAGCGGCTGGTTCTTCCGCCTTGGCGGGCTGGGCAGCGCAGCAAAGCGGGAGGAAGAATGAGGCCAGAAGCACAAGTGTTGCGATAATGAACATCCGTTTAATGCGCATGGTTAAATCTCCTTGAGAAGATTGTGGCTGTCAGGAATGCGCGAGCCAGAGCATCACGCAGTCTTCTGAAGCCAGTCTTGTTTATGGAAAACAGCGAAACTATAGTTATGAGAACCACTGTAGATATTCAAGGAAAATCTTTGCGATGATGCATAGATATCTGGTGAATAGGCATGGACAATAGTTGTGCACAGGTGGGTCGAAAATCTCTTCCATGCATTAAATAGGGAGTGGTAGAGATGGATTGGGGTTGACGGGATGCAGACGTTTCGCCTATTCCTTGATGCTTAAGAAGCACAAGGACGAAGATAGGAGATTGGTGAGCTACAGATGGCGGTTTTTACGAAATCAATCCATCGCAAGATTCTGATACTAATTCTGTTTGTAGGATTAGTACCGGCGATTGCGGGCATTCTGCAGGCCTACTGGGGGAGTGTTATTGCGATGGACAGCACGATTGGGGGGTATTTGCAAGATCGGGTGACATTATTGGCAAATGGCGTTGATGATCTGCTTAAGCATAAGATGGAAGCGGTGCTGGCATTGAACCATGAGCCGGAATTTGAGGCATTATACCAGCAGCTTCTGGCAAAGCGCCATGAAGAGATGAGTGAAGAGCCTAATGGGCAGATGTTGAGTGGGTTAATACGTAACACCATTTTGGCTGACGATGAGGTGATAATAACCACACTGGCGGGAGACGTAGTGGCAAGTTCGAAGCGTGAGAGAAGAATAGGCTTCGGCGAGGAGACCTGGTGGGCGACAGCCTTAAAGGTAGCCACGGATCAGGTGTATTTCGCGGAGAGCGTCATACCGGAGACGCGGAAGCCCTATACAGCGATTGTGAGTCCGCTTGAGGTTAGTCAGAACGAGGGGACGAAGAGGCGGCTAGGCATGGTAGTGGCTATGCTGGACCAGGAGAGATTACTGTTATTTCTCGATGCGTATAGTGTGGGCGAGATGGGTAACATCAGTTTATATTCGTCGCGCGACTATTTTCTATTCAACCAAGGGCTAGGGCAACAGTTAGAGCCAGTTGTCAGGGGGCATCTCGGACTAGTGCAGTCAAAGTTATACGGTTGGTTTACAACCCAGCGTATGGGCGAAATGAAAAACGTGGTGGCATTTTCAGTGGTCAAATGCCTGCGGCAAATGAGCCAGGAAGGGCGCTGCAATTTCAACTGGTTTGTGCTCATGAATATGGATATAAGCGACATTATGGTTGTTACCAACTTGTTGCTCTGGCGTACCACGCTTGTTGGGTTTGCACTTGTGGCGTTGATGTGCGTGCTTGGACTGGTGCTCTCGAGCCGAATTGTCAAGCCGATAAAAATACTGCGTCGGGGCGTGGAGAAAATAGCAAGCGGGGATTTAGACAGCCGAGTGCATATTCGCACAAACGATGAGATACAGGTGCTGGCGGAGAGTGTGAACAATATGGCTGAGAAGCTGAAGCAAACTTATTATGATCTGGCGGGCAAGATAGTGGAGATTGACGAGAAGGCACATCAGATTGCGTTGATTAATGAAATCAGCCGGGCGATTAACGCCGCGTTTGACCTGGAGCGGATTTATGAGATCATTACGCGCGAGATTCGCAAGTTGGTTGACTACGACCGGGCGAGCATTACGTTGCTGGATGAGGATGGAAGCGGGGTGAGGTTTGAATTCGTTGTGCCGGCGGTGCGCGTTGGATGGCAGCAGGGCGACCATCTTCCGCTGGAGGGCACGAACATCGGCCGCGTAATCTTGAGCAAGGAGCCGCTGATCAAGCGGGATATTGCTGAGGAGCAGAACGCGATTGAAGATGAGGTGCTCATCAACGTAGAAATGAAATCGTTCATCATTGTGCCGCTTATTTCCCTCTCAGGGATCATAGGGACGTTTAATCTGAGCAATACGCGCAGGGGCTACTATGGAGCGAAAGAGCAAGAATTACTGTTGCAGGTGGCTGAGCCGCTGGCAGTTGCGATAGAGCATAGTCGGCTGTATGCGCGGATTCGCAAGTTTGCCGAGGAGTTGGAGGTGAAGGTGCAGGAGCGGACGCGTGATCTGGAACGAGCGCAGATAAAGCTGGTGCAGACGGAGAAGTTTGCGGCGACAGGGCAACTGGCAGCGAATCTTGCACACGAGATTAACAATCCGCTGGCAATCATAAACAACTACCTGAGGGATCTGGCGGATCAGCTGAAAGGACGTACAGAGGAGAAGGGATCGGTAGCGCTGGAGCATCTGGAGATCATTAAGGAGGAATTGGATCGAATTGCGCGGATTGTGAAAAACCTGCTTAATTTCTACAAACCCGCGGATCAAGCGAATGTGCCAGTTGATATTAACAATGAGATCGTGCAGCTGGTGAAGTTGATGGAAAAGGGATTTGAGGAGAAGAAAATTCAGGTCTGCCTGGAACTTCAGCCAAATCTCCCGCAACCCGAGGCTTCCTCGGATCTCATTCGCCAGGTGTTTCTGAACCTGTTGCGCAATGCAGAGGATGCCATGGAAAGCGGAGGGGAGTTGCGCATCAGGACGTACACAGTGAGCCAGGAGGAAAGAGAGAAAGGGCGGCGGCAAATAGTGATAGTGATTACGGACACCGGATGCGGGATTCCGCAGGAGCATATAGGAAAGATTTTCGATCCTTTTTTCACTACGAAGAAAGGCGAACGAGGGACCGGACTTGGGCTGTCGGTGACGTATGGCATCTTGCAGAGTCTGGATGGCGCAATAGAGGTGGAGAGTGAGGAAGGAAAGCGGACAACGGTGAAAGTGACGCTGCCGGTGTAGCGTGGAGAATGAGCTTGACTATTTTGAGTAAGGAGTTATACTCTGAGTTTATCAAAGCGGGGGAAATATTTGAGTGTCTAGAATTTTTTTTGTCTAAAAGTCGCATTACTTGGAAAGAGTGTATGCCGTGCCATCTATCTGAGGGTCAGAGCCTCGGCATTCCAGAAGAGGGGCGGCAGGTAGGAGTGTGAGTGAAGAAGCATCCGATTATTAAATTATTATCCTCAGTGCTATTTGGCATTGTCCTCCTTGTTGCACTGACTATTGTCTCGATCTGGGGTTCGCTGCTTAGTTCCAATCCGAACATAGGTGTGGAGGGTGCACGGGAGCACGTCTTTAACACATGGTGGTATACGGCGTTGCTGGGCCTGCTGGTGGTAAATCTCGTGCTCTGTTCATGGAATCGTACGGTATGGGCAATCAAGTTGTGGAGCCGGGCAAGCTACCAGAGGGGTAAAGGGTTTTATCTCAGACAGAAGAGTGGGAGACAGATTGCCCTGGATGATGGGCTGGAACCTGCGCTGCAAGAGTTGCGGCGCCATTATACAACCTGCCGCGTTGAGGGGAATGCAGTTCATGCGCAGAAGGGATTGCTGGGACGGTTGGGTGCGCCGGTGGTACACCTGGGTGTGGTTCTGGTTCTGGTAGGTGGATTGGTGCGAATGTTTGGAGATCACTTAGGGTATGCGGTTTTTGAGGGGCAGGTAATTATCCCAGAATCAGAGACGGTTGATTCTTATTACGTGCGACGCGATCGCACTCAGCCCCTGAGTGAGAAGAACTTTCGGAAGGTACCGCTGGGGTTCCAGCTGCGCTGTCTGGATTTTGATGAGGAGAAATTTCCGCACAGCGAAGTGCCGCGCTCGTATACGAGCCAGGTGGAGGTTCAGGATGGGGATACGCGGGTGCGCGGGACAATCACCATGGCGCGGCCATTCAATTACATGGGCTACAAATTTCATCAAACAAGCTTTGCGCCGAACAGACAAGTGGAACGCGCCGTGGTGGAGATTGTGGACGCTCGGACGCAGAAGCGGGTGACGCTGGTGGATATAAGTCCACGCACACCGGTGGCTGTAACAAATACGCCGTATTGGTTTGAGACCAAGGGATTGGCAGGTGGGAGCCGATGGGAGCTGAGTCAGGACGGGCGAGTGGTCGCGCAGGGCCGGCTTGAGAGACCAAGAGGACGGGCTTCATTTATTGTGGAGCGGCTGGTATCGGATTTTCGGATCGGAGCAGATCGGGAGGTATCTTCCGCGTCGGATGAGTGGAATAATCCGGCAGTATTGATTGGGTATCATGAGGAAGATAAAAGAATTGACGGGAATTGGTTTTTTTATCGGCCGGAGTTTCACCAGATGGGCGTGGCAAAGCAAGGAGATTACGACCTTGAGTTTGTAGATTACCGATCTTCAGCGGAGGAGGCTCCTGGCGAGTCACGGTCGGCGTTTGAGGTGGAGATACGAGTGAGCAGGAAAACGGGCGAGAAGATAGGCATCTACTGGCTACGTATTGGGGAGAGGCTGCGTATGGACAAGCCCTATGCAGAGGATGAGGTGACAACTGGGACGCTGACGGGGAGCGAAGCGGTGTCTTCCGCTGGAACCAGAACCGCGGCCTCGGAAGGAGAAAGCCCATTTTTCGTGCGCTACCGTGGGCCGACAATGGGATATGATACGATTCTGGGTGTGGTCAAGGATCCGAGTACTCCGATAACCTTTGCAGGATGCATCCTTATCGTATTGGGACCGCTTCTAGCATTTTTCATTACCTACCGACAGCTCTGGGGATACTATGAGACAGATGAGAATCGGCTGTATCTGGCACTGTCGGTACAAGGAAGGTCTGAGAGGCCAGTGAAAGAATATCAGCGAATAGTTCAGCGCTTGCAACACCGAGAAGAGAGGTAGGGTGAAAAATCTGCGGATGCGAGCAAACCAATATGTAAAAAAAGTTGTGTGCCTTGGGATTTGCGGGCTACTGCTCTGGGCTGTATGTTATGGCGCCAGCGGGGACAAACCTTTGCCGAAAGGTGAAAGCGCCTACCCGCAGAATGAGGCGCTGGAACAGGCGATTCTGGAGAGCGGCCTGCCGAAGCTGGCGGTACAGTATGACGGGATGGAGGAAAATTTGTTATCGTATGCGCGGCTTCAATTGTTTAAAATTCTCGGGCGAACAAAGGTGAAAGGACAGGATCCAGCGTATACAATTCTCTCGATGCTTTACGAACCAGAGAAGTGGCGCGAGGCTCGGGTGCTGCCAATTGGAAATCCAGGGTTGTATGGACTTCTGGGGTTGCAGGAAGAGGAGGACAAACTGGTTTCTGCTGCTGAACTACTCGACCGGGTAATGATGGAGCAGATACGGGAGCGCTCCAGAACTGCTGATCCGCGCACGCTGCGGGCGCTTAATATATTACTAAACCGGGCGCATACATTAGTACATCTGCCGGAGACGTTTCTGATTCTCCCGAACGGCGAAGACCCGCAGGGTGAGTGGAAGACGCCCCTGGACACAGAAGGACTGACGCCGGAGATTGCAACTGCCTCAAGCATGCTGAATCGTGAGTTGGTTAGTGCATTTGCCGAAGGGCGAACGGAGAATCTGAAGCCAAGCATGGAGCGCTTTCTGGCAACGGTTGAGGCCGAAGAGCAGTATCCGGCACAGTGGCGGCGTGGGTTGCATTACTTCAACACCCGTGTCAATCCGTTTCGATGGACGTACATGACGTATTTTGTAGTCCTGGGTCTCTTCGCGCTACATCTTGGGACCCAGAGGCGGAGTCTGTACGTCTGGGCCATGGCAGTGCTGGGTTTGGGGTTTTTGATTCATACCGGGGGACTGGTAATTCGGCTGCTCCTGGCAGAGCGTGCCCCGCTGTCGAACATGTACGAGTCAATAGTATTTACGATCTGGGGCTTGATGCTTTTGGGTGGGATTTTGGAGCTGGTTTACCGGAGGGGATTTATCGGGCTGAGTGCAGCAGGATTCGGGCTTGTGGTGATGGTAATCGTGAGCTTCTTCCCAATCCATATGACGCGAATAGAGCCGCTGCGGGCTGTGTTAAACTCGTCGTGGTTGACGTACCACGTGATGACAGTCATGACATCCTACTCAGCCTTTATGCTGTCGTTTGTGTTCAGTCTGATGTACCTGGTGAAAGACATGACAGGTGAGGTTGAAGAGACGCAGCCGCTAGTGCGGTCAGTAAAGATCTGGCAATGGCTGCCGAAAAAGGAAACGTTGGATTTGCTTAATTACCGCGCTATACAGATCGGTTGGCCATTGTTGACATTCGGGATATTCTCAGGCGCAGTGTGGGCGAATACGGCGTGGGGCCGTGCCTGGGGTTGGGATCCGAAGGAGACGTGGTCGCTGATCACGTGGTTTATCTATACGATTTTTCTGCATTTGCGGATTCGGCAAGGCTGGCGG
The DNA here is from genome assembly GCA_030613245.1 of Candidatus Sumerlaeota bacterium. Classification (GTDB taxonomy): domain Bacteria; phylum Sumerlaeota; class Sumerlaeia; order MWCT01; family JAUWMI01; genus JAUWMI01. The sequence goes on from JAUWMI010000005.1 coordinate 49,806, forward strand.
GGTCGGAAGACAGCATTAGCAGCAATCGTAGGTTTTCTAGCGGTGCTGGTGACGTGGTTTGGGGTCTCATATTTACGACTTCTGAGCGGAGGATTACATAGCTATGTTTAATATAAGCTCCGGGGGTAGGAAAATTCCGAAGGCGGTGATTAAACGCCTGTCACTGTATTCGCGCGTTCTTCAGGCGATGGAGATGAGGAGCGTGGAGAAGATTTCATCAATGGAGCTTGGAGAGAAGCTGGGTTTGAATCCGGCGCAGGTGCGTAAAGATCTGGCATACTTCGGCCAGTTTGGCGTGCGCGGGGTTGGCTACTATGTGGCTGAGTTGCGCAAGAGTATCAAGCGGATTCTGGGAACGGATCGGGAGGTGCGAGTAGGATTAATTGGTGTGGGCAATCTTGGGTTGGCCTTGCTTTCATATGGGGGATTTGCCAGGCAAGGATTCAGGATTGTGGCAGCGTTTGATAATGACAAACGCAAGGTGGGAAGTGTTAAGAACAACATTGAGATATTCAACGTGCACGAGCTTGAGGAGAAGATTAAGGTTCGGGCGATTGACCTCGCGATCTTGGCGGTGCCCGCTGATGCAGCGCAGGAGATCGCAGACCGTGTGGTCAAAGCTGGGATAAGCGCGATATTGAATTTTGTGCCGACGCGACTGGTTGTTCCTGATGATGTGAAGGTACACTATGTGGATCTGGCAATCGAGATCGAGAGTCTGACATATTATCTTCGTTGAGCTTGGCGTGGGAACTTGGGAACATTGCAAGTGAGTGATTGACGGTAAGTGAATAAGGCACGATTTCTTTGTGCTGTGTGCTTGAGTTTTTATAGCTGCTGAGTGAATCGAGATCGAGTCCTCACATCGGCCTGTCATGTGCAAGCCGCCTCCGGGCTGTTGAGGCGCGACAGGCAACATTCTTGCCAGTGAAACAGCACGGCTGCATGTCACGACATGGCGGAATGGTGTGAGGACTATTGCTTTTCTGTATGTCCGGGGAGCTTAAAACGCCAGTGTGATGGGGCGAGGTGAACGAAACGGCCTGCAGCCGCCGGAAGCATGCCCATGGCGATGTAAAGTTCCCGCGTCTGAGGTATGAAGACCATGCTTTGAAGTGTCCTATCTAGCCTTGCTACCTGCAAGAGCAGACGCTGCATGGCCGGCACGTCGAGTCGTCCGTAGTGCGAAAGGGCAAACGACTGCATGGTACGATAGCGCGAGCAGTCATTGTTCTGCCAGAGAGCTGGAGAGCGGAAGTGGTTGGTGGCGAAGAGCAGATGGTGATCGGGCCTGCGCAGGCCGATAGTTATGGGTGTGAGTTCGGCCACGCGCGCATTGCCATAAGCGTCTGCGAGCATGAGATTGTTCGCAGTTGAGTGGGAAGCCTGTTGTAGGAGCGTGATCGCCTCGGACGTAGTAGCACATTCTTGCAAGACCTGCCGGAAAACCATGGCGTAGGGAGCAGCTTTGATAGACGCTCCATAGCCCTGCACTTCCATAATGGCTTCGGCCAATCCTGCGTCGTTCATTCCCGATAGAACACCAACGAGTCCGGGATACCCCACCGAGACAAATTCATGTCCTTGTTTGGGGTGGTAAACAAAGACAACACCGTAGTGATGAGCTACATCGAGCGGTGCGAACTCGAGATTGCGTGCGAAGAGGAGCTGGCCATTGTGGGTGGCGCTGCCATAGGCGACCATCGTGGAACACTGGACGGATTTCTTGATATCAAAGACCGTGTTCATCAGCAGGATGTCGTCATAAGAAACGTTGGCTGCGCGACTGATGGCATGCATTTCCTCTCTAAAGACCTGTGGGATAGCAGATTCCATATCTATCGCTAGCTGAAGTATAACCTGTTTCGTGGGTAATTGGCCAGGTGCTTCAAGCCATTTGTCAATATAGTCGGTCGTCAATGTTTGAATTTGAGAAGCCAGGAGCTGGCCATGCTGCTCCCCCATTTCAGCCGGCGTGCCGTAAAGATGAACAATCGGAATATCAGAGACTAGCGAGAGGCTGGCTTTGTGATACGCGGCGGGAGTGAAATAGGGCTGCTGTGCCAAGGCAGCAGTGGCGAGCAGGCACGCAAGAATCATTGAGGTCAAGAAGGTATGCGATATTCTGTGGATCACGTTCTGCATGGCTACGATTTTCTCCCCAACGCGTTTCATCCTTAGCGTCGAATATAGACTTGATAGGAATAGGAAATTTTCTGTTCTTCCTTAGGTTTGAGCTGTAATTCCCAGGCTATTATGCAATTGGGATTAACGGCCTTCAGTCCTTCAGCGACGATGGTAACCGTGCCCTCCGGGCTGGTGTTCAGGACTTCACCTGTTAAATGTTTTGTGATCTTCAGGGTCACGTCTTTAGATTTGTAGTTGGCTACCTTGAGCTCGCCCTTGACCGTAACGAGATCGTAATACCCGCCGAAAATAATCTCCTCTTTGCGAATTCGGTTGATTTCATATTCCTTTTTCCGGGCTTTGATGTCTGTGGCTAGGGTAATTTTTAGGTTTGATTCAGCTCCAACTGAAGTGTAGGAAATCATATCCTGCCCAAGGGGATAGTTCTGCTGGAGTGTGATAGCTGCGGCAGTAGTCCAGGGGAATTGCGTGGTGTTTTTCAGTTTGATGGAATGCCAGACCGCTTCCATTTCCTTGGGAATTTCATCCTGCGAGCGCGAGGAGGTGGGTTCCCTTTTCAGAGTGTCAGGAATCTCCCATTCATAGAGATGCGAGTACGGGACGGTTTCTGAGAAAATTGTATAGTAGCCACGTTCGCCCTTTTTGAGGGAGAGGTGTTTGCGGGCGTAGTAGAACAGATCTTCCTGGAAGGTGCCTGCCAGATCCTGCGGACTGACACCGGGAGAGGGTCCCTGGCCTGGTACGTTATAGAGAACCTGTTGCGTCACGAGCGCGCGGCCACCGGCTCGGCCAAAGCGACGCTCGCGTTCTTCAAGGAGGGAGCGGATAAAGAAGTCGAGAGATTGCGCAGGCGAGAGCGGAAAAGTGATGCCTGAGAAGAGAAAGTGGGGAAACCCGGTGACGAAATAGACATCTACGTCGTCAAGGTCTTCGACATCGTTAATGACAACCGCCTTCATGGTAATCTTTGCATTGGCATCATCGAGGAGTTGCACGGCATAGCTAGGAACCCAGGAGATGCCCCCCTGGAGATATGATAGGGTGATACGAGCAGGCGGAGCAGAAGAGCGCAAGTGGAGTTTCAGGACATTTTGCAATTCGGTCTTGGTGAAGACGTCGATTGAATCGCCGCGGATGGTGAGCACCTGGATGGCATCTTTGCGCAGTGCAACGATGCCATCGCGTGTCCGCAAGGTGACCAGCATAGCGGGCTGTGACTTTGGCTGCGGCGGACGACTACGGTAATATGACGGAAACTCGGGCAAAGACTCGGGTGAGCGATCTTCAGGAACACTAAGGAGAGTGCCAGATATTTTTTCGCCGTGTGCAAGGCATTCGATCCGTTTTCCAACGTTAGCCTTGAGAAATTCCGCCAGGGTAATGGCGTGCAATTGCTGTGCAGCGGGTTCTCGGGCTGCGATCAGCTCTTCCACTATAGTATCAGGCGCAGCCGGAGCAACCCAGAATGAGCCAAGGGTGGCCTCAGGAAGATCACGCATGATAGCCCAGCCGTCGGTGAGCGAGACCTCCGCCTGGCGCTCAAAAAAGCCTATACCATTCTTGAAGAGGGAGACACTCACAGGTTTGCTGGTAAGCGATTGCGGCTCGGGCTGGGCGGCACATAGTGCAGCCGCCAGAATTGCGCTCTGCAGCACGAGCAGACTGCCCATCCATAAAGATTTTTTCATGATCTTATCCTCCTCAGGTCAAAGGTGGCCTATTGTGTCGATTTTCTTCTTTTAACATATCGGCGGCGGAGCCGGATACCTCCCAGGCTGATAACGACTGCCAATACGCCAAAGGCGCTAATGCCAGCGCCAAGGCGAAAGGTAAAAGGTCGAAACGCCATGGTAACATTGTGCAAGCCCGGCGTGATAAAGACACCGCACAGCGTATGATCTACTCGAATCAATGGAGCTGGCTGCTCGTCTATATAGACTTCCCATCCCGGATAAAAGTTTTCACTAAACACAAGAAGATTGGAATTATTTACAAATGCCTGATAGCTGCGGTGATCAGGCTGGTAAGAAATCAGGGTCACAGATTCAGTTGTGCGCGCTGCGCTGGAAGCGACAGGGAGGAGTGGTGGGGGTTGATCGGTCAGAGCAACGTGGAGGGCGTCGAATTCGGGATTGGCCAGCAGGGCAAGACTCTGTGACTCTTTTAGATTAGCCGCGTAGACAGCCGTGGCGAGGAACGCCCAGCCAGCTGCTGAGGAATTTTCGTAAATGTGGAGGCCAAACGGATAGGATTTGAGAAGGCGCAGCTCCGGAGACTTGAGATCACTATAGGTCAGGATGAGGCGGACATTGAGAAGAGAGAGGAGTTTGGGATTGGTTATTTTCTCAAGGAAAAGGAAAGCCCCGGGCGATTCGCCTGGCTGCGTTTGGTTGATGGTATTCATAAACTCGGCGTATGAGGTCAGGTAGATGGGGTCATAACCACGTGCGCTGGGGATAGTGTGCACCATTGTGCGATTGGGGAAGATTTCAAGTTGATTCTGGTCGTTATACCAGTAGAAGACATCGTCGGTAAAAATTGTGCGTGCTCCGCGGGCATGCTGCTTCAGAAACCCGACAAGCTCGGTGCGGGGATAGAATGCGCTATAGAAGTCCCGCAGTGGAATAGCATTTACGAACTTCATGCCGAAGCCGAAAAGATCGAGCACTAGAGCTAGGGTGAAGAGAATGATGAAGGTCTTTTTGGGAATCAGTGATTTCAGGAAGCAGAAGAGAATTGCAAGAGTGGCCAGAGCCAGAGCAGCGGAGCGAATGAGGTCGTTGCGAGCAGCGGAGATATACAGATCGCAGAGGGCGGCGGTATTCTGGGATGTTGACTCGAGCTCAAGATAGGAAAGTATCTGGGGGGTAAGAATTGATCGGAGATTAATCAAGATAATTACCGAGGGGATAACCGCGGCCAGAGCGAGAAGCAGAATGATGCGGTTCAGGCGTATATTAAACTTGCGAGTTGCATTTCGCATTGCATCGAGGAACATCTCAAGGCCGAAACCGGCGAGCAGCGAGACGGCAAAAGTATAGAGCAGAATCATACGAGCAGGAGCGCGAAAGCGATCGAACCCGGGAGCCACCCAATAGAAGAGACGAAAAATGGGGGAATTGCCACCAAATGCAAGAGCTAGGGCCACGAGCGCCATCACGAGCATGCAGAAGAAGATGCGGGTGCGCTGGCGAGAGTCTTCCCGAGACGCGTGCGCGACAGGCTCCGGTAGCTTACGTCTTCGCCAGCAGATCACCGCCAGAACGCCCAGCAGGAGAGGCGCCATACCCATATAGCCGTTGACCTCCCAGTAGCCTGCCTTTGAACCCCAGTAGAGATGCTCTTTGGTCGGACTAAGATAAAAGTTGGGAGCCCAGAAGGTCGGGAGCATACGCAGGGGCAGGGAATCTTCGATGATGTAGCTCCACCGACCCGCCTCGGCACGCTCGTAAGAATGGCGAATGAGCTTCCAGGTGGGAAGGATCTGTACAGCACTCAGGGCAAGAGCAAGGGAGAAGGCGGCGATATAACCTGCCAGAAGGCGCAAACGCGGTGAACCCAATATGGAGCTGCGCACGGACGCATGCTTGTCTTGTGCGATCGGACTATGGGATTGGGACAGATTATAATCTGTCCCTACATGCGCTTGTGCCGGTTGCGCAACTGCAGAGCGCGCTGGAGGAAAGATGAGTTGAAAAATAATAGCCAGTCCCAGTGCATACCAGGTATAGAGTGCTACTTGTGGGCTTCCGGCAAGGAGCTGGAGTGCCAGGACAATGGCGAGCCAGAGGGCATAAGTGAAACGGCGTGTTTGATACCAACGTTCGCTAAGAAAAAATGCGTGAGGAAGCCAGGCAGCAGTGAAGATGAAGATAACAATGCCGCTGTAGAGCCGTGTGACGAAGAAACTGCTGAAAATAAATATGAACGCAGTGATGAATGCGGCGTATGTCTCTTTGATTGTCAGGCGTGAATACCAGTACATGCCGAGCGCACCCCAGAGCAGGTGTGCGAGGGTGAGCAGAGTGAATGCTACGGGAATGGGAAGCAGCAGACAGAGCAAGTTGGGAGGATAGAACATACCGGACTGAATATCCGCCTGGAATGGGCGACCGGAGAAGATCAGGGGATTCCAGAGAGGAGTGTAGTGGCCGCCAGCCGCGCAGGTTTTCCAGAACTGCTTAGCGGGAATATAGTGATTCACGAGGTCGCCGCCACAGAGCACCTGCCCGAAAAAACAGAGCTTGTAGGCGAAGATGAGAAGCAAAACGACCAGAAGACAAAAAATCTTGAAGTGATGAAGGCGGTGATGATAGTTGGGAGTGTTCATCATAATGCGCATAGGCACGCAGAAATTTCGCATTTCTACGTGCTATTTTAATTTAATAGTGTTGGCTTTTTTTTTCAATTGGTATTTACTTCTATCTCCCCAATGCAATTGCTTCGCCATCGGCTGCTCTCTAGATAGGCTAAGAGACAAGTAGCAGTACAGGGCTAGGCTGCCCCTAAAGCGATAAGCTCCGTTCTTTGGGCTTCATAAATAATCTGTACCATTCGTGGAGTTATTTGTGACATTCGTGTACATATAAAAAGCAGTTACCACGAATGAGAACGAATGCAAGCGAATTGCACGAATTAAGCCCTATTTTGGGAAGAGCTGCGCAATTCATACTAGAGAAATACAACCGGGACTAATATGACAGAAGCTAGAAGAGGCCTGAGGGAAAGTCAACTGGGTAATCAAATCAAGGTAAAAGGTAGAGTGGACGATGCATTACAAGGCTGCAGTGCTGGTCTCACCACAGCAACTGGAAATTGAAGAGCGGGAGATTCAATCGGTAGGGCCTGAAGAGGCGCTGGTGGAGGTGGCGTACTGCGGAATATGCGGCACGGACCTGGCAATCTATTCGGGAAACTACCTTTGAGCATCTCTGTGTCTCCGTGGCAGTCTCTAATGAAAACAGGTTACAGGTAAAGCCTTGAGCCCTATTAATCTGGAAGCATTACAGGGAAGGAGGAGAGAAAGATGAGTTCTTGGCTGAAGTTTTGGCGATGTATGGTTGGAGGCATTCTGATTTTTCTCTCAGGAGGTGTGGTTATGGCAGGAACAGAGCTAGGACCGCTGGGCACAACGGAGCCGATGCGCGCGGTGTATGGGATTTCCAAGAATCTCGAGCGGTTCAAGGGGAAGACGAATCAAGATATCGTCAGGTTTTTAAAGACATATGATATCAACGCTGTGTTTGGCAGGCACGATGACGCTGGGTTTGTGGAGGCATGTCATCAGAACGGGATTCGTGTATATGCCGAAGCAGCGATGTTTTTTGGTGAGAAGTACTGGAAGGCACATCCCGAGAGCCGGCCCATCACAGCTTCCGGAGAGCCGTTGGAAAAGATCGAGTGGTACGCTGGCGTATGCCCGAATCAGCCATGGTTGTGGGAGGAGAAGCTGGAGGCGATCCGGAAAATGGTGCGCGAGACAAAAGTAGATGGCATCTGGCTGGATTTCATCAGGTACCCGTGCCACTGGGAGGTAAAGGAGCCAAAGCTGGACCAAACGTGTTTTTGTCCGGTTTGCCTCAAGCAGTTTCAGAAGGATACAGAGATCACCATTCCGGCAGAGATGAAGACAGCCAAGGCACGGGCGCAGTGGATCCTGCAGCATCACCGCGACAAATTCGTAGAGTGGAAGTGCGATCGCATTGCATTATTTGTGCGAAAAGCGCGGGAGGCGATCAAAGCGGAGCGTCCGGAGGTGCTGGTTGGATTATTCGGTGTGCCCTGGATGCCGTCGGACTTTGACGATGCGATCCATGTGATTATTGCACAGGATTATCGTAAGCTCGCGCCTTTCGTGGATGTCTTCTCGCCGATGGTGTATCATCGGATGTGCAATAGAGATGTCAAATGGATTGGTGCAGCAACAAAGTACTTGGCAAAAGTGACGGGGAAACCAGTGGTTCCGATCATTCAGGCATGCAGTTTACCGGACCAGCTGCCCTTTGCAGAGTTCAAGCAGGCCATAGACGTAGCGCTCTCGCCGCCTTCAGCAGGCGTGATCGTATTCAATATAAAATACTTGCTCGAAGAGGAAAAACTGGATGCACTGCGATAAGCCTGGCAAGGACAGAACAGTTGGTGGGGATTATGGAAAATATGTTTAATAGGATGTAATTGTGATGCTGTCGAGAGAGATACGTCCCTGGGGATCTGCACTCGGATCGAAATTCAAGATATCAAATGCCACGCCAAGGCCTTGGCCAGCTACCGTTGAGTGCGGGTTGAAAAGGATGACGTAGTCGTTAGAGAACATTGGGGTAAAGGCCTGCTTTTGCAGGCAGTGGGTAATCTGATTATTGGCACTATAGAGGCGGAACCGGACAAGGGGCGCTTGTGTGCCGGCACTGATGTCGGTTCCCACGGTAAACTGGGCCTTATAGAGTGTGTAATCTTCGATAGTAATGTCTGTTGTGGGGCTGGCCCAATAGCCGAAGGTATTCGTGTTTGTGGTAGAGGTAAGATCGAGCAAACCCGAGAATCCGGTGTTGCTGAGTGGGGCGGAGAAGGTGCCAACCGTGCCGGAAAAGGCCCAGTTCTCTGCGGAGTCGTCAAAGGAGTAGGTTCTCAACACAGTACCCGTCCCCAGGTCCTCAATAGGATGTCTCTCAAGTTGGACAAAGCTTAGGCCCAATGTTGGGCTCACTGCATCGGTGGGATCGAAATTTAGCACGTCGAACGCAATAACCATCTCCTGGCCGATTACGTCCTGGGAAGGGACAAAATAAAATTGATATATGCCATAACCCACGGGTGATGATTCACCCAAACCGGTGCTGGTGATAACATACACGTCTGCCTGTTTGGCATCGGCACTGTTGACCCGCAGGCGGATTACAGGAACAAGGCTGGAATCGGTCAGGTTGCTGGTGAGGAAGGCCTGCACACTGTAGTAGCAGTTGGATTGATATGTGAAGCCGCTGGTAGCGGGACTGTTCCAGAAACCGAAGCTATAGGAATTGTCTTGTGGGGTAATGGTGAGTGCATACGAAGAGCCGGAGGTTGGTGCGTTGAAGGGAGGTGGGGCCGCGAAGGTCCAGCCCTGCGTATCAGTTAGAAAATTGTGGCTAACGATATTCTTGCTTGGGCCATTTTCAGGGTAGCCGATGTTTATGAGGATCTCGCTGTATATGGTCGTACCATAAGGGTCGGTAACCTCCCAAACCGCATCAAGGATATCATCTTCACTATAGCTATTCTGCACCCCATAGGTCACGGCCTGGCGGACCCAATATGCCCAGTGGCTTTGAGATTCAGAGGTCCATGGTGGGCCGAAGCCGACGCCCAAGGATGGGACACCTTTTGAGGCGTCTGTACAGTAGCCCGCAATACTATAAGAGCAACCGGGGTCCCCGCTGGTATCAGTACCAATGACCATATCCTGTTCCCCAGGATCAAAACAGTTGAGGATATAGCCAAGAAAATTCCCACCCTCTTCGATGATCTCCACATCAAGAGCGCCAGCGCCATAAAAAGAGCCGGTGCCGGAAAATTGCTGGACGCTTGCAGCAGCCACAACGTCGTTCAGGCCAAAGGAACTATTATTGGAAGGAAGCGGCGGGCCGCCAATATGGACAACTTTATCCTGGCCGGATTTCGAATTAAATTGCGCCAGGATTCTGCCCTTCGAGTCGCTCACTTCCCACATAATAATGATATTGTCGTTCTTTTCCGGGTGTTCGCTACTCTGTGCTGTCGCGTTGAAGGTGACGTCAACAGGAAGCGTAAACTTCTGGCTGGCAGTGGGTTTGACGATTGTGACTGTAATGGCGGCTGAGGCGAAATGGAGCGTGCCAGTCACGAACACCATCACCAGAGCGAGAGAAATAATCAGTAACGTGCGGCCCTGTCTCATTCTTACGATTCCTCTTTCCCTGTCTCCTGCCTATTGCCTACTGTCTACTATTTACTGTCCCACTCGTTCGCGTTTTTCCCAGCCGAATATATTCCGGTACTTATATAGATAAGGAGTCTGACTTTCAATCCACTGGATAGCGGTCCGTGCGCGATGCTGCAAATAGCTAAAGGGAATCCAGCCATCGCCGGTAATGTCTTTGCGCCGCGGCATGTCGGCAATCGCGCGGAGCAGCGCCTGCGCCTGCGGGTCGCTCACGCCTTTACACACTTCTACTGTATAAGAATAGAAAAAGAAGCTGTCTGAAGTTACGTTCACGGGGATAGTTTGCTCGAGCAGTGCGGTGACGGCCTGCGGGCCGATGTCAATAAGACACGCAATAGCTGCCAGGCAGCGGCCCGGGTTCGTATCGTGCTGAGTTTTCAGAATGTAAATCAGCGAAGCCACTTGCGCTGGATCGCTTCCGCTGTACTGACGCTTGAGTGCGTAATAGATACCGATGCTGTTCTGCGTTTCAAACGATACGGGGAAAAGGGACTCTAGAGATGGGAGAATATTTCCCTCTTGTATGATATAATACATGGGACGGAGTGCAGAGCGCTGAAACTCGCTGTCGGGAGCGAGGAGCTCTTCCAGGGCAGAAATGCTCTTTTCTGCGGGTGTATCTTTTATCTCGATCTGCTTCTCGGCCAGCAGACACATGGCGCGCAGCTTTGGATGCTGGTTGTCGTCCTGACTGAGAGAGCGCAGAGAGCTGATGAGCGCCTCGCCGAGATCCGCTTTTGTTCCCAGCACAGCACATTTGTGGGCTGCGACGATCTGAACAAGCGGATCCGGGTTGTGAAGTGACGCTAGCAGGAGCTCTGCGTTACCGGAAGTGAGGGGCAGCGCGATTGTTTCGAGCTGCTGGACGAGCCTGGCACTCTCGATTTCCTGCTCAAAACGAGCCTGGAGGTTTTCAAGCGCCTTTGTGGATGGCGAACCGGTAAGAGGAATAGCCAGCGTGCCAATCAACATTGCCATGCCAGCGCACTGGACTGCGAAAGAAAGTCTGAGCAAGAAAGCTTTCTTCATTGGAATCAATGTCTTTTCCTTAATATTGCTTTCCGGGATTCGCCCAATCTTTAGTCTTATAGGCATCTTCCGCGGTATTTTCCGCGTCATATGCGGCATCTTCAAGACCATACGGTTCCCAGCTATCCGGGACATCGTTATCATTGGTATCGAGATCATTGCTTGAGCCATCATAATGATTATTCGGGGTAGTATTCCACGACCAGCCTTTAGCCTCGTGAGTGACAAGGAGATCAGCCCGGCGAATCTGGTCAACGTGCACATTTTCGTGAATGATTACATCTGCGAAGCAATCTATGCCAGTGGTGACAACGCCACCTACAGTATGAGGTGTATTGGTACCCTGCGCGGGATCATAGACCCAGATAGCGGTCTTGCTGTGGGTCATGGTAGCGGACCAGTAGAGCATGGCGGGGACGCAGCCGTAGTAGGTGCTGGCGCCTTTATAGAGAGCATCAACATCGCCGCAGACCTGGTTAAAATAGTAAAACCAGTTCTTTGGCTTGGGCGTAGCGCTGGAGGGATTTTGCGTGCCAGTGCGCTGGTAGTAAAACTTAATCTGGATGGAGGTGTTAGCAGCAGCGCTTTCCAAATGAAGGGGCTGGCGCTCTGCGGGCTTAACCGTTGCTAATTCTTTCCGTGAGGCCGGTTTCTGGTCTTTCGGATATTTCCCCTGGGCCCATACTGAAACAGCACTCAGAAGGAACAGAAAACACAGGATAACTGTTGCTAGCCGTTTCATTAATTAATTTTTTCTCTGAATTTCGAATTACTAAATTTGCTCCTAATGCTTGGCGGGATAGTTTGTCAAGAGAAAACGGATATGTGCGGAAGAAATTTTACTCGCACTGTTTGGAACGGTCATGGCATGAAAGGTCATCTATGCTCGTTGTGTCAGCGGCTGATCCGCAACGAGCGAGGACTGGCGAGCAGTTTTTCCACCTCTGCGCGGGTTACCCAGGAGAGATCGCCTGGGATTGAGTGCTTGAGCGCAGCCGAAGCATTGGCAAATTGAAGAGATTTATGGATATCGTCAAAGGTAAGCAGGCCGAAGAGGAACCCGGCAGTAAAGGCGTCGCCTGAGCCCACCCGGTCAACGATCTCAAGGTCGTAGGTAATATCTTCATAAAGCGTACCCTTGGCAAACGCGATGGCGGTCCAGCGATTGTGCCAGACCGAAGGCGTTTCGCGGAGAGTAATGGCGACAATTTTGAGCTTGAACCGCTGGTGAAGCTTACGAGCCACGGCTGCATAGTTCTTGCCTTTTATCTTGAAGACGCGATAGGTGTCTTCTTCAGTGGTAAAGAGGACGTCAACGTACGGCATGAAGAGCGACATGACACGTTGAGCCTCTGCTTCACTCCACAGCTTAGCACGGTAGTTGAGATCTAAACTGGTAGTGATGCCGAGAGATTTAGCAGTGTGCATACCTTTGAGTGCAACCTGGGCAGCGCTTCTGGAGAGTGCAGCAGTGATACCGGTAGTGTGAAAGATGCGAGTACCTGCGAGCAGGCGCTTCCAGTTTATATCTTTTTGCCGGATGCGGCTGATGGCCGAGTGAGCGCGGTCGTAGAGCACGCTGCTCGCACGCGGAGATGCCCCAAGTTCGAGAAAGTAGAGGCCAAGGCGATCGGCCTCTGTCCACACGATGTGCGAGATATCAACCCCGTGCTCGCGCGCCTTGTTCGCAACCATCCGCCCGAGCGGATTCTCAGGAAGCCGCGAAACAAAGGCAGTCGGTATGCCAAGCCGACTGAGGGCAACGGCTACGTTGAACTCCGTGCCGCCAACGGTCAGCTCGAAGCCGCTTGCCTGTTCCAGCCGCTGAAAATGCGGGGGAGATAAGCGAAGCATGGCTTCGCCAAATGTGATGACATCATGCATGAGCATACTCCTTCGGACGAACTTCGCATCTGACACCCTTGTGATATGCTACATAACAATGTTCAGATGAGCTTGTCAAAGAGTTTCGGGTCCGAGTATATCATAAGGAAGTGGCGATTGCGTGGAGCTGAGGCACAGAGGCACAGAGATCCTGAAACAGAAAAAATTGTAAAATTAAAAGTGCAAATATTGAATTTCAAATTTCCATTTTGCAATTTGCATTTTGCAATTTACAATTCAATGCTCTGTGTCTCCGTGCCTCTGTGGCAGTATTTGAACGACATGATGTCTCCTCTGGCTTCCTTTGAACACAGACAATAGGAGGAACTGGAACGATGGTAAACCGAGAACGGCTTGTTAAGACATTTCTCGAACTGGTGCAGATTGATTCAGAGCCGGGTGAAGAGCAGGCGCTGGCACAACGGCTTATCCAGGAATTTCGGCAGCTTGGCATAGAGGCACGCGCAGATGCAAATGGCAACGTCATTGCCACGTGCAGGGGAAGACGGCGAGATGCACCGGTCATCTTGTTATCGGCACACATGGATACGGTACGGCCCGGACGCGGGGTGAAACCTATTATTCGCGATGAGGTGATTTTCTCCGACGGCACGACAGTACTGGGCGCGGACAACAAAGCAGCAATTACTGCATTGCTGGAGCTAATCTGGCTGATTCAGGACGAAAAGCTTCCGTGTGGGGATCTAGAGCTGGCATTTACTGTGGGTGAAGAGATCGGGTCAACAGGCGCGCGGCAGCTCGACTATTCCTTACTGCGGGCGCGTCTGGGCTACGTCATGGATTCGCCAGATCTGCTGGGGAGCATTATCACAGCAGGGCCGGCGCATAATTACGTCCATGTGCAATGTCATGGGCGATCTGCCCACGCAGGGGTGAATATCGAAGAGGGAATCAGTGCATTGCGGATGGCCGCTGAGGTGATTGTTGCAGCGCCCCAAGGAGTCGTGGACCAGGTGACGAGGGCAAATTTTGGTCTGATAAGTGGGGGACGTGGTACAAACGTAGTTGCGGATGAAGTGACGATCGAGGGAGAGGTGCGCAGTTTACAGGAGGGGCAATTGCAGGCATGCAACGAGCGGATTCGGCAGGTAGTAGAGAATATAGCAACGCGCTACGCGTCGCCGATTGACTTGAAGTTCGAGCGCATTTACGAAGCGTTTTGTATTGATAAGGAGACACAGGTTGTGAAGGCGGCGCTACGAGCAGCACGGTCAATCGGACTGGAGCCGAGGGTGACGTCAACGCTTGTAGGCAGCGACATCAATATTTTCAATCAGCAGGGGATTGCGGCGGTGAATTTGGGACTACATCTGCAGGAGATGCACAGTCCGCGCGAGCGCTATGCGATTGCAGATCTGGTAAAGATCACGGAGCTGCTAGTAGCGCTGGTGCAGGAGTTTTAGCGTGCCGAATGGCAGCTTGATTTTTTATGCAATGATAAACCCAAAATGATTCAACAATTTTCCCTTTTGTAGGGGCAGGCCTTGTGCCTGCCCTATTTTTAGGGCAACCACAAGGGTTGCCCCTACGATTTATTCTTCCTTGATCTAAGCTTCGGCATGTAATTCCACGTGAGCTCTTTCTTTCCCCGCAGCAAGGCGTTGTCAATGTGGATCATTACGACTTCGCCGATAATCCAGTCGTGGCTGGGAAGTGGGACGATTTTCCTGACAATACATTCCAGATTTATAGGACACGCAGCGAGGACCGGTGCACGAATTTTGCGTGACTTTTCAGGAGCGAGACCCGTGAGTGCAAATTTGTCCTGTTTTTTTCCAGACACAGAACCACAGATATCAATCGCCTTCTGCATGCCAGCGTGAGGAATGTTCACTGCGAATTCACGAGTCTGGCGAATCAGGCCCAGCGAGTGCCGCTTGAAATAGCTCTCCGTCATATTGCGCTTGCAAATGGCGATGCCAACCATCAAGGGGAAGCGATTGACTACACCTACGCCGGCCACCGGGATAATGTTCGGGCGACCGGATTTGCCCTGGCACGTGACGAGCACTACGGGCGCTGGGAAGAAAACAGGCCATGCGTCACCTTCTGTTCGACGATCAGGAATGAAAAGTTTCTTTGGAATCGCTACTCCCTCCTTCCGTGATTGGCTGAGCCGTCTTTCTTATGTCCAGAAGGTATGCGCATAGCTCAGCCACGCGTATGTTCATGAATAAACTCGCATAGTGACTCTATGCCGGTTTCGATCAATTCGGGTGACGCGGCGAGTGACACACGCACGTAGCCTTCAGCCGCGCGGCCAAAGGTTGCGCCCGGGGCAACGGCCACCTTTTTCTTCTCGAGGAGATTGCGGGCAAACTGATATGAATCCATATCGCACTTCGTGATGCTAACGAGAAGGTAGAAAGTTCCTTGAGGTGTGCAGAAGTCCAGGTGATGACGTTTGAGTATTGAAACGGCCAGTGTCCGGCGCTGAAGGTAAGCGTCGCGCATCATTCGAACGCAGCTCTGGTCTTTTGCAAGCGCGGCTTCTGCGGCTTTTTGCGAAATGGAGCACGCGCAGGCATAGTAGGCTTCTTGTAATTTAGCAATGAGTGCGGCAATCTCAGGCCGTGCTGCTACGTAGCCGATGCGCCACCCTGTCATGGCGTAACTTTTTGACATACTGAATACGCTGATGACGCGGCCGTCGGGATCGTGCGCTGCAGGGCTAGTGTGTGTGCCCTCAAACACGATGTGCTCATAGGCCTCGTCTGATACGAGATACAGATCGTGGCTGTTGGCGAATTGAAGTAAACTCATGACGGTGTTTTCCGTAAAGACCGCACCAGTTGGGTTAGACGGGCTATTTGTGATAAGTACTTTTGTTTTAGGCGTGACGATGGATTCGAGTGCGGCGAAGTCTGGTTGAAACCCGGTTTTGCGCAAGAGCGGATAAGGCCGCGTGCTGATGCCACGCGAGAACGCCATCATGTAGTAGTTAGGCCAGCCGGGGTCGGGAACGAGCAGTTCGTCATCGGGTTCCAAAAGCGCAAGGAGAGCAAGCGCCAGGCCGCCCATAGAGCCGTGTGTGACGACAATGTGGTCGGGCGTGGCTGCGATCCTGTTATGATTTGCAAGTTTTGTTGCAATGGTTTGACGAAGGGAAAGCATGCCGGCGTTTGCCGTGTAGCGGGTGAAGCCGGCACGCATAGCATCGTTAGCGGCAGTCAGGATGTGTTCGGGCGTTGCGAAATCAGGCTCACCAATCTCGAGGTGGATAACGCCAGGGAGGGCTTGCGCGAGGTCAAGAATCTCGCGGATACCGGAACGCGGCATTTCTACTGGAGCTTTGGCGAGTGGTTTCATAATTGGTAGCGCAGGTATCCCTACCTGCTTTTTACATGGTGTAGACCGCCACAGAGACACAGAGGCACAGAGATACTCAAAGAGCGACTTCATCCGAAAATGTAGGGGTTTAACATGTTAAACCCTACTCACTTATGCTGTGAAGTGGCACAGAGGCTAAATGATGCTTCGGGGTACGGACAAGCCCTGAAACGCCTGTATTGCCATCCCGATGTGTGACTGACCCTTTCTAAGACAGAAGCCGCCGTGACCGGGCAGCAGGGCGTCTATGCTGAGTCCTTCGAGTCTGGGCATAGATCGACGGTAATCGTCAAGGGACGAGCCGGGACAATTGACCAGGCTTATCATACCCCCTAGAAAAAGTGTGTCGCCGCTGAAAAGATACCTCAATTGCTTGCCTTGCAGGAGAAAACAGAGGGAACCACGACTGTGACCGGCAGTCAAGATCGGCTTGAGCTGGAACGATCCAACAGGAATCGTGTCACCATGGTTGAGCTCACGATCGGGTTGAACGCCCTGGAACTGATAGTCCGGTGGAGAGAAACCAGCAGTGCGTGCAACGGTGAGTCCGATTGCATCTTCGTCGCCACGACGCAAAAAGTCCGCTTCAACAGCTGATACACACACGGTCAGTCCCAGCTGCTGCTGTAGTGCACGTGCTCCCCCACTATGATCAGCATGGGCGTGGGTGAGGAAGAGCGTGGAAATGTGTGCTGGATCGAAGCCTGCGGCGCGCACATTCGAGAGTATTTGCGCTACGCTGTCTCGATGGCCGCCACCTGCATCAATCAATCCCAGCGACTCACCCCAATTAATGAGATAGATGTGGCAATCGTAATCATCGCTAATCCCTAGCCCAGTACGCCCGCTACCAACAATAAATACCTCATCTGAGAGACGAAAGGAATAGGCGATATTTTCTCTGCGTTGAGTCATATTGAGAGCCGATCCCGGGCGAAGCGCGATTGACGGGAATTTTATATTGCAATCGCCACACGGGCGGCGTAAAAATTTCCTCAATGGATAGACTATTGCCAAGCGAATTGCAAATACTATTTGGATACGTGCGCGCGTGATTAGTCGATGTCATGCACGTCAGGAGCGAGGCCAATGCGGATTAGACTGTCGGTAGTTAGCGCAGCGATATTACTCGGGCTGGCGCCTGGTGTTTTTCAAGCTGCTGAGGAAAAGAAGCCGATCACTCTGACTTTCTTTCACATGAACACAGTACCTGGCTCGCAGAAGGTTATTACAGATGCGATCGCGGCGTTTGAGGAAAAACATCCGGGGATTCGCGTTCGGGAGACCATCGTCGGCTGGGGTGATGCGCATTCCCAATTTATGATCTCACTTGTGGCGAAGCGCGCACCGGATATTGTGATGCTGGGCGGCACATGGGCCACGGAATTCATCCGGCTGAAGGCGTTCGTGCCGATTGAAGAATTCCTGCCTGCCGAGATGAAAGACAAATTTCTGCCAAATGCGTTTGAAGCACTGCGCGATGAAAAACATCTGTATGGATTGCCCTGGGAAGGAGCCACGTGGGGCATGTTCTACCGCACGAACCTCTTTGAGCAAGCAGGGTTAGACCCCGAGAAGCCTCCAGGGAATTGGGCAGAGCTGCTGGCTGCAGCAAAAGCACTGACCCGCGATACGAATGGCGACGGACGAATAGATCAATGGGGACTAGGGTTTCCAGCAAAAGGTTGGGAGCCGGCGGATTTCTGGCTGCCGTTCATGTGGCAGGCGGGATGCCGGGTTGTGGAAATGCGCGAGGGAAAATGGCGAGGTGTGATGTCGGATGAAGCCGGCCAAACAGCGACCAGGTTTTTCGTTGATCTTGTACGCACGCACCGCGTGACCCCTCAGTCAATTACAGGCATGGATTGGGAGGCAGTGAAGAATGGATTTGTAGCAGGGCGATTTGCCATGATGTTTAACGGAATGTGGGTTGTAAAGGTGATACGTGATAGCGCGCCGCAGTTAGAGGGAAAGTGGGCCACTGCGCCATATCCGGCAGGGCCGACAGGTATCCGTGCGGCACTGGGATATCCGAACACGCTTCATATAACGGAGCAGAGTCAGCATAAGAAGGAAGCATGGCAATTTATGGAGCTCTTATACTCAGGCCACCCGAGCCGGCTGGATCAATATTCGATAGAGGTCTGCTCACTTAACTGGACGAAAAACTTTATCGCCCTGCCGTACAGCAAGGACCCGCTACGCAAGCCATTCGTGGATAGTATGACGTTTGCGCACTATCCGCCAGGGGCGCCGAAATACGAGGTGTTTCGCAAGCGGATACTGAATCCCGGGCTGCAGGCGATGATTCTGGGACAGCGGCAGGTAAAGGAATCACTCGAGTTGTTTGATCGAGAGTTTAATGCATTGCACCCGTGAATACGAAGATGCAGAGTTGGCGCTCGCATGCGCTTTCAGCGAACGTCACGTAGCGATTCGGATGGGAAGGCCGCAAAGGTTGCGTGACTGTGGCAATGAATCAAAAGCAAGATAAGAGTGGCGGGGAAGACCGTGGCTTTTTTCTCCGCAAAACGTTACTCCCATACGGGTTTATTCTTCCGGTTTTGCTGGTCGTGCTGGTGGTATTGGTATATCCACTGGTGCGCGGTATGTACCTGAGTTTTACGCACTACAGCCTGGATCCACTCCTGTCCCAAAAGCCGGTGTGGGTAGGCATGATGAATTACGTGAATTTGATGAAAGATTTTGTCTTTCGGCTTTCCTTCAAGACAACGGTATTGTGGACAGTGATTGTAGTAAGCGGACAGTACATAATCGGCCTGGTGCTTGCGCTGCTGCTGAATGCAGAGTTTAAGGGACGCGGACTATTTCGAAGCCTGATTCTGATTCCATGGATCGTACCGAGCATTGCAGCGGCGCTGGCATGGATATGGATATATGATCAGGATCATGGGGTGCTAAACGTCATGTTGCGGCAGCTGGGGCTGCTGCGTGGAGAGAATGTGGCGTGGCTCGGCAGTAGCACCTGGCTTGCGCTAATGGCTGTGTGCGTGGCAGGCATCTGGAAAGGGGTGCCATTCATGACAATCGTGCTCCTTGCAGGGCTGCAATCCATTCCAGTTGAGCTGTACGAAGCATCCCGAATTGACGGGGCTCGGTTTCGCCAGGTAGTACGCTACATTATCATCCCACACCTTAAGACCATTTCAGCAATTACGCTTTTGCTTTCAACGATCTGGACGTTCAATCAGTTCGACATGGTGTACATCATGACAAAGGGTGGGCCGGCGTATGCCACCCATCTGTTGTCAATCTACACGTATCTGATGGCGTTTGATGCAAATGAGATGGGTTACGCAGCAGCAATTGCAGGGGTACTGCTCGTAGTAATGATGGTGATCATGGCGTTTTACTTCTGGGTAACACGTCGTGAGGAGTGAGAAGCCGCGAACTGATACGCGTTTCAGGAGTGCTGTACGAATGGCACGAAGACAGACAGGGACGCGACACATCGCCCAGCAAGTAGCCATATATGGGGGCGTCGGAGTGCTGACCCTGTTTCTCCTGTTTCCGTTCTTGTGGATGCTCTCCACATCGCTTAAGCCCTCTGAAACCATTTTCAGCTCGCCGCCGCAATGGATCCCCTGGCCACCGACTTTTGCTCACTATCGCACACTCTGGGTGGAGACGCCTTTTGCACGCTTCTTTATAAACACTTTGGTCGTTGCAGTAGGAACAACGGTAATAAGCGTGGTGATTTCAGCGCTGGCAGGCTACGGGATTTCACGATTTCGGTTTCGCGGCGACCGACTCTTTTCCATGGGACTCATTGTGATTCAGATGTTTCCGCCTGTGCTCCTGGTAATTCCAATTTTCATCATGATGGCTGGATTGCGACTTACTAATACATACGCGTCGCTCATCATCGTGTATTGCGCGTTTGCAGTTTCATTTTGCACGTGGATGCTGAAGGGCTACTTTGCGGGAATTCCGCGCGAAATTGAAGAGATGGGACTCGTGGATGGGTGTACGCGGTTTCAGACATTGTGGAAGCTGATTATCCCGCTCTCAGTACCGGGGATTGTTGCAGTGGCACTATTCGTATTTACTTTTGCATGGCAGGAGTATCTGTTTGCGCTGACCTTCATTCAAACAACCGAGAAGCGCACACTGGCGGTTGGCCTCAGCTTTTTGATTGGATTTCGCGAGGTGTCATGGGGGCCGCTTATGGCAGGGGCGGTACTGGTGACTCTTCCAGTGGTGATTGTGTTCATGTATTTTCAGAAATACCTGGTCTATGGGCTGACCCTTGGTGCAGTGAAACAGTAGGAGCAATTCATGAATTGCCCCTACATGAGGAGAAGATAAGGAGCATTTTTTACACGAGGGTATGCGAACGATGAAAAAGCGAGTTGGCGTGATCGGCTGCGGCTGGGCCGGACTACTACACCTTGAGGCGTATCAGGATTGTCCGAATGCGGAAATCGCAGCGGTATGCGACACGGATTCAGCAGCAGCAGAGCACGCACAGGCACGATATGGCGCTAAAGCGTCCCAAGACTTTAAGGCAATGCTGGAGGCCGAGCCGTTGGATGTCGTGAGCATTTGCACGGGGCCTGACACGCACTATGAGATTTCGCGTGCATGTCTTGAGCGACAGCTGGCCATTTTTTGTGAGAAACCCCTGACACGCAGCGTCAAAGAGGCGCAGGCGCTGGTGCGATTAGCAAACGAGAGGCAGGTACCGTTTGGAGTCAATTTCAACAGCCGGTTCTCAGCCCCTTATCAGAAAGCAAAGCAGTGGGTTAAAGGAGACCGGGTTCACTACATCAGCGTCACGCTCTTCGAGCACGTGCCATTGAAACCCTCATTAAACGTTCGCGAGGAATTTCTGGTAACCGATGGGGCCTGCCATTTATTTGATCTCATGCGTTTCCTGAATGGCGAAATAGTGGAGATCTACGCCACGCTCGCAAAGCGCGGGCTGGACATATGGTCAGACATCAATGTTCATTGTCGGTTTGAAAATGGAAGTTCGGGAACGCTCGTAGTGAATTTTGCCGGAGGAGAGCTGGAGAGTCAGCATCCAATCGAACGAGCGGAGATAGTTACAGACAGGAAGCGTATTGTAGTAGATAACATCTGCGAGCGCGTGACAATGTTTCCTCACGCTAGAGAGAACCGCGAGGTGTGGGAGCCATCCGTGTTTCAGCGCCAGGACTACCAGGCGACGATTCTGGAGTCGGTACGCGCGTGGATGCGGAGCGTGGCCGAGAAAAGTGCGCCGCCGGTTGGGATTACGGACGGAGCGCGGGCAGTAACTCTGTGCCAGGCGATTCTGGATTCCCATCGAACACATGGCCCGATCAAACTTACATCCTGACGGCAAAGTCCAGATGCTGGTTCTTCATATTTCCAATTCCAAATGATTTGATAATAAAGCAAACATATAAGGCTCTTTATCAGATCCGCTAGCACAATAACTGTTGGGACGCAGAGCAACTATAATATTTTCTGGCTTGCATAACGAATTCTACCCCTTGATGATTCTATTATGTTCAATCCTGTGCACAAAAAGCGTCTTTTCTTCCTTATTATTTTCCTCTCCCCTTGAGGGAGAGGATAAAGGTGAGGGGAGTTGTCTCTTATGAAATGCTAACTCGTTTAAGAATGAGCCACATATACTTTAGCAAGGGTTCGAAAATGGCCTCATCATCTACAAAAGGGGTTCTGAGCCACAGGTCTCATTAAACCAGAAAGGATGCGAGCGATGCGCACGTTACGCTATGGATTAATCGGGTTTGCGCAAGGATATTATGCAACCACGTACACGCGGGTGGCTGCAGCGCGAAAGGACGTCGAAGTAGTTGGGGTGTGCGATCTGGGACAGCCAGTGGACTACGTGGAGGCATGTGCAGAGCTGACTGCGGAGCGC
The DNA here is from genome assembly GCA_030613245.1 of Candidatus Sumerlaeota bacterium. GTDB lineage: Bacteria > Sumerlaeota > Sumerlaeia > MWCT01 > JAUWMI01 > JAUWMI01. Next base: position 72,071 of record JAUWMI010000005.1, read on the forward strand.
TTTGCCGAAGAATTAGGCGCGCCGTTATACCACAATCTGGATGAGCTGCTGGGAAAGAATCTGGACGCAGTGATGATCACAAGCGAGACGTGCGAGCATGCAGCGCATGCACTAGCGGCAATTCAGCGCGGAATACACGTTTTGATCGGCAAACCAATGACATTGCGGGCGGACGAGGTTAGGCAAATAATCGAGACGGCCGCTGGGAAGCCGCTTGTAATTTTGCCAGGCCAGCCAGCACGCTACGAAGATGGGGTAATTGCCGCGCGGGAGCAAATTGCACGGGGAGCCATCGGGCGGCCGATTATGGGGCGCGTCTTTGTGAACCACCCGGCAATGGTCAATCACGAATGGGAAACAGACGAGCAGCGCAGCGGTGGCCCGCTGGGCGAATTTGGATACTACTGTTGTGATCTGATTCGATGGATGATGGGTGCCGAGCCGGCAGAAGTCTTTGCCTGCGCCGAAAATTTTTGCACACCCGAAATTCAGAGCCCTGACAATTTGAAGATTCTCGTGCGGTTCACGAACGGCAGCCTGGGGAGCATGGATTGCTCTTCGTCAATTCGCTTCAATTACCCTTTTCTTGATCTCGAATGTATTGGCAAGACAGGCGTAGTGCGCACGCAATACCATAATTATCCAGCTGTGGTGCAGTGCACGGATCGCGTAGAGCTGGCGCCAATTCGCTATTCGCCAATGAATGAGCGCGAGATGCATCATTTTCTGGATTGTATACAAGGAAAGGACAAGCCGCGCATGTTATTGCGTGACGCAATTCAGGTGGCGCGGATGATAGATGCAATCCGCGAGAGTTTGCGATTACACAAGCCGGTCTCACTCGCATAAACAGTAAGCGCTGCGGCAACTAGAGGAAATAGATGGAGACAGTGAGCATTGGATTTCTTGGGTGCGGAGAGATGGCCCGGCTCCATGCGCGCTGTCTCAAGCAGATTCCCGGAGTAAATCTGATCGCAGCATATGATCGATCCAGCGAAGCCAGCCAGACGTTTGGCGAGGAATTGGGGTGCAGCGTGGCCCATAGCGCAGAGGAACTGCTGGCGCGGCCGGACATTGATACGGTGTATATCTGCACATGGCACGATTCACACGCGGCTCTGATAGAGCAATGCATCAAAAGTGGGAAGCGGCGCATCTTTTGCGAAAAGCCAATGGCTCTAACGATGGACGACGCCCGCAGGGTTCGTGACCTCATTCGCGCAAAACGCGTGCAGTTCATGATTGGATTAAACCATCGGTTCACGCCGGCAGTGGTGAAACTCAAGGAGCTGCTGGAAGCTGGCCGTCTCCATCCAAAGATGGTGACCGTCACTTTTGCCTGCGCGCCGTTCATGGACACGTGGGCGGGACAGCCGGAGCAAGGCGGAATTCTGACGAACCTCGGGAGTCACGCATTTGATTTAGCGCGATGGGTGGTTGGCGACGAGGTCGTTGAGGTTAGCTGTTTTGCAGAGCGGACTCGCCTCGGTCCAGCACAGGCGGAGGATAGCGCCGTGGCGACTCTGCGATTCCGCAATGGCGCGATGGCAACGTGCACGCTACACGATCAAGCGCCTGTCCCCTACAGTTTGTTTCCTGGCCGAAACATGGTGAGGATCGAAGTTTTTGGAAGCGACGGTGTGATCGTGTGCCGGGGATTGGACGGATTGGAGCTGATGCTGAATGGCCGCTTAGAGCAAATTGCGTGCGATCCATACGACGAGTTGCGCTCCTGGGGCTACCTTGACGAGAACCGGCATTTCATACAGGCGACCCTATCAGAAGCAAACCCTTCACCGAACGAAGAAGAAGGACTGAAGGCGGTTGAGCTTGTTCAGGCTGCGCGGGTGGCCAGCGCTGAGCGGCGCGTGGTAGGAATGCGCTGCTGATTGAGACTGTTAGAAGAGATACTGTAGTATTCTGATGAGTAACGTTCCAGACATCTTGAAGCGATGTGCTCTGTTTTCTGGATTGGAAAAGGCCGATCTCCAGGCACTGGCACGTATTGCAATGGTACGCAGCTACAAAAAAGGTGCGATGATTATGCTTGAGGGCGAGCGTGCCAGAGGTTTTTACGTTGTAGCAAGTGGAAAGGTGAAGGTGTTCAAGGTAAGCTCAGAGGGCAAGGAGCAGATACTGAACATTGCCGGGACGGGCGAGACGTTTGCCGAGGCAGCGGTCTTTTCTGGCATGGATTACCCGGCAAGTGCGAGCGCACTCATTCAGGCAGCGGTGCTCTATTTTCCCCGGCTAGAATTTGAGCGGCTGGTCAAAAAGCATCCGCATCTGGCGCTCAATATGATTGGCAGGATGTCGATCTTGCTTCGCAAATTAAATCAGCTCGTGGAAGAATTGTCTCTCAAAGAGGTTTCCGCACGTGTGGCGAAGTACCTGCTGGATCGCGCAGTACAAGCAGGCGAAGGCGAGAAGCAGCGCCTGGAAGTGAAGCTGGAAATTAGTAAACACCAGCTTGCTGCACGCCTGGGCACGATCAGCGAGACACTGTCGCGGACCCTTACCAAACTCAAAACCGCAGGCATTATACAGGTACACAGAAATTCTATAGTAATCCTGGATAAAGAACGGCTGAGTTCAGTAGCCGCAGGATTACGCATCTAGGTAGGGGCGTATTGCAATACGCCCCTACAATTTCCCCAAACGCCCTCTCCCAGTGCGATGCCCTTACCTTACGCCTTCAATTCTCTCTGCCTTTCTCTTCCGCCATATTCCGTTCGGAGGATGTCCGACAATTAGATCTTCTCTTTATAGCGGTGCGATTCATCCGCCGCACGTGTGTTTAGCGCCCTTTTAGTCACACAAATGCGACCGCTACAAATTCCTTGATAGACAGAAATTATGGGCATAACATCTTCGCGATAGCTCGACAGAGGTGGGCTCTTCATTACCAGGCATCTTACGGAGCTGTGATGCGGCGAGGAACGCACGTTCAATATTCCCCCGATACTATCTGGATTGACGAGCGGGTAAAGCATCTGCCGCTGGTTGAGCGTGTTCTTTCACGGTCATCAGGCTCACGCGTGGAATATACGACTGATCCGAAGCAGCTCATTCAGGAAGCACGAAGTCGTCCGGACGCGCGCACTGCGGGCAAGCACAAGCTGCTGCTTACGCGCAACGATGGCGCTTTTTTTCGGCCGTGTCCGGGAACACCCCGATACCTCTGCTGCGGCTATCAGATTCTCGATGCCGCGGAAAACTGTACCCTGGAATGTAGCTACTGCGTTCTGCAGACCTACCTCAGTAATCCTCTCATGGTGCTATTCGCGAATACCGACGATATGAAGCGAGAACTAAACAGGGTGTTTCGCCGGAAACCACAGCGGCGCATCCGCCTGGGGACTGGCGAGTTGACCGATAGCCTGGCGCTGGAACACCTGACCGACTTCAGCGAGCTTATTGTCCCGCTTGTCGAGCGGTATCCGCACGTTACCTTTGAGTTCAAGACCAAGACGGACAGTATAGAGAATTTACTAGCCAGAAGACCGAGCCCAAATCTGGTTGTATCGTGGTCGCTTAGTAGTGAGGCAATGATAGCGAGCGATGAGTGGAAGACCGCGACGCTTGCACGCAGGATGTCAGCAGCGCAGCGTTGTGCCGAGCATGGCTTTCGTATCGGGTTTCACTTTGATCCGCTCATTGTTCATGACGGGTGGGAGCAGAACTATCAGAAGGTAGTGGAGCAGCTGTTTCATGCAGTACCGGCAGAGCAAATTATCTGGATTAGCCTGGGCGCGCTGCGCTTTCCCCCATCGCTTAAGCCGATCATTCAAGAACGATTTCCGCGAAGCAGAATTCTTTACGAGGAGTTCATTGTCGGCGAGGACGGTAAGTTGCGCTATTTTAAGCCGCTTCGGGTTGAGCTCTACCAGAAGATGGTAGAATGGATTCGCGAGCTAGCGCCGCAGGCGTTTATCTACCTATGTATGGAGAGTTCCGACGTCTGGAAGAAGGTCTTTGGCAAAGCGCCGCGGAATAACTGCGAGCTGGGACGGATGCTTGATGAGCGATGTTGAGCAGAAAAGGTGTGTGGCAATCGTGTGTGCCGTGGGGCCTGAGATGCGCGCAGTGGCAGCACGCCTCAGGCGCGCGAAGAAGAGCGGGATGGGCCTGTTTTCGTCGTACAAAGGCGAGCTGGGCGGTATGGCGTGTCGGCTGGTTCTATCAGGTATGGGGGTGACAGCAGCATACGCGGCGACGAAACAGGTATGCCACCAGTGCGCACCGCAGCTCGTTGTTAGCTTTGGCGTTGCCGGCGCCCTGGATCCAGCGCTTGAGATTGGCGATGTGGTGATTGGCCACACGGCAGCGCATCTTCAGCTCTCCGCAGAAGAGGTGGTGCGCATTCGTATGACAATGGAAAGCCAGGGGACGCAGATCTCGATGCTCCCGCTAACACCACTTGTAGAACAAATCACCATGGATCAGGGCCCGGCGGAACGCCTTGCGTCGCAATTTGAACTGAAAGTTACTCGTGCGCTCAGCACCAACTTTGCTGTGTGCTCAGATCGCGTGCGCGATCTCTTGTGGCACACTTACGAATTGCCAATTGTAGACCAGGAGAGTTATGGCGTGCTCAAAGCAGCAAAGGAGGAAAGGACAGCGGGAATAATTGTGCGCGCTATTGCTGACCGCGCAGGCGATGACGCAGAAAACGAATGCCATCGCCATGCAGCCCAAGTCTTGTTAACAAGATCGGAAATCCTGGAGCGGATAGTTCAAGCGTTCATATCGGCCCGTTCTGGGCAGTGATTTATCCCCTTCAAATGCTTCTTAGATGCTCGGTTCTCATTGGTTGTCAATGGTTAGGCATTTAACGGTGATGAGAACCAGAGGCATTCTCAGGTGGGGTCTTTTTTGAGTTCTTTCTTCTTTTGCTCCCACCACTCAATGCGCTTTCTGATTTCCCTTTCGAAACCAAAGTCGCCGGGCTTTAATACCGTCCGACCCCGTTTTCACCCCGTTTTCACCGGCGCCATTTTCACAAACAACATCCCTATGGTGCGTAGGCTTTGCGGACGGGAATCTTTGTGCGATCAAAAGGTTGGTAGTTTTCGATGCTTCCGACACGTGCAAGCCGGACCCAATTCCGCAGCACTTTGCCCCCTGAGTCGCTGAAGTATTCCGTCTGAAACCCGACGCCTCTGGAGTTTGAGGAAAAATACTCCATCCCGACAATTTTTCCTTCCGGGTCGCGTTCCCAGCCGATGAAAATCACCGAGTGTCCGGTCTTGTTGTTGCGACTAAAGTCGCAGAAGTCGCCTGGTTTTGCCTCTTCCCAGTCAGTGATTTTTCTCCCCAGCCCATAGTATTCAATAGCCTTCTGGGGGCTGTCGCCTTTCCCTTCGATATACCAGAACTGGAGCATGTTGAAGAGGTCACGGAACGTCATGCCATTAAAATCGTCTGGGTCCAGCCCCTTTTGAATGTTGCGCAGTTGCATGGTACGCACGAAAACCTCGAACGTCAACCCGCAACAATAGCTGGATCGCGTATTATCGGGATGTGCCTTTGTGACTCTCTGCCCCTTATAGTAAAGGTTCTGAGTGGTCCCCAGGTATACGTCATACTCCAGAGGCTTACAGCGATACGGATACGCACCAGCCTCAAGCGGATAGGCGTCGATGACTTTGAGTACGTAAGGATTAAGCGAACCCTCGGAATCATCAATAACTGGCGTTGCCCGCGCAAGAAACCTGTCCACGGGCGAAAAATTTCGCCCATCCACCGGATAGGGTCGGATGAGCGAACATCCCGCCGCCAGCAATGCAACACCAAGCACCAAACTCATTACCCATATTGCTCTGCATCTCGACATAATCACACCTCCTCAAAATAAGATGAGTATTGTCAAAACGTAACCGTATGTTCGCCGCAGCGAGAACAGCAAACGGGATCTAGCTGCGCGTAATTTCAGACCACGCGAGCGATAGTGCCGAGAGCAAGTGCCGACAACATGTGTGCCACATGCTCCTCACGGGCGTAGAAATCCTTGAACGCTTGATTCAGTACTTTGCTCTTACTATGTGATCATGGAGCCAGGTGACAAGCTGTTCGCGAGAAAGATTTCCAGATGCTAGTCCAAGCATTATTTGTTCTTGCTCATCAGCGGAAGCCCGGATTTGAAAGCCATTCAGAATTAAGAATACTTCCATTGCTGCATGGGCTACGCGCTTGTTTCCATCAACGAATGGATGATTGTGAACGATGGAAAAACAGAGAGCGGCTGCCTTATCCACAAGAGCGGGATAAAGATTCTCGCCGCCAAAGGTCATACGAGGCTGAGCAATCGCGGATTCGAGCGCGCCAAGATCCCGGAGCCTTGGAGACCCTCCCGTTTGCTCGATGATCTTTCTATGAAGATCTAACACCTCGGCCAATGTTAAATATCGCATTAGGCAAGCCTTCGATAGAGCTCTTTGTTCTTGCGCAGTACAAGCTCACTGGCTTTTTGGAATTCCTCCCGGGGCTGGCCCAGCAGGTCGGTTAATACGGCTCGTGCTAGTTGTTCAGGTTCCACTCCAAGGCGCTGGGCGGTTTGCCTAAGGTTTTCGGCTTCATCTTGCGATAGCTTGACGGATATTCTCACAATTTACCTCCTATGCTCAGGATAATCATTTTGCAATAATTTATGCTGAGAACTTTCGATATCTTCAAGATTTTTGCAGCCTTTGTTTCCTTGGAACTGGCGGCCTTGAGCCTGCATTCCAATGGAGGGCGAAAACCAACGCAACTATGCAGGATATCTATCTAGTAATCCATCAACGGAGCACCAGCGGCGCAGTCAAGAGGAATCTTTTTTCACTTCCTTTTTCTTTTTCTCCCACCACTCAATGCGTTTTTTGATTTCCTTTTCGAAACCGAAGCGGCCGGGGATGTAAAACTTCTTTTCCTTGATCTCATCGGGGAGGTAGTCCTGCGGGGCATAGTGCTCGGGCGCATTATGGTCGTACTGGTAGCCTTTGCCATAGCCAAGCGCTTTCATGAGTGATGTGGGGGCATTGCGAATGACGAACGGTACAGGCAGGGCGCCGGAGCGCTGAATCTCACTCTGCACTTCGTTAAAGGCGCGGTAGATGGAGTTACTCTTCGGTGCGGTGGCAAGGTAGAGAGCGGCCTGTGCGAGTGCGAGTTCGCCCTCGGGCGAGCCGAGCGATTCATAGGCCTCCTTTGCAGCCATAGCAACCACCAGTGCCTGAGGGTCAGCATTGCCGATATCCTCGGATGCAAAGCGAATCATACGGCGTGCCACATAGAGCGGTTCTTCGCCGGACTCGAGCATACGTCCGAGCCAATAAAGCGAGGCGTCGGGATCGCTGCCACGAAGGCTTTTATGAAAGGCGGAGATCAGGTTGTAGTGTTCTTCGCCGGTTTTGTCGTACGTGAGCTGCTGGCGCTGGCTGAGCTCTTTGATAATGTCGTGAGTGATGTGAATTGGCTGCGCAGGATCACTTCTAAGCGACATGACAGCGAGCTCAAGGAGATTGAGTGCCCGCCGGGCATCACCATCTGAAAGCCGGATAATGAGCTCGAAAATACCCTCGTCGCACTCGATCTGCCATTTGCCGAGCCCTCGTTCTTTGTCTTGAATCGCGCGCTCCAGGATAGTCTTGAGGTCTTCCTCGCTGAGACGATTGAGCACGAACACCCGGCAGCGCGAAAGCAACGGTGAAATGATAGAAAATGAAGGGTTTTCCGTGGTCGCGCCAATAATGATAATCGTGCCATCCTCAACGAATGGCAAGAAGACATCCTGCTGGATTTTATTAAAGCGATGCACCTCATCAATGAAGAGGATTGTATTGCGATTATAGCCGGAGCGATTAAGCTTCGCCTGCTCAATGACGCTCTTGATCTCCTTAATACCTGAGGTGACAGCGCTGAGCGATACGAAGTCGGCCTGAGTGAGGTTGGTAATAACCATAGCAAGGGTAGTTTTGCCTGAGCCGGGCGGTCCCCAGAAGATCATCGAGCAAAGCTTGTCCTCTTGAATGAGCTTGCGCAAGAGCGAGCCTTCGCCCAGGAGCTGCTCCTGGCCGACGAATTCACTGAATTTGCGCGGACGAATGCGATCGGCTAGCGGTTTAGCGTCGGATTCTTTGGAATTGTTTTGTTGAAATAGATTCATGGTGTTGTCATTAGCTGTCTTGGGGTTTGATGAATCAAACCCCTACAAATGCAAATTGTCCTGGCTTCCAATTCATCTGCAGCGGTCGCACTTGTGCGCCTTAGGTGCATTTATGCCACGGCAATTTCGTGTTGTGCTGCTCCACTCGCCTCCCTCATAAAACCAAGGGTATTGCAAAAGGCATTCGAGCGGCGCTAAAGGTAAGACAAGTATAGCCATGTGAGGTAGGCTGGTTCAACGACTTTTTCTCATTTCTTCATGCACGGGTTCACATCATTCTTGTTCGAAGTGCCTATTCTTGAAAAGCAAGGGATATGCACGTTTCCGCTTCGCTTTGCTTACACCAGTGCTTGTTTTTCGCTGTATCTCACGCAAGAACGTAGGGGCAGGTTTCGAACTCGCCCCTGCAATCCTATACAACGCATGTAAGGGCGACCCGTCCGTCGTGTACGTTGCATCGCAGTGGTTAATGCGCCTCAGGCGCACATTTTGATAGCGTGCTTTAAGCGCGGAGGCGAGTTAATCGTGTCACTATGATCTTGTTGAGAAAAGGCTGGGGCCTTAAGTGTCCTATTTTTTACTGGTCAAATCACGCATGACCAGACCTGTGAGGATTTTGGGGTAGAAGAAGGTGGACTTATGAGGCATGATTTCGCCTTTTGAGGCGATCTTGCGCAGCTGGTCTATGGCAATAGGGTTTAGGACAAAACCGACGCATCCTTTGCGTTCTTCCAGAAGCTTCAGGACATCCTTGATGTCTCGCATGTAGAAGACATCTTCGTCATCCAGTTCGATCTCAGGGTTACCTATCCAAACCTGGGCAATGACGTAATTATGGAGTATCGTGACGTCAAGACTTTTCATGTCCTGACTCATCTCTTCTTCGATCATTTTGCATAGTTTGGCGGTCTTTTTTAGGGCACATATCACTACGCGGCCTTTGGGGAGTATCATGCCGAACGCTATACGCTCTTTGCCGGCCTTTGTAAGTTCCTTGCGGATAATGAGTTCAGCTTTATCCAGATTGGCAAGATCAATAGAGATGTTCTTGAGGTTAAAGTACTGAGAAAGGTCTTCCATCACTTCATCCAGATCAACGCCGGCCCCAAGCTCGCGCGCGAGCACACGATGTGTTGGGAGCACGACCATGCCTTCGTCATAGAAATTCGACAGAAACATCATCAGGTGGTCATAGGGCTGACGACCATCGCGTTTGCCTGTGGCTTCGCGCATCTCGTCGCGGTAAGCCAGAGCGGCTTCGTAGCGATGATGGCCGTCGGCAATAAACAGATCCTTGTCGGCCATGAGCTGATGAATTTGGTTAACGAACTTTTTTAAATGCACGACCCAGAGGCGATAAGTCACCCGTTCTTCGTCCACGAACGTTTCCCAAACTTTCGCCTTCATGCATTCGTCTAGCACAGCGTCTATTTTTTTCTCGGGATCGCTACAAAGGGCAAAGACGGGGCTGAGGTTGCAGCGCGTGGCGCGAAGTAATTGAAGACGGTCAGCCTTTGGCCTGGCAAAGGTGTGTTCATGACCTCTAATCTTGCCGGATTTGTAGTTCTCGAGTTTTACAAGCGCAAACAGGCCGCGACGGCGGAGCGTTCCCAGGCCGGGCTGGCTAAATTCCTGCTCGCAAACGTAAAGACATTTCTTGTTGTCCTCCACCAGAATGCCGTCGCGTTTCCACGTCTGCAGATAGTTCGCAGCGCGGATGTATTTATTGTTATATTCATCGTCGGCCACCCTATCATGACCGACAATAAGCCGCACGACATTATTGGGATGGCGATAATAGTAGAGTCGCTGGCTCTCGGGCGTAATCACGTCATACGGCGGGGCAAGAACATGACTCAGGTTCTCAATCAGACGTGAATTATAGCGAGTCCCAATAAATGGAAGTACTTCTGCCATGGTACCTATCTACCTTTGCCTCACCGTTGCTGAGTTCCACATATTGCTGCCGAGATAGTCTTTTTTTTACTCGATTGTGGGGGATTGGACAACCGGAGAAGTCAAATCCTACAGGGTGCTCAACTAATCCCACAACTGAAGAGCTGAACACAAGAAAAATTCAGCTTCGCTACTTACAAGTTATACAATCTTCATGCTTTGAAATCGGATGTCAATAGAGAACAGTGGTTTATTACAAAATTTATTTTGTCAATAACAGGGTTTGCAATATACCCGATCGGGTTACTCAATCACTACCTGCCAGACAGGCAATGCAACGAATGCCAATGGCAAAAACCCCTATGGAGCTGGATAAATTCGTCCCGGTTGCCAAAGACCACTTGCCCTGATAGAAAAATACGTAATGCAAATAGTCGACAGTAGCAGGAAAATCAAATGAAAAATGGCTCTTTCTCAAATGAGCCAGTACACCGTCACATTTGAAATGAGGGGAAGAAAAAACGGTGACTGTCCCAAGCGAGGAACGAGTGCAAGGACTGTACTCTATTTTTCTCGTAATGGGAGAGAATAATAAGCGTCAAAGCCTGGTTCATATACAGAAGATCAAACATAAAGAAATTCGGCAACGGGCGTAGTTTGTTATGCAAGTCTAAAAATACTAAAGTTGCTGGACGCCCTAAGCCTTTATTCTGCTAACTGATCCGAGAAAGAGCCTATTAACTTATGTTCTTGCGTTTTGGCGAGGTGAACGATAGAGGTAAGGATAGTTGTGCTGGCAATGCAACTAACACTTAAATAGAGAGGTAGCTGATGGGACTGCGACGCCAATGGCAAGTTGTGCTCCTGGCAATCTGCCTGATTTTTCCCCTCTTCACGATGGGCGCCGATGAAAAGCCACTGATTATCAGCCAGCGCTCTGATGCACTGACCCTTGATCCGTATGACGAAAATGAGTCGCCGACGTTCTGCGTGCTCCACAATCTGTTTGAATCGCTGACCTGTCTGGATGGCGAGCTGGAGCTTAAGCCGAAACTGGCCACATCATGGAAAGCCGAGAACGATACGACATGGGTCTTTACACTTCGCAAGGGCGTTAAGTTTCACAATGGCGCTACATTCGATTCTGCAGATGCCAAGTACAGCATCGAGCGCGCACTGAACTGGGAGGGCTCTGAGATCAAAGCCGCTGTACTTCTGGTTAAGACGGTAGAGGCATCCGATCCATATACGCTGAGAATCATTACAAAAAAGCCAGACCCGATTTTGCCGTTGCGCCTTGAGACTGTGAAGATGCTGGATAAAGAGACGTGCGAACGCGAGATTGCGGCTCATGGCCAGGGCTACCTGGTGACGCACCCCAACGGCACTGCACCGTACAAGCTGGTTGACTGGGTGAAGGATGATCACCTGACGCTGGTGGCTTTTGATCAGTACTGGCGAGGTCTGCCGCCGATCAAGAAGGTTGTTTTCAAGCCAATCAGCAACGAAGTGACGCGCGTGGCTGCTCTGTTGACGGGAAAGACCCATATCATCACGGAGGTACCTGTACGAGATGTAAATCGTGTGGAGAGGGATCCGAAGCTGCGGTTGGTGAAGAAGCCGGGGTTACGCCTGATTTACCTTGGACTCGATGTTGGGCGCGATAAAACCCCTGGTATCCGCTCTTCCCCACCCAATCCACTCAAGGATCTGCGTGTCCGCCAGGCCATCTATTACGGGATCAATGAGCCTGCTATTGTGAAGTACGTGATGAATGGCTTTGCGGAGCCTGCGGGCCAGCTCTTCCCCGCTCCTGTGGTGGGATATAATCCGGCTATCAAACGCTATCCGTTTGATCCCGAGAAGGCCCGGAAGCTATTGGCAGAAGCGGGCTATCCTAACGGGTTCGAGGTACGCCTGGATGCGCCAAATGACCGCTACGTGAATGACGATAAGATTGCACGTGCAGTGGCAAGCCAGCTAGCTAAGATAGGTATTCGCGTGCAGGTTAATACCTATCCGAAGGCGAGGTTCTTTCAGGACGAAGAGGAGGGGAAGTGCAGCTTTCATCTGGTCGGCTGGGCGAATAACAACGGCGATGGTTGCGGAAGTTTAGAATACTTGCTTCACACACGTGACGATGCAAATAACCTGGGTACCGCGAACAATAGTATTTACTATAGCAACACGGAGCTGGATCGTCTGACCGAGCTTGCGGCGCAGACGCTTGATCCCGAGCAGCGGAAGCGCTATTTACAGGGGGCTGTGGCAATTGCGATGCATGATCTGCCTCATATCCCGCTGCACTACCAGTATGATCTCTACGGGATTTCGCGCGAGGTGGTGTGGACGCCGCGGCGCGACACTCGCATAGACTGCTACGACGTCCGCTGGCGAGAGTAGCCTCTTCCAAACAAGCCGACGAAAAAAATATCCCCGCTTAATGCAGAGCTAATTGGGATGGAGACATCGGAATGCGCGCTAGTGCGCCTCTATTCAGCGTTATGATAATACTTTGCTTGAGTTTACCAGCGGCTGGCGAGGAATTTCGGGGCATCTGGGCAACGACAACCTTTTTCGACGGAGCATCACCGCAGCCGAGCGACCACGAACACCTCCTGAATAATCTCGAGGCCTATAACTTCAATAGCATTTTCTACTATGCCGCTTTATGGGGTATGACAAATTATCCCTCTGCATACTTTCTGTGGAATGAAAGCCTGACTGGCACGATGGGACAGGATCCGGGCTGGGATCCTCTGGGCTATGCAGTTCAGCTTGCCCATGCTCGTGGAATACGTCTGCACGCCAAGATCAATACGTTTCAGCTATGGAGTGCCGGTGGCGCTTGGCCCGACGAACCGCAGCATATCGCGAATGTGCATCCAGAATGGATTCTGGTAGGGCGCGACGGCAAGCCGATGGACAATTCAACCGTGAGCCTTTTCCTCAATCCGTGCCATCCTGAGGTAAAAGAGCTGATCAGGAACGTGTGTCTTGAAATGGTGCTGGGATATGACATTGACGGTCTGCATTTCGACTTCATACGCTTTCCAAACCGCAACTACTCGTACGATCCGGTGACGCTGAATCGATTCTGGGCACGCTTTGGGAAATCGCCGGATGCTCTTCCTTCGGAATGGGATCAATGGCGACGGGACCAGATCACGGAGATGCTCCTGGATATTAAAAACAGGGTGCGGCGGTTGAAATGGAATGTCGAGTTCTCTGCTGCGGTCTGGGCGTCGAGAACGTCAGGCATCACGAACGTACTGCAAGACATGGAGCGATGGCTGGAGATGGGCATCCTGGACTTTCACGTGCCAATGCTCTATACTACAAATCTGACAACCTTCGAGTCGCGCCTTATTGATCATCTCGATCATGCGCATGGACGGGATATCTATAGCGGGATCGGTGTGCATCGAATGGGAGATAACTTCACGTATCTGGACCAGCAGATGACGGTCTCGCGTGCGCAGGAGACCTCTGGCGTGGTGATCTATAGGGACCCTTCGCTCTTTCCGAATCACGTGCCGAACGCTATGGCCGATCAGCTCAAATCGAACTACTTCTCATCGCCTACCGTGCCGCCATCATTTCCATGGAAAACCAGGACGGAATTCGACGCTCCTGCGTTCGGCGGACTCGTGACCGCAGAGGCAAGAAATGGCATGACCGTGCTGAGATGGGAGGCAGCTAGTGATGCCACGCCGCCGCTGTGCTACAACGTTTACCTATCAACCACACCAGGCGGACAAGATTTCAGCGAGCCTGTCTTAATCACGCAGGAGACGCGCTGCCTAGTCGAAGGGCTACAAAATCTTCAGACCTACTACTTCGTTGTGCGGGCGGAAGACGACTTTGCAAATGAAGAGGCTAACACGGTGGAGAAAAGCGTGGTGCCGCAAAGCTCTGTTGCCTTCGTGCTGGAGGATTTCGAGGCAGGAACAAGCTCGTACTGGAATGGCAATCATGCAAATGGGATCATTTTTCGACAACCGACGTATTCCGGCTCGACGCACGGCGTGGATGCGTCCAGCTATCTGGATGTAGTCACGTCACCTGTTCATAACGGCGCTTACGCAGGAGAACTGTTCGTAAAGTGGGGCGATCCAGTTGGTGGATTTTGTCGGGTGACCACTCACCCGGATCGGCCACTGTGCCCGGACTATACTGGATGGCTTTCCGTGTGGATTTACGGGACAGGGGATAATTCAAAGATTACGCCGGTGTTTCGCGATAGTGGCTACGAGCACATAGCATACGTTACAGTGAACTGGACGGGATGGCGTCGGCTAGAGTGGTTCTTGCCAGAGGAGCAGTTTACGGGATGGGGCGGCGGAGATGGTGTGCTGTCAGGCGGTGTGTTTGGCGGAGAATTTGAGGGCTTGTTCATCTTGCCCGGCGATTCAGACGAAACCCTCCTGTACATTGATGATCTGCAAAATGAGATTCGACCGGACGTCCAGGCACCGGAATTTGCCGGGCTCCAGGATATTACTCCAAGACTTGATTCGGTGCATCTCTCCTGGTCAGTGGCTATGGATGCAAGCAATCCGATTACCTATAATATTTATCGCGCAACTTCACCAACCGGCTTTAACTTCGCGCAACCATTTGGCTCGACTCAGCAATGTGAGTATACGGTTGGGCCGCTTCCGCTTGGACAAAGCTTCTTTTTCGTGGTGCGGGCGCAAGATGCCCGGGGCAACGAAGAGCACAATCTGGTAGTGAAGTCAGCAGCCAGCAGTGGCCAGGAGGTGCTCGAGGATTTTGAAGCCGGAACAACTGCCTATTGGTATGGTGATCACGATAACGGGATTATTTTCAGGGATCCGAATTATTCCGGCAGCACAAGCGGGCTGGACAGCCTGAGTGCGTGGAGCATCGAAAGCTCGGTGGTGCACGGAGGGAATTATTCAGGCAAGTTGTATCTGAAATGGACTGACATGACGAATGGCTTTTGCCGCGTAACTACTCATCCTGATAGGCCAGAGCTTACGAGCTACATGGGAACGCTGACAGCGTGGGTATACGGGCAGGGAGACAACTCGAAGCTGGCACTCGTGCTCATGGACGACCTGCATCCCAGCGGAATTTACGCTGAATATGAGATGACGCCCTACGTTACTGTGGACTGGACGGGCTGGAAGCGGCTGGAGTGGCACTTACCTGAGATCGAGTGGACAGGATGGGCCAGCGGTACAGGGGAGCTGGAGAATTTGAATTCTGGCGGACATCTGGAGGCGTTTTTCTTCTTGCCTGGCGACACTGCGGAGACAACGCTCTATTTTGACGATATTCGGTTTGAGCGCGAAATCTCGCTCGGCGTGCGGCACTGGAACCTGTATTAAAAGCTCATAATAAAAAGAAATATCAAACCACGACCGCACGATGCGCATGTGCCCTAGTCGCATAAAAATTTAGAACGTAGGGCAGGTTTGAAACCTGCCCCTACAATCCTGTACAATGCATAAAGGGGCGACCCGACGGGTCGCCTCTTCAATTTCAATAATCGTAGTGTTGATTATTCTTCAACGCCACGGGCAGGTTGAAAATGCGCCTGTGGCGTGATGCCCGTGCCACTTTAATAAATCTGGCTCTTTGTCAGATAGGTCAGCAAGAATAGTCATGTGGCAAAGAGCAAGTTGGGTATTTGCAAACTTCTAATACGACTTCTTCCCAATCTGTATTTTGCTTTTAATGGTTGAAGGTTCCTTCAAGAAGATAGCGTGAATTGACAGCGTACTCTTTGCTATTCGCCATCTCCAGTCATTACCCAACCTTGCTTCCTCTCCCTTGTGGATCGCCATCTCCAGTCATTGCTCAACCTTGCTTCCTCTCCCCTTGTGGGAGAGGATGGAGGTGAGGGGGATTGCCTTTCCTTTTTACCTGAAATGCTAACTCATTTGAAAAAGAGTCATAAATCTTATTACACGCAGTTCATTGTCTTTGATTCCGTGGTTTTCCGCCGCGGTTTTCGTCTGAAGACTCAGGCTCTACAGTACGAACAATCAAGGTATTGGAAAAATAACGTTCGTGATCGGAGGTGTAGGCCTCAGCCCAATAGTTGAGAAACGAGTCGGGAAAAATACGATGGCCGGCCTTGAAGCCATCTTTGGAATATGCATCAATGCCGACCAGTATCGGCGGAGGCCCTTTGCGGGCATTCATGCAATAGAACTCAACATACTGATAGACGCAGGGTGTCAGCGAGAGCGTGACCTTGCCTGGCTTGACATTTAGCCAGCCGTTTTCAGAGACGTAAACCACAGGCGTAAGCACGAGCAGAGGCATCTCAATAGAGACGCCTGGTGTGGTTGCGATATCCGATTTTTGCAGCTCGGGAGGCTCTGCGGCCAATGATGCTGAAAGCAAGGCGATGAAAAAAACCGAGAGAAAAAGCAGAGGGGTTTTCGCCATGTGGAGCATAGGGTATCTCGATTGCAATAGATGGGAGGTACAGGGAGGCACTACTCGCCCCAAACGTCCTTTTTCATCTGCCCTAACGATTCTTTAACCTTCTCGAAGAAGTTTTTGGTGCCGTCCCCACTTACCGGCTTTTCTTTGCTCAGCTTATTGAATTCGCGCAAGAGCTCTTTCTGGCGTGGCGTTAGCCTGGTCGGTGTCTTGACGATCACGCGAACATACATATTCCCTTTGCGCGTGCTATAATCGTCCATCGGCATGCCCTGGCCTTTGATGCGGAGAATCTGATGGGTCTGGGTGCCTGGAGGTATGCGCAGCTTAGCAGAGCCGTGGAGCGTGGGGATTTCCACCCCGTCACCTAGAGCGGCCTGGACAACAGTGATAGGAATCTCACAATAGATGTCGTCGCCTTTGCGTTTGAAGAAGGAGTGTTCTTCTACATGGATGACGATAAAGAGATCGCCCCGATAAGCCTCATCTATGCCTGCCTCACCTTCGCCCCGGATACGAATCTGCATCCCTTCATCAATGCCACGAGGAATTCGCACCGTGACTTCCACTTTTCGCTTTGCCCGGCCCTGGCCCTGGCAAACATGGCAGGGATGGTCAATCACCGAACCTTCGCCCCGGCAGAGATCGCACGCCGTATTGATCGAGAAGAATCCCTGAGAGTAGCGCAGCTGGCCTGCTCCTTGGCACCGCGGACAGGTGCGTGGACCGGTACGATCTTTTGTTCCCGTGCCATTGCAAGCGCCACATTTTTCCAGCCGATGGAGTATTAGCTCCTCGTCTTTTCCCATCACTGCATCATCCAGGGAGATGGTGAGACTAATACGGAGATTGCGACCGTGACGACCAGCGCTGGTAGCGCGTTGCCTCGAGGTGCGAAATGAGGTACCAAAGAAACTACTCAACAGGTCTCCAAAAATATCTTCGAAATCACTGAAATGATGAAAATCGCCCCATGAGAACCCGCCTTCACCAAAGGCACTTCTTACTGCCTCGTGGCCATAGCGGTCATAGCGCGTTCGCTTCTCAGGATCGCTCAGGATTTCATACGCCTCACACGCCTCTTTAAATTTTCCCTCTGCCTGAGAATCGTCGGGATTCTTATCTGGATGATGTTTCAAAGCCAGCCGACGATATGCCTTCTTGACCTCGTCCTGTGAGGCAGTGCGAGATACACCGAGCACTTCATAGTAATCGCGCTTTTCCATGATCACCAAGCCACCAAAGGCAAAAAAATAAGACTACTGCTGAGTAAACGATGACTAATTCAAGCCATAATTGTATGAATGAGGCCGGGGTTATGCAAGCACAAATTTTATAAGTAAATGATAGGGGCGGTTCATGAACTGCCCCTACAAAGCCTTAGCTAGTGGCTCGCATGGCCATTTTGCAGGCGATAGCCATTACCTGAAATTAGATTTTGCAATTCTCTAAATTTCGTTTGGCAATGGATTTGCATAAACAAACCAGCTAGCCGTGTAAACTGCGCCTTTTCTTCCACAGAGGGAAATACAGTTTTGCCAAACCTTACTACGTGGCACAAGTAAGAGCCGTGCTTAATTGAGACAGCCTGCTTAGTCGCAATCCCTCCCCTTTTCCTTTCAGCGGGAACTCGCAACACAACAGATTCTAAGAAACAACCGATTTTAGTTGACAATTGGCTTTCCGATAATTAGATAATATACTCTTAATATTCTGTAGAAAATCTCTAGGAGAAATACAAGTAAGCATAAAGTGGCAGGATGACTTCCTTTTCCCTTGTAAAGCTCAAGAAGTATTGGGCGCTGGTGTCCTGTACCATTTATTGCACTAGTGCTGGAGGAGGAGGAGCAGTTATGTCAGTCTATAGTATGAAGCTTCGACAAAAGACGGGTATCGGTAATCGTCAGGCATTGGCATCATTGTTAATAATTTTGTTCAGCTTTATATTCTGCTCTTTAGGTTTCAGCGAACAGGTCAGGGCAGTCGACTCTGAAGCATTGAAGCAGTCGGACTGGTGGCAGGTGGTGCAGCAAAATATCCGCCAGATGGAATATCAGGTTACATATCAGAAGAACTGTTTCATTCCCGGCGGGAAACGTGGCTATCACATGGCTAATCGGGCACAGAATCTCAGGGCATACTTTTATCCTGAGGGACTGAAAGTGGTGCGGCGCACTGAGACAACGCCCTCTTGGGTCTGGGGCTACCAGCTGATAGGGTTTGGCAGCCAGGGTAAGCTGCAGCCACTGGCTACCCCAACCTTAACCATGGAAAAGAATCGTATCGAATACCATCGGGGAACCTTGATTGAGCGCTATGAAAACCAGCAAGAGGGAATTAGACAGAGTTTCATCATTACCCAGCCTCCCACTGGTTCTGGCTCCCTACTGCTGGTAGCCAGGCTCACCGGTGACTTGAGACCACAGCTTACCGCCGATGGCTCAGCCGTTGAGTTTCTGCATAAGGGGGAAGGCGTAATGCACTATGGCGGGCTTGAGGTTATGGATGTCAATGGCCGGAAGCTGCCTGCGTACCTTTCTCTCGTCGGTGACGAATTGCATATCTTGGTTAATGAGGATGGAGCAGTCTACCCACTGACAATAGACCCATTTATCACCGGACTGTCTTCCTCGCCCAACTGGAACGCTGAGGGCGATCAGGCGTTTGCTTATTTCGGTTGTTCTGTTGCAACTGCCGGGGATGTTAATGGCGATGGTTATTCTGACATCATCGTTGGTGCGTATCTCTATGACAATGGGGAGAGTGACGAGGGAAGAGCCTTTGTCTATTACGGATCATCCTCAGGTTTAAATACATCACCTGCCTGGACGGCCGAGAGCGATCAATCAGGGGCACACTTGGGGACTTCAGTTTCCACGGCGGGCGACGTCAATGGAGATGGCTATTTTGATGTTATAATCGGGGCAGACACATACACCGATGGTGAGACCAGTGAAGGGTTAGCTCTTGTGTATCATGGCTCGGTCTCGGGTGTCAGCACAACACCTGATTGGACTGCCCAAATTAATCAAACTGATGCGCGATTTGGAACCTACGTTTCAACGGCAGGCGATGTTAATGGGGACGGTTACTCAGATGTTATCGTCGGAGCACCTCAGTACGATAATAGCGAGACTGATGAGGGTCGGTCATTTGTTTACCACGGGTCATCATCTGGTCTCAGTGCAACGCCGGATTGGACCGCTGAAATTAACCAAGACTCTGCTCATTTTGGATCAGTGGTTTCAACAGCAGGCGATGTTAACGGAGACGGGTTCTCAGATGTTATCATTGCAGCGAATGACTATGATAATGGTAACTTAGATGAAGGAGCTGCGTTCGTTTATTATGGCAGTTCCTCAGGGCTCACGGTCGGTCCAGCAGATTGGTCCGGTGAAGGCAACCAGGACGGCGCTCATTTTGGCTATGCTGCGGCAACTGCGGGAGATATCAATGGCGACGGCTATTCTGATATCATTATCGGTGCTCCTTATTACGATAATGGCCAGACTGACGAAGGATGTATATATACGTATTATGGCTCGGCAGCAGGTCTGAGTATAACTCCAGACTGGAGTAAAGAAAGTAATTACGCGGGGGCATATTTTGGTGAGTCGGTCTCAACAGCGGGCGATGTCAATGGTGATGGATACGCTGATGTGGTCGTCGGGGGTCCGGGATACGACTCCAACGGAACTGATTCGGGGCAGGCTACTGCTTATTACGGTTCAGCATCTGGGTTGAGTGCATCTGCAAACTGGAGTAGAAATGGTCCTAAAGCTGATGCGGGGTTTGGCAAATCTGTATCTATAGCAGGTGATGTGGATGGCGATGGGTATTCCGATGTGATCATTGGGGCTCCTAACTATACGAACGGGGAAGCCTCAGAGGGCCTATCCTATGCGTATCATGGGTCTGCCTCTGGTCTCAGTACCTCAGTTGGGTGGTCAATCGAGGGCAATCAATCTGAAGCATATCTGGGATGCTCAGTGGCAACAGCTGGTGATGTCAATGGTGACGGGTATGCTGATGTTATAGTTGGTGCCCGCGGATACGATAACGGACAGGAAAACGAAGGACGTGCGTATGTTTTCTATGGTTCGTCTCAAGGGCTGAACTCGACCGCTGATTGGATTGCTGAGGTTAACCAAAGTCACGCTTATTTTGGCATCTCAGTTTCAACGGCAGGAGATGTAAATGGCGACGGCTACTCCGATGTCATTGTAGGTGCATTTTGGTATGATAACGGTCAGACAAATGAAGGAAGGGTATACGTTTACTATGGCTCGCCATCAGGATTAAGCGCCACACCTAATTGGTACGCCGAAAGTAACCATGCGAACGCGTACTTTGGGTCTTCTGTTTCTTTGGCTGGCGATGTAAATGGCGACGGCTACTCCGATGTTATCGTAGGTGCATCTTCGTATGATAACGGCCAGACTGATGAAGGACGTGCCTATGCATACTATGGGTCGGCATCCGGTTTGAGCACAACTCCTAACTGGAGTGTTGAAAGTAATTACGATCAGGCCTACTTTGGTGGATCAGTTTCTACAGCGGGCGATGTTAATGGTGATGGATACTCCGATGTAATCGTTGGAGCTCGGGGATATGACTCCAATGGAACTGATTCGGGACGCGCTTTTGGCTATTATGGCTCAGCATCCGGATTAAGTACATCGGCAAGTTGGGTTAAAAATGGTCCTAAGGCAGGCGCTAGTTTTGGCGGGAATGTGTCAACAGCGGGCGATGTTAATGGCGATGGATATTCAGATGTGATAATCGGAGCTCCATATTATGATGGTGGGCAGGTCTATGAGGGACGTGCCTATGTATATCATGGCTCAGCTTCGGGTTTGAATACCTCCCACAGCTGGTCTGCCGAGAGCAATATCAGCTGGGCTATGTTTGGCACGTCGGTGTCGACTGCAGGAGATGTAAACGGAGACGGATACGCTGATGTGATAATCGGTACCTACAACGCAGCCAAGGCCTATATCTATTATGGTTCTTCATCAGGTGTGCAAAGCTCGGGCGGAACAACTCTTTCCGGTACAGGGAAGTTTGGTGATAAGGTCTCGACAGCAGGAGATATTAATGGCGATGGATACGCGGATGTCATCGTTGGGACATGGTTCAATAGCAATGGAGAGTTCGAGGAAGGACAGGCGTTCGTGTTCTATGGTAATGGTGGTGCTGGAGTTGTTCTTGCACCCAGGCAGCGCCGCGCTGATGATAGCGCTCCTATTGGTCGTTTGGGGAGGTCGCTGAGCGATGATGCCTTCATTGTCGGAATACTTGGACGGACCCCCTACGGAAGAAGCAAGGTCAAACTCGAATGTGAGGCTAAAGCTCTTGGAACACTTTTTGATGGTTCCAGTACAGTGGAAACTTCTGCTTGGGATGACACCTCTACAAATGGAGTAGAACTTACAAAATTAGTTGATGGCCTAATGAGTAAAACCCTTTATCACTGGCGTGCGCGTTTAAAATACCATCCTGCGACCACGCCATTTCAACAATATAGCCGCTGGGTTACCATGCCTTGGAACGGATGGGAGGAGGCAGATCTAAGAACATACGGTGCCAGCGTAAGTGTCGACCTAAATGGTGCTGAGCAAGGTATTAATTATTTAACGACCTTTATCGAAGATGGTGGCCCTATCAATATTAGCGCCAACTCTGCAACCATAGCTTCCTCAGACACCACCACGCTGGTTTCCATGACCGCAACCATTACTAACAGGCCGAATGGCACGGCTGAAACGTTATCCGCTGATGTATCGGGCACTGCTATTTCGGCAAATTTTAATTCCGGCACTGGGGTGCTTACACTGAGCGGAACAGACACGGTAAGTAACTACCAGACAGTTTTGCGTACCATTATGTATAATAACTCATCGCATAATCCCAATACATCTGACCGTTTTGTGCAAGTTGTAGCGAACAATGGCATAGAACAGAGCCCGCCTGCAATATCCACCATTTCTATCGTTCCCACCAATGATCCACCGGTAGTTGATCTGGATGGTACGAGTCCTGGTAGGGATTACAGCACTTATTTTGTGAAAGAAGGAGGACCGATTCACATTACGCGTTATGAATCAGTGACTGATTGGGACGATACCTCCCTAACTTCAATGTCTCTTACTCTCGTTGATCCTCCTGATGGTTCCTCGGAATCTCTCTCAGTTATGGGAATCTCATCGAATATCTCTTACAGCTATGATCCTAATACCGGCATACTTCAGCTGGTCGGTGTTGATACACTCGAAAACTACAGATGGGCTCTCCATCAAGTCACCTATTCCAATACATCTTCAAATCCCGATACAGCCGACCGTACTATTGAAGTTAGAGCAAATGACGGCACTGACAATAGCGACACAGCGCAATGCACCATTTCAATCTTGGACGCTAAGCCTCCACTGCCGAGTGTTATGGATCTCAAATATAACGACGAAGATTTTATCATTTACGGCGCAGAAGCCGGGGATTACCTTGCCTATTATCACGAATACTCTGTCGGCGGTGGCAGTGTAGAGATTGGAGATCTCAACGACGATGGTATAGACGATCTTATCCTCGGTGCCTTGTATGCAGATGGCCCAGCGAACACTCGGTCTGCTTGTGGTGAGGCATATATTTATTTTGGCGGCGGAAATATTAGCGGGACAAAAGATATTGCAGGAGCTGTGGGAGCTCCTCCGGATGTGATCATCTATGGTGCTTCCGCTGGCGATATACTAACCGGCGAAGGAGCTTTTCTTGTAGGAGATTTTGACGATGATGGAATAGAAGATCTTTTCCTCGGTGCTCCACACGCCGATGGACCACAAGGAGACTATAGAGACAAGGCGGGAGAAGCATATATCATCTATGGTTCGACCAGTCTGCCGTCAGTTATAGATCTGGCTAATAACGAACAAGATGTGATCATCTACGGCGCATCGTCGGATGACTACCTCACCCGTTACGGGAACGCATTGAAGAAAGGCGATTTCAATAATGATGGCATTGATGATATTCTCATCGGAACTTACCTTGGTGACGGTCTGACAGGAGGAGCAACGAATAACAGGGGCGAAGCCTATGTAATCTATGGTTCGGCCAGTCTTCCCTCCTCGATTGATCTTTACTATAATGAAGAAGATGTGACCATTTATGGCGAATCAAACTCCGACAGGCTCACCGCGACCGGCACTATGGCAGTTGGTGACCTCAATAATGATGGAATAGATGATATTATTCTTGGCAAGTTCAAGGACCATCCGTTTGGCTCGAGTGATCCAGGCAGAGTATATGTCATTTACGGCTCGGGAAGCCTGCCTGGTACCATCAACCTTGCCACCGGAGATCAGGACGTGACTATTAACGGCGCTGCATCAGGTGATAATCTTACCGCTGGTGGAGCCATAAAAGTTGGCGACTTTAACAATGATGCGATAGATGATCTTGTGTTCGGTGCACGCGGTGCCGACGCACCGGGCAGGAGCAACTCTGGGAAAGCCTACATTATTTATGGTTCAGCGAGCCTCCCTTCTACAATCAATCTGTCCAGCAGCGGTGAGGATGTAACTATATACGGCGCCAGTGCAGATGACCTTCTTACCGCGCTAGGTACCATTTTTGTCGGGGACATCAATGGTAATGGCATAGATGATATAATCCTTGGCGCCAGATGGGCGGACGGGCCATCAGACAGCAGACCCTATGCAGGGGAGGCATATGTTATATTTGGGTTAACAAGTCTTCCTTCCACTATTGATCTCGGTAGCCATCAAGAGGACGTGATCATATATGGCGCTACAAATAATGCTGATTTTTTAGATCCGATCGGTGTGGCGGATCTGAACTCCGATGGAATTGGCGACCTCATACTCGGTAGTAACTCTGCCGATGGTCCATCGGAAAGTAGAAATGCTTGTGGCGAGGTGTATATTGTCTATGGATCAGGGAGTATGCCTTCATCAGTTGACCTCTACTACCATGAAGAGGATGTGATTATTTATGGGGCTTCAGAAAATGACGCTTTAGGTTTAACAAGAGGATTTGGCGACCTTAATGGAGATGGAGTAGACGACTTAATTCTAGGGGCTGTGTATGCCGATGGACCTTCTGAAAGTCGGGCTGATTCATCAGGAGAAGCATACGTTATTTTGGGAGCAGAGCCAACGCCCACGCCAACTCCTACTCCTTCTCCTACCCCAACTTCAACTCCTTCGCCAACGCCACCAGCCACGCCCACACCAACAGCAACCGCAACTCCGACGCCAACGGCAACGCCAACTCCAATGACTCCTACTCCTACACCCTCAGCGACACCCACTGCTACTCCGGCTCCAACAGCAACCGCAACGGCGACGCCAACCCCGACTCCAACACCAACGCCAGATGAATTCGTCGTGCAATATACATTTGATTCATCATTTGATAACTGGTCATTCCTGGGGATAAGTGGTGCGGGCTTCTCCGGGGCGTCGTCAGGATGGAGTGGTGGCCGAATCAGCATCAGTTCAACGAACGATACTACAAACCGTGTGGGATTCTGGAACAGCCCAACGACTATTGCTTACGTGGCGGATAATGTGTACAGGGCCAAGTTCATGGCCTCCTCAAGTCAAGCCACGGCGTCTCAGAACCCACAGTTTCGCATGCGGTGGCTCCACGATCAGGCACTCCAGTCCGCAACTCATGTTGTGAATGCATCAGGCATGTTTGACAACTCCTTGCCAACTGATCCAACAACGAGAGAATACTCCTGCTACATTGCCCCGGTGGTGAGCGGCAACCTGGGTGTCGCCTTTGATATGCTTGATTTCAGCGCGGCACAGTATGGCACTCACTATGTTGATCAGGTTACCGTGGAGCGGTTTCCCGACCCGGCAGCTGGCACAGCGGTCATGACGTATACCTCTTCAGCAGACTTTTCCAACTGGGGATTCGTGACCAATATTGGCTTCGGTCCCGTAACGTCAGGCGGAGCTGGCACGGGCACACTCTCCATTACGTCCCAGACTACTGCCTCCAGCAATTATGGGTGGTGGCAGTCAAGTGGGACGGCAAATGAGCTTACCTATGTGGAGGACAAGCTCTATCGGGCGA
Source organism: Candidatus Sumerlaeota bacterium (assembly GCA_030613245.1). Lineage (GTDB taxonomy): Bacteria > Sumerlaeota > Sumerlaeia > MWCT01 > JAUWMI01 > JAUWMI01. Next base: position 97,641 of record JAUWMI010000005.1, read on the forward strand.
CCTACACGCTGAGGTGCGCGAGCGACACGGCTCGGAACACCATGCCACAGGTCAGACTGCGTTGCCAGAATGAGGACAGCCAGATGACGGCGACGATGGAACTCAACAGCCAGGGCACTGGCCCAGGCGCAATGCCAGAAGTCAGTGGAACCGAGTACGAGGTCTACTTCGAGACACCTATGCTCCACCCCATAGCAATCTTGCCCACAGAAGACGGTTTCATTGTGACTATAGACGTGCTTGACTTCAGCATGACGCACGGCGGTACCATCTACATGGACAGCGTTGCGATTGATTACCTTGAGATTCCTTAATTGATGCTGAATAGGCATTAGGCAAATCGCGGGATAATGGACAGAAGCAGGGAGAAGATGAACTCTAAATCTTCTACCTGCTTTTCGATTTTCAGACGACCGGCTCTCGTTCTTGCCTCCAGTGAACTGCGTTTCTAAAGACTTACTTTTTTCCTTTGCAATACCCAACTTCAATCCCGGAGACGCCCCAACTACGAGCCTGATCCTCTGGCCAAAAAATTATGGCAAGGAATGAATTCCTTGCCACAAATGCTAAATCCCGCAGCCAAGCAAAGCTGACAGAGCTGGGACGCTAGGCCCGGTAATTAACCCAGATGGGGCTCGACCAGGCCATGTTTCCATCTTTGAGAACAACGCGCAGGTAGTAGAAATGCGTGCCGGGTGAAAGGTCGCGGTCTTCGACGGTGTAGTAGGAGCGCAGCCCCTCGCCGCCGTATTGATTAAAGTCTTTGTTGTCGCGAACAATGGTAAGCCAGAGCAAGTCGCTCTCGGAGATGACGTCAACTTTGATCTGGATGTCGTCGGAAGTTGAGAATTCTTCGCCCATAAAGTGACCGTTGATGCGGAAGTCAAGACGCATCTTGACGCCGGAGGTAGCAAACGTGCGGCGTTTCTTGAAAGCATCGAAGATACTTTCGCGAGTAAGTTCTTTAGCCAGTACACCCGCAAGTCCGCAGCGGTTCGGATCGCGCTTATAAGCAACGCGATGATGCCAGAGCAGACCGTGGCTATCGCTACCGCCAATAACGCCGAAGCGCAGCCCGCGCGCAAGTCCATCCTGGACGAAGCAGCCAGGTTTGCCGCCGCGATGCTTGATCGGGCGGTTTCCCATATATTCAAAAGCACCGTGAACTGAGACAATTTCTACAAGAGGCATTACGTCAGGGTCGGCGTTTTCCCAATCCACGCCAGTCCAGCCTATGTGGTGAGGTATTGCGATAGCGCCGAGGCTTTTTGCCTTGGCGAAAATCTTCTGAGTAGTGTTCCAGGGCTCGAGCGTATGGTCCATCAATGGTATGTCTGGTGAGATGTGATAAATATTCTTGTGCCCGAAGCCCCTGGGGGGGCGTGCGGTTGTCCATTCCTGGCCGAAGAATGTCACGAAGTTATGCGGTTCGTTAAGATGCTCGGTTACTTCTTTCAATTCTTCCCACTCGGAAGGCAAAATAGCATTGCCGATGAAGTTGTCGTGGTCAGTAAGGCTGGCGAAGTCGTCGCGATAGATGTCGCGCCGCAGGGCGTAGTACTCTTCAGGCGCACCCATACCATCGGACATCCAGGAGTGGCCGTGGATGTCACCGAAAAAGGTTTGGTAGCCCTCAATCGGCGGAAACTTTGTTTTTTCATAACGGTTTGTCAGCACCCGGGATGCGGTAGGCTTCGTTACTGGACGAACTTTAGGCGTAATGGATTCAGCGGCCGGGGGAGTTACTTTTTGGAGAATCGTTGCGCCTAGATCGCGCCGCACGGTCCATAGGCTTCCTTTGTTATCAATAGCGGCTCGGAGGTAATGTCCGCGACAACTCCAGCCGTCTTTAGGAAGGCGATACAACTCTGACCATTTATCGCCGTGGTAGTACTGCATGCAGAAATTATGCGAGGGGCGTCCGGTAATCCAAATTCTGCCCGCGTTGTCGCAATAGAGTCGGGCAAATTCGAATCCCTGATCCGTATCTTTTTTGGCAAGATTTTTCGACTTCGGTTCAGCAACTGGTTCGTAGAGTTGCCCGTCCTTATAGCATCGGAGCTGGAACCAACGTGGGATATCCCATTCGTTCTCGCCTTTGCGGTTACTGTGCCAGGCTATCCAGAGATCATTGTGTTTATCTACTGCAAGTGCCGGAGCAACATCAAATGCAGGGTGATGCGTTATCTGAATTTTCTGGGCAGGCGAACCATTAGTTAGCCGTTGCAGATAAACACTAAAGTTTCCCTCTCCTTCGTAAACGTCATAAGCGATCCATACATTGCCGCGCTGGTCGCAGGCGATTGCCGGGTGCTGGCAATCAGTATGGGAGCGCGTGCTAACTTTAATTACGGGCGAAAGAGTTACGTTATCAAGGCCCCGTGCCAGGATCTCGAAGTCTCGATGTTCTTTGTGTTCCCAGGTAATCCAGGCTTTGCCGTCTTTGTCCACTGCTGCTGCCGGGCGCCAGTTTAAACCGGGGCAATCTCGTGAAATAAGAATCTCATTGCCCGGAATTCCGCGAGTAATTTTCTTCACAATGATCTGCCATTGGGTATTACGACGAGCGGTCCAGACCGCCAGGAATCCATCTGGCAGCCTGATAATCTCCGGTTGCGTCTCAAAGCCGGTAATGGCGCTGAGAGGTGATTCGTCAAGCCATTGATTGGCGCGAAACCGCTTGGTGTAAATGCCTTCTTTCCCCTCGCGTTGCGATAGAAAAACGACCTGCGGTACACCTGTGCTGTCCAGGGCAATTGCGGGGTATTCGTTGCGGATGCCGTCTTCAAACGGCACCATTGGAGACAGATTGAATTCCTTTGCCTCGCTGAGCAGGATGCTATCCTTTTCTATCTCCCAGGGAATCTGGGCAAGTGCACGAAGTGAAAGCATATGCAACGATAAGCCCGCGCCGACTGCTCCCCACGAAAGCGTTGAGAGAAACTCCCGTCTATCCAGTTTTTCAGACATTTCTCAGGCCATCCTTTCAGTTGTGTGGTCAAATGGCTAACGGCAAAAGTTTGCTATGTGGCGTTTTCAACTCTCCTATCATTAATACGGTATCCTTGCTTTGTTCAACAAGTTTTTTTTCGTTTCGTTGTTTCGGCCATCTAGTAGGGGCTCAAAATCCGCCGCGGCGGATGAGCCCCGACAGCTTCTAGCGTGAGTATTGTGCACGGCAGAGACGCTACCGTTATGGAAAATTAAAGCGTTGACTCTCGTGAAGAATCGCAGTATTAGATTCCTTCCCTTCACGCAAGTGAGAAGGGGGAAATCTGTCCCATTTCTATGGAGTTGCCGACAGTGCTGGTTGATTTACATAGCCATACGACCTTATGCAATCACGCCACAGGATCGCTGGAGGAGTACGTCGAGCGAGCAGTTGCGCTGGGCATTGGTGAGTTCGGGTTTTCCGAGCATTCGCCGTGGATGTATCAGGAAAGGGAGAAACTAGCGCCAGGCTTCGATGAAATGCCACAGTATTTTCAGCGTGTGGAAGCAGTACAGCGGCGCTACATGAGCCGCAGTAGAGCTGATCGTAGTTCTCGCATCGCAATTCGCCTGGGCATTGAAATGGACTATCTCCCCGGGAAAGTAGATATGGCACGTGAGTATGCGCAGTCAAACGACTTTGATTTCATCATCGGCTCAGTGCATCATATTGGCACGTGGGGATTCGACCAGGAATCGCAACAGGCGCTCTACGCTCAGCGCGACGTCCGCGAAGTATACGAGGAGTACTTTGGTCTGGTCATTGATATGATTTCTACCGGTTTGTTTGACATTGTCGGACACATTGATCTGGTAAAGAAGTTTGGATATCGGCCCAAAGACGGCTACCGCGACTTGCAAGAATCAGTGGTTCGGGTGTTGCGCGAGAGCGACATGGCCGTGGAGCTGAACACTAGCGGTATGGATAGGCCGGTGAAGGAGTTCTTTCCGGATCAGAGATTCCTGGCACTGCTATATAAATACAAGATTCCCGTTACCCTGGGCTCGGATGCACATGCGCCGTCAGAGGTGGGCCGCTATTTTGGCGAGGCCGTGTCGCAGCTCAAGGCGGTGGGGTATCGCGAGGTGCTGACGTACGAGAAGCGGCGCCGCATTAGCGTGAGGCTGTAAGATAATTCCGTTTGTCCGTTCGTCCGTTGGTGATTACCGCGGATTGAGATGTACGATTACATCAAAAACGCGAGGGAAGGCTTTCATAATATTGATCTCTGTCTGGCGACCAATCTGGTGGCCTTGCTCGATCGTGATGTTCTTATCCACGCCGATCTTCACCTCAACGTGATAAAATGATCCGACCGGTCTTGCCCGCACCAAGGTGATTTCTTTCACACCATCAACGCGGCTGATCTCGCTCTTCAACCGCTCCTGAAACTCCGGGCTTGGCGCCTTATCCATCAATACGTTGGCCGTCCCCCACAGGATACCCCAGCCCATTTTCAGAAGTATCACGCCAACTATAGCACTACCCAGGGTGTCGAACACGCGCAGCCCAAAAAAGGCAAGCCCTATAGTGAAAAACGTCACGAGGCTGGAAATTGCGTCCGAGCGGTGATGCAGTGCATTGGCGCTGATGAGCTGGCTGCCAAACCGGCTGCCCACGCGCGCGGTATAGCGGTAGAGAGCCTCCTTGGTCAGAATGGTCACCACACACGCAATTAAGGCAAGGAGTCCGGGCCGAAAGCTTGTGCCGCTGCGCAGTACAATATAGGCGTTGCGCAGGATGAGTAGGCCCGTGCCAAGCAGAAACAGTCCGACTACGCCGGAGGCGAGGGTCTCGATTTTTTGATGTCCAAAGGGGTGATCCGCATCACGGGGTTTCCTGGAGATGCGCAAACTCACCATCACGATAGCGGTCGAGATAATGTCGAAAAACGATTCCAGCGCATCCGCCACCAGCGCACGCGAGGTGGATACTATGCCGGCAACTAATTTGAAAATCGTCAGTAAGACATTCACCAGGATGCCGACAAGCGTGACCCGCTCGCTCTGGCTATAGTACAATTTGGAGCTAATAGCAACTTCAGGCACGGCGCAATCCTAAAAATGTGAATGTGGGTGGAGTTAAGAATAGAAACTCTGTGGTAGTTTTTGGCATTTATACCGCTGTGTCAACTGAAATAGATGAAGCGCAGATCAGAAGCAAGAGGTGAGCTGCAAACTCCGATTGGTAGCACAACAATTTGCCGCTATCTAGGAATGGTATAGGAGGAGAAAGGCGGCGTGGGACGAACTGTGCTCGCCTATCGAGAGCGCTTCAAACTACTGGCGCACATTAAGCCACGCGGCACTCTCGGGAGTGGTCCGTTCCACCCAGGAATGGAGGTTTACAAGTTCCTGAAAGAATCGAGACAGATGTACCGTTGCCGGCGAGATGCCAGCACCTCCCGGCAAATAGGTTACCCCTGCGTTCGAGCATTACTTCTTGAGCAGAAAATAGCCGCAACGAGCTCGCTTTGGGTCAGCTAGTGGAGTGTTGGCAATATTCCTCGTATCATACAGGTTACCAGTGAGGGTGTCTTCAAGCTTATCGGCAATCAAAGTGAAACCTGCTGTTTGAAATAGCCACCGCAGCTGCCAATAAGTGAGCACAAAGATATGATGGCCCGGACTCCGGCCATAGGTGTAATGCGTGGCAGCCCATTCCCGACCACTAACCCCTAACCCACCGCCGCAGAAATCTGCCTCTTCCGAATCCTTCTTGCACAGCTCAGGGAAATCGTCCCTCATATCGCCTTCAATCGCAATGGGCACATTGATCAATAAATAACCTTCTTGTCGCAGCACCCTTCGCCACTCCCACAGCGCAAACAGCGGGGAAATGCTGTGCTCCAGAGAATGACTGCTCAGCACGAGGTCAACCGACTCGCTCTTAAATGGGAGGAAATGCATGTCCTCTTTCATCACCTCGATGCCGCGCCGTTTGCAATCCTCAATCTCGTATTCATTGTAGGTAATGCCAATAGTGCGGATCCCACGCATCGCCAGGTGCTGCGTCACATATCCGGTGCCGCAGCCGACGTCCACAGCCCGCTGCAGCGCTCCCTCTAGCTTCAAGGTGTCAAACCACTTCCATAAAGGGCAGCCACACTGCGCAAAGTGACTGGAAAAATTCTCCGGCTCCATCCCCTGCGGTGTCTCGGGAAACACGATGCGGGAAGAACCAAGAATCAAGGAATTATGCCAGCGATAATCATGCGCAGTAGCCGGATGATCTAGTGCAAACTCCAGAATGCGGCGGATCGCCGAGCTGGCAAGAACTTTCCGCAACACTCTACGAAGCGCTCGATACTCCAGCAACCGCTTTACCCACATTGGTCGCGGCCGCAAGTTCCGCCTCAGCGCTTTGCAAAACCGCAACGATGATCGGGCCTTCTCTTCTGCGGGATTGACCCTCAGAATCTTCCGATACTGGGAGATCGCTTTCCCGAGTTCCTTCTTGAAGCGCCAGGTTTCGGCCAGCCGATAGTACGCATCTATGTGCTGGCGGTTTATTGCGAGTATCTTCTCATATGTCTCTATTGCGCGATCGAGCTCCTGCAAAGCGCGGTAGGCATCGCCCATTCGCAGCAAGCATTCCGTATCCCCCGGGGAGAGCGTGTGCAACTGCTGGTAGCTCTTCAGCGCTTCTTGATAACGCCCAAGGCACATATAGGCCCAGGCAAGATGGCCATAGGCAGCAGGGTCATTAGGAGCTGCTTGTATGGCGAGCCGGAGATCATCAATACCATTCAGCAGATCGTTTGCCCGAATCCGCGCAATCGCTCTCTGCAAGCACTCTTGCGAGTCCACACTTTGTTCCTTCCCGACCATGATATTGCTCGAATTGCACCCGTGAACACGAGGACAATTATCAAAAAGAAAAGTATCGTGTGGCTTAGACAATTGGCAACAGAAAAAGAACCGCAGCCTCTGGTGGTTCCTTGGCCAGGCTGCCATCTCTTTTAAATTCCAGGATACGCTGCAAGGCTACTTCGGAATGAACTTCTCGCGCCCTTCATAGGGCACGGACTCAGGAGTGGCGATGAAAAAGTCTTTGATGTGCGCCATGAGCGGCTTGCCCTTTACTGCGCAGGGGTAAAGAAAAAAGGTGTGACAAATGCACGGCGTCGCTCTCCTCATATCTCTGGTAGGGAAAGGCGATCCGGCCAGGATCGTGAGAGAACAAGCGAGAAGTTACGCGTAAGCAGGGCAAGAATTTCCTCGACGATCCGGTGTTTTTCGTCGAACGGAACGTTAAAGAAGCGGCCTCCCTTTTGCTTTCCCGCCACGTTGACGCCGAGAAGGTCTACCAGATCAATGCCATGAAATACGTACGTGATGGGAAGCCGGCGCCTGATGAGTACCGCAACAATTCGCTCTACGTGTTTTATGCCAAGAGTAATGGCGATACTCCCATGAAACGGCAGGCGCAAAAGGGGCGAGGTGGTAATCGGAATTTCTACGAGCGGACTGCGAGTATCTTCGCGCCAGGGGCGATTAGTATTGACACGGTATGGCTGCAAAGGTGCCCGGCCATAAGCAAGGCGTCCGTACTGTGCTCGCTTCGCGATGAGACTGCCCGAAAGGTAGCGCGCGATCATACGGAGCGCGGGCCCGAAAAACGTGGGGAGAAGTGAGGAGTCGTAGTGAAAGCCCAGATCAATCAGTTCGCTGAGCAAAGCGGGTGAGAGGTCATATCCTGGTGCGCGAAAGCCAACAGGTGTGGTGCCAACTGCACCCCGGATTGCTTCTTGCGAGCGCTCAAGCTCCGCGCGAATCTCCGTGCGCCCGAGGCGTGAAAACCCGATCTGATGGCTGTACGAGTGGTTTGCGATCTCGTGGCCGCGGCGCACGATGTCGCGCAACTGCTCCTGCTTTTCCGGAACGTCTGCGTCACGGCCCGCAACGAAGAATGTGGCTGGGATTTGAAATCGCTCGAACAGTGCAAGAAAATTCGGCACTCCCTGTTCGTAAATCGGATCGTGAACAAGGAAGTCGTTGCCAGGCAGGCCATAGCATTCACGTATTGCCCAGAGGCCATCGAGGTCAACATGCACGCAGCCACGTGGTTTTTCGGTCGCTTCCATCGCTTACTTCACGGTCTACTTTAAGAACTGCCACAGAGTCACGGAGGCGCAGAGATGTTCTGCTCTGTGTCTCTGCGTCTCCGTGGCTTTACCAAGACGAAATTATGGTTACTACAAGGATGCCATCACCGGACAAAGGAGTTCAGAACGTGATGCGAAAATCGCGAAAGCCTTTTTCCTCTTTTGACCATTCAGTATCCACATCGTCAATCTGCGCCATGCGAGGGCCGGCGCGCAACGCATCCAAAAAAGTGCTGAGCACCTCGTCATTGCCATCCGCCTGTACCTCCACGGCGCCGCTGTAAAGATTGCGCACCGTGCCTTTCAGGCCGTACTGCCGCGCAAGATCATACACGAAGTAGCGAAAGCCGACACCCTGAACACGGCCTTTAACTATGGCTTTCAGATAACTCATGGTATACGCTGTGCCGTGCTATCTTTTGGTATTAAAGACTGATTTTCAAATTGCTTGGGCGGTAAAGGGGGACTGGCTACTTTTTATGGTAAGACTACGTCACAATCAGCTCAATTTGTCATCGCGAAGAACTTGCCCGTACTGCCTGTGTTTCCGCTCAATTACACCTCACCTGCCCGCGCGCGAGATTGATCGCCTCGCGATACTCCACGGTCTTCTTTACGATATCCTCCTCAAACTGCTCCCCGGTAGAGGCATAAATGATTCCCCGGCTCACGTTGATAATTAATCCCTCACAGGAGGCATTCAACCCATTAGCCACGACCTTATTGAGATCGCCCTTCTGAGCTCCAATACCGGGCACGAGCATGGTGGCATCTTCAATGGCCTTGCGAATTTCTGCGACCTGATCAGGGTGGGTCGCGCCGACCACTGCGCCACAATTGTTGTAGACGTTCCATTCCTTGATCTTGTGCGCGACCTTCAAATAGAGTTTATCGGGAATCTGAAAATCTTCCGCCCCTTTATTTGAAGTTAAGCAGAGGACAAAGACGGTTTTGTCGCGATATTCCAGAAACGGTTGGATCGCATCCTCGCCCATGTAAGGGTTCACGGTAGCGGCGTCAAAGTTCCACACCTCAAACAGGGCTTTGGCGTAGTGGCGCGCTGAGTTGCTAATGTCGCTGCGCTTGGCATCGCCAATAACCGGAATATCCTTGGGGATGTACTTGACTGTACGGCGCAGGGCATCAATGCCGGGAATGCCCAGACTTTCGTAAAAGGCAAGATTCAACTTGTAGGCGCAGACGAGATTGCGAGTTATGTCAATGATTGCGCGGTTGAAGTAGACAATAGGATTCGTCTCCATCAGAAACTTGCGTGGTACGTATTCGAGATCAGTATCCAGGCCGATACACAGCAGGCTATTGTTACGTTCACTAGCCTCACGTAGTTTCATGGAAAAGTTCATCTAGCCCTCCACGACGTTGATAATCTCTCTAACAGATGTATGGTGATGTGCTTCCAGAAACATTTCAAGCTCTTTTACGATCTCCACAGGGGCAAGCGGATTAACAAAGTTCGCTGTGCCCACGGCAATGGCAGTGGCGCCGGCCATTAGAAATTCGATCGCATCCGTGCCTGTCATGATGCCGCCCATGCCAATGATCGGGATATTCGTAGAGCGGGCAACCTGCCATACCATGCGTAGAGCAATCGGCTTAATTGCAGGGCCAGAAAGCCCACCTGTGGCATTGCCGAGGATGGGGCGGCGCGTCTCAATATCAATTGCCAGGGCCAGAAATGTATTGACCAGCGAGACGGCAGTGGCGCCCGCCTCTTCTGCGGCATGTGCCATACTCACGATATCGGCAACATTCGGCGTGAGTTTAACAATAATTGGAAGTGCAGAGGCCGCAACAACTTCCTGCGTGACTTCGCGAATCATGTCGGCTGAGGTGCCGAATGCGATACCGCCTTCCTTAACATTTGGGCACGATACGTTGACTTCGAGCGCTGCGAGTCCGGGGCAGTCAGACAACGCCTCAGCCAGCTGCACATACTCATCCACGGTGTTACCTGCAATGTTGGCGATCAGCACAGTGTCAATCCCCTCAAGCAGGGGTACTACTTCGTCGAGAAAGCGATCAAGCCCGACGTTTTGCAGGCCAATCGAGTTGATCAAACCGGCAGGAGTTTCAACGAGCCGCGGAGGAGGATTCCCTGGCCGCTCCTCGAGCGTCACGGATTTGAGGAAAATCGCACCCAGGAGCGAAGGATCATAAAACGCCTCGTACTCCTGGCCATACCCGAACGTCCCTGAGGCAACAGTTACGGGATTTTTAAGCGTCAGCTCGCCGATCTGGATTTCAAGATCTGGCACGTGGTGTCTCCGTTTGTAGGGGCAGGCCTCGTGCCTGCCCTTGTATCTTCTTCGTGATCTTCGTGTCCTTCGTGGTAATTGGTTCTAATAATATATACCACGAAGCGCACGAAGATATATGGTTTGGCACCACCTTTGATCGGATCTCTTAGAACTCCAGAGCATTAGAATCGAAAACAGGCCCATCGCAACACACGCGCGCATAGCCGTCGTGCACTTTTACCACACATCCCAGGCAAGCGCCAACGCCGCAGCCAAGCTGGTTCTCGAGCGATACCTGGCACTCCAGGCCTGCGCTATGCACTTTGTGCGTCAACACCTTAATCATCTCCATCGGGCCACATGCATATATAGCGCACCCTGGCTGCATATATTCTTCAACAAAGTCTGTGACCATACCTTGTTGGCCTGCAGAGCCATCATCGGTAAAGATCTGAAGCTGAACACCAGAGGCTACGAGTTCATCAACAAGGTAGAGACATGCTTTGGTGCGCACGCCGTAAAGTAAAAGCGTCGGATACGGCTTTGTGCGTAGCTGCTGCATGAGAAAAAAAAGAGGGGCCACGCCCATGCCGCCGGCAATGACCAGATTCAGCTTTCCCGCCTTGATCTGGAACGGCTGGCCAAGAGGCCCGACGCAATCCACCTCAGCACCCGGTTGCTTTCGGGAGAGAATTTCCGTTCCTTGACCTTTAACCTCAAATAGAATGCGAAACTGCTCGCGGCCATCACTTGAGAGGACACTGAATGGACGGCGAAGGAGCGGCGCCACACTGCTGGAAACGCGGATGTTCACGAATTGCCCGGGTTCTGCACTGCGAGAAATTTCCGGGGCATGGTAGGTGTGTACGAAAACACCGGAGGCGAGAGCCTGGGCGTCAATCAGCTTTGCAAGAAGTTTGTGCATTGTGTGCGTCCAGATCCTCACAGCGAGGCGGTCGCCAACATGGTAGCACAGGCATCCCTGCCTGATGCAGTAGCTCTTATCGCAGCGGTAACACAGGCATCCCTGCCTGTGTAACAGCTCTTATCGAAGCGGAGAACAGGCTGGAAGCCTGTTCTACCATTCCAGTTTTCAGACGAGCATCTTGCCCTGAAGGTAGATCAGCCTACCGCCAACAATGGTGCCATGGACTGCACCCTTCACTCGTTTTCCGATAAACGGAGAGTTGGCGCTTTTGGAAAAAAATCGCTTTGCTGAGATCACCCATCGTTTCTTTGGGGTAATCAGGGTCACGTCGGCTACGGCGCCAACTGAAAGTGTGCCGCGATCAAGTTTCAGAATTCTTGCCGGGCTTATGGTCATCTTCTCGATCATAAGAGAAAATGGGATGATGCCAGGATTGACGAGATCCGTGAGGAGCACAGGCACGGCGGTTTCGAGACCAATAAGGCCGAAGGGTGCCTCGGTGTAGACCTTGTCCTTCTCAATATTTGTATGTGGTGCATGGTCCGTGGCGATGACGTCAATCGTGCCGCTGAGCAGTGCATTGATCAGGCTCTGGCGATCCATTTCAGAACAGAGTGGGGGTTTTACCTTGGTGTTGGTATTAAAACTCGACAGGCGGACGGTCTCATCCGTAAGCGTCAGGTGATGAGGTGTAACTTCAGCTGTGATGCGAATGTCTTGGTGCTTGGCGAGCTGGATGAGCTCAATGGATGGCCTGGTACTGACATGGCAGATGTGGACGCGTCCGCCGGTGAATTCGGCGAGCTCGATGTCGCGTCCTACAAGGGTGCTTTCAGCTGATGAGGGAATCCCTTTCAGACCCAGTATGGTGGAGGTATAACCTTCGTTAATCATGCCGCCTTCGGAGAGATTCAAATCTTCGCAATGATCGAGAATCGGGACGTCGAACATGGCGGTGTATTCCAGGGCGCGGCGCATGATCTCGGAGTTCATGACAGGACGGCCGTCGTCGCTGAATGCAATGGCGCCATGGGTGATGAGATCTCCGAATTCATTAATCTCCTCGCCCTGGCGGTTTTTCGTAATTGCCGCAATAGGATAAACATTTACCACACCATTGGTCTGGGCGCACGTGACGATATACTTGATGCCTGTCTGGCTGTCAATGACCGGCGTAGTATTGGGCATGACGCATACACTGGTAAATCCGCCAGCAGCGGCTGCGCGTGTGCCCGAAGTAATGGTTTCTTCATCCTCACGACCAGGCTCGCGCAAATGCGCGTGCATATCAATCAGCCCGGGAACTACATAAAGCCCTCTGGCATCGAGTGTCTCATCGGCTTTCCTGCGAACCCGCTTACCCACCTCTTTAATTATGCCGTTGCGAATATAGACATCCAGCAGCTCGTCGCGGCCATTCGCCGGGTCAACAACGTGTCCGTTCTTTATCAATAGACTCTTCATAACGTTACCACCTTTTCATTCTTCACTCATAATCATCCCATCCTGAGAAAATCCGCCCGGTGGCATATTTTGTTTAAAGACGGCCATAGAGAATCACAGTCACGAGCTTGCGGCTCCGCTCAGCAGGTAGAGAACAGCCATGCGAACCGCCACGCCATTGGTGACCTGTTCATTGATGACCGAATGTTTGCCATCAGCAACTTCCTGCGAGATTTCGACGCCACGGTTAATTGGGCCGGGATGCATAATCAGCACGTCACGCTTCGCTACTTGAAGACGCTCTTCAGTTACTCCGTAGAGAAGCTTATATTCCCGGATTGATGGAAAAAGATTTTTATGCTGGCGTTCGAGCTGGATGCGCAAGAGGTTAATAACGTCGGCATCTTTGATGCCCTCGTTCAAATTGTGGCATATGCGAACGCCCAGGTCGCCAAAGCGTTCGGGAACGAGGGTGCGCGGGCCAACGAGCGTGATCTTGGCGCCGAGCTTCAGCAGTGCCCAGATGTTAGAACGGGCCACGCGACTGTGCAGAATGTCGCCTACAATGGCAACCTTCAGGTCCTTGAAGCGCCGCTTTTTATCCTTGATAGTGAACATATCGAGCAGGGCCTGTGTGGGATGTTCGTGTGTGCCATCGCCAGCATTGACCATAGATGCATGAATACGCTGGCTGAGCACGTGCGGAGCGCCCGGACAAGGGTGGCGCATGACGATGAAATCCGCACCCATGGATTCAATCGTACGCGCGGTATCAATGAGCGACTCCCCTTTCTGCACGCTGCTGGTGGATACGGAGAAATTTATGACATCGGCGCTGAGGCGTTTGGCCGCCAGCTCAAACGAAGTGCGCGTGCGCGTACTCGCCTCGTAAAAGAGATTCACCACGGTTTTCCCACGCAGGGTGGGTACTTTCTTGACCGTGCGTGTAAAAATCTCTTTAAATCCAACGGCATTCTCGAGAATCAACTCGATCTCTTCCTTGCTCAACTCCTCGATGCCCAGCAGATGTTTGTGTCGAAATTTCATTGGTTTCATCCTTCAACCGTTTTGATCCGACCGCGCAGGGTGGTTCAGCGCTTTTTCCAATCAACCATAATGACCCGCTCTTCGCCATCGAGCTCTTGCAAGTGGAGCTGGACGAGCTGGTCTGGTGAGGCTTGAAGGGTGGTGCCAACAAAGTCGGGCTGGATAGGATACTCGCGCAGCCCGCGGTCAATCAATACGGCCAATTTGATACAGGCAGGGCGGCCAAAATCAACGATCTGATCCAGTGCAGCACGTACCGTACGGCCCGTGAAGAGCACGTCGTCAACCAGAACAACTGTGGTGCCGGTGACGTCAAAGGGAAGTGTGGTTGCCTTAACCACGGGCTGGCTGCCGAGCGTGGAAAGATCATCGCGATAGAGTGTAATATCGAGAATGCCGAGCGGAATGCTGCGACTCAGGCGTTTCTTGAGCAGGCCCTGGAGCCGTTGGGCCAGAATCGCACCACGCGTGCGAATACCGATCAGAACCAGGCGCTTCTTGCTTTTAACCTCGCGGGCAATCTGATCAGCCAGCTTTCTTAGCATGACGGCAATCTTCGGCTTATCAAGTATCTGCTTTGATCTGGTCATGGTTCACCTAACCTTCTGAGGGCCTTGTGGCCTATGTCGGTGCGGAAATGCATCTTATCGAAGTGGATGTTACGCAGGAGCTCATAGTTGCGGTCAATGGCCTCGCGGAGTGTAGCTCCCAGTGTAGTGAGGCCAAGAACACGACCTCCATTGGTCACAATCTTGTCCCCTTCAACCTTGGTACCAGCGTGGAAGACAAATGCCCGGCCTTCCTGCGGAATCTTCTCCAGCCCGTGAATGGGCTTGCCCTTTTCATAGGGTCCAGGGTAGCCGCCTGAAGCTGCAATTACGCAGACAGCGCTCTCTGGATGCCACTCGAGCGCCACTTCGTAGAGCCTCTCTTCTACAGTGGCGACCAGCACTTCCACCAGGTCAGTTTGAAGGCGTGGCAGTATAACCTGGGTTTCAGGGTCCCCAAAGCGGCAATTAAACTCTAACGCTTTCGGCCCATCCTCGGTAATGATCACCCCTGCGTACAGAACACCTCTATATTCGATGCCACGCTTGCGGAGCTCGCGCACCGCTGGTACGAGGACACTCTGGATGATTTGAGAATTGAGCGAGCGCGTAATGAGCGGCGTGGTCGAATACGCTCCCATGCCACCCGTATTCGGGCCTGTGTCGCCATCGTAGACGGGCTTGTGATCTTGAGATGGTACCATCGGCACAACGTTCTCGCCGTCTATGAACGCAAGAAGAGAGACCTCTTCGCC
Source organism: Candidatus Sumerlaeota bacterium (assembly GCA_030613245.1). Lineage (GTDB taxonomy): Bacteria > Sumerlaeota > Sumerlaeia > MWCT01 > JAUWMI01 > JAUWMI01. The sequence goes on from JAUWMI010000005.1 coordinate 112,719, forward strand.
GCTCAGGAATTCCTCAATGAGGATTTTCCTGCTCGCCTCGCCAAAGACCAGACGTTCGAGATTCGCCTCCACCTGGGCTTTGGCCTCCTCAAAGCTGTGGGCAATTATCACACCCTTTCCAGCGGCCAGGCCATCGGCCTTAATTACATAAGGTGGCTTGAGAGACTTAAGATAAGAGATTGCTTCGTTTGAGGAGGTAAAAATCTCCGCCCAACCCGTTGGGATACCGGCCTCCAGCATGATCTCCTTGGCAAAGACTTTGCTCGACTCGATCTGCGCAGCCTGCTGCGAAGGGCCAAAGACCGCCAGACCTTCGCCGTCAAAGATGTCAACAATCCCTTCTGCCAGTGGATTTTCGGGCCCCACGACGGTCAGATCAATTGCTTCCTTTTTGGCAAAATTGACGAGTGCAAAGAAGTCTGGCCCGACAGGTGGTGGGATGATCTCAGCCAGCTGGGCAATACCCGCATTGCCTCCGGCACAGTAGATATTCTCAACGTCTGGACTCTGAGCGATCTTCCAAATAAGGCAATGTTCTCGTCCGCCGCTGCCAATCACAAGAACGTTCATTTCATAATTCCTTTAAGCGCACGCGACCGCGACCGCGCACAATCCGGCCAATGCAGAACGTCTGAAAGCCTCGACGCCGGCATGCCTGAGCGAGCCGTGCCGCATGCACCGACCGAACAACAAGTATCATCCCGATGCCCATATTGAACGTTCGAAACATCTCGCGCGGCTCAACAGGGCCAAGCCTTTGAATCAAGGGAAAGATTGGGAGAACCTTCCAGGAGTCGACATTCACAACTGCGTCTACCGCGCGCGGAAGAATGCGCGCCAGATTACCTGGGATGCCCCCACCGGTAATGTGTGCCATCCCCTGTATTGGAAAGCGCTCAAGCAGCGCGAGAATCAGTCTGACGTAAATGCGCGTGGGACGCAGCAGATAGCTGCCGAGCGACTCGTCGAGCTCAGGCACCCGCCTGCGCAGCGACAGCCGACGCTTCTCAAGCAGCACCTTGCGCACTAGCGAGTAACCATTACTGTGCAAGCCATTCGACGCAATGCCCACCAGGAGGTCGCCCTGCCGAATGCCACGGCCATCAATGAACCGGTGCTTCTCGACAATGCCCACGCCGAACCCTGCCAGGTCGTAGTGCGACTGCTGATAAAGCCCCGGGAGTTCTGCAGTCTCGCCACCCAACAGCAGGCATCCCGCCTCGCGACATCCTGTAATGATACCCTCGATCACCTGCTTGGCCTGGGTGAACGTGAGACGGCCAGTGGCGTAGTAGTCGAGGAAAAAGAGCGGCTTAGCACCGCAGACAACGAGATCGTTCACGACCATCGCCACGCAATCAATACCCACGGTGCGATGGTTCTTCAATCTGGCAGCAAGAAGGAGCTTTGTTCCAACACCGTCGGTTGCTGCAGTTAGAAACGGCCGTTTGTAGCGCGACAGTGCGAGAGGAAAGCAACCGCTGAATCCTCCAATCGCGGAAACTTTGCGACGAATGAATGCAACCACACGGTCTGCGCTGCGAGTGTCAACGCCTGCGGCCTTGTATGTAACAGCCTTCTTTGCCATCACCGGTTAGTCGGTTAATTTGATCCTAACTTCTGCTTCGCACTCATGCGCCAAGAGGCTAACGTTTGTTCATCCGAGGAGAGACTTCCAGGCTCTCCTTCTGGCAGCGTGCGGGCTTCCCCCCAGGATATACGCCTTCAAAGCAGGCAAAACAGTAAGATATGGTGCGCGGCACAACACGTTTCAAGCCCTCAATGCTCATGTAGCCGAGCGAATCTGCACCGATATGCTGCCGAATCGCCTCAACGCTATTGGCATTGGCAATGAGTTCGGCTTCGCGTGGCGTATCAATACCATAGTAACAGGGATTGAGCCATGGCGGGGCGCTGACTCGAAAGTGGACTTCGCGCGCCCCTGCTGCGCGGATCATCTTTACGATTTTCCCACTCGTTGTGCCACGAACAATCGAGTCGTCCACCAGGACAACACGCTTATCAGACAACACGCTGCGAACTGGATTGTACTTTATTCGGACACCAAAGTCGCGGATTGCCTGGTCTGGCTCAATGAACGTGCGGCCAACGTAGTGACTCCGGATCAGACCGAAGTCAGATGGAATCCCGGAGCGCTTGGAATAACCCAGGGCTGCAGGATTCGAAGAGTCGGGAACCGCGACGACCACGTCGCCATCAGCCGGCTGCTCATCTGCCAGCTGCTCGCCGAGCCGATGGCGGAAGTCATACACATTCTGGCCGCCAATCAAGCTGTCGGGCCGCGAGTAATAGATATATTCAAAAACGCAGAACGATGGCGGTACGTCTGCAAAGGGTTTCTCGCTTGTTATCCCTGTACTGCCAAGCGTCAGAATTTCTCCAGGCTGAATCTCGCGCACGTACTCTGCATCAATGATGTCGAGTGCGCAGGATTCTGAGGCCACCACATGGGCACCATCCAATCTGCCCAGGCACAGTGGCCGGAACCCGCGCGGATCGCGCAAGGCTATGAGCCTGTCTTCGTAGATCATAAGAATGGAATAGGCGCCTTTGAGCCGTACCAGTGAGCCGATGAGCGACTCGTGGAAATCCATGCTGGTGGCCTGGGCAATGAGGTGAACCAGGATTTCGCTATCCGTAGTAGTCTGGAAAATTGCGCCGCGGCTCTCAAGCTCCCGCTTCAACGCCTCGGCATTGGTGATGTTGCCGTTGTGGGCCATAGCCAGGCTGCCGCCTTTATAATTAACCACAATCGGCTGCGTATTTGCCGCAGTAGTAGAGCCGGTAGTAGAATAACGCACGTGCCCGATGGCAGAATTGCCTTTGAGCGTGGCGAGGTTTTCCTTGTTAAATACATCCGCAACCAGGCCCAGCCGCTTATGGCAATACTGCCGCTCACCATCGGATGAGACAATTCCGGCGCTTTCCTGCCCGCGATGTTGCAAAGCATAAAGGCCAAGATAGACTAGCGTTGCGGCTTCCGGGTGATTAAACACCCCCATAAGGCCGCACGTTTCTCGTGGTAATTCCTGATTCAACTTCTTTTCACCTCCTGGGCAAATTGAAAAACTGTTTATTGTATCGCGGGTCTTGTAGGGGCAGTTACGCCTGAGGCGCACAAGTCGCGAACTGCCCCTACACTCTCTTTAAAAAGCATCCCTGATGTGCCTCAAGGCACGGTATGATGCGCCTCCTGCAGGCTCGCAATCGAAAGATCAACGCTGCGATTGATAATTAACCGCTCGCCTCTAACCGTGCCGATCTTTCTTGCCGTTACGTTATGTACCTTAGCTAATTGCATGAGGGAATCGAGCGACGACGGCGCGCAGCTCATGAGAATGCGCGATTGCGCCTCGCCAAATAGCGCGATGTCCAGTCGTAGCTGCGCATTCATGGTGATCACCGCTCCCAGCTGGCGCTCAGAGCGAAGGCACGCCTCCGCTACCGCAACAGCCAGCCCCCCTTCTGATAGATCGTGTGCCGACTTCACTAATCCCGCGCGAATTGCCTCACGACACACTGCCTGAACCTTACGCTCCGTTTCAAGGTGCATTTCCGGGCATGGGCCGACGACCACCTTCATTCGCTGATACAAATACTGACTGCCGCCCAGATGCGTAACCTCTGGCCCGAGAAGCACAATGCAATCGCCTTCATCCTGAAACCCGCTTGGAGTAATCCATTGCGGGTCGTCAATTACCCCCAGCATTCCGATCACTGGCGTGGGAAAGACCGCCTCGCCCTGATTCTCGTTATAGAAGCTCACATTTCCACCCGTAACCGGTGTGTTCAGTTCACGGCACGCATCGCCAATTCCGCGAATACATTCGGCGAATTGATGAAAGATGTCCGGCTTCTCAGGATTCCCAAAATTCAGGCAATTTGTAATGGCTATCGGTTCAGCGCCTGTGCACACGACGTTGCGTGCAGCCTCAGCCACTGTTATCATTCCCCCAATGTATGGATTCAGGTAGCAATACATTCCATTGCCATCGCAGCTGAGCGCGATGTGCTTGTTGGTTCCTTTAATGCGGAGCACTGCGGCTGAGTGGCCGGGTGAAACTACTGTATTGGTTTGCACCATGTGATCGTATTGTTCATAGACCCAGCGCTTGCTGGCGATTGTTGGAAATGCAAGGAGCTCGAGTAGCGCTGGATTATAGTCTGCCGGCGGCTCGACTGCTGCTGGATCAAACTTCGTCAGGCGATTGAGATACTCAGGCGTCCTGGCTTCACGGCGACAGACAGGTGAGTCGTCGGAGATTTTAGCAGCGGGAATTTCAGCAACCACACGCCCACCATGCTTGACGCGCATCAGGCCATCGTCGGTCACCGTGCCGAGGATGCAGCACTCCAGGTCCCACTTCGTCAGAATCTCGCGCACCTGATCAATTTTGTCGCGGGGACAAATCGCAAGCATTCGCTCCTGCGACTCTGAAAGCATGAGCTCGTAAGGGCTCATATTCTCAGCGCGTTGCGGCACGCAATCGAGGTCAATTTCAATGCCTTTTGCACCACGCCCTGCCATCTCGCAGGTGGAGCAGGTAAGGCCTGCGGCGCCCATGTCCTGAATTCCTTCAACCACACGCGCACGGATCAGGTCAAGCGTGGCCTCCAGAATGCGTTTACCCATGAAAGGATCGCCCACCTGAACCGCAGAGCGGCGCTCTTGCGAGTCTTCGCTCAGTTCTTCTGAGGCGAACGTTGCACCGTGAATGCCATCACGCCCTGTTGCATTGCCATAGTAAACCACGTAACTGCCGCTCGTTCGAGCACATGCCAGCGTCATGTCTTTCTTGTCCATCAGCCCAACGCACATTACGTTCACCAGCGGATTTCCATTGTAGCTATCTGAGAAGTAGATATCACCGGCAACGGTCGGCACGCCCACGCAGTTGCCATAGTCTGCAATGCCGGAGATCACACCGTTCACAATGTAGCGATTCCACGCTATGGAGGGATTGCCGAAACGCAGAGGATTGAGCATGGCAATAGGCCTGGCGCCCATGGTGAAGATATCGCGCAGGATACCGCCAACGCCTGTTGCCGCGCCCTGATAGGGTTCCACGGCAGACGGGTGATTATGCGACTCCATTTTAAAAACCACAGCAAGGCCATCGCCGATGTCAACCACGCCGGCGTTTTCTCCCGGCCCCTGGAGAATGCGCTGGCCTGAGGTGGGAAACGTCTTCAGCAGGAGCTTTGAGCTCTTATAACAGCAGTGCTCACTCCACATCACCGAAAAAATGCCAAGCTCGGTAAAGCTCGGCTCGCGGCCCAGAATTTCTTTGATGTGGTTATAATCCTCCTCGCTCAACCCGTGGTCGCTAACGAGCTCCATGGTGATTGCTGGATCCGACAATGGAGTACGCTCAGGCATCTCGATTTCCTCTTCCAGGCTTCATTCCATATTGTGTAAGGGCAATTCACGAATTGCCCCTACGCGCTCAAATACCGAATAATGGACTCGAAAATCAATTTCCCGTCAGCGCTGCCCAGTTGGGCCTCGGAACAGCGCTCCGGATGCGGCATCATACCGAGAATATTGCGCTCGCGATTCACAATGCCAGCGATATTGCCTATTGACCCATTCGGATTGGCCTCACGCGTCACTGCACCCTCTGGGGTACAATAGCGAAACAGAATTTGCTGGTGCTCCTCGAGCTCAGCAGGGCCGTGGGCGTCAATCACATAGTTGCCCTGGCCGTGGGCAATGGGAATCCGCAGCACAGATTTTGAAAAATTGCTAAACGGAGTGTGATTCTGCTCAACCTTTATATTGACGTACTTGCAGATGAATTGCAGGGAGATGTTGCGAACCATGGCGCCTGGAAGAAGCCCGGCCTCGAGCAGAATCTGAAACCCATTACAGATGCCGAGAATCAGGCGACCTTTGCGTGCCAGCTCGGCCACCGACCGCATAATGGGTGAGAAGCGGGCAATCGCACCCGTACGGAGATAATCCCCATAGGAAAATCCACCCGGCAGGATGATGCAATCGTAATCGTCCCTGGCCTGCTCTCCATGCCAGAGATAATCAACCGCGACTTTCATCACCTCTTTCAGTGCATAAAAGCAGTCGGTATCGCAATTGGAGCCGGGGAAAACGACGACACCTAATTTCATTGTGTGCCATCCTCTAGCTGATAGCGGTAGTTCTCAATCACCGGGTTGCTGAGCAGTTGCTTGCACATCTTTTCAAGATCTGCCTCTACCGCCTCCCGATCTGAGGAATCAAAATCAACCAGGAAATACTTACCGATGCTGACACGGCTGACGGTTTTGTAGTCGAGCGATTCAAGGGCATTTTTCACTGCGAGCCCTTGCGGGTCCATCACATCGGGTTTGAGGGTCACGTGGACCTTAGCATGGATCATGAGGAAACGTCCTTTGCGGCCCGGCTCATGCGTTGCAGCGGGCAAGTGTCATTCAAGCTTGAACTCTCTTTCGGTAATCATCTTATATGCCTGGCGATAGCGCTCTGATGTATTCTCGATCACCTTGCGTGGCAGAGGTGGCGGAGGAGGGTTCTTATCCCAGCCGAGCTGCTCCAGATAGTCGCGCACGTATTGCTTGTCAAGACTGATCGAGTCAGCTCCGGGGCGGTACGAGTCTCGAATCCAGAATCGCGACGAATCGGGGGTCAGGCATTCGTCAATCAAGATAAGTTCATCCTCTCGGATGCCAAACTCGAACTTGGTATCCGAAAGCACAAGACCTCTGGACAAGACAAACTCATGGCCGTGCGAGTAGAGCATAAGACTCTTTGATCGGACAAAGCGTGCCACTTTATCACCTACCAGCCTCTTTGCCCTTTCGAACGAGATATTTATATCGTGTCCAGAGGAGGCTTTTGTGGCAGGAGTAAAAATCGGCTCCGGTAATTTTTGCTTCTGCTCCAGGCCTGGGGGGAGTTCGATGCCACAAACGGAACCCGTCTGCTGATAGTCTTTCCACGCCGAGCCGTCCAGATAGCCGCGCACCACACATTCCACTTTCAGCGGTTCTGCCTTGTGCACCAGCATGGAGCGATGGGCAAGCAAGGCCTTATGGCGCTTCGCCTCTGAAGGGTACTTCTCCACATCACAGGTGACAAAGTGGGTGCGGACCATGTCGTGTATTTTCATAAACCAGAATCGCGATAGCTGGGTTAACACTGCCCCTTTATACGGAATAGGCTCGGCAAACACGACGTCGAAGGCGCTGATACGATCCGTGGCAACAATCAGGAGATACTCGCCCAGATCATAAATATCCCGCACCTTGCCCCGCGCTACCAGCCGTAGGTCTTTCAGCTCTGTACGGTAAACGGTTTTCATATTAGCGCGAGCCACTTTAATCCAGTCGTCGGTTAATCCTCGATCGGTCAATTTCTTAGAAGTCGTCTCAATAAACTATTTGCGCCATTGCGCCTAACGTTTCCAGCATATACCACGTTGCGACCTAAGGGATCAATGTCCCGAAGTGTATATGCTGTGTTAGGCGTTGTTGCCCCCCATTTTACCATCTTTTCTGGAAAGCCACGCTATTTTACCTTTTTCGCCACGAATCTTAATTTGCAAGTGTACATTGTTATGTTAAGTCCTAGCACCGCTTTCTTTACACGGTCAGTTATATTCTCTGCTATGATTATCCCCCTTACTTTATCACTTCCTTTGTCCTCTTTTATCGCATTGATATACCCCAAGAGTTGACCAACAGCTGAATCCGTGGCATTTCGTTTTACCTCGATTACAACCCAAAAATCTTTGTCTTTAGCCAAAATATCAGCCTGCCCAACAGAGGTGTCTCTCTCATCAAGTGATACAAGATCAGGTCCAAGCTCCTTGATATTATTTTTGAAATACACCCTCATTTGCTCCTCGCTTTCAACCTCAAGCGTCTTTTCTTTTTCTTCTTCTTCTGGCACTTTGCTAAGTTCCTTCTCAATTACGCTAAAATCATACTCTAACGTTTTAAACGCCCCAGGGATAGATACAGCAGTCCTGAAATCCTCTGGCAAGTACATCCTGTTAAACATTCTCGGCTTCTCCATCCACTCTACTTTACGCTTATTCGGATAGTGTAGTCCTTTTGATGAACCGAGATTATCCTTGTCGTCATAGTAGTAATCCCCAACTATTCTTCCCACGGCAACAATAGTATTTGGAGATTTGTATGCAATCACGGGGTCTCCTACGGCAATGCTATCTCTAAAACGGAGAAGAACGCTCTTTGCTTCTTGTGGGTTACCGTAGCCCTCTGCCTTGGCCTTCTTTTGAATTTCGTCACCATTCATTTTTGAGATGTCCCCAACATTCCAACCTGTTGCCACAACACCATGCTTCAAAAACGCATCGGCATAAGCGTCTTGGTTTTCATGCCCTGCCACAATCCTGTGAATTCTATCTACCATTTAAATCACCTCTCAATTTTGTCTTTATAAGGGCAATTGCGCCTAACGTTTCGAGCCTTTTATGCTGTGGTTGGCGAAGGGCAAACAGGTATCTTTTCCAATCAATTTTCTACGGTATTCTAACAAAGTGCGTGATTTTATTTAAATGAATTGAGTATATATTGCTTTTGAAGCTAATTTCATAATTGTTTCTTGCTAACTTGTAATTCTCTTAAAATCCGCATCGTCCCAGAGATTCTTAAAATCCTCGTCCTTTTTCGCATCTTCTTTATATTTACGGTCTAATTCAATTGCTCTGGATAGATCCTTGAGCGCATTTTCCTTATCTTCTTTCAAAGAATGCACACAGGCTTTGTTATACCACGCCGCAGCAAAGTCGGGCTTTATTTCAATCGCCTTTTCATGGGCTTTCAGTGCTTCATCGTGACGACCAAGCTTACCAAGTATAACACCTTTGTTAGTCCACCCCCTAGCATTGTCGGGGTCTATTTGAATCGCCTTTTCATGGGCTTTCAGTGCTTCATCGTGACGACCAAGCTCACCAAGTTAAACACCTCTGTTAGTCAACTCGGAAGATAAGACGGGTGTTATGAAAAAACACTAATCAAATGCTT
>JAUWMI010000026.1 GCA_030613245.1 Candidatus Sumerlaeota bacterium
ATACAACGACGCAACCGGCATAGTCTCCGGGCCTGTTACCATTTTCCCCACGCCTCATATGGGCAACGTGGATCTGGTACAGACCTCGGACGGTCGGCTGATAGTGCAGCTCAGTAGCTCGGGTCATGTTACAATCTTCCATGTGGAAGATGACGGCAGCCTGACGGTCACTCAAGATAACGACTTATATTGGGAATTTGGCATTGTAAATATCCACAGAGCGGCAATCAGTCCTGACGATCGCTTTCTGTTTGTTATTGCCCTCGATGGGAACAATGTCAACAGCTTTGACCTTTCCAGCTCTGGTACCATTACACCCATCACACGGCTTAGTGGTTTTGACCTGGCGCAGGCCCTTGCCCTCACCCCTGATGGCAGGTTCTTGGTCGTTACGCATACCTACTATGCCGGGTATCCAGCTGCAATCCTGAGTGTCTTCGAGGTGGGAGAAGATGGCTCGCTGACCTATCTTTCTGGAAAAGACGTTCCCCTCAGCAATACCGTAGCAGAGCTTGCCTTTTTCCCCCCACTCCCCACCGCCGCAAAATACTGGACCTTTTACTGGTAACGCATCCTCTCAGTCGATTCAGGCCAATCCACCTTCCTTCTCGACGATTAATTTCGGATAAAATCGCCACAGAGACACTGAGGCACAGTGAGCCCAAGGCTCATAAAAGTATTGAATTGCAAATTGTAAATTGCAAAATGCAAAAGTAAAATTTGAATTTTGATATTTGCACTTTTGGGCTGTTTCATGCTGCTCTGTGACTCTGTGTCTCCGTGGCCTTAGGTCTCTGTGACAGTCTTTAATGAACCTCAGGGAGAATTTGCCCCTTGTTGGGAAATGCCAATTTTCGCCCCGTCAGGGATGTATGAGTACGTTAGAACTTGACCTGGTGCCCCCGAATCCCTTTAATACAATCCTAAGTCTTTATCCTGGCAGTAGGAAAAAATGCCGGGGCAGCTCAAGCCAAACTAAAGCGCCCTGGCTAAGAGATAAGGGTTGAAGAATTTTACAAGGAGCAGTGAAGCGATCATGAAACTGAGAATTTTCCCTCGTTTTCAGCAGGCAACGATAATAGTAGGTAGCCTGATTCTGTGCATTGTAATAATAGCGGGTGCACAGGAGACAAAACCTCCCGCTGGTGGCTCTCCCTCATATACGTTGACCGAATCTCTGAACCTTAATTTGCCTGTTCCTGCCATCATTGGCGATCTGGACCAAGAAGCACTTATCCGCATGGCAGTGCCTCAATGGGCATTTCAGCAGTTGAGCTGGCCAAAGAAACAGGAGATCGAGAATCACCTTGGCTCTGCCACACATGAGCAAAGGGCAGAAGCCGCGCAGTGGATTTCGCAGGTTCTCAATCGTGAGTTTATCCTTCCAGAGATTTCAGACAAACTGATTCCCCTGCGAAACTGGGCCGTGCTTTACCGGGATTGGATTGATCACGGAGGGTCTGACTCGTTCCTGGTGAAGTACACCATGAAACGCCATGTGATTCAGATTACTGAGACGACAAACTACGTGCTGATCGCGGTGCGCAACCTGGATGGCATAAAGACACGGGAAAAAGCGGAGCAGATGAACCTCGCCTTCGAAACAGCCCGCACGCTCCTCGCCAAATCGCTACAGGCTTCGGAACCCAACCGCCTGGGCGTTGTTGCTGACCAGAGCACGGGCGAAGTGACCGTGGGTTTCTGGGCACCTGAGACCGCACCAGGGAAAGACGCCGCATCTCGGCAAAGCACAACTGGCTCGCAGCTTCCCTCTGACAGCATCAAATTTTGCACTGACGGTGACTTTGTGATATTTCAACTACTCAAATACATCTGGGGAGCTTCTCTTCAGAATCCCTTTGAACCCCGCTTCGCGGCTCTGGTCACCATCCCGTCCGACACCCAGACGTGGCAAATGATCGAAGAGATTATTGCCTCTAATCCCGAGCTCGATACCCCGCGAAAACGCATCGAGTTCTGGGAGCGATTCAAGGATCGGATCGTGATGAAAGAGTCGGAAGAGTATCTTGGCCCGCTTCTGTTTGACTCCCAGGGCAACAAGATTACGAGCTCAATTCCGCTGCGCCAGCTTGAACGCGCGTTTATGAATCTGAATGCCGATCAGCGCGAGATGCTGATTCAGCAGCGCATGGTTGACGAAAACTATATTAAAGGCCTGAACGCCTTCAACGAGAATCACTACGACGAGGCCATTGACCGTTGGGTGCACGTCCTGGAGCTTGATCCTCTGAACGTACGGGCCGCCATTCTGCTCAGTATTGCCGTTGAATACAAAAAGGCGTTTCTGGCCAAAATCCAGCGCGAAGGGCCAGCCATGGATTCTGTTGTCGTCAAGGCACTGGATACGCTGGCCCGGCATCAGACCGCGGTTCAGAAAGAACGGCTGGAGGAAAAGGCGCAAGACAAGCAGTCGCGCAAGATTGCCAGTCATCGCATACGCGCAATGGAATTCTATACCGAAGGCAACTACGAAAAGGCAATTGAACAATGGGATGCAGTCATGCAGATCGATCCGGGTAATCCCCAGGCCAGCATGTTTCGCAAACTCGCTGCCGATCAGCTGGCACGCGAACGTAAGAAGCAAGAAGAAGCCCAACCTTCATCTACTCCCCCAACCTCCTAGAGGATTAAAAGCCGCTTTTTCGTGAAAAACTGCGCAATTAATGAAGTAGAGGCGGGGTAACCCCGCCCCTACAATTTGACTGGGGCAATTCATGCATTGGCCCGACATTTGTCATCACAATTATGCAGTGGATGTAAATAGTAAGGGGCAGGTTTCAAACCTGCCCCCATGAAATTTTAGGCAATTGGCACCCGCCGGAAATCGGCTTTCCCCTTATTCTCCATACACAAGCATGGTTATTTCGCAGAATATCCCCAGGATACTATAAACTTTGATATCCACATGGTGAATTTTGGTAATCTGACCATTTTTCAAAGCAGTCTGAATGCTGGCGTCACCGATTGCTACGATGCCCAGAACATTAATAGCCTTTGCCTCTCCAACCTTGGAGGTCGAAGTAGTTTCGCCCTCAGGGGCTTGTAACCTCATGGCTGGCACCTGATAATCAGCAAATAGCATAGGTATAGGTGCCGAAGTCACCCCAGTGCCCAATCCCACAGCACACCCTGTGAGCAAAATTGCCGGGACCAACAAAACCAGCAAGTACATGCCGGCTTTACGCATGATTGGCTCCTTTCTTGTTTTTATTTGCGAGTGCCATTTCGCCTAACATCTTTGAATCTGATGCCCATGCTTCGATAAGCCTGGTCTATTGCAAGGTGCCGCCCCATGTCAAGCACCATTTTTTGCATAGGGCACGCCGCGGCGTGCCCCTACAAAACGCCAACCAAAACAATCTCTTTTTATCTATTTAAGGTCGCTTGGCGTGTTGAGGCTATCTATTCCTCTGCCTGCTGGCGCCGACCACGCGCAATGAGCTGCCACCACCCGCGGGCTACCGTATAAAGCCCCATACCCACACAGCAGTAAACAAATGGTGCGATGTGCGCCACCAATCGCCAGTCCACCGCCTTGCCTGCAATGAATAGTATCGGCATCTCTACGAAAAACATTATGAGCAATAGCATCCGTGAGGGCGAGCACAGGAGACTGACCAGGCCCACCAGGTAAAGGGCAAACAGCACCACGTTGCCTTCGAGCAGGATCCCTTTCGCAAAGGCTGTGAAAAAGATACGCACGAAGCCGCGCAGACTCGCATATACCACCTCAGGTATTGAATGCAGGCCAAAGAGGAATTTAAACGTGGTAATTGGTGGGCCAGTGTAAGGATTAGCACGCACGGCATCCACTGAAGGAAAGCCCTGCTGACCTTGAAATTCTATGTTGCGGTAAAAGCGTGCGTGGATATTACCTGAGAAGAAGGGATCGCCAGAATCGTCATAAGAATAGTTAAAAACGAGGTGCGGAGTCAGCAGGAGCAGCCCGATGCCAAGCGCGAGCATAACGTGCGTGGCTTTCCACCGCTTGACAACGCCTCCGAGTGGAAGCAGGAAAACGCTGAAGCTGAGCGAGGTAATGCGGCTCAGATGCAGAATCCCTGTTGTTATCCCCAGAAGCGAAAATCCACCAATGGTCTTGGGCCGCAAAAACATCAGGCAGGCGGCAAATGCCAGGATCGCCAGAATATAGAATTCGAGGCGCAGTCCGCGTACGCTCATGAAGATAAGATTGCTATTGATAGCCATCAAAAACGCAACCACCAGCCCGACAAACGCGTTGCATATTGCTCTGCCGAAATAAGCGCCGGCCACGAGGGCGCCAAGCGAAAGGAGCAGAGTGAAAAAGCGAAGACTGGTCTCCGTAGATGGAGTAAAGAAGTAAAAGATTTTAATCGCCCAGATGAAAAATGGCTCCCGCACGTATGGAGGAATATCGCAAGTGGTCTGAAACAAGCCAGGCGATGCCGTTGCGATAACATAGTAACCACGGGCATCAGGATCAAAGAGTTGTCCCGCCCTTTCTACCAGGAGATTCCAACGAACAGAAAATGCGAGTAGCACTATGGCAAACACTGTAAAGGCAAAGAGAGCATTCCTTGCCCGGTCATATTCGCGACGCCGAAGCACATCCACCCAGAGAAAAACTAGCAGTGCAACATAAACCCAATTGAGATACACCAGCACCCCACCAGCCAGTCTGCTTGCGAGCAGTGCGCCTCCGTATATTACCAGCGCAATCACCAGGGAAAGATCGTCTCGTTTTAGGAAGCGCTGCAACAGCGCGTAGCAGAGAAAAGGAAGAAGCAGAAGGGCCAGGAGCGAAGGGATGCGCACCAGGTTGGCAGCCTGCGGGCTGAAGATGTGGACTTCAATCTTGCTTAGCAGCGGTGCAGGGATGCTTTTCACGTCCGGGTCAATAACCGCCTTCAGGGTTAGATCGAATGATCCGCTATCAGCAACTGTTCTTGTGAGATAAACGCGCTGGCCGTGAAAGTCGGTGTTCTTCAGCCGAAATGTCTTTTCCCCTGCCATACACGTCAGGCTGTTCTCGATGCCTCCAATACGACTAAACCATAGCCGTAAGTAGACCGGTACTTCCTCAGGCGCTTTACTGAACCGATACGTGATGCTGCCTTCCTCACCTGGGGCGAGCAATAATCCTTTGTCAAATCCCTGCCATGCACCGGTGAATTCTATGGCGTCTTTTCGTACGCGCTGATCTTGAGTGCGAAAATCATCTATATAGATTTGCACAAGGGGATCTGTGACCTGGAGAAAACGCGTGATCGCTCTTCCATGCACAAGCAGGATACCTGCGGAGGCAATCACCAGAATAAGCAGGACGTTGCGGTGAGATGTGAAAAACGATCGGATGTTAGTTAGCGGTTGTTGCATACGATCAAGCGAAACGAGTTTTTCTCCTACGTACTGTTTTTCACCAGGCAAAGTCAATGCTGAAATGGTTCTCTCGGCTTTGCCCGGCTTTTCTCTGTCCTCGTTTTCCGCTATACCACACGCAAAGGCGCAAAGATGTAAAGAAAAGCACAATGTAACATTGGACACTGTACTCACTTGGTGACTTGGCGGCTTTGCATGAGCTCTTTTACGTAATCTTCTCCCTGGTTTCAGACAAAATTTTGTGGTTCTTTGTCAGATAGGTTAGCAAGAAAGCCTGTGATGCATGGAACAACTTCAGTGTTTTCGTATCTCGGCAAGCGTACGGCAATTGCTTGAATCTGTGCCTCATTACGTAATGTGCCTGCTGTGTATTCCCTCTTCACCAGCCAACAGGACGAGTAGGGGCGTTTAATTAAACGCCCGTACTATTCAGCCGACCTTTTTCTATTGTTACGATCAAAAAACGCTAACTCATTTGACAAAGAGCCTTTTTTTCTATGATTTTGTTAATGCATTCATTGCCCCTCACCCCTTCCCTCTCCCCACTGGGGAGAGGAGTAAGGTGAGGGGGGTATCTCTTCCAAAATGGTAACTCATTTGAGAAAGAGCCAATTTTGTATTGCACTTTCGCGAGACGGCTGAGTATAGTCTAAACGTTTTTCGAAACGGGTGTTTCACTCACTCAGCGAGTGACCAGCAATGCGAATCGCGTTTATCAGAGCCTTCAATCCGGCAATTCCGTATCAGTCGTCCTTGCCGCCACTGGGTATTGGATACCTGGCGGCATATCTGAAACAAAAGTACTGGTTCGCCGAGGTGACTTATCATCATACGGTTGACGAGGTTCTGGCAGCGAAACCAGATCTAGTAGGCATTTCTTCCGCAACCGAGAATTTCAACTCGGCTGTGGAAATTGCGCAACGGGTCAAGGAAGAACTGAGAATTCCCATCATCGTTGGCGGCATTCACATAACCTCGCTGCCGCACACACTGCCCGCTGTGTTTGACGTCGGTATGATCGGAGAAGGCGAACTTACATTTAATGAGCTGGTTCGACTTTATCACGATTGCTCGCCAACCCCAACTGACATGGCTAAAATCCCGGGCCTCTGCTTTCACGAAAACGGCGGTGTGCGCGTCACAGCCCTCCGGGAGCTGATTCCAAATCTCGACGTTCTGCCTTACCCTGACCGTGATGTACTGGGTGATCGGTGGAAAGTGCCTTATGCGGAACAGTCTCATCTGATCACATCGCGGGGCTGTCCGTACAATTGTGCCTTCTGCGCATCCGCGCTTCACTGGCGCAGATTTCGTTACTTCTCTGCCGAGTACGTGGTAAAGGAGATTGAATTTCTGCGCAAGAAATACGATCCTGAGGAGATCTATTTTTTCGACGATCTCTTTATCGGTCATCTGAAGCGGTTCAAAGAAATCTGCCAGCTCATCAAGGAGCGCCAGTTACACCAGGGTGTCACCTTTCGTTCCTATGGCCGCGTGGATCTGATAAACGAAGAGCTCGCGCAGCTCTTCCACGACCTGCATTTTAAGTCAGTTGATTTTGGATTCGAGGCGAACACCCAAGAAATTCTTAGCTACTACAATAAGAACAATGCAACACCGGAGCGCAATCAAGCGGCCATTGATCTGCTCAGTCCGCATGGAATCTCTATTGGTGCAAATCTGATTATCGGCGCTCCACCGGAAACCCTGGACGATATGATGGAAACGTTTCGATTTGTTGAGCGGAACAAGGACTGCCTGGATCGCGTGTCCATGGGGCCGCTACTCGCGCTTCCCGGAACCACGGTCTGGGAAGAAGCGCGCAAGAAAGGCATCGTAAGTGAGAACATGGACTGGAGCCGACTGGAATTTAATCCTGACAACTTCGATCTGGAGCGCTATCCGTACCTGTGCGAGCAGGTCTCACCCGAGACGTTCTACGAATTTTACCTGAAGTTTCACCAGCTGGCCAGGGAGATCAACTACGTTGGGCAATTGCGCCAGCTCATGCGCATCCGCGCAAAACGCGAGGTAAAGATTGCACGCCTGCAATCGGAACTCGCCACGCTCAAAGGATCGCGCCTCGTTCGCCTTGCACTCACATTGCGACACTTGCTCTCCGGCTTGCTGAGGAGGTAGAACGTGCGATTGCGCCTCCTCGACATCCTGGCATGCCCGCTGGACTCCGTGACCCCTCTGGACATTATTCGCCTAAAATCTTCCACACGACCGCCTGGTCAAAACGTCTTCATAGCTCCTTGTTCAACATACTGCGCACACCAGAATCAGCCCATTCGTGCGGAGCAAACAGCAAATCAGCATCCATGCACGGCGTGCAACTCTGTGATGATCGAAGACGCCATTCTCACGTGTCCCGCTTGCCATCGCTGGTTTCCGGTAATTAATGGGATTCCCGTGCTGGTGCCAGACGGACTGCGCAACGAACGTGAAGAACTGGCGCTGCTGCGCAAGTATGAAGCAGCCGTGCCTCAGGCGATCCTGCGCGAAGGCCTTCCACTCAACCTGGCTAATCGCCAGAGCGTGACGCGCACAGCAGAAGAAGAGCACACGCGCGAGGAGGCGCATTACTGGGGAGAATTCTTTCACGCATACGCTGCCATTGGTGATAAATCAATTCTGGACATCCGCCAGAAAGGCACACATCCAGCGTACTACATCTACGGAGTGCTTGAACCTGATGAACGCGACAGGACGCGTCGCTACGGGGTCTGGCCCGATCACCTGGGAAAGAAGATGTTTGGTCCGCTAGCTCAATTTCGCGGCAAGCGCGCTCTGGATGTGGGCTGCGGTGGCGGCCAGTTTGGACTGGAAGCCGCGTATCAGGGAATTGACGTCGTTGGCATGGACATCAGCCATGGCGCACTTTCGGTTGCGGCAAACCATGCCTCCACGGTCGGCCAAGAAATTCAGTACGTCTGTGCCGACCCCATGTACCCTCCATTCCGTTCCGGCTGCTTTGACCTGCTTCTCTCCAAAGATGCCTTGCATCATTTCCATGATCCGTACGCCGCGCTGGAGAGACTGTGCCAGACTTTGCGTTCAGATGGCCACCTGCTTGCCTACGAGCATGTAGGCAATTCGCGCCTGGTCAGTGCAATCATTGACGTCTGCGCACGTGTGCTGATCCCAAGAATCGAGCGGCGCTATGCACGCGTATCAATTCCCCCTGTGTTTCAATACCCTTCTGTCTTAGAAGATGTAGGAATTATCCGGGTAGTGGATGCCCTGCGATCGTTCTTTCACCCTGTTATGGAATACGGCGAGCTGATGCTCTACTTTGAATTGGAACAGCTTGTCTACTATGCTTGCGGGAAACGACGCGGAATTGCATCCCTGGTGCGAAATCTCACCTTCGCGATTGAGAAGATACTGCTCCTATTTACTCCACCGGACCATCTGAGTTTCTTCGGCCAACGTAAACCACCGGCCAGTAAGTCAAAAGAGGAGGAAAGACCCGGTGGCCCGCAAAAAGGATAAGCTCACCAGCCAGAAGGCCGCACCTGATGCTGCCGGAAGCCCTCGATACTGGCTTGCTGACAAGTACGCAATAGGGCTTCTCGGGCTGCTCGTGCTGCTGACCTTTGCCAATTCCCTCACCAATGAGTTCACGTTCGACGATCGTCCGTACATCGCCGAGAACGAATATATTACCGATCTCAAGTACCTGAAAGAGATCTTTACCAAGCCATTCCCACCTCATATGCCCGACCTGTCGCTCTATCGGCCGCTCGTGGAGCTGTCGTTTATGGTAGATCGCGCCATTGGGCTCCGAGAAAGTCCGTTTGCACTGTATGGTTTTCCACCAGAAGTAAGCACCCTACCATTTCATATCACCAATCTTCTTATTCATTTCGGCGTCTGCGTCTTGATCTATTTTCTTATCAAGCAACTGCACCCATCGCGCTACCTACCATTTTTTGCAGCAGCCATTTTCTCCGTGCATCCGGTACACGTGGAGGTGGTGGCCTCAATTGTAGGCCGTGCTGAATCGCTCTGTGCCCTTTTCTCTCTTCTGGCGATTTTCTTCTACCTGCGACGTACCCCGGGCGAGCCCTATACATCCATACCCACACTCCTTTCCCTCGCATGCTTCTTCTGCGCTCTCCTGAGCAAAGAGACGGCGATCATCCTGCCGCTCGTACTGATCATGCTGGAGAATATGCGCAAAGAAAATTCACTCCAGAGCCGCATCTTTCCCTCTCGCATTGCAGCATACGTGCACACGTACCTCCCTTACCTCGCAGTTGCAATGCTCTACATGACTATCCGGATATGTGTAGTCGGAGAAATTGGCATCCGCAAAGACATGACATACTTTGCGCAGCGGCCCGGTATTCAATTCATTACGTCAATGCCAATTGTCTTTTTCCTCTACCTTAAGCTCTTGATCTTTCCGCTCCAGCTAAATGCGGATTATAACTTTCCTGTTCTGCTGTTCGGTCAGTATTCCATTAAGGCGGCGAAGACAATTCTGTCATTCTGGGTGCTTATCGGCCTGACAACTGTCATCGGGTACCTGGGGCTGAGCGTATACGCTGCAGCTCGGCGCCACCTGCTGGCCATTGCCTTGCTCTGGTTTCTGATCACGCTGCTTCCCGTATCGAATATTGTTCCCTTTGGCGACATCATGGCCGAGCGATTTCTTTACTTACCCTCAATCGCGTTCTGTGCCGTGGTTGGCGGAGTGCTGGCAAGAGGAGTGGAGAGATACGGCACCAGGACCAGACCAAAACGCATAGCCGCGCAGTTCGCGTGGGCCATCTTCGTATGCCTGATATTGCTCTATGCGTTGCGTTCGGCCGTCAGGAACAGCGACTGGAAGGATGAAGTGGCGTTCTGGAAAACGGTCATGCGTGTTGCACCGACAAACAGCGATGCGTACTACGGTCTGGCGCACTCATATGCTGATAAACGGAAAGAGGCGCTGAAGAAGGGTAACGTGTTGAAAGTGCAGGGCAAATTTAGCCAATCTGAGCGCTATCTCGACCATGCTGCCTCTTACGAGCAGAAGGCAATTGAGTTCTACAGCCTGACCATCAAGAAAAATCCTACGTATTATGAAGCCTACGTTAATCTTGCCACCCTGCTGATTGAGGCAAAAGAGCCGGATTATCTGGAAGCGCGAAGGCTCTACCAGGAAGGCCTCAACCAGTATCCGAGCAACTGGAAATATCTAGACGTGTTTTACTACGGCATTGGCCTGACCTATGCATTGACCCACGAGTATCAACAGGCTGCAGATTATTTTAAAACGGCCATCCACTTCAAATCGAACGATCCCAAGTACCACATAAACCTGGGATCAGCCTATGCAAATCTGGACCAATTCGAGCTTGCTCGCAAGGAGTGGGAATATGCGCTCGACATAGATCCGACCAATACTGAAGCCATTAAGAATCTAGAAAAGCTAGAAAGGGTTGTCAGTCAGGCAAAGGAACAACAACTTGAAGCACAAACACCGTGACGCGACGCCCGAACTATTTCGGAAAAGGAAGTCATTGACAGCTTTCAGGTAAGACACGCAGAATCGGTTCTGTTCCGCGACAGACCGTCTGCATCGGCTGTTGCAACTTCAAAGGTGCAGGGCTCGTCGTTCCTGGAGCCTCATCCTGGATTGATATAGGAGCGACCCGCCGCGGCGGGCGGCTCGCCCGTTGAAAGAGAAAGTAACCCACACACTCATGGTTTCAAATCTCCAGCCCCCGCTTGCAGAGATAATCCGATGTCCGCGCTGCGGCTGCCGGTTTGCCAACGCTCGGGTGGTTGACGAGCTGAGCTCCGCTGGAGAGCATCTGAGTTGCGCAAAGTGCACCAATCGCTACCCGATCCGTAACGGAATTCCATACCTGGTAACGCGTGGCCCTCAAACTCTCCATACCATTCACGAGCTCCTCATGTACTCGCACTTTTACGAGCGGCTCCGGCAGCGCCGCATTGAGCGGGACCGCCTGGAAGAGAAATTCAGCGAGTTTTCAAGTTCGATTCAGATCTACCGGACAACGTTCTACAATGGGATCAGCCGCATTGACTTCAGCAAAAGGCCACTGATCTGCGATGTGGGAGCGGGGATGTGCGAAACCTCCTACGTGCTGAGTCAAAAAGGGGCGCGAGTAGTAGCGACGGATTTCTCACCGCTCGACCTTCTCAATCCGCGTCTCTTTTCGCTGCATACAGAGGAGGTTCACGATTTCTATCAAGCATTTGACGGGATAGCGCCAATTGATGCCGATGCTGCAGGGCTGCGTCGTGTCGTGTGTGAGGCAACATTACTTCCATTCAATGACGAGACGTTTGATGTGGTCTTCTGCCGCTCAACGATGCATCATCTGACCGATATCCCAAGTGCCTTCGCGGAAATGGCACGCATCCTGAAGCCCACAGGATCATTGGTCATTGTCTGCGAACCCGGACGCTCGGTTCTGGATAGCGAAAAGCAGTACCTCGACTATCTGCTCGACTACCAGGAAGGAATCAACGAGAAGGCGCCTACAGTTTTTACATTCTGGCACGCACTGCGCAAAACCGGCTTC
Source organism: Candidatus Sumerlaeota bacterium (assembly GCA_030613245.1). Classification (GTDB taxonomy): domain Bacteria; phylum Sumerlaeota; class Sumerlaeia; order MWCT01; family JAUWMI01; genus JAUWMI01. The sequence goes on from JAUWMI010000026.1 coordinate 11,934, forward strand.
GGGGAGATTTCGATTGAATGCTACAGTCCAGCATTCGGACACCGAGTCAGCAAACTGCTCAGACGTTTCAACCTTCATCCTGACCCACAAAAGTATGCCGGTATGCATGCCTCCTCGCGCTACGGCTTGCTGCCATTCGTCTGGTTGGGATGCGTGGTGAATATTTACGCAACAAAGATACGGCGCGTGCGGAGGGTGCCACCGAAGTTGCGCACAACACCAATACCGGAGGGGTCGAACCTATCAACTATCCTACCCGAACCGCTGGCCGAGCTCATCTTTGCATTTGAAAAGAATCTTCCGGTATTACGGCGAATCATTCGCAGCCAAATTCCTGCCGCCGCATTGAAACAGGAAATCGATTTCTCTAAGCATCTCCCGCATCTGAACCGCGTGGGATGGCGGCCGCCGGAAATCATTGGCGTCGAGAAAGCTCGCTATCCCCTTAGCGATGCAATTTGCTTCCTGCAAGGCGATCCAGCGGCATCCCAGCTGGAGATCGAGCTCTTTGGAGTGCCGCGTCGCGTAGCCAAGCGGTTTTCCCTCTCCATTGTCGTCAATGATATCCCGCTGACCTTGGAGCATAGCATCAAGCCAGGCTGGCAGACCTTGCTGGTGAATTTAGCGCCGGTGCCAGACAAATCTGTACTGGAGGTACATCTGCATCAGAACGGTTTGTTCCGACCATGTGATATTTTCGGCGTTGAAGACTCTCGCGAGATCGGCATCGGTATCAAACGAATTCGCGTTGCTTAACGACAAGAACCACCTATGAACACCCATGTTAAACCCAAGCCATACGCTGGCCTGCACCTCGGCGTAGTGCCTTATCTGAACGTCAAGCCACTGATCTGGAACATTGAAGCTCTGGCGCCTGGCCTTGAGGTCATAACGGCAGTGCCTCGTGACCTTACGGCTATGCTCGATGCTGGCCAGGTTAACGTGGGCATTACTCCGGTGGCCGCATACTTTCATCATCCCGGCTATAGCATTGTGCCCGGCATCTCAATTGCCTGCAAGGGTGAAGCGCGTAGTGTAGTGCTTTTCTCAAAGACGCCAGTGGAACAGATTCGCTCAGTGCTGCTTGATCGCAGCTCGTTGAGCTCCATTGCCTTGTTCCGCGTGCTGCTGCGCGAGCACTTTCAAATCAGCCCGGCACTAACGCTTTCTGAAGAACCGATTTCCTGCTTTCCGCTCTCCAAGGAGAGTTCGTGCGATGCGTTTCTCATCATTGGCAACGCTGCCATGCAGGTGCAAAAACCATTTCCGTACCGCTATGACCTCGGCGAGGCATGGCACCAGCTCACTGGTCTTCCATTCGTATTTGCCTTCTGGGCAGTGCGAGAAGACCAACATCTGCGGGATTTCGACCGCGTGCTCGTGCGAAGTAAACAGGAGGGCCTGAAACACCTTGCAGACATTGCGCGCGCAGAAAGCCAGCACCTGAACATTCCTGAATCCCTCTGTTACCAGTACCTGAGCCGAAACATGCGATACGACCTCGGCGAGTGCGAACTCGAGGGCATCAGACGCTTCCAGGAGCTCCTGACCGCACAGGGCCTGTGTCCACCGCACGTCGAGCTCAAGTTTTACCGCGCATGATAATCGTCGCAGGTCTACCGCATGGGAGCAGCATTCCCGGTGCGCTCTTGGGCTGCTCCCGGGCAATACGCGCAAGCTTAGCGACAGACGATTCCCATGCGGAAAGATTTACTCAAAGACCTCCATTTTATCAGTACCTCGGCCAAATCTGCTGGGCCGTCTTCTCACATACTCCTTGCATGGGCAGTTAAATGCTGACCGGCTGTTTTCAGCTCCATTTGCGGACTTTGAACGTCCTCAAAGTCCTTCACCATCAGCGTCTCCTCTGGAATGGCTTTGTATTTACAAGTTAAGTGTCTACAGCAACTCGCGGACGGTTCATTTTCCTATTCCCCACAATCAGTCTTGCCTAATGATTCGAAAAGGGTGGCTTTTTTGCTTGACTCTCAGGGCGATAAAAAAATAAACTCTGACTTTAATTCCGTTGGATGAAAAGCCCTGTAACAACTCGCCTATTCACAACCCGTTGGGGCATCTTTTGAATGTTGACATCAAGCTGATTTGGACATAGTCTTATGAAAAGATAATTCGAAAGGGGATTTTTGGAATGAAAAAGTTCTTATGTCTCATTTCTGTGCTAGCCGTGTTTCTGATCGCTGGGATGGCACAGGCCCAGGTACTCTTCTCAGATACCTTCACGGGGATGGATGGCAGCAAACCCCAGCATTGGGTAACGTTAAATGCCCCGGCTGTTGGCTTCTGGTATCTCCAGAATGGGCAGTTTGCCACAGGGAATGGGGACGATATCTTGGGAACCTATTCCTACGCTCTGATCAATGTTCCCGGCGCGGCAGACTGGACTGATTATCAGGTGCAAGTAGATGCCTGGATGCTCGCGCCCCAGGCCAATGGAAAAACCATCCTGGTGGGCCGCTGGCAAGACCCAAACAACCACTATGAAGGCTACCTGGAGACCTATCAGGGTAAGCGCGTGCTGACTATTGAAAAGGTCAGCGGTGGCAATCGCATCATGCTGGCGAAAGCAGTGGACGGAGTGAGCGGGGTCACTATCTCACCAATTGAAAGAGGAAAGTCGCCTGCGGATAGCAAGCACTTCGTGTTGAGTTTCAAGGGAAGCCAGATTTCGCTCAGTTACGCCGGAGCCGTTTCGATCAGTGCTACAGATGCTGAGTTCTCCCGCGGCACTGGCGGTATTGGTCAGTGGGATAACTTTCTCTTCTTCGACAATGTGATTGTCCAGAATCTTGGTGCACCTGTGCAAGCACTGGCAATCTCGCCGGCTGCTCCTCCCGAGCAACCAATGCCAGAGGTTCCAGCGGCCCCAGCACCACCTCCTCCCTCTGAAGAAGCAGGTGCTACCTACCGCATTACTATTGGCACGCAGCTGGACGAGACTATTGCGCAACGGTTGAAGAAACAACTTGAAGGGTGGGGCTATGCGCCTGTGCATCTGATTCAGGCCGATCAAGGCGTCAACGTGCTTCAGGGTAACTACCTGTCCACCAATGAGGCCGAGCGTGCAAAGCAGTTTCTGACTGAGGAAGGTCTAAGCCCCGGCGACATTGTTACGATGGCTGGTGGCGCAGCACAATTGGCCGCGGGGGGCGGTGCCACAGTCCAAAAGAATTTCCGCGTCATGGTCAATGAGTTTGGCCGGGAACCCGATGCACGAAACCTGAAGGATCAGCTGGAAAGCGACGGCTATGCAGGTATTGATATTGTAGAGGACATGAATCGCTATATTGTCTATGTCATGCAGTTTGCCACTGAGTCGGAGGCAAAGAAGCTCGCGTCGGTTCTGACGCAAGACGGGTATCGAGCGAGCCGGGTAGCAGAGGTGGCAGAGCGGCTTCCTGTTACTCCGCCCCCCACGCTAGCCAAACCCAAAGCCACGCCGGCTCAGCCGATTATACCGGAGACTGTCAGGGCGGAATGGCAGCAGCTCACTTCGAAAGAAAGAGAGCGCGTCATTGAAACTATCCGGCTGGAGCAGGTGCTCCGCTCCGGTGATGTGCTGGCACAGGAAGTCATTGACCTGAAGAGAAGATTCGAGCAACTCACGGAGGGCCAAAAACAAATCGTCCGATTAATCCGCGAAAAAACCGAGGAACAAACCCGCATACAACAGCAGGTCCTCCGACTGTTTGATCAGGTCGAAAAGGCAATGGATGAGCAAAACTGGGATCGCGCGGAGGCCTACTTAGTCCAAGTTCGAGAAATAGACCCCTTCAATCCCAAAATTGAGTTGAAGGAAGGAGTGATTAAGAATCTGAGACAGAACATTCTCTTTGATGGGCAAGATAAATTTGTTGCCTCAATGCGCAACGAGCAGATTAGCGCCGCCAAGAAGAGCGCCCAGGAGCTCGAGCAGCAAGGTAACCTTGAGGCAGCCATTGCCAAATGGGAAAGCGTGAAGATGCTGGTTGACATGAAGGGCTCCGAGCATCGCAATGCGCTTGAAAACGTTGGTAGACTGCGTGGCAAGATCGAGACACAGCGTCGAGCCGACGATCTGCGCAGATCTCGCCAGGAGTACATCACTTACGCCATTGCAGGACTGTTGGTGGTTCTCATCCTGATTACCGTTCTCATCATGGTGCGGTCGCGCCGCCGCGATCGTGAACTACTACGCCAGGTGCAAGAACTCACCATGCAACCGCCCCTGGAACTGGCAGAGGGAAAGGCTCCGCTAGAAATTCCCGAGCCGACCAAGCGCAGACCGCTCGGTCGTAAGAAACCATCCAAACCCAAGGTAGAGGAAGAGCCAGCGCCACCTCCTGAGCCGGCACCGATACCTGAAACCCTTGACGAGCAAATACCCGAGCCAGAACCTATCCCGGAGATCCCATCAGAGGAAGAAATCATAATTGATACAGTCAGTCTGGATCAGACGGAACCGGTGACGACTCAAATACCCGCAGGCGAAATAGAGGAAGAACCGGTCGAAAAAGTGGCACCGGCACCGGCAGAGGATGAAAAAATCACTCCAGTTGAGATGGAGCCGGATGTCATGCTCGAGCCAACACCATCAGAGGACAAGGAGAAAGAAGAAGAAAAAAAGGAGGAACCACTCTATAGCTCGATCACCCTGGACGGTATTGATCTTGGTCCAACGACACCAGAAGAGACCGGAGGAGAGGAAAAATCGACCAGTGACATTGACGTTGATATGGGAATTGATGAGCTGCTCTCGGCAGGTCTCCCTGGCGCCCCGGAGAAGGCTCCCGATGAAACGCAAAAGATCCCCCCAGCTGAGGAGGAGCCTCGCCCTCTGGCCGAACAACCTGAACCTCAGGCGCCTGCAAAAGAAGAAATCCCGTCTCCAGCGCCCGGTGCTGCCCCAAAACCCGACGACATTACCACACAAGAGGAGGAGCCCGCAGTCGCAAAAGCTGTCTACGAACAGAACTTTGACAACGAACCTCTGGGTGAAAAGCCAAAGAATTGGACTGGAGACTATGAATACGCATCGCTTGTTGTGAGCAACCAATCGCCAGTGCCCGGATCAAAGCAGCACCTGAAATGCGAGAAGAAGACCGGTGCCGGTTCCGCATATTATACGTGCAAGTTTCCAGACGTCACCGGCGAAATTGAAATTGAGTTCGATATTCGCTGCGACGATAAAAATAAATACTTACTTGGCTTTTATATTGAAAAGGACAACGACTTTCGTCAGTCAATCCATACTATTATTCATCGGACTGAGACCAAGGCAAAACCAACGCTCCGGATCCAGGGCGAACCGACCCCGTACGAGCTGAAAACCTGGCGTCACGTTCGGTACCTGATTAACCTGCATAACGGAACAGTCAATGGGTACGTGGATAACGACCTTGTTGCAGATAACGTCAAATTAGCCAGCCCTCCACGCAAGCTCAATTCGTTGTCAATTCGCGACAACCTGGCCACCATAGGAGTCTTGCTAATTGACAATGTCAAGATTATCAAGAAATAGCTGGTGCTAAAGAAACCGATTGTCATATACTCTCCAAAGCAGACAGTTATTCGGTAATTCGTTACCGCAAAGCGCGGTAGCGCCGTGCTTTACGAAGGGCCTGGTATCTGGCATAATCCTTGCGATGCTTATTAAATTGCACTGATCAGAGGGTCCAATTCGACTCTGTGGAGGATGGCTTGACACCTGGAGCTCCTGTTCAAGTTGTCTAAAGGTCTGACGATCTGCTGCTCATTATTCTGTACACGACGCTATTCCTGTTCCACTCTACAAAGGATGCTCTGGCAACATGAGAGTGTTTTCGCAAACCGAAGTTATTGAAATAATAAACACCCACCTCGACCCTCATACCTTTATCCAGCATATTAACTACTTTTCAGAAAAGACCCAGGTGCTCGGGACCACGCTAAAGTGCTTCTGTCCGATTCATGGTGAGAAAGCCTTCCGGTCGCTTATCATTGATACACGCCACAGAACTTACAAGTGTACGATGAAATTTTGTCCTGGCTTCGAAGGGGGAACCCTGATTGATCTCTATGCTCAGTGCGCCAAGATCCCCCCCCTACAAGCGGCTTTCGCTCTGGTTAAGAACCTCAGTGTCCAGCTCCCCGAGGAGTTGGCCGTACAGCTGGACTCCGGGGGGCTGATGAGCGCCGAAGAAGCCTATAACAACCAGCAATTCGATGAGGCGAAGGCGCTCGTCGAGCAGGTGCTAGAGGTAAACCCGAACAATATTGACGCGCACGTGCTCCTTGCCCGCATCTTGGAGGCCCTTGAGCAGCACGCCGATGCTCTTGCAGAATATCAGTTCATTGCTGACCAATATGTAGAATTGAATCTGCTGGACAAGGCGATCGTTATTCTGGAAAAGCACGTCATACCGGCAAAGGCAAAGGACGAAGGCCTTCTGCTCAAGCTCGCTGAACTTCACACGCGCCAGGGCTCGACATTCCAGGCAATTGAGATTTACTGCGATGTCTGCCGCGAGCGAGAAAGTCGTGGGGATGCATCTTCGAATCTGCCCCTCTATCAGAAGATCCTGGCTCTTGATCCCCGGCTGGTTGAAATCCGCAGGAAACTTGCCGAAATCTACGAGGCTACCGGCGAGCAACTCTCCGCCTTAGAGGAGTATCTAGAAATTGCCCGGCTTTGTGAGGCGGAAAACGATACAAGCGAGGCCCTTGCTGCGCTTGAGCACGCCAGAACCATAGACCCGGCCAATCTGCAAGCCCGCGAACTGCTGGCCCCTCTCTACCTCTCCCTGAACAACCCCCAAGCGGCCCAGGACGAGTATCTCGCCCTCGCGAACACCCACTTGGAACAAGGTAACACTGAGCGCGCCATGGCGTGCTATAAAGAACTCCTCAAACTTGCACCTGACCTACTGGAAGCACGGGAGGGGCTGATCAACATCCTGGTGCAGAGAAACGAACTCCAGCAAGCTGCACAGGAATACGTTGAGCTGGCAGCGCTGTACCGCAATCAGGACAATGACGAGAAAGCCATTGATATTCTCCAACAGGCAAAATCGTATGATTTTTCTAACGCGCCTGTCCGGGAGTTGCTGTGCGAGCTCTATATGAAGGCTCAGAATAGGGATGCGTTGTTTGACGAGTCCATTCAGCTCGCCGAGCTTCTGTGCGAGAGCAATCAACATGAAAAAGGACGCCGCATTCTGGAAAATCTGGCAGTGGTCTTTCCGCAAGATCTTGAGAAACGCCGGGCCATTGCCAGAGACTATGAAAAGTATCATGAGCCGGGCAAAGCGCTTCAGGAGTATCTCGAGCTTGCGCGGACGGCGCTGGCCGAGTCACAGCTTGCTCTGGTCGAAGAGATCTGCAGCGATGGGTTGCGACTCGAGGCTGAAAATATCGAGTTCCGGGAAATTCGATTGCAAGCCCTCACGGCTCAGGACAAACATGCCGAGGCCGTGGAGGCGTGCAAGCATCTGGCTAACCTGTACACAACGGGTGATCAGCGGCAAAAGGCAATAGAACGGCTACGCCAGGCACTTGACATACTTCCCTCAGCTGATACGAGCGTTTATGCGCAGCTCGCCCAGCTCTATCATGAAAACGGCCAGACTGACGAAGCCATTCAAACACTAAAGACCCTTGCACAGATACAACTTGATGCGGCTGCACTTGACGACGCTAACGAAACAGCTGAGAAAATCCTCCAGATTGACCCGTCAAACATCGATGCGCGCCGCACGCTAGCCACCATTGCTCATCAGCAAGGCGACACTGAGAAAGCCGTTGCCGAGCTCAGCAACCTGGCTGATGCCTGCATCGAGCAGAACCAGTATCCAACAGCTCGTGATACGTTGCGCCAGATTCTGGAGATTGATCCCGCGCACCTCCAGGTCATGCGCAAACTCGCCCATCTTATTCTTCAGCACGAATCCGTCGACTCCGCCATTTCTTTACTTCGTCAGGTTATCGGCCTGCTGAAAAATACTACAACCGAGGACGAAGTAATTCAGGAGTACAAAACCATTCTCAGCCACGCGCCATCATGTATTGAGCTCCGCAAGGACTATGCTGACTACCTGAAGGAAATTGGCCGAACCCCCGAAGCCATAGCCGAACTTCTACAGGTGGCGAAGGAACAAAAAGAGACTGTCAAGGATACGGCTCGCGCAATGGAGGTTTTTGAGCACATTCTCACCCTAGAGCCGAACAATCTGGAGACCCTGCTGGAACTGGCCACCCTGGCCCAGACTACACAGGACATTACTGCGGCCGTTTCCTATTATCATAAGGCAGCGCGGCTCTGTGGCGACCAGGACAAACACGACCAGGCATATGACCTGTACAACAGAATCTTGCGCCTTGACTCAAACGATGAGCCTGCACGCAGGGGCATAGCCGAGTATTACATCCATCGCGGTCAAACCGGCAAGGCCATCAAACATCTCACCGCCCTGATAACCAAGCGAAGAAAAGAGGGGCGTAACAAGGAGAATATTCCTACATATCTTCGGATTCTCGAGCTGGACGAGTCGAACACCTCCGTGCGCGAGCAGCTGGCCGAGCTGTACGAGGAAATCGGGGAGCAACAGGCAGCTGCTGAACAGCTTTGTCTCATCGCCACTCAGTATGCTGCTGCACGAAAACTGCGCCGCGCCATTGATGTGCTCACCAAGGCTGTCAGCACTGATCCAACAAATGAAGCCACACACCGGACTTTGGCCGACTGCTATTTCAAAGACGGCCAGAAGGACAAGGCCAAGGAAACGTATGGCGTGCTGGAGAATCTCTACCTCGAGCGCGGTGCCGTGGAACAGGCCGAAGCACTCCTCAAGGAGATTCGAGAACTCGATCCGAGTGATATTAGTATTGGTGAACGATTAGGCAAACTCTATGAAACAAAGGGTGATGTGGCTGCTGCGTGCAATGAATATCGCAACGTCAGCCAGCTGTATCTGGACGCCAACCAGCTCGATAAAGCAATCGAGATCCTGCAGCGGTCACTTGAATTAGATGCCGAGCAAGTGGAAAGCCGCGAGCACCTGGCCCACCTGTTCGAGCAACAAAACAATCTTCCCGCTGCTGCGGAGCAATACCTGGCTCTAACTCGCATCTTATTCGACCGACAGGAGCCCGACAAGGCGCTGCACATCGGAGGCAAACTATCACAAATCGCTGCCGACGATACGCAAAAACGCATCCAGCTTGCTGCGCTCTATGCAGCCAACCGGAAAACCAGTCTGGCCTTACAGGAGCTGACCGAAACGGCCCAAGTCGCCAAGCGGCAAGAGGCATGGGAACAGGTGCTAACAGTTTGCGAAGAGGGGCTGCGCCTGGATGACCAGGCACAGGCCTTGCGCGAAATCAAGATTCAGGCCCTGCTCAATCTCGGCCAGACGCAAGATGCTATTGCTGAATACATGGGACTTGGCGATGTCTGCTTTAGAAAGAAAGAGTTTGCCCTTGCCGAGCAATACTATCGCACCATCATTGAGCTCGATTCCACCCATCTTGAGGCACACACAAAGCTCGTTGACTCCCTGGTGAAACTCAATCGCAAGGCCGACGCAGTTCAGAATCTGCTCACCATGGCACGCTTGCATGAGCAGCGCGGCGAACTTTCCGAGGCTATTGCGGCGGATCTAAAGGCCCTGAAATTTGACAACGCACATCTCCAGGCTCGCGACCACCTTGCACAGCTCTTTATCGCTACTCGCGACTTTCCAAGGGCGCTTTCGGAGCTCAACCGGTTGGCAGAGGCGGCAATTGCACATAATGAACCCGACGCAGCCACTCGCTACCTCACCAGCATATTGGAAATCGAACCGCAATCAATTGAGACCCTGCGCACGCTGGCCCGCGTGGTAAGTGAGCATCAAGGCGTAGCTCAGGCCCGACCCTATTTCACGCAAATACTCGAGCAGGTTAAGGCAAAAGCCAAGCCCAAGGCCGTAATAAAGCAGTACGATTATCTACTGACGATTGATCCCGAGAACTGGGAGTTGCGCAAAGAGTTTGCTACATATTTGCGGGATCATGATCGCCCGGATCAGGCGATGACAGAGCTGCTAAAGGTGGCTGAAGCTTACGAGGCAGACGACTCGACCGTGGCCCAGGCCATTGATATCATGCTTCAGGCACAGAACATCGCCCCAGAGGATATGGATGTCCTGACCAGACTTGCCTCACTGTACGATCGGGCGCAGCAGCCTGATGAGGCCTACCGATTGTACGTCCAGGCAGCAGATGCCTTTTGCAAAGGAAAGCAAGGCGGTAAGGCTATTCATCTGTATGAACGGGCTGCCGAGCTCGATCCACAAGCCGAGCATCCACTCATCAATCTCGCCCAGCTTTACGATCGCATCTCGCAATTCGACAACGCCGTGGCCACGCTTCTGCGCGTTGCATCACTGCGCACAGCAGCCAACCGCACCAGCGAGAATATCCCTATCTATTTGAAGGTACTTCAGCTGAATCCCGGTCAGCCCGACATCCGCAAGCAGCTCGCTCTTCTCTACGAGGCTGAGAGCCTCATTGACGATGCTGTGAATCAATATGCCCAGTTGGCTGATTCATACGAACAACACCAGGATTATTATGCTGCCCTGCAAACCTATGAACACATAAAAGAGCTAAAGCCGAGTGATCTGAGCAGCCGGGAAAAATTGGTTCGTCTCCATGTCGAGGCTAACAAGCTCCCTGACGCCAAACGTGAACTCAATGAACTCGGAGACCTCTGCCTCAGCTTAAACAAGATCATTGAGGCCGAACGCTATTTCCGCCGAGTCCAGGAACTCGACCCATCAGATCTCGACATGCGCGAGCGGCTGGGAGCTTTTTACGAGGCGCAGGGCGATAACGCTGCCGCATGTAAGGAATACGTCCAGATGGGCTACGCCCTGAGCGAGCAAGAGGACTTCCCAAAGGCTATTGAGCTATTGAATAAGGTAAAGGGCCTAGATCCCGAGAATCTCACAGCACGGGAGTACGCCATTGAACTGTACGACAAGATGTCGCAACCTGAGAAAGCGGCGGCCGAGGCGCTGGAGCTTAGCCAACGCTACTTTGAAGCAAAATTACCCAAAGAAGCAATGCAAAAGTGCAAGCAGGTAAGTGCCTTTGTTCCCCTCGACGTGGATGCTCGTCTGGAAGTCGCCAAGCTCTATGAACAAAATGCCCTTCTGGACATGGCTCTCGAGGAATATTACCTCCTGGCTAATCGGCTTTTTGAAACCGGACGGTATAGTGAAATCCTGAAGGTCTGCAATATCGGTCTGGCATTGGACGAAGAGAATGTTCAGCTTCAGTCCCTCAAGGTCAAAGCGTATTTAGTGAACGACGATATTGAAGGAGCGATCCACGAGTACAAGATACTAGCACCAATTTTTGGAAACCTTGGACGTAAGGAAGAAGAGCAAAAGGTTTACCGTGAAATTATAGCCCTCAGGAGTGACGACATTGATAGTCGTCAACAGCTGGTGCGCCTTTATCGCGATGCGGAACGTCCAGAAGACGCCATTTCCGAACTGCAACAGCTCATTATGCTGTATAAGAAGGATCAGAATTTTGTGGAGGCAGCAGCTTGTTATCGAACACTGCTGGAACTGGACCCTGAGAATCTCGAGGCACGCGAAGAGCTGGCAAAACTCCTTACGACCTGCAATCAGCCTGCAGATGCAATTACAGAGTACTTTACCCTTGCCCGGGTATACGAGTCCCGCACTGACTTTGACAAGGCGCACTTATACTATCAGATGATCCAATCACTGGATCCGGATAATCTGGAGGCACTCAGGGCACGCCGGGAGTTGGCCCGCAAACAGGATCTGACAGATGAATTCTTCTCGCTCTCAACCGCTCTGGCCGCAGTCCTTGAGTCACAACAAGCATACCAGGACGCCCTGCAAGTTTTGCATGAGGTGATCGCACTGGATCCGACACGCTTTGAGGTCTGGGAACAGGTAGCTCATCTTCATGAGAAACAGGATAATACCGACGAGGCGGTCGCCGTTTACCAGGAATTAAGCCGCCACTACGAAAAAGCCCAACAGTACGACAAGGCTATTAGTCAGTGTCACAAGATTGCTGAGCATCAGCCTGAAAATATCGAGAATCTCTTAATGCTGGCCGCACTGTATCGCCAAACAGCCGCTCTTGAGCTGGCTATTGAATCCTATACCACGGCAATTACTCTGCTCAGAGACCAGGGAGATCTGACCCGTGCAAAGGAGATTGCCGAAAAGCTCCTTGAAGTGGACTCCATGCGGGCAGAATCGAGAGCACTCCACGCACAGGTGCTTGAAGCCCTTGGCGAGCACGAGCAGGCAGCTGATGCGTATGCTGCGCTGGCCACCCTGCATCAGGATGCGGGTCAGGTTGATGCAGCCGTAACGGCGCTGGCCACCGCTGTCAAGCTCTCCCCGGATCGCTTGCACGAACGTCTGCGCTATGCAAACCTCCTGCATCAGGCTAATCAGTTCGTTGACGCGGTGGAGCAATACCTCCAGCTCGCTCAGCAATACGAAGAGCTTGGGCAACTTGCCGATGCTGCAAGCTGTTGTCAGAATGTCCTTAAAATCGAGTCGGACAACCTCACTGCTCACCAGCACCTTGCCCGTCTCTATAGCCAGACAGAATGCGCCGACCGTGCCAAAGAGGAATTGGAATGGCTGGGTGAGTATTCTGTTAACAACGAGGAATACGAGCGAGCGGAACAATACCTTCTCGAGGCCTTACAGCTAAAGATCGGCGAGCGGTCGTTACGGGAAAAACTCGCCACCCTCTATAGCAAACAGGAGAAGAAAGACGATGCTATCGAGCAATTCCTTAAAATCACTGAATTGGCGATTCTGGAGGACAATCTAGAAAATGCCCTTTCCGCCCTGGAGCGCGCCCGCGATCTCTCCGGTACCAATACCGAGATTCGCAAGCATCTGGCCGAAATCTATGGCATTCGCGGCGAAAACGAAAAAGCCAAAGCCGAGATTATCTATATCATTGATAGCTACCTCGAACACGGGCTGGTTGAAGAAGCACAGACACTGAGCAAGTCCCTACTGAATAAGGAGCCGGACAATTGGCAGCTGCGCGAACAGGTCGCAGGGCTATTTGAACACCACAGTATTCCAGAGCTGGCTGCTGCCCACTACATCGAAATTGCCAGATTCCATATGGCTGGCGAATCCTTTACCCAGGTTATCCACTACGCAAAACAGGCCCTTTCATTAACCCCCAACGATTTTGCTGTCCGAGAACTCCTCATCAAGACCCTGATTCAAACCGGCCAACAGGCAGAGGCCTACGAGCAGCTTACCCACCTCAGCGAACAGTACGGAGGCCAAGGTGCCTACGAAAAGGCAATCGAAACCCTGAATGCAATGTGCGACATTGACCCCCGAAATCCATACCCACACGAAAAGCTTGCCACCTTCTACTCTTTGACCAATCAGGAAGACAAGGCACACACGGAACTCAACCTGCTAGCCGACATCTATCTTGATGATCAGCAGCCCGAAGAAGCACTGCGTACGCTGAAATCTCTTTTGGCCAAGCAACCCGACGACGTGAATATTTGGCGAAAATACATTGATACCAGCGCACAGCTGAAATGCGAGACCGAATTGCTCGGCGATTATATGAAATTGGCTAACGTCCTCATTGCCAAAGGTGCGGTTCTGGAAGCAACACAAACGTTTGAAACTATGCTCAGAATCGCCCCGCAGGACGCCGAGCTCCTGGACAAGTTCGTCAATTTTCTCATTGACCAGGGCCAATCTACGCGGGCAATCAGGGAAGTCTTTGGCCTGGCGGATATTTATAATGCCAACGGACAGCATAAGCAGGCTGCCCGGATGCTTATTAAGGTGCAAGAACTCTCCCGCGAAGACCCTGACATACATTGTAAATTGGGCGAGACTTACCTCTTACTGAATGCAAAAGGCATGGCCATCGAACATTTTCTCGAAGCCGTTTCTCTCTATAAGGTGGCCAATGAAAAGCCGCCACAGATTGATCTCCTCAAACGAATCATCGAGATAGATCCCAACAATGTGAATGTGCGCAACCAGCTGATAGAGATCTTCCTCTCTACCGATCAGGTGGAAGAAGCAGTGGAACAATCCATGCAAATTGCGGATCTCTACGTACAACGCGATTTGCTGGATCTGGCGGAGAAAGAGTATCGAAGAATCATTTCGATTGATCCAGAAAACCTCACGGCGCTTAATTCTCTCGCAGCCACGCATCTCCAGATCGGTATGGATGAAGACGTAGCACGGGATTATATCATGCTGGCGGAGCTCTACCTGAAGAAGGGAGCTTTGCAGGATGCGATTAAGTATTTCAAGAAAGGCTTGTCACTCGATCCACAGAATATCAAAGCGCACCGCGCCTACATTGATGCCTACTTACAGTTCGGGGTGGAGAAAGATCTTGTTGAAGACTATCTTGTGTTAGCTGATCTCCTTCTGGATCAACATAACCTCGACGGCGCGAGAAGAATCTATATGCAGATTCTTGCTCTGGATCCAGAACACGCCATTGCTAAAGCAAAGTTACACGAAACCGATAAGCTCCTCACCCCACATGAGGAAGATCTCGATTACATTACCCCTCGTCCCGCCACGCCGCAGGAAAAGCCAGTATCGCCTGATAAAGAAGCAATCCCCTCTGCTCAGGCTCAACCCTCTCTGGAAGAAACCATTGACACGTATCAGAATATTCTCCAGATGAACCCGGCAAACGCCCAGATTCGCATCAAACTGGCGGACCTTTATGAACAAATCGGACGCGAGGAGGATGCATGCAGAGAATTAGATCAGGCTAGTGAAATTCTGATCGGGAAGGGAGAATTGGAGAAAAGCATTTTGATTTGCGAACGCCTGATAGCGCTTCGACCTGCTGATGGAAACGTGCGTAACCGACTGGCAAAGGCAATCTTGCAGCGCGACTCGTTCAAAGCTATCGAGAGCGCCATTGGTGCGTACGAGACTGACCACCCGGATCGCCCAAAACCGACCAACAACAAGCCCTCCGAGTCCGAGCGAACCAGCACTTAGGCCTTGATGCAAACCCGCAAAAGTCTCTTCTGCTTGCTTAATTATGCGGTAATTGTGCCATAATTCTTCCGGTCAAAATTCAATACTTATAAAAGCTTTAAATAGAATCTAAAACAACACACCGAACTAAACAGATGAACACGAATGACACGAATGGACGAATTGCACGAATATTTTAGTTTACTATTCGTCTGTATATTACCTTCTTGCTGCCAAAGTTTACCAGTATTCCTAGCTTCATTCCAGCAGCTTTTAAATAAGAAAGTAGCTGTGCCTCAAATATATTGCTTAGCTCCGATACTGCCTTAAGTTCCAAAATAATTTTGTTCTCCAAAACCAGATCCAACCTGTATTCCCCTATCTTTTCACCCTTATAGTAAACCTCTACCAATTTCTGTCTTTCATACCCTATGCCTCTATCCCTCAACTCCTTTGACAGAGCCTCCTCATATATCTTTTCTGAATATCCTGGACCTAAAATATTGTGAACCTCGAAGCATGCTTCAATTATCTTGAAGGACAACTCTTTATATACCACCTTCTCTTCATTCGTGCCATTCGTATATTCGTGTAATTCGTGTTCCACTTTTCACCTAGTGTATTGGCTGAAGAGTCAAGATTTACAATGTTTGATTTAATCTTGAAATTGTGTTCAATAAAAATGCGTAGCTCAAAGTGTATGCCCTAATGGAAAAGAACTGGTGCCATGGCAGGGAGGAGCCCTCATTTTTGCTCCAATATCTTCCCATATTGAAAAAGATTGCCCGCCTGGTAGATATCCATTTGCACCTGGCTGAATGGCCGCGCTTGAATCGAGCGCTCCTCCTCACCGAGCACGCGAATCCCGCCCGATGCTACATCGGCTTCAATCTGATTGCCACTCTTCAGGTTTGCCTCAGCCAGCTCCTCACACTCAACTATGGGAAACCCCGAATTAATTGCATTGCGCTTATAAATGGCACCGAATGACTCACCGAGCAGCAAGACAATCCCCAGCGACGCAAAACAATCCACGGCCTGTTGGCGTGAAGACCCTGCCCCGAAGTTCTTTCCCACCATCACAATATCACCCGGCTGCGTCTTTGAGGGAAAATCCTCCCACCCACGCAGATTTCCGAAGGAGAATTTCCCCATTTCTCGAATATCAGTAACCGCTAGATGTGCATTGTGATAAATTTGATCCGTATCTATATCGTCAATTAACCGCCCTTGCTTATCCACAATCATCCAGATCCGTCCCTGTATTACTGTTTCTCGTCCCATCGCATCTCCTCTTCCATTCGGTTGACTGTTGGTCGAGTAGATTGTCCGGCTATTTCAATTCCTCCGGGCTCACGATTTCGCCGGCAATGGCGGATGCTATGGCGGTGAGTGGGCTGACCAAATACGTATCTCCTGCCCCTTGCTTGCCGGGGAAATTCCGATTAGAGGTACTGAGCTGCACCTCGTTCTTTCCGGTCATCCCTATCTGACCCGAAGCACATCCACCACACGCAGCATGACTAACAATGATTCCGGCATCAAAGAATCGCTGAACCAGACCTTGATCAAGTAATTGTCCATAGACTTCCCGCGTTGCCGGTACAATCTTTGCCATGACCGAGGATTTAATCTTCCGAGTCCCCAGAAATTCGGCCGCTTGCGCAAAATCCTCATAGCGTCCATTAGTACACGAGCCGAGAAAAACCGAATCCACAGCCTTACCCCGATACTCAGACACCGGGGCCACCGCTGAGGGTTTTGGTGGAGCAGCAAGCTGCGGTGGAAGCCCCGAGACGTCCAGCTCCATCATCTGGCAATAATGCGCATCAGGATCCGCCGAAATAGGGCTCACATGTCCCCCAGGGCGCTGCCGCTCCTGGCAATAATCCAGAATCTCTTCAGTTGGGGTAAGCAACGCCGTGATGGCACCCATCTCCGTGGCCATGCTGGCCAGGGTCAGACGCTCCGCCAGATTCAAGCGCTCGATCTGCTCGCCATAAAATTCCACGGCTTTCCCTAGCGCTCCTTTAGCCCCAAGCTTCCCGACGACAAACAGCGTTAGATCCTTCACTGTTGTTGGATACTGGTACAGTCCCTTAATAACAATTTTGATCGTCTCAGGAACCTCAAACCACGTCCTGCCGGTCTTGAAGGCAAAAGCAATATCCTGATCACCCATACCTTGTCCAAATGCCCCGACAGCGCCGAGGATATTGAGATGGCTATCCGTGCCAACCACCGTCACACCTGGATATACATATCCGTGCTCAAGCATCACATGTGAGCCGATGCCAGCGTCTACGTCAAATACCCGAATGCCCTGCTCGCGCGCAAATTCGCGGCACACCTGCTGATTATTGGCATAAGGAATAGTAACTGCTGGCGCTACGCAATCGAACGTGAACAGCGTCTTTGCCCGATCCGCAACCGCAAACGTGCCATACTCGCGCTGAAAATGCTGAACAACGTTTGCCCCGCCAAAATCACGTGCCGAGCGAACATCCAGGTCCATCCAGACCACCTGGCCTGGCACTACTTCTTCTCCCACGTGACGAGCGATGATCTTTTCAATAATTGTCATCCCCATTCATGCTGCCTCTTGCCATGGTTTGCTATAAGCCTGACTTCTCCGGATAACCTTAATCGCGTCGAGTCCAATGTCAATAGATTTATCCTCTCTTGGGTCGCGGTCGCCTGGATTGCCACCTATTAGTTCCCGCTTTTAATGTAATATATCTTACAGAGGATTGCTCGAATACCCTATCTGATATTATCCACATTAATCTTGTTCAACCAGCCGTGCTCCTGGTTCTCTGTTTGCCAAAAAGGATGGCAGTTTCCAGTGCACAAGAACGATGCGCACTGCACCAAAATGGGTCAGCTTTGTGAACGCACCTACACGCAAAGCATTTTTGCAGTCTCAAAATGCAGAAAAGCCCGTCTAGACCTTTTCCTTTGAATAAAAAGCTAAGGAAGTTAACAACCGTAAAATCAATATTATAGCCTCCCATCGGAAGATGTATCCTGAGATTTGGGTAAAATTTCCATTTGTTCAACTAATGGTCTGATTATTGCTCCCTTTATAGAATGTACACGGGGCGGATTATACGTTCCCACAAGTTAGAAGCCAATTGAGCCTTTATGGTAGTCAAGATGACTTCAAAGCGTATCGCCAAATTCTCCTGAGACCGGGGGACATATGCCAGTACTCCAAGTCATAAAAGGCCACAATATAGGAACAAAGTACGAGCTGGACAATACCAACACCATCGGCCGCGATATCTCCAGTTCCATCCAGCTGCTTGACCCAAGTGTTTCCCGTTCCCACGCCCTCATTGTCAAAAACAATCAAGGCTATATTATTCGCGACAAGAAGAGCCTGAATGGCGTTCTTGTCAATGGTACTCGTGTCAAAGAGCGAACTCTCGAGCAGAATGACGAAATCCAATTGGGAAAAACATGTCTCTTGTTTGATTCGGACATTGACATCAAGAATACGCTGTTTGGATCGAAATCAGTCATCCTGAGTTCCCCGGACAGCGAGACAACCTCCCTTCCCCTCGTTGATCAGGAACTCGCCAGAGCTTCCTACACCGACAAGATTCCGGCGGAGTTGATTTTTAAAGTATGTGATCTCGCCTCAGCGTCTCCGACCACAATTGGCGACGAGCTGAATCACATTATGCAAAGCCTGATCAAGCTGTTCCACGGCGATAGCGGCCTGATCATGCTCTGGGACCCAGTGAACAAAGATCTGGAGCCCATGGTGGCCATCTGTGAGGAAGAGGAGCTCTCGATCAACCGCAATATCATCGTCAGTGCCTTTATGCAAAAAAAGTCGGTTCTGAGTGTCAAAGATAAGCCCCATTCGGAAGACGCGAAGGGCAAACGGCGCACCAAGAAAAGCAGTAAGCGCTCAATTATGGTGGTACCGATTCTCAAGCGTTCGGAGGCCATGGGGGTTATTTATCTCGATAAAAAGAAAAGCGATGCATACAGCCTGAAGGATCTGGCCCTGCTGCAGGCGATTAGTAAAATCGTGGCCACGAACATCGAGTTTGTCCGCGCCCAGGAGTCGCTCAAGTACATCGAGGAGAAACGTATTCCAGCCATCATTATCGGCCATAGCGACAAGATCAAGGAGATACTCGCTCTGGTCGGAAAAGTGGCCCAGACGACGACTACGGTCTTAATCCAGGGAGAAACCGGAACTGGAAAAGAGCTCTTTGCGCGTGAAATTCACCAGCAAAGTGGCCGCCGTTCTTATCCTTTCATTGCACTGAATTGCGCTTCCATTCCACATGAGCTCGCTGATGGCGAACTGTTTGGCTACGAAAAAGGAGCATTCACGGGCGCTACAACAATGAAACGTGGCAAACTGGAGCTGGCGCATGGTGGCACTCTCCTTCTCGACGAAATCGGCGAGTTGGCCCCACAGGTTCAGCCCAAACTCCTCCGATTCCTTCAGGAGAAATGCTTCTATCGGCTAGGGGGGAGTAAATCAATCCGCGTAGACGTGCGGATCATTGCTGCAAGCAATAAAGACCTGGCACAAGAAGTCACGGAGAGCCGTTTTCGCTACGACCTCCTTTCGCGGCTCAACGTTATTCAGCTCACCCTCCCGCCGCTCCGCGAGCGGCGGGAGGACATAAAACTCCTGCTGGATCATATCATCAAACTCTACGCCGCCGAGTTCGCCAAGCCAGTTACCGGCGTAACGCCAGAAGCCCTCCAAATGCTGGAAGGCTATTCCTGGCCTGGCAATATCCGCGAATTGCAGAATTGCCTGGAACGAGCAGTGTTGCTGACCGAATCGCACATGATTACCCCGGACGACTTGAATATTGGCTTTGAAATGCAGCCAGAGGCGGCAGAAAAGGAACCGATGTCGGAAAGCCGCGTGAACACCCAAGTAAGCTTGCCTACGTCCATCGCCTCTCTCGATGAGCTTGAGAAAGAATACATTCAGCAAACACTCGATTTGTGTAACTGGAACCAACTCAAGACCGCCAAAGTTCTTGGTCTCCATCGCAACACCCTCCGCCGCAAAATCACCGAATACGATCTGAGCCGGAAAACTTCTTAACACGTCCCACCGCTGCCCCGCGTCCGCTGGTGCACTGTACTGCGATCCAGAGCGTAACCCGGATCGCACTATGCTGTGCTCGCAAGCAAAGCCTGAATAATGTTTTTGGCCCTCCCGGAGTCCTCATAAAATACACGTCCACACATCTGATTTGAAAAATGAAGGCACCGTGCTACAGGTGTTTTCCTTGATTTGCCCCCTGCTCTGATGTATCTGATCATGTGTTTATAATTGTAGGGGCATGTTTCAAACCTGCTCTTGCGATCTCGTTGTTGCGACATAACCATATTATACGAGGAGGAAAACGATGAAATTTCTGACAGAATACCTCTGGTTCAACACGAAAAAGCATCGGGAATACGTAAATATTACTCCGCAGGTGGAGAAGTGCGTGGCCAAAAGTGGCATAAGAGAAGGGATGGTGCTGGTCTCTGCAATGCACATTACCGCATCGGTATACGTAAACGATGCAGAGTCGGGGTTGATCAGGGATATTGACGAGTGGCTGCAACGGCTCGCGCCCGAGGGCCCGGACTACAACCACCATCGCACTGGTGAACGCAACGGCGATGCGCATTTGAAAAACCTCCTCATGCATCACCAGGTGATCTTGCCTATCACAGACGGCAGTCTGGACCTTGGCCCCTGGCAGCAGGTCTACTACGCTGAGTTTGACGGACAGCGCCGCAAGCGCGTGGTTGTTAAGGTGATGGGCGAGTAAAAGGTGGCCCTATTTGACTCTTTGTATTGACATGGAGGCCCCTGAGGGTAGAATGAAATTCTAGAAGTTTAGAATCAGAGAAAAATTTCGGGGAGTGATCATCACATGAACCGACGACGAATTGCCGTTTTATTGCCAATGGTTGCGCTCGTATTATTTGCATTGAGGACAGGCATGGCGGAGGAAAAAATTCATCGCTGTGCTGGAGCAGGACGATGGTTCCTCGGTACGCAACAGGCACTCACGAAGCAGATTGCTGGTTGCATGCGTGCCGCTCCTGGCATTACGGTTACCAGTCCTGTTGTAGCACTGATATCCCCACACGCGGGGTACCCTTATGCTGGCACGGTCATGGCAGCAGGCTACAAGACCATAAAGGGAAAATCCTATAAGCGGGTCATCATTCTTGGTATCAGCCATGCCTATGGATTCTCCGGCGCATCTATTCCGAAATACGATGCGTACGAGACCCCGCTCGGCCTCGTTCCGCTGGATACCCAGGTGCGCGATGCGCTCCTCAAACATCCCGACGTCATCTCGCACTCAAGCTCTCACGTAATGGAGCACTCGATCGAAAACGAGCTTCCCTTTCTGCAAACCGTACTGAAGCCGGGGTTTCGCATCGTACCGATTCAGGTGGGCGAAATGTCTGCGCGCCAGCGCGTGGCTCTCGCCGATGCACTTCGCCCATATTGCGACGACCAGACCTTGCTGGTTGCAAGCTCTGACTTTTCGCACGTCGGCGGGCGGTATGGGTACATGCCGTTCCGTGATAACCTGAAGGAGAACATTTACAAGCTCGATCAAGGCGCAATTGACCAGATTCTGGCTATTGATGTGACAGGATTCACCAATTATGTTGCCAAAACGCGCACAACTATATGTGGTCGCAATCCCATCAAATTGCTGCTTACCCTGCTGGACAGAAATACTACCAAGGGTGACCTGATTCTGTATCAGAACTCGAGCGACCGGTCCGGCGACTATAGCCAGCTCTCAGTTGGATACGCCGCCATTGTATTTACAAAGAGCGTCTCGCAAGCGAGAAGCAGAGAGGGGGAGAAAATGAAACCACAAAAAGAAGAGGAACCGCAGCCAAGGAAACCTGTTGAACGACAACCGAGAGAAACCGCAGAAGACGAAAAGAAGGCCATGAGCGAGAGGGTGCTCAGCGCGGATGAACAGCAAACCCTGCTCAAGCTTGCCCGCGATACGCTTGAAACAGCGTTGCAGCAAAAAGGCAAGGCAGGACCCGATCTCGCACGCTACGAGCTGACCCCACGGCTGCGAGAAAAATCCGGCGTGTTTGTCACATTAAAAAAGCACGGCCAGTTACGCGGCTGTATCGGTTACATCGAAGGCATCAAGCCGATTTACCAGACAGTGATTGATAATGCGAAAAATGCAGCGTTTAACGATCCGCGATTTCCAAAGGTGCGTGCTGAGGAGCTAAAGGACATCACGATTGAGATCTCTGTGATGACGCCTCTCCGCCGCATCCAATCCGTGGACGAGATCGTAGTTGGCAAGCATGGCCTTACAATTGAAAAAGGCAATCGCCATGGCCTCCTGCTTCCGCAGGTGCCAGGAGAGTGGGGATGGGATCGAGATACGTTTCTGGTACACATCTGCCGCAAGGCTGGCCTTCCCGACGATGCCTGGAAAGAGGGAGCCACCCTCAAGGTCTTCAGCGCCCAGGTCTTCGGAGAAGAAGAGTAAGCTTGGGGTCAAGACTCACTCTATATTCAGCATCTCATACCCCCCTTTAAGGCATTACATTTTGTCTTGTTTCTTTGCCTTTACGGGTCTTGGCTTCAGATGTTCTTTTCAACACTAATATTACGGGCTAGCATATAAAATTGTGACAAACCAAATTAAATTCCCTAAGAAGCTGAAATGGTCTAATTTACAAATCTTGTATTTGTTCCTGCTCTTGAGCATGCAAGATGCCCAAGCATTCTTTGATACGCCTCCTGCGCTTGATTTAGAGCTGCAAAACGCGACGGTCGGATCTATAGTGGATCTCGGGTTTCCAATCCTCCCGCAAGATTTGATCCTTAACAAGGATTCTGGTCAACTTCAAGTAGTGGCAGGGAATTTAATATACAGCGATGACCCAGAGACACCAACTGATTTTGGCATCCTATATCGCGATACTCTGGGCGCAGGTAGTAGTCGCATTTATCTGTATCATGTAAATGGTACGCCGCATAATGCAAAGCTTACGGCAGTACTTAAGAATAACAACTCAACATCTGCAACGATTGAATTCACACACAAGGCGCTTCCTAATCCTTCTTCAGATTATGCAACCATTGGAAAAGAGGCTGTACGCCAATTTTATGAGAACCTTTACTTCCCAGCATCATTTACACTTGCTCCTCATTCAGCCACAGTTATTGATCCAGAACTTGATGCTACAGTCCCCACCTATAATGAGCTGCTAAACGCCATTTATGAATTTAGCTCGAGTCAACCCATCACCGCGACCATACTATTCATTAAAGCCACAAGTGATACCCTGACTACATTCGCATCGCTTACCAACTTCGTCCCCAATGACGGATATTCCCGACAGGGCACTTTTCTCAACTATGGAAAAGAGAACATGGTTAATTACGTTTACAGTACTGCCGATGGGATAAAACGGCTACGAATTGCGGACGATATCTATATCGGGAACGATCCCTTTCTAATCGGTACTGATGCGGAAACCAGCGCCACACAGAAGCTGAAAGGGAATTATGGCGTCACTTATAAAATGCGGCTCAATGTCACAAGCAGTGATGGCCGTTACCTTGCACTTTTGCTTAATCCCCGAGCCGGAGCATACGGCGGCTACCTGCGCACCACATTTCCATTAGGAGCAACCCCCGTTGGACAGCTCGTGCCCGATCCCGCCAAACGAGTGTCATACAATTGGCAGGGCGCCATATGCGCCAAACTTACCCCTGGCATTTCCCAGCAAACATTACTCATAGAAATAATGCCGGCTGGTGCAAGTCCTCTACCCATTGAACTTCTTCTCGTTCCGTTTTCATCCGCGCCTTCAGAAGTGGAAGATTTCTTGCTCTATTCGCAGCAATAGAGACGAAATCGGGCCCGAGAGACGGCAGGATTTGACATGTGAAAGCAACGGAGAGGTAGGGGCAGGTTTGAAACCTGTTGAAAATGCGCCTTATGCGTGCCCCTACGAAATCCGCGTGTATCTGCATGCATTTGCGGTTGCAATAAAAATTCATGCTTAAACCACAGATAAAAACTTAAGGCTTTTTGCTTAAATGTTTCTTTTTATTCGTTGCATACAAAGAGTCCATGATCAGTCAGAATTTTTTAACCACAACGACACTACGAACACAACGACGACCATAGGGACTTCGATGAATATTGTGCCCGTCGTGCCGTCGTGGTTTCATATGGCTTTTTCTCTATGTGCTTTTAGAAAAAAGGGCAAGCCATGAGCCGGTTGGACGTGTACATTCAAAGCGTAATGTCGCGCATGGGATTGGAAGAGCCGCAGCGCGCGGAGATCGAAAAAGAACTGCGCGCACCTCTCGAACGCGCAGTTGAGACTGGTCTGGGAAAAGGCCTCACCAGAGACCAGGCTGAGCGTCATGCTTTGCAGGCCGCAAAGAACTCATCTTTCCTCCTTAAACACCTCGGCATTCCCTCTGGGTCTGCATGGGACTACTTTGAGTACTTCACAACTCTTATCTGGATGATTATTATCACATGCTTAATTGTGGTAATAGGGCTTAAGAGCTGGCAAAGTTGGATCTTTCTTCTATCTTTATGGATGCTCCTTTATGGATACCCTCTCTTACAAATGTTCAGACGTGTTGAGCTCAGCGACGGGCTAGAAGTGCACAGATTTCCTAAGAAACCTCGCCGCATCCCTTTCGACAGGATTAAACGCGTTCGGCTTCCTCGTCTGAGCTTGCTCGCAACAAGAGTTGTCATAGAAACCGATGACGCGTCTGTGGAATTAGACCGCAGATTCAATGGATTTCCCATTGCAGCGGTTGCGCTCCTTGCCTTTGCTTCAGAAAAAATAGACAGAAACGCCAGGAGGTATCTCGAGAAGGCTAGGTGCAGAATATACATTCCGCAGGAATCTTCCACTATGCACCGGGTTTTCACGCTTCTTTGGGCATGCGTCTTACTGGGATTTTTTATCGCCATTCGTCCTGTATGGTGGGGGTTTGGCTTTGGCCTATTATTGCCGATTGTCCTGATTGCGGCCAATGTACTGATTTATTTGCAGCATTACACGCATAAGGAGACCGTGAAAAAGGGACTTACTCAGCTACTGGCCCTAATTCTTTTGGTTAGCATTGCCACTTTATCCTATGCTGCGATTGGAGAGTCTTCGCTGGCGCGATGGCTATCAGTTGTTGCTCTCGCTATGATAACCGGTGCCATGGTTATTCTCTGGTGGCGCTGGTCATGTGTCTTTCTCCTTGGCGTATTTGCCTTAGGTGCGATTCCAGTTCTCTTATCACTGTACCTCTTCCCATCACTCTACTGTAAAGAGCTTAAGCCCCTTGTATTGAGGACAGCATCATGGAGGTCATCAAACTTTCAAATTCTGGGCTCTGAAGGGCCAATTGTATGGTTGGATTACTATAGGGAAAACACAAGCGGTAATGTAACCCAAGCGCTCAAAGCAGTATATTTGAATGGGAAGATGCGTTCACTTAAGCTGGAAAAACCCGGTCACTGGGAGCTCATGTCTCCAACTCCTCTTCAAGAACCCTCTGTGCTTCGAAAGATTCCTCACCATCCGGAACCGATCCGGGAAGTACACATCTACGATCAAGAAATATCCGCAGCAACAAAGGTGGTCACCCTTCCTCCTGGGATCGAGCCCTCATGGCTCCATTTCTCGCTGTTTTCGATCTGGTCTCCTGACGCAAAATATTTGATAACGAGTACCAGAACCTATGAAAGAGAAGTGATAAACGTAAACGATGGCAGCGTTACAAGAATTGGCAAACGATTTTATCCTTTTGAATGGGTTGATGGCAAGACATTACTGGCGCGGCTCGATCCAAGGCCAAAGCTCCATGAGGCAGACGATAGCACCTCAGCAGGTTTACCCAATAGCATTGAGCTGTGGAAATTTGACGTGGAGAAAGGAAGCAAGGAATTGTTTGTACGGCGAGCACTCACTGAGAATGAGAAGTGCCAGACCACCTTGCCGGGTCTGAAATATGCCATCATATACTATTATGAAACTCCACCTCCTGCTGGCGTCCCGCACGAGCAACCACCAGATTTGTGCTTTGTCATGCACATTGAAACTGGCGAAACTTTTTCCGTTCCTATACCATCTGGTTTTTTATTCTTATTTTCTTCCGGGTGGAATAAAGAAAAAGAAATACTTGCATACGCCGCCGCTCCGAAAAATAACGGCGAAGGCCCACGAATAGTGGTGGTTAATTTGAAAGCCAAATACATAAAGGAGCGTAAATTTTCGGTGAACGAAGGCATTGAAAATGTCAGTTTATCTCCTGATGCAAAGAAGATACTTTTCAATCACACATTGAAAAATGACGCTCTATTAAGACGCTTTTCAAGATTAGATCTCTGGGATATTGAAAAGGACAAAATTACACCTGTCCGTTCAATCGGAGTGTTTGGACCTTTATTTGCAGTTTTCATTTCCTTTAATCAAGTCTGGTCACCTGATAGCACCTGGTTCGCCTATCCTTTTGAAAAATTAATACCGCGAGGTCACCGCACAATCGAGGTGGTAAAAGTTCCCTAAGTGCAGGGAGAAAAGCCAAGCGTTAGGCTTGGAATCTCCTCGTGGCCAAATTGATTCTCGTACCAACTAGGCGCGTTTGTCTTCTTGCACCACCAAATAGCCAGCGAAAAAGGCCTTGACAGGTAACCCTTTTTTTTGATCCTTGTAAACAAGGTCGTGCGCGGGAATAAATTTGCTCTCGCTCTTTTTCCATGCTGGTTATCTTCACCTGTCCTTATCCGTCTCTGCCGCACGTCTCCCGTGCAGCGAATTCTCATGCATGCACGACACAACCAATTTCCCAAAGGAGAAATGTATGCTCATGAAATCTCGCCTCAACGGTCACTCTGCCAAATGGCTGGCCAGCGCACTTCTCTCATGCCTGCTGCTTTTCGTCTGCTGCGCCGCCATGGCCGACGAAATCAAGTGGGAAAAGGATTTCAACACCGCACTCAAAAAAGCCGCAGCCCAGAAAAAACCTGTAATGGTGGATATGTATACCGATTGGTGTGGCTGGTGTAAAGTGCTCGACGAAAAGACTTACTCTGACCCAGGGGTCATCAAGCAGGCAAAGGACTTCATCAACGTCAAGGTGGACGGCGATAAGAACCGCGACGTCACCACCAAATACAAAATCCGTGGCTATCCCACCATCCTCTTTCTCGACCATACAGGCAAGGAGACCCACCGCGTGGTTGGCTTTCGGCCACCTGAAGACTTTCTGCCTATAATGAAGAACCTTGCCCAGAACAAAGACCCCGAAGAAGAAATAAAGAAACTTATCGCCTCCAAGCCCTCAGACTGGGAATCTCTCCTTCGTATTGCCAACTATTATATGGAAAAGCAAGACCTAGACCAGGCCCTTGACTCCTTTGAAAGGGCGCTGGCTAAAATCCCCGCGGAAAAACAGGAACAACGCGAAGACACCACGTTTTATCTTGTGCAACTCTACCTTCAAAAACAAAGGATTGACGACGCCGAAAAGCTGCTCCTCGAGCTTGAAAAACAGCCAGACCTTAAGGACGTTAAAAGGCTTCGGCAATCTTTTGTTGGGGTCTATCTGTTCAAGGGCGATAAACCCAAGGTGCTTGAGCACCTCAAAAAATTCCGTACCCTCATCACTAATCCTGGGGAGCTGAAACAACTCGATGAACTCGAATCCAACCTTGACCAATTTATCGCCCAGTTCAAAGCAGCGCAATCCGCTGCGGAAAAAACGGAAGCAAAGCCCGAACCTGGGGCAAAGCCTGAGTCCGAGGCTCTCGACCCGGAGACAAAAGTGCGCCAGCTTACCGCCCGCACCAAGGCCACCATGCGCACCGTTGCCATAGGACTGGAAGCCTATTCCGTTGACAACAATACCTATCCCGCCAGCGCCCTCGGCTCCGATCCGCTCAGTGCCTTCGCTCCCTTTCCCGAGCTCAAGCAGCGTTATTCAATCCGCAACTACGTCCGCGGCTCTGCCCATTCCCTCACCAGTCCGATCGCTTACATTTTATCCTCCCACTTGGTTGATCCCTTTTCCGCGGACGAAAAGGAAAAGCGCCGTCCATACTCTTATTACAGCGGTAAAACGCATGGCTGGATCGTTATCAGCGTGGGCCCTGACCGCGACTATGATATTAACCCCGAGCGGGACTACCACGGCCCCAAGCCATCACAGCCTGAGGAATCCCTGCTCATCAAAGCCTACGACCCCACGAATGGCATCACCAGCTCGGGCGACATCTTTCGCATTAAACAGTAAAAGCATTGCAAGGAGTGAGAGCGTTCGGGTGTACGCCTTGCCCTTAGCAACATAAAAACACAGGCGCATTCCGGATATCTTCTCCGAAATGCGCCTTTCATTTTCACTGCCTAAAAATGTAGGGGCGATCCGCCGGATCGCCCCTACATCACTCCGTTATGTCTCACTAATGTGAAATATTCGACCGCCAGACGTCACCGTTGCTCACAGAGCCGTTTGTCGGATCGTATGTCTTATTCACTATAATGTCCCACAGGGCTTTAGAGTCTCTCGGTTGCTGAAAATCCTGCTGCGGGACGATGTCGTAATCCTTATCCGGCCCTGCACTGATAAGTATCCACGCTCTGCCACTAGTATAGTAGCTGAGCCATTCCTTCTTGCCGGCTGAAAAGGGATCCCGAGGTATGCTTGTAATGTAGGCAATTGGGCTGGTGAGTCCACCCCTGCCCGTCTCCTCACTAGGCAGAATGAACGTTGGGCGCTGCGTCGCAAAATCTGTCCGCAGCTCCCACATTGGATAACGATTATGGTCTATTCCGTATGCCTCAAGTGCTGTGGCCAACGACCGCTGATCCGCTTTCACCCGCATCACCGAAGCCCGCCCCTGCGCCTGTAGAAAATTCGGCACAGCTATTGCCGCCATAACGCCACCCACACCAGCTGCAATCAATTTTTCGGCGCCTACAGAGTACGATTCCGAAATTATTGCCTTCTCCTCGGCCTTGCTGCGGCTCACTGACGGAAGCATGTGATTCGAGATCGCTGCTAAGTTCGGTATCGATTTCATTGGAATTGGCTGCATCCCCTGCTGCTGCAACTTGACATTAATACCCTGCAGTATCATCAGCACCACCGGTTGCATCTGCGAAAAATCCGCAGGCTTGCTGCACGATTGCCCAATCAGATTCCCTGCCAGCTTGAGCTCCTGGAATTCCGCTACCGGCTCGATGTATTTCCCGCTCGTTTTTGCATCTATAATCCGCTGCAACTGCGACACACCGCTCGTCACCACCAGATACTCCTCGAAGGTCGCCACGCAGACTTGAACCGGAACCATAGGAATCATGAACATCTTATACGCTATCCCGCTGTACTCGCCCGGCTGCGTCATAAGCCCCGCTTGCTCGATTATTTTGTCGAGCAGCTGGTTGAACTTTGCGGTGTCCCTGAGCTGAATGAGCAACGCCATGAAAGGAAATGGTACACCTTGCTCCACGGCAAAGGCATGCTCAGACCCAATCATCGCGCAGATCTCGTCCACTCCGAACCCTAATTCCTCCTTAATCTGGGCTGATGCCTGCTTAAGTCCTGCTGGAAACTCCTCTGGCGCAACGCTGTTCCCGATCGCTTTGATCAGCACCAATACATCACTCATTGACTTCACTGATATCGCTGAGTACGACTGCGTGGTTGGAGGAAGCATCTTGATCGTCTTCAGCTCATCTGTTGGCTTGAGCAGTCCAAACAACCCGCGCCGCGGCACTGCAAACGTCAGCTTCATCAGCGAGTAAGCCCCTTTCCCTTTCAGCGTTGACGTAGCCGCGAGATACTCCATATCGAACAGCCCGAGCGGATCCAGCAACTGCTGCATCATAAGCATGTCGCGAGAGTTGCGAGTCAGCTCCTCGGTCCCCACCAGGGCAATTAGCTGCTTCGCCCATTGCGTTGCACGCGCCAGATTCACCCATATGTACGTATCCGCTGCCGGATCACTCATCCCTCGCGCTGACGCATATCCTGCAGAGCTTGTCCAATTCGCTTCGGTTTGCTTCTGACGCTTTATCACCTGCGCGACTCGGTCAACCGACGGCCCAAGCACCCATAGATCATCGAGAAACAGGTAGGCAAATTCAATACCGCCTCCCAAATTCGTGCGAGTGATCGTATGTCCCTCAACGGCCTCATCAGTGACCTGGAGATCCGGAACGTGTTTCTTTAACGCGCCAATCACCGCAGTGCTGAGAAACGTCTTCGCCTTCTCCGTGTTCTCGCCGAACCGCGCGTAGATCATCGGCACCGTATACTCCGCCGTCATTTGCGCCGGAATCTCTATCACCAGCGCCACATCCTTCTGAAACAGTCCGAAGAACTCGTCCAGGTCGAACCCGACCAATTCTTTCAGCTTCGCCCAGTTGGGCAGAAAAAAGTTCTGCTTCCAGCTCGTCAGGTTCGGATCCGTCCACATCGCATGCATCGCCGATTCTTTAAATCGCTCCCTGTACCGCGCCATATCCGGCTTATACAGCAGCACGACCGTATCTTGTGGCAGCAGCGCGTCAAACGTCGTCACTGCCGCAGCTGCTGCCTTCTCCAGAACTTCCGGCGCTTCTTCCCTCTGTCCACATCCAAACACCAACACACACACTACCACTGCCAGCCCTACAATACGCAATCTTCTCATTGCAACCCTCCTATTAGTATCATGTCAAAATCTACTGTTTCCAGACCCACTTCTTTAAAGCGTTAACTAATACCTATTGGGAAATCAAGGAGAATTCCGCAATCTATAAAAAGAATTCCCTTTTAACTTATCTTTGCTAAAGACTGCCACGGAGACACAGAGTATCGAATTGCAAATTGAAAATTGTAAATTGGAAAATGCAAATTGCAAATTTAAGAATTTACACTTAAAGTTTTTTCCCTTTTGTTAATCTCTGTGCCTCTGTGGCTAAACTAAAGACGTAGGGGCTCAAAAGCCGCTGCGGCAGATGAGTCCCTACAATTTTACTGCGTATGGAAAAACTCGTACAGACTCTCACCTACTGATGCAGGAATCCCCGGAATGTTTTTGAGTTCATCGCGGCTGGCAGATTTTATCTTGGCCAGACTGCCGAAGTGCCGAAGTAAAATGCGCTTGCGCTTCGGCCCTACTCCAGCAAGCTCGTCAAGCAGCGACCGCAGGTTTCGCTTACGATGCAGCCGCTGGTAATAGCTGATTGCAAACCTGTGCGCCTCATCCCGAATACGCTGGAGTAGGTGCAGCACTGCCCGATGCGACTTGAACATAATCGGGTTCTTGCGCCCCGGCACATATACGTGCTCCTCCTCGCTCCCGGCCCCTGATCGTCTAACGCGCCCCTCTACGCGCCCTTTCGCCAGTGCCGCCAGCTCAACACCCGTCACGCCCAGGGCTTTCAGCACAACTCGCGCAATGCTGAGCTGCCCTTTCCCTCCATCCACAAGCAGCAGGTCGGGCATCTCGCCACCTTCCGTCTTTAGCCTACGAAAATGCCGCTCCAGCACCTCTCGCATCATCGCATAATCATCCGAGCCTTCCACGGTGCGAATCTTGAATAGCCGGTAGCCGCTCTTCTCTGCCTCCCCATCAGCGAATACAACCAACGCACCTACAGCCATCGTGCCGCTAATGTTCGAGATGTCCACACACTCGATACGCCGAGGTGTCTTCTTCAGCCGCAGCTTTTTATGCACTTCCTCGAGTAGCTCCTCCCTGTCTTGATCGCCGGCTGCAGCACGCTCCAATCGCTCACGTGCATTTTCAATCCCCAGCTCCACCAACCGCCGCTTCTCACCACGCTGGGGCACTCCGATCACTACCCGCCGTTCCTTTAGCCCCCCCAGCCACTCCTCCAGCAGCTCTCGCTCCTCTGGTTCCGCCGATGCGAGAATCTCCGCCGGTATGTACTTCTGTTCATGATAGAACTGACTGATAAACCCGTAGAGCACCTTCCCCGCTTCTTCTCCATAATCTGCAAACACGAAATCACGACTCTCAATCAACACTCCACTGCGATACGTCAGCACTATAACGGCTATGCGTCCTCCCGCGCTCCACTGCGCAATCACGTCGCGATCCTCTAGTCCATGGCTCGCTACTCTCTGGCGCTCGATAGTTTTTCTCACCGCTGCGATCTGGTCTCGCACTCGTGCGGCCTTCTCAAACTCCATCGCCTCCGCGTGCGCCTTCATCCGCTCGTCCAGCATCCGCACTACTTCCTGTTCCTTCCCCTTTAGAAACAGGATCACTCCCCGCACCAGCTCCGCATACTCCTCCGGGTCTACCTCATACACACACGGCCCTAAGCAATTCTCGATCTGATATAGCAGGCACGGCCGCGTGCGGTTGCGAAACACACTGTCCTTACACGAGCGCAGTGGGAAAATCCGCTGTAAGAGTTGCAACACATCACGTACCGCACTCGTTGAGGTGTATGGGCCGAAGTAATATGCCCCGTTCTTTCTCCGCCGCCGAATCACCTCCAGCCGCGCATATTCCTGCTTCGCATCAAGCCGTAGACTAATATATGTCTTGTCGTCGCGCAGCCGAATGTTATAGCGCGGACGCTGTCGCTTGATCAGTGTGTTCTCCAGTAAAAATGCCTCTTTCTCCGTCGTCGTTACCAGATAATCAATACTTGCTACACGATTGACAAAAAACCTCGTGCTATAGCGCTCATCCATAGCTGCTGAAAAATGCGAGCGGAGCCGGCTACGCAAATTCTTCGCCTTCCCAATATAGAGCACCTCGCCACGCGCCCCTTTCATAATATACACCCCGGGTGCAGTCGGATAATGCTCCAGCTGCGTAGTATCAAATTGCATTTCACTCATATCCAAATAATCAATCCTTGCCTTGCGGCCCGAGGAACCCCGCCTTTTGCTACCGCATGATCACTCATCAGACCACATGTCATCTCGATTACAGGCTACCCCATAACTTCCATTAAGCTATATATCGCACAACGCCTCCTTCACGGAAGCCAGAGGTACTGAAACTGCGGCCCGCCGGACTGGAAAATGCCTTGTGCATCAATATTCACCAGGTTTACCTGCCTTGCACCCGGCCACCCGGAGCGCTCATATATGTTCCCGTAATATTGCCCCGGCCGTTTGTAGAACACCACTTTCGCCTGATCTATCCCCGCATCTTCCTTTGCAATCGCAATTACCTTCTCAAGATACGCAATGCCATCAATCATCTTCAGATCAACCGCCTGTTGCGCACTGTATACCCGGCCATCCGCAAGCCGGAGCACGCTCTCGCGATTGAGTTCTGGCCGCCTGTCCACGATGATATCCACAAACCGCCCGTACATCTCCTGGATCAATCGCTCCAGAATCTCGCGTTCTT
This sequence comes from Candidatus Sumerlaeota bacterium, assembly GCA_030613245.1. Taxonomy (GTDB): domain Bacteria; phylum Sumerlaeota; class Sumerlaeia; order MWCT01; family JAUWMI01; genus JAUWMI01. The sequence continues at coordinate 45,358 of JAUWMI010000026.1, forward strand.
CCGGCGTGAAGTCACGCCACATTGATCCAATATCTTTCTTCTCACCCGACTTGATCACGCGGCTCTTCACACCTATCTTCTCCGCCAGACCCGACACTTGTGGAAATACCGCAATTACCCCGATACTCCCTGTAACCGTGGTGGGATGCGCATAAATCTTATCTGCAGCCAGGGCTACGTAATATCCTCCCGAGGCTGCCACGTTCATCATCGCTGCATACACTGGTTTGTTCGTCTTCGTCTTAAATTCCTTCACCGCATTATAAATCAGGTCACACGCAGTCACACCACCACCAGGGCTGGCAATCCGCAGCACTACTGCCCGTACCCGATCGTCCTGCTCCGCCTTCTCCAGCATATCTTTTATCTCTGATACTGTATTCTCGTGCGAAAAAATACCTCTTTGCTCTTCTCCCGTAATGATTCCTTTGATAGGCACGATCAAAATCCTGTTCCGTACAAACGGCTTCTCCGCCTTCTCCACTACCACCTCTTTCAGCTCACCCTTGTAGTCCATAAAACCGGGGATAATCACAAGCGCGCATCCTTGAATAAGAACACAAAGCAGTACCATCACGATGCTCATCCACAAACCCGACTGCCTCTTCTCTCCAGCCATCTGCCTTCCTCCTTTATCGAAGTGATGTCTATCCTTAGAGTGTTAAATCAATCAACTTTTTCTATGCTTTACTTCGCCATTTGTCAACGTCGGAATGCCTATGGTGTCTTGACCGGCCACTCGATCGCTAAGAGTTTCTTCATGCGTTACGCCGCATTCCTTTCCCCGTCTGGGATACTCAAGAATATTGTTTGACTTCCCTCCCGCATCAAAAGTACAAATAATCTGATTCAATAACCCGGTGAAGCACTACTAACCGGGAGTTCATCCTGTGGGTGCCTGTCTTATTCCCAAAGGAGACTCCTGACATGCAACTCAAATTCTGGAAACTTGAAGGCACTGGAAACGACTTCGTCGCCCTTAACACCTTCAAGCATCGTGTTCCCCTTGCAAAACGTCCCGCAATGGCACGCATCCTCTGTTGCCGACGTCGCTCCATTGGCGCCGACGGACTGTTCTTCCTTGACCCCTCAAAGAACCACCATTTTAAAATGCGCCATTATAATCCCGATGGCTCCGAGGCCGGAATCTGCGGTAACGGTGCCCGCTCTGCCGCATTCCTCGCCCATTACCTCGGCCTTGCCCCTCGCAACATTACTTTCGAAACATCTTCTGGTGTCTACCGCGCCAAACTCAAAGATAGCTCTGTAGTGCTCGCCATGTCTCCCATCAAGACAATCCAACTGAACGTCTCCGTGCGATCTCGCGTCTTCAATGGCGCAGTTCACTTTGTTGACATCGGTGTGCCCCACATTGTGATCGTCACTGACAATATTAAAGACCTGGATGTCATTACTATCGGTCGCACCCTTCGCCACCATCAGCGCTTCCAACCCCGTGGTACCAACGTCAACTTCATCACTGTGCGTGACAGGCATACTATCGCAATTCGAACGTACGAAAGAGGCGTTGAGGACGAGACTCTCGCTTGTGGCACCGGAAGCCTTGCCTCAGCCGTTGCCGCGACCCTTAACCGCATGGCCAGCTCACCCATTGCCGTCCACACGCGAGGCGGAGATATCCTGACCGTGCGCTTTAAAATTAAAAACCACTCGGTCGAGCAGCTGCAACTCGAAGGCAAGACACGCATCGTCTTCTCCGGCGAAATCAAATACCCGCTTTAGCTCTCGAGCTAATAACAGCCGGCTACTGGTCTTCACGCCTGCAATTTGGAGACTGAATCGCAATGCACCGCGTTTTTCTTGGCCTCGGCTCAAATATCGGCGATAAACACCACAATCTTAGCCTGGCTATCAGCGAACTCACCCAGACTCCTGGTATCACTCTGCTCAACACTTCCTCCCTCTATAAATCCGCCCCCTGGGGATACAAAGAGCAGGACTGGTTCCTGAACGGCGTCGTTGAAATCTCCACAACCCTCTCTCCTCAGGAACTCCTGCACGCCGTTAAAGATATTGAATCTAGCATGGGTCGTGAGCCTGGACCTCAATGGGGTCCCCGACTCATTGATATTGATATCCTCCTCTACAACCAGGAAATCATCCAGACTCCCGAACTCACCATTCCACATCCCTTTGTCACCGAGCGCCTCTTCGTTCTCATCCCCCTCCTCGAACTCGACCCTGATCTCCGGCATCCTCAAACCAATGCCCCCCTTAAATATTCGCTTCAGAAACTTGACCAGCAAGGCAAGATTGTGCCATGGTCTGAATAGCAGTCAGCCACAGAGACACAAAGAACTGAATTGTAAATTGCAAATTGAAAAGTGCAAAAGGCAAATTTAAAAATTTATACCAAAAACTTTCCCCCTCTTTTTGATCTCGTTGTCTCTGCGCCTCTGTGGCATTCTTGAATAAGGGAAATTTTTAAGCACATCCATAAAGAAAAAAATGGCCTCTCGAGTCTATCAGTCACATTCAGAATCCGCAACGCAGACATTTGCTGCGCGTCTTGCCCGGCGCCTCCGCGGTGGAGAAATCCTCGGTCTCGTCGGCCCTCTGGGCAGCGGCAAGACATGCTTTGCCAAAGGCATCGCCCGTGGCCTGGCTATCCCGCAAATCATTACCAGCCCCAGCTTCGTGTTACTCAAAAGCTACCAGGGCCGTCTCACTTTGCACCACGTTGACTTCTACCGGCTCGAAATGCCCAATGACTTCTTCTCCATCGGCATGGATGAACTGCTCGCGCCAGATGCTGTCATCGTCATCGAGTGGGCCGATAGGTTCCTCCCGCTTCTTCCCAAACCGCTCTTGCTCATATCTTTTGAGGTTCTCGGCCGCAATGACCGCCAGCTGTCTTTCGAAACCCACGAAGCTCACCCTGATCATTTCAACTATCTGTTGCAGAATCTTGATATTGTAACCAAGCGCTTGGCACCAGATAAGCAGCGCACCATCTCAAAGGATGACCTATGAAAAACAAGAGCCAGCAAAATCAATCCAAGCCACTGACGGAGGATAAGCCTCTGCGCGTCCTGGCTATCGAAACCGCCACCTACTGCGGCGGCGTCGCTATCCTCGACTCTCAAAAACTACTCGCTTCGCTACACCTCAATACCACCAAAACACACTCCGAACGCCTCATGGCTTCCATACATACGCTGCTCAATGAACTCTCCTTCACCGTGGCTGATCTTGACGGCATCGTCATATCCCGCGGGCCTGGCTCATTTACCGGCATTCGCATCGGAATGAGCGTGGCCAAGGGTCTTGCCTTCGCGGCAAAAAAACCACTCGTCGCTGTCTCCACCCTCGAAGCCCTCGCCTCACGCTTTGCGCCCCATGGCTTCCTCATCTGTCCGGTAATTGATGCCCGTCGCCAGGAAGTCTTCGCCGCTCTCTATGAAAAAGATCCTTACTCCTTCTGCCTCCGCTCGAAATCCGACGAAATGGTTCTACCCATTGAACGTCTGCTTCCGAAAATCAACTCACCTGCTATCTTTTCTGGCGACGGCTCGCTCAAGTATCAATCCATCATCCGCGAAACACTTGGCTCCAATGCTCACTTCGCCCCTCCAACCCGCATGCTTCCTTCTGCTGAGGATGTCGCGCTCCTCGGCTTGGAGTCCCTGCGCCAGGGCAACGTCGCTGACCCTTCTCTCCTTGAACCCACATACCTGCGCAAATCCGACGCCAAACGCCCTCGTCCCTGATCGCCACATCACTCCTCCGCTGTGATTTTCGAATCTCGATCCTACGATGTTAAAAGATATAGCCTTCTAGGTATGTCCTATTGAGATTTGTATAGATAACGGTACAGCATGTAGGGCGTTTAATTAAACGCCCCTACAAGTATGCGTGGTATGGGCATCCTGGTCATAAATCTACACGGGCATCACGCCACAGGCGCATTTTCAACCTGCCCGTGTAGGCCAAACAGAGAAACACATGCGATCCAGGTCTTTTTGTTAGGAGGCTCTCATTCCACTAAAGATGGGATCACCAGATGGGGTCTTTTATAAAACAGCAGTTCCCTTTTAAAGAGGCTTATTCCAGGAATTTGAATGGGGATATATACTCCCCATATTTTTCTCTGGCTTCGAGAAGACGCTGGCGCTGTTCATGAAGTATATCATAAAATATATGAGGAGAATCCATAATCCCTGTTCGATATATTTTTTCAATTCTGATGATTTTTTTGAGGATTTCAGGAATACGGAGCGTGAACTGTTCAACGTATTCTTTTTCTGAGTAATCCTTATCAAGCACTTGCTTGAAAAATTTCGCCAAGTCTCGGAATTGAGGAATGAAGCCAGTAGGTGTCGCAATAGCCGGTACATCACCGTGCACACGAAGCTCCATCCATTTCAGCCAGACATATTTGTCTTTTATTCCGTTGAGATATTTTCCTTTCTTGTCTTTAAGAAAGTAATTTACTGCAAAAATCGCGGGCGGATGTTGTAAGCCGATACCAAACATTATGTGATTCTGAATGTATCGTCCCAGGGGAATGGAGAGAAAATCGAGATTGGACATCGGTTGGAAGCTGCGTATGCCTTCTTGTCCGAGCGTAGCTGCCGTGGTTTCCGACTCAAGACTCGCACCCATTGTAACCACTCCGTGTCCCCAGCTGAAAGACTCCTGTACAGGAACCAACGTATCGCCGTCGCGACCGCCATAGACAACACCTCCAATCGGGACACCCTTGGCATCATCCGCCAGCTTATCGAGGTTTGGAAAATTGCTTAGTCTGACACAGTACCGGGCATTTTTGTGGGAAGCGGCTATCTCGTTACCCTCTTTGTCCTTCATTCCGCGATACCACGCCCCCGCGTAGTTACTACCCCTTTCAGGATGTTTACGCCCATCACCTACCCAGTATGGCATACCATCAACATCAAGAACATTCGAGAAAATGATTTCCCCCGGACTCGTGAGCAATTTCCATATAGTCGGATCACTATCAGGATTCACGTCCTGAATAATGCCAAATATTCCGCTTTCGACATTTACAGCATGAACCCGCCCGCTAATTCTTCTCAGGTATGCAATATCGTCTCCAACGATGCTTTCACCGGGAACCATTGCCGTGGACGTCTTTCCGCAAAAGCTCGGGAACGCAGCCGTAAAATATGTGATGCGATCTTTGGGGCCACGAATTCCCATAACAAGCATATGTTCGGCAAGCCAGCTTTCTCGATCCGCCTTCCGAATTGTTAGACGCAAGGACAACTTTTTAAATCCAACCGTATTGCCTGCATACTGAGTATTGACGCTGTAGACAACCTCCTCTTCGACATCAATGTATATTCGTCTCTGGTCTATGTTGATACTGACATTATTTTCGGTTTCCCCGGCTGAATGAAGGACCGCGAAGAAATCGTCTGATTCGCCGAGCTGTTTGAACTGTTCGTAGCCGGGACGATAGAGCAGATCTTCACTATGAGCAACGTAGGCTGAGTCAGTGAGCTGAACCGCAGAAATCGAAAATATCGAGTTTCCAGGCCCGAGAGTAAAAAACCGGACTATCATTTCCCTTCCAACCATGATGTTTTTGAGAATACCCCGTATCTCGGCCAACCCCTTCTTCCGATCGATAGCATTTATGTTTGTCCCCAAATCAAGTCCTCGTGGTACCAGATACTTTGTATTTGCCTTATCACGGGCCTGGTCGTAGTAGCCGTCAAAATGCACGGTATGCCCTTCCATCTTGAGAGATTTCTCTTCTCCAGTCTCAACAGCCCTTTTGCGGACGTATTCGATGTCTGCCGGAGAGTCGGTACACACAAACACCGAATCAGGATTACAAAGTACGACGGCATCCGTGACGAACCGATGTAGCCTTGGGTTTGGAATCTTTTCCAGTTTGTGCAAGTCATCTTCTTTCAATTTGAGACGGATGATTTTGGCATGCCCTTTTTTCATGTTCTTACCTCTTTCCGAGAGATCTTTTGCGATTTTTCTCTGAGTCCTTCCTTATCTCTACCTATTACACGATTTCAGTGTAGATGGCAAAACAATGAGTTATTTCTTCGACTCAAAATCTGCCTTAAATCGCCTTTGTGATTTAAAATCACAGTTGGCCCACACTATAGCTAATGGCAATTTTAGACCGTTCTCTGATTGTTTGCCAACATTTAAGCAATCTTCCTTAGATGAAAAATGTCTTCAAGTCAATTGTCAAAATTCCTAACGCCCTCGCTCTTGATCCTCACCGCCAACTCTTCACTCCGATTGTCGCATCTCAATCTTCCAATGTCCAAAGATGTGCGGGAAATCGGGGATAGGTTATTCTTTATACAACACGCAAGGTTTACGACATCGGAGCGATTTCCTTGCGGCGGATTCCATACTTTTCGGTCTGCAAAATCTTTTTCATCTTCCAGGCAGAACCCGTTCCGCCGTACACGTTCTGCCGCTTCGTCTGAACAAGAGCTTGACTTTTGCGAAATAGCACGAATATGGTGAGAACCGCGATTTCGTAAGAAAAACCCTTAGTGGAATGCCCAAATTTGTGCCTAAAAGAGTACCTATCATGTTACGCTGCCGTTCGCAATTTGTACCTATTGGCCTGCTTGCTTTTCTCACGGCCATCCTCTGCTCTTGCTCAATCATTCAGCCTGGTGGCGCTCCGATCAACCCACTCAAACACGCAAAAGTTGGCGACTGGGTTTCTTACGAAGTCCTCGGTGGCCTCATCCAGAAGCAAACTATTACCGAGATTTCAAATGGCCTGGCAATAATCCAGATGGACGTCTTCTCCGACGGAAAAATCCTTAAAACCGATACTGAGCAGAGACCGCTAAAACCTCCTGTATACTACCAGACTTCAGCATGGGGCAGACGTGTCGGCCGCGAAACCGTGACTCTCAATGACCAGTCCTTCTCCTGCATCGTCTTCATACAAGAAGGAGTTGTGAATAACGTCATTACACGCTGGTATTCTGAGGAGATCCCTGTAACTGGCCTTGTTCAAATGGCCAGAAACGATCTCATTATCCTGAAGCTTGCCGACTTTGGCTCGGCACGATAGAAGAAACGCACAGCATATGAAGACTGCATGGCGCTTAAATCCCTGCATCGCTTTCGGCAACTCTGAAGGGCGATTAGCGAATAGCCCCTACAAGAGACTTGTCTGTGTTCTTCTTCTCGGGTTTGCCCTTACCTCCTGCAGCTTGCTTCGGCCAAAACCCTTCAGTCCTATTTCTTCCGTAACACGTGGAGATCTTTCGCCAGCCCAAATTCACTCATTCCTCGATCAGCGCACGCCCCAACTCAACTCCCTCTGGGCACACATGAAAATCTACCTCTCCGGCCATAATATTAAAGGTAAGAAGTTCTTTGAAGCCACACTTCTTTATCAGATACCCGATAAACCCGACACGCAAGAAGACAGTTGGGCGGGCAAGCTACGCCTACGAGGTTATCGCACCATCACTTCCACACTCTTCGAATGTCTCGCACTGCCCGACCGCGTCCAGATTTATCTCAACAAAGACCGCGAACTCTATTCCGGAACACCCCAGACTTTACGCAGGCATCCGGCCCTGTTTTTCGGCATCAATCCCACCGACATCGCGCACGCTCTTGAAATCGAACGCACCATCACTAACGTGCTTCAGAAAACCCGCCTTGAGACCGAGGGCAGCGCCACGCAAGAAGGCAGTAGGGCGCTAACGTCCCTGAGGTTGCCAGTCCGGAACCGCATCGCTACACTTCCCGGCCATTATGTCTTCATCCGCACGCTCACTGATAATGCAAAACAGGTCTTCGTCATGCGCAAAACCGATCTATTGATTGACCGAGTCGCCCTCTATGACTCTAACAAGCGCCTTGCCCTCGACATTACCTACCACCAATACGATCTCTTCGATGGCCATCTCCTTCCAACCAAAATGACCGTTCGCTTCATCCAATCTCAGGCGACCATGACAGCCAGGGTTCTGAAATACAAAATCAATCCGCCGCTTCAGCCCGCAGTCTTTCGCTTCCCTCCACAATATTCTGTCCAGGAGTATCCCCTCGAAGCATTATTGAAACGGACGTCTTAATATGCGCCGCGCATTCCTCAAACTTATCGCTACCATCACCTATAAGGCCCCGTGCGTTGTGCTTTGCGTCGTTGCCATTATTACCATCTGCGCCATCGTCGCTCTGCTCTCGCTCCATATCGAGACCGATATGGTGGCCCTCTTGCCTGAAGAATCCCCGGCCGCCATTACCTTCCGCAATGCGCTCCGCGATTTCGGCGCCTTTGACTATATGCTCGCCGTGGTGGAAGCCTCTAAGCCTCACCAGGAACCTGCACTCATCCATGCCGCTAAGACATTTGCACGTGCCATTGACAACACTGAGTTCATTTCCACCGTGGATTACAAACTCGACCCTGAGGCAAAAGACTTCTATCTCCAGAATGCCGACGAACGCATCGTCTCCCTCCTCACTGATTCCGACTGGACCAAAATCACCGAAAAACTCCATTCAGATGAAATTTATCGTCAACTCGTCCGCCTCAAACATCGCCTGCTCACCCCCACTACTCCCAAAATCCGCGAAAACCTCCTCGCCGATCCCCTCAATATCTCTTATATTATTCGCCAGCGCCTCGTCCACAGTCGCGGCCCCACTAAACTGAACCTCCGCCGGGGCTACTTCCTTTCCTCCGATGGAAAAATGCTCCTCATGGTACTTAAACCGCGCAAGCCCTCCTCCGACCTCGTCTTCACCGCAAAACTCATGAAGTTCCTCAACCAGACCAGGGACACCATCCAGAAACGCCTCCCCTCCTTTCTGGATTCCGAAGAAGACAACGGAGCGCACACGTCACGGAGCGCCCCCGTCCAAGACAGCCAGATTCGCATCAGCTTCGTTGGGAGCCATCCCGAGGCCCTCAACGACGCCCGCATGATCCGTAAAGACCTTTACAATACCCTTACCACCTCCTTTATCTGCGTGCTTGCGCTCTTCATCTTCGTCTTCCGTCGCCTCGATGCCATTTACTTTGTGGGCCTACCTCTTATTGTCGGCATCCTCTGGACCCTCGGCCTCACCAGCCTCTGCATCGGCCGTCTGACTATTGTAACTTTCGCCTTTGGCGCTGTGCTCATTGGCCTCGGTATTGACTTCGCTATTCACATTTACAATCGTTTTATTGAAGAGCTAAAGATCAGCGACGATGCTTTCCTTGCCCTGAAAACCGCTATCGTCGAAACCGGCGAAGGAATCTTCACTGGTGCCATCACCACAGCCGTTGCCTTCTATGGCCTGCTTTTCGCTTCTTTCAAAGGCTTTCAGGAACTCGGGTTCGTCGCTGGCAGTGGTATCCTTTGCTGCCTCCTCTCTATCTACCTTGTCCTTCCAGCACTGATGACCATCCGCGCACGTTATGCCCAGGCTAAACTCAGCCGCTCCCCACTCACAGGCCTTGGCCTGCGCCACGTCGCTCACGTCGTCCTAACCTATCCTCGCTCAACCATCGCCCTCGGCCTTATCATCACTACCTACCTCGCATTCCATGCTCTCTCCGTCTCCTTTAACGAAGACTTCCGCGCCTTGCGGCAGCCCTCACCTCAATATCTACGCCTGCGCGATCGCCTCGAACGTCACTTCGAACTCCCATCTAACCAAGTTATAGCCATCGTTTCCGGCAGCTCCGTTCAAGAGGCTCTCGAAAAAAACGATGCCCTCTATGACAACATCGAAGAAGCCCACGATACCTACGACATTCTTTCCTGCGACTCTCTGCGCACCTTCCTCCCCTCTATAAAAACACAGCAGCGCTCTCAGCAACTTATCCTCTCACTTGACATTGATGCCCTCGAACATGCCGTGCTGAGCCAAGGCCGCAAACTCAGTTTTACCCCCGAAACTTTCCAGCCCTTTCTCGAACGCCTGCGCTTACTCCAGCAACACGCCCGCCAGGAGAACTTTGTCGAATTCGGCTCCGTTAATAGCCCCATTTTCAAACGCCTCGTCTGGAAATACATGTACCGCTCCTCTAGAGGCTATCGTATCGTTACTCATATCTATCCCCCTTCAGGCACCTGGCACGAAGCCGTACCAATCGAATTCCTTCACTCCCTTAAAAAAGACGTCGGCCACATTGACTTCACCGGCGTTGCCATTATCGCCAGAGAACTCGAAAAGGTCGTCAAGAAGGATCTTGCCTACATTGTCATCGTCGTCACGCTTAGCGTCCTGCTTATCCTCCTCTTCCACTTCCGCAGTATTTCACGCGCTATTCTCTCCCTCATCCCTGTGCTATGTGGATCTCTCTGGATGCTCGGCTCCATGCATATCCTTGGCATTCAGATGAACTTCCTTAACATCATTGTCATGCCCATGATTATCGGCATCGGCGTTGATAGTGGCATCCATATCCTCCAGCGCTACTACGCAGCCATAGCACAGGATGCTGAGCCTCAACACAGAAAGAATAGCGATCATCTCCTCACCGCCATTGAAAACACAGGCCGCGCCGTTGTCATTACATCTCTCACCACCATTATTGGCTTCGGCTCCCTTGCTTTTGCCAGTTTTCGCGGCATTCGCGAAATGGGCATCCTCTCTATCCTGGGCGTCGCCTTCTGCCTTATCGCCGCTCTCACCATTCTCCCCGCAACTCTCAAGATCTGGGAACGCCGCAAGCGCTTCACTGACTTCGTCGGCATCGAACAGGACGAAATCCGCTGATCCCTATAGAACGTAAAACAAGAACAAGAGATTGGAAGGTAGTATTATCCCAGATTGTGCAGTAGAACTCAGAAAGAGAGGAGTACAAGCTTCTTAACTAAAAGAACCACAAGGGGCTGCTGGAACACGTTTTCATTAGGTCACAAAAAGATAAAGCGATAAGTATGAGCGATTTCATTCGCCCAAGGCGGATGAAATCGCTCGTAAAGAACGGTTTCGGAGGGCCCCGCGCGGGTGATGCGCCTAAGCGAACCCCCCTCGCAACAGAGAAATATTTTGTAATGCAAAATCTGGGATTATAGATAGCTTGGCAGGCAAATAATCATGGGGATTTGTGTGGAGTATATCCCAAACAAGTTAAATAAAGTCCGGAAACTTCTGTAAAAATGGTTGACTGAAAAGGCAAGCCATCAGTATCTCCAGATGAGTTTGACTCTTTACTTGGCGCACTCTTTTCAAAAAACGGGGTGGGAGAAAACTAAGAAAATAAATTCTTCAGCTTCTTGGCAACGACAGAAAAAAGGCTGGCCTTTTTTGCGAATTTCCCCTTTTCTAACTGGTCAGACAACTGCTTGATCTCGGCCTTGAGCTGTTCGTTTTCCTTTTCCAGGGTGGCGATTTCGCGCAGTGCACACCATAAAACTTCGGGGTTTTTACGTAAAGACTCATCTTTTGTCAGCTTCAAAATAGTTTCTCTATCTGCAGCGTGATACCTGGCAAGCAGATATAAAGCGTTCCAGAACTCGTAAGCTTTTTCATCACATCTCCCAATCATTCCCTCCTTCTCTGCCCTTAGCGTAAGAGTGGTTCCAGGGAAAAATGCGAGTTTTCCAAGATGAATCTCAAACTTGCCAGGAATCTGTGTCAGAAAGTCAAGCGTCTGATATCTATCTGCCTCTGTTTCATACGGATTGTTGGTTATGATATCATAATTGGGAAATATTTGGTGTTTGGCAATCAGTTCCACTGCTTTAAGCACCGTCTGTCTGTTCGTTTTTCTGTCAAATACTTCCCGATTTATTCTATCGCTACCTGACTGAATACCCATTGTAATATACTCAATTCCCATGTCTTTGAGGATTGATAAATATTCGTCATTTACATAGGCAGGATGTGTATAACACCAGAAGGGAAGTGCTATTTCTTTCTTATATAATTCTGCAAATTCCACTAACCAGGGCGTTTGTAATGTGAAAATGTCATCCTGAAATTCAACTATCATAAGTTGTGGCATTCTTGCTCTTGCTCTTCGAAGTTCCTCTATTACGTGTTCTGGGCTTCGTCTCCGCACCTTGCATAGTCCCTCATGATCTCGTCTCAACGTACTGTAGATACAAAAACTGCAGTTAAACGGGCATCCCCTACTTGTCATAATTTTATGCGTCCAGTAAAGCTGGCTATCAATGAGCGGCTCTTTATGAATTATTTTATTTTCGTAAATCATAAATTCTCTGTCACTGTCATACAGGGGGAAGCCCAGCTCGTCGAGATTCTGGCACACATCTCGGTTTTCATTTTTAATAATTTTGGCGTTTTGACGAAGCCAGAGACCCCCGATTTTCTTTGACGAGATGTCTTCTCCCTCCTCAAGCGCTTCACTAAATTCCTCAATTGTACGTTCTCCCTCTCCCATGCAGATGAAATCCACCACACCTTCATTATCAAAGCAATCCATAGGGGCAACTATAGGATGTACACCACCCCATATTACCGGCAAAGCAAGGTTTTTCTTGATCAATCCGGTTAATTCAAGAGCGACCTTTTTGTGATAGGAAGGCACGGAAATTCCTGCATATTTAACTTTGCGCTCTGAAAGGATTTTTAGCAGCAGGTCCAGTTCCCGCTGCGTGTAGGGAACGGAATAGTCCAGATAAACCTCACCAAATGGCGAGACTCCAACAAGGTAGGCATCTTCAGAAGATCTGTTTGGTGCTTCTTGCTCCTTTGATTCGAGCAATTCCCGACTTTGCTCAACGTATCTCTTAAAATGGATAATTGTTATATCATGTCCCCTACTTTGGAGATAACCTGCGATATGTCGCAAGCCAAGACAGAACTCGTCATAAAGCGATATGAGCGCAATACTAGCCATTTTTCTTTATTATCTGTTGTTCGATGTTCCCTATTCTTTGCTTTTCAACGTCACAAGCAAATGTGAAATTCTGGGATGACTAAAGCAAAAGAGGTATGAATTGGCAAGATAGAAATCAAAAGCACAAAGTTCTATAGCTGAAAATCTGGGTTGGGAATTTAGATTTCTTTCCGGCTCTTTGGCAGATCGTCTAATAGAACAAAGGGCCGTTCTCAAAAAGAACTGTCCATTTGGAGGAAAGGCAGGGAGCACAAACGCAGGATTTTGTCCCTATTGAATCAGGAAGCGGCGGGCTTGTCCGCCTCTGGTGGCGATTACACCAGCGAAGCGCCTCCGTCAACGTTCAAGATTTGTCCCCGTATCCAGAACGACTCTTCAAGGCAGAGCAGAAAAATTACATTGGCAATATCTTCGGGCTGAGCTACCCGGCCCGCTGGAGTTGATTCGAGAATACGCTTTCTTACTTCAGGCGACAGCAAATGCTGGCGATCGGTCTCCACCGCACCGGGCGCTACGCCGTTCACTACGATGTTCTTCGGCGCGAGTTCAAAGGCCAGCTGCCGCGTCAGTGCTTCGAGCGCGGCTTTTGCCGCTCGATAAGCGCCAATGCCCGGGAGTGACTTTTTTACCGCAAGCGTAGAGACGTTTATGATCACGCCGCCGCCTTGCATCAACTTGACAGCTGCCTGAGCACAGTAGAGCGCACTGAGGGCATTAAGGGCAAAGAGTTTCTCCATCGTCTCGCCAGTGACGTCCTCAATAGGAGTCCGCAGCCCCAGACCTGCATTGTTCACCAGGATATCCAGCCTGCCGTAGCGCTCCTTAATCTTGGCAAACATCTGGTCAACCTCTTTGCGGTTTGTAACGTCAGCGCCTACTGTCCACGCATCTCCACCTTGCCCACGAATTTCCCGCACAACTTCCTCGGCCAGCTCTTGCTGCTCCACGTAATTAATAACCACAGAGGCGCCTTCAGACGCTAATTTCACGGCAGTCGCCCGTCCGATGCCACGACTGGCTCCTGTGATCAGTGCGCGTTTATTCTTTAAACGCATCAATCGCTCCTTGTAGCTTACGCAGATAGAACTGCGCGGTCCTGCTACTTTTCCTTACGCTGTTTTTTGTTGACCCGCGCCTGCACCTTGAGCGGTAGCCCAAAAATCTCGATGAATCCCTTTGCAGCACTCTGGTCAAACATATCGCCTGTTTCGTAAGTGGCCAACGATTTGTCGTAGAGCGAAAAGGGCGAGCGTCGCCCTACCGGTATGCACGTCCCCTTATACAGTTGCAGCCGAACTTCACCGGTGACATTTTCTTGCGTTGCCTCGACAAACGCTGCCAACGCCTTGCGCAGCGGCGAGAACCAGAGCCCGTAGTAGATCAGCTCGGCATACTTCGGCACAATCGTTTCCTTAAAATGCGAGGTCTCGCGATCCAGTGTCAGGCTCTCCAGCTCCCGGTGTGCGGTAATCAGGATAGTTGCAGCCGATGCCTCGTAGACTTCACGCGACTTAATGCCTACCAGCCGGTTTTCCACCAGATCAATCCGCCCCACACCGTGTTGATCACCCAGAGTTGTCAGCTCCTGGATGATCTCGAGCGGCGATGCCTTCTGGCCATTGAGTCGTACCGGAACGCCTCGCTCAAAGCCCAGCTTGATGGTGCACGGCTTGGAAGGTGCCTTAAGCGGGGACGTCGTTGACTGAAACGCATCCTCCGGCGGCGTTACCCAGGGATCCTCCAGCACGCCGCACTCGATACTGCGTCCGTAGAGATTGGCATCAATGCTATAGGGCTTCTTCTTCGTGGCGCTTACGGGAATATTGTAGCGCTTCGCGTACTCGATCTCCTCCTCACGCGTTTTCATCTCCCACTCGCGCACCGGTGCAAGAACTTGAATGTCCGGGTCCAGGGCAAAGGCCGTCACCTCGAAGCGCACCTGATCGTTTCCTTTTCCAGTAGATCCATGGGCAACTGCGTCGGCTTTCTCCTGCCTGGCAATTGCCATGAGCCACTTGGCGATCAGCGGCCTCGCCAGTGCAGTCGCCAGTGGATACTTTCCTTCGTAGAGTACATTCGCCTTGATAGCCGGAAGCACGTACTCCTTCACGAACTCTTGTTTTACGTCCTTAATCACGATCTTGCTGGCCCCTGTGCGGATAGCCTTCTCGCGTAGAGGCTTCAGATCCTCCCCCTGTCCTAGATCAGCAGCAAATGCGATAACCTCGCACCCGTAATTCTCAATCAGCCATCGTATCATGACTGATGTGTCCAGGCCTCCAGAATAGGCAAGCACCACCTTGCGAATCTTACGCTGTTTTTTCTTCATGCTCTCGTAAACGTCCTTTCTCGCTGAAGTTCAAGAAATAGGTGCTACAGTTAGCTACAAATTTGCCCCCTTGTCAAATGAAAATGATGCCCGAAGAACCTTGCGTTCCTCTTTCCAAAGATGAAAGATGCTCCGTTCACGACCTTGGAAAATCAAGTGCCATCCGCATATGTGCACACCCCCTAGATTTTAGCAGCAGTCCTCCAGAAATCAGTATGGGATTTAATTTTACTTGACTTGGTGCTGGGCTTAACTTGGATAATACAATATAGATTTGAAATATTCTAGCCGCATTATAATGAGGGGCGGATAAAATGCAAGGCACAAAGACATAGAAATCTTCGTGCCTTCAGGCTGAAGCCTTGGTGTCTTCGTGGTTATCTTTGAATGATCACCACCAAGGGTTCACCCTGAAGGTTCACCCTGAAGGGCACAAAGACACAAAGAAAATCTCTGTGGCAATTCTTAATCAAAAGAAGAGACAAGCAGCACGCCAGTTGAAAATGCGCCTCTGGCGTGAGGCGCATTTTGAACTTTTTAGAGCGGATTCAATATTGGCAACAGGAGGAATGTGTCAGATGATGGGATCTGTCATGCAAAAGGCCATAGGCGCGGCACTGGTGTGTGCCTTGTTTTGTGTCATTCAAAGCGGGTGGACAGATTCGACCGCAGCGGAACCTTCGCAAGCTGCAACCGCGGCTTCGGTCATGGGATCCGTGATCGCGTCGGAACAGCCCTCCGACGTGCCATCGGCGCAGGTCGTGATGGAAAAACTCGCCCGCTCGCCCGCCGTCTTCATCGAAAACCAGGGGCAGTGGGATGATGAGACGATCCGGTTCGCCCTGAGCAGCAAGGGCGCCAACGTCGGCCTGACCGACGAAGGAGTGCGCTTCCAGCTCTTCCAGCGCGAATCCCTGGACGTAGCATCCGCCTCAGGGGGATGGCCTGTCACGGGCAGGATGCCCGTGCCACCGGAGGAAACAGAAACCGCAGCACGGGGACTGGCAAAACGGGGACTGACTCCAGGGGAGCGAAGCGACGAAGTGTCTGTCCCCGGCCGTGACGCGTCCCCCAGGCGCATGCTCGAGTTCGCGTTGCGGTTCCTGGACGCTCGGCGCGTCGTGCCCGAAGGCCAGGGCCGTTCCGAGCAGGTCTTCCATTACCGCCTCGGCGAGCCGGCGAGCTGGCGCGAGAATGTGCCCTCGTGGGACGCCCTGGTTTACCGCAACCTTTACGACGGGATTGACCTGCGCGTGACCGGCAAGCGCACTGGCATCAAGTTCGAATTCATCGTTGCGCCGGGAGCCGACTGGCGCCAAATCCGCGTTCGTTACAACGGCATAGAGGGTCTTGCGCTGCGCGACAACGGCTCGCTTGAAATCCACCCTGCCGAAGGCTGGGCCCCGCTTGTGGACGGTGCGCCGTATATCTACCAGGAGATTGACGGCCGACGCCACCCGGTCGAAGGCCGCTTCGCACTTGTTGATTCAAAAACCTGGCGTTTTGAAATTTCAGGAAATTTTGATTCCGCCCGCCAGCTAATCATTGATCCTGAGATTGAGTGGTCCACCTATCTGGGCGGAAGTAATGACGACCGGGGTAATGACATCGCGGTGGACGGTTCGGGCAATATCGTTGTGACCGGCGAGACCGAGTCCAGCGGCTGGGTCTCAGGAGGCTTCGATACGACCAATGACGGGCGCGGGGACGCCTTCGTGGCGAAACTCAGCTCATCAGGAGCACACCTCTGGTCCACCTACCTGGGCGGGAGTCTTTGGGACAATGGCCATGGCATCGCGGTGGACGCCTCGGGCAATATTGTGCTGACCGGCTATACCCAGTCCAGCGGCTGGGTCTCAGGCGGCTTCGATACGACCTATAACGGCAGCGCTTACGACGCCTTCGTGGCGAAGCTGAGCCCATCAGGTGCGCACCTGTGGTCTACCTACCTGGGCGGCACTGCTTACGACTATGGCTATGGCATCGCGGTGGACCGCTCGGGCAATATCGTGGTGAGCGGCAGGACCGCGTCCAGTGGCTGGGTTTCAGGCGGCTTCGATACGACTCATGACGGCTGGTTCGACGCCTTCGTGGCGAAACTGAGCCCCGAAGGCGCGCACCTCTGGTCAACCTACCTTGGCGGAGGTAATAGCGAATCGGGCCGTGCCATCGCGGTGGACACCTCGGGCAATATCGTGGTAAGCGGCAGCACTAATTCCATCGGGTGGGTCTCAGGCGGCTTCGATACGACGCATAACGGCTTTTCGGACGCCTTCGTGGCGAAACTAAGCTCATCAGGCGCGCACCTCTGGTGCACCTATCTGGGCGGGACTAATTATGACTATGTCGATGGAATTGCGGAGGACGCCTCGGGCAATATTGTGCTGACCGGCTATACCCAGTCCAGCGGCTGGGTCTCAGGCGGCTTCGATACGACCTATAATGGGGGCTCTCACGACGCCTTCGTTGCGAAACTCAGCCCACAAGGTGCCCACCTGTGGTCCACCTACCTGGGCGGCACTTCTTACGACTATGGCTATGGCATCGCGGTGGACCGCTCGGGCAATATCGTTGTGACCGGCAGGACCAGCTCAATCGGCTGGGTTTCAGGCGGCTTCGATACAACCTATAACGGCGGGTACTGGGACCCCTTCGTGGCGAAGCTGAGCCCATCAGGTGCGCACCTCTGGTCCACCTACCTGGGCGGGAGTGATTGGGACTATGGCTATGGCATCGCGGTTGACGGATCGGGAAATATCGTGGTGTCCGGCTTTACCGAT
>JAUWMI010000025.1 GCA_030613245.1 Candidatus Sumerlaeota bacterium
CCTGAAGGTTACCCTGAAAGAGGCATTGCAATTTAACAAGCAGGATGCGCTGACCGCCGCTGGTACTGATTTTCAGGAAGAGAAAATCCCTTTATGAAAAGGGCCCAATTCCTCAGGTATCTTCGCTCTCATGGTTGCGAGATTGTAAGAGAAGGCAAGCGACATTCATGGTAGCACAATCCGGGATTGCATAAACGGTCGGCCGTTCCGAGGCACTCTGAGATAGTTGACACTCTTGCACGGAAGATATGCAAAGATCTTGGGATTCCGTCGGTGAGATAACAGCTAACAAAGCGCTGCAGCCGGTCTATGTTAAAAATGGAGACAAAGACCTCAGCGGTCAAACGGAAATCAGTTTGCAGGGCGAGACAAACGCAAAGTGTTGACAGACAAGGAGTTGTCCGCTGGCGCGGGCCGGCGTGTTATGCCGACAATGCGACAGATAAAGATTCTTATGCGGAAACCATATATACAATAGTTGGGCTCCAAGTACGGCCATGACGAGGAAAAGAATAGACAAAAAAACCGAAAAAGACGTTTTGCAACTATCACGACGTCGTTGCGCAATGTGTTTTGGTCTTAACAAGGACACCAGTGTGAAAAAAGGGCAAATTGCACATTTGGATCGCAAACCATCAAACAATAAATTAGATAATTTGTGCTTTCTATGTTTGGATCATCATAACGAGTATGATTCAACGCCTAGCCAAAGTAGAAAGTTCAATATCGCTGAAATCACAGAATATCGAGATAATTTATACGCCTTCATCCAAGATCAGATATCTAATCCAAAAATCGCCAAAGGGGACTCCGATCAGGGTGACAGCCAATCCTGTACATTTGAACTCTATGAAAGAAGATTGAAAATCTATTACGGAATCAAAGCACTTCTCGATAAAATTATTGCTACAGACGGTGTTGAACTTGCAGACTTCAGAGCCTTTTCTACCAACACGGAGGAAGCCTACTTCCTTTTCGATGAAGCATTTAATAATTTTTTATCCGAAATTTATCGCAAAGCTGCACGTCTGCATACAACTGGAAAAAAGCTAAAGCATTTACCAGCTGGTGCTGAACGGAGTACGGTTTGCGAAGAAGAAGAGAAAATTATTAACTGGATTTCAGAGAGTTATTCGGAACTTCGAAAGAAGATGAAGAAATTTACCAATGTTAGATAGAGATTAACACCTAATTGAAGCGCAGAAAGACAGGCACAGGCGGCATTTTGGATCGTGCTTGGGAGGGAATTCGGGGACGAGGCTATTTTCTGAGCCGTATGAGAGCATGGCGTAGCGTCGAAACTGCAGCAAGGTCAGGCTAAACCGCAAAAGAAATGAAATTGAGGTTGCTTTCCCTCATTTCTACCATTTATTTTTGTTCTAAGCGTGGCATCCGCCTAGGCGGATGAATCTACACGGGCAAGTTGAAAATGCGCCTGTGGCGTGATGCCCGTGCCACGTTAAATGGCACAGTTGAAGGCCAAGCATTCGAAGAAAAATAAGCCACTCAGCGGCTTTTTACTGTTTCTTTATTTATGCGGAAAGCAATAATAGGCAAACGGTATTAGAAAAAAGAGGGATCAGTTGACGATCCCTCTTTTCTTAAGTCGCGTCTACCTACGCTCTGACTGTTAATCCACTGCTGGCGTGTCTACGAGGACCTTGCTCCGCTCAGTGGCGCGGAACCGAATCTCCTCATTCTCCAGATAGGCTTCGACGTCAGTGTTCTCCGGTATAGTGCCATCAATAATCAGCTGTGAGAGAGTATCTTCGATATAACGCTGGATGGTCCGCCGGAGTGGGCGCGCACCGTACTCTGGATCATAGCCTTTTTCTACCAGAAAATTCCTTACCTCTTCACTGATACGAATGGTGATGTTTTTATCAACCAGCCGCTCATTCACCTTCCGCATCATAATATCAACGATCGTTTTAATAGCTTCAACACTGAGGGGGCGAAATACAATAATTTCGTCAATCCGGTTCAGAAATTCAGGATTGAAGGTCTTCTTGACCTCAGCCATGACCTTATCTCTCATGGCTTCATAGCTCGCCTCCTCATCGTGCAAGTGGAATCCCATCCCACTGACCTTTCCGATGCGCTTCGTCCCGATATTGGAGGTCAAAATGACCACGGTATTGCGGAAATCCACCACATGGCCCCAGCTGTCTGTCAGACGGCCATCGTCAAAAACCTGCAGCAGAATGCTAAAGACGTCTGGATGGGCCTTTTCGATCTCATCCAGGAGTACCACGGAATACGGTTTCCGCCGTACCTTCTCGGTCAGCTGCCCTCCCTCTTCATAGCCTACGTAACCTGGCGGTGCTCCGAGTAGACGTGAGACTGAGTACTTCTCCATATACTCTGACATATCAATCCGCACCAGGGCATCTTCGTCGCCAAACAGGAACTCTGCCAGCGCTTTAGCCAGCTCGGTTTTCCCTACGCCAGTTGGGCCGAGGAAGACGAACGACCCTGTGGGACGTACGGGATCCTTCAGGCCTGCGCGAGCCCTGCGAATGGCTTTCGCGAGAGTGCCGAGCGCTTCGTGCTGACTGACTACCCGTTTAGAAACCTCGGCTTCCATCTTCAGAAGCTTCTGCGTCTCTCCCTCTTCGAGCTTCATAATCGGAATCCCAGTCCATTTGGAGACGATATAGGAGATATCTTCCGGGCCAATTACCTTCATGTAATTCTTATTCAATCTCTTCTGATGCCATTCGCGAAAGAGTTGTTCTTTGCGGCGAACCAGCTCATCGCGGTGATCTTTGACTTCCTGGCATTTTTCAAACTCCTGGGCGTTCTTAAGCTGGCGCAGCTGTTCGTCGTAATCAGCAATCTGCTTCTCGATGTCTTTGAGTTCCTGGGGTTTGATGTTAGCCTGGAGTCGTGCGCGCGATCCTGCCTCGTCCATCACGTCAATGGCTTTGTCGGGAAGAAAACGGTCGCTCACGTAGCGCTCTGTCACATGCACTGCTGTGTGGATTGCCTCGTCTGAGATAATCACGCCGTGGTGCTGCTCATAGCGGCTACGCAGACCCTTGAGAATATCCACGGTCTCTTCAATCGTTGGTGGATTAATAGTAATCGTCTGGAAGCGGCGCTCCAGTGCGCCATCCTTCTCGATATATTTGCGATATTCCTCCTGGGTTGTTGCGCCAATGCACTGGAGCTCACCTCTTGACAGTGCGGGCTTCAGCATGTTCGACGCATCAATAGCACCTTCCGCGGCGCCTGCTCCCACCAAGGTGTGGAGCTCGTCAATAAAGATCACCACGTCTTGCGACCGACGAATCTCCTGCATGATAGCTTTCAAGCGTTCCTCGAATTGGCCTCGGTACTTCGTGCCTGCCACAATAGCCGCCAGATCAAGCGACAGCAGGCGTTTGCCAGCCAAGAGCTCCGGGATGTCGCCGGCCACAATCTTCTGAGCGAGGCCTTCAACAATCGCGGTTTTGCCGACTCCTGGTTCACCCAGAAGAATCGGATTATTCTTGGTGCGCCGGCACAGTACCTGAAGAATCCGCTCGATCTCGTCTTCCCGACCAATCACCGGATCGAGTTTTCCTTCGCGCGCCAGCTGAGTCAGGTCACGTCCAAAGGTATCCAGTGCCGGGGTGCGCGATTTCTCAAAGTCGCCTTTCGACTTAGCACCCGTACCACTATTACCTTCAATGAGGTTAAGAACTTCGCGCTGCACCTTGGCGAAATCAATGCCGAAATTCTTAAGGCATTTCGCGGCCAGCGTATTCTCCTCTTTGATCAAGGCCAGCAAGAGATGTTCCGTGCCGATCCAGCTATGCTTCATATGTTGGGCAATATATTTCGCTGTTTCAGTAATCCGCTTTGCTTCGGTATTTGGCGGAAATAGGCCAACCGGCTGCCCTTTCCCAACATCCATCATCCGCTCAAGCTCCATCTTCACGTCTTCGAGATCAATCTCAAGATTATGGAGCGTCTGCACCGCCAGGCCGTCGCCTTTGCGAATAATGCCCAGGAGATAATGTTCAGGGCCGATGTAGTCATGTCCCAACCGGCCAGCCTCGGCCTTACTCATACGAATGACTTCTTTCCAGCCGGGGGTATATGGGACCTTTTCCAGCATGAGCGCACGCTCCTCTCATGTTACAATTTTCACAAATACCTCGCACTTCACACTGTTAGAAGAATCAAGTATTAGAATATCAGCCCTACAGCAAAAGTCAATTGTCAAATCGTATAACCGAGCTTTGCATAACCTATTGAGGCAGGAACCTGGGCGACTGGACCACATTTCAACAGACTGCTGTGACTAGAAACCGAAAAGGGCAAAAAAAGGAAAACAGTCTACTAATTATCAGAGATGATACCGTGAAAGCGCTTGCGCAGCAGGCCAGCTCTTGCTATGTCGCGGGCCTCGCTCCCAACGTTTCCTCCTTCCCTTAGATCCAGATGTGCAGGCTGAATTTCAATGATCAGCTTGTTCAACTCGCTATGGGTAAACGAGGAGAAATAGCCTCGGTCAATCCCCAGTCGAATGCGACTAAGCAGTTTCATTGCCTCGGACGAATCAATCATGCGGGCATTACTGAGCACTGCGTAGGAACGCCAGATAGCGTCGTCAATTGCGTTACTTTTCTTGGCAAACAGCTGCTCGCGCGCCTGTTGTTCCCTGGTGAGAATCTGTGTCACGACCTTGTCCAGAATCTCAACGATTTCTTCTTCGCTCTTACCCAGAGTCACTTCATTGGAGATTTGATAAAAATCACCGATGTATTCCGAATGCTCTCCGTAAAATCCGCGAATGGTCAGTCCATAGGGCTGAACAAGAGACAGGATCTTATCAATCTTCTGACTTAACGCCAATCCGGGCAGATGCATCATAACGGATACGCGAAGGCCAGTGCCCGTATTTGTGGGACATGTTGCGAGATAGCCAAATTTTTCCGAAAACGCGTATTCTACCGACACATCCATGCGTCCATCAATTTCATCAATTGCTGTCAGCGTATTCCGGAGTTGAAGACCGGCCATGATACACTGCATCCGGATGTGATCTTCTTCGTTCACCATTACTGATCTGTTGCACTCATGGCTCAGGTAGACAATGCGGTGCTCCCCCCCTTTTTCTAACTCTGCACTGATAATACGGCTCTCCTTCAGATAGCGGCGTTCCAGCCGCGGGACCTTTGCAATGATGATTCTATCGCTGGCACCTAGCACGTCCTGACTGGCGATAGACTTATCAACGGTTTCGACAATCTTTGCAAGCTCATCGGGCTTGGCGTAAGGAGCAAAGGGAAGTCCCACAATGTTACGGGCGTAGCGCGACCGCGTGGAAACTACAATATCCATATACGGTCCGGAGGTATCAACCCATTTATGCGAGTCAAGAACCATTGGATTGAACATATCCCAGCCTCTCGACAACCACTATTCCTCGTCCTGATTCTCAAGGGATTTAATCTTATCGCGCAACTGGGCAGCTAGTTCAAAATTCTCCTGCTCGATCGCCTCTTCCATCTGCTTGCGCATCTGCCGAATGTCCCGCTGCATCGTGATCCTGGACTGAAAGCGCTTTGGCACCTTGCCCTGGTGGCGCGTACTCCCATGGAACTTACGCAAATCGGCAAGCAAATGTTCGCCAAAACTGTCGTAGCAGTCGGCACAGCCAAGGAACAGGCTTTCACGGTATGTTGCAAACGGCAGGCCACATTCTCGACACGTGATGTCAACGTCCGTAGTACGCTTCTTCTCTTTTTCATTGGCAAGCAGGCCCGCCAGAATACTGTCAAGATTCGCCTGAGCTCCCGCCAGCTTCTTCTGGTACGGGCTGATCTCCGCGGCGCAACTCTGACAGAGGTTCAACTCCTTCACGCGCCCATTTACGATACGAGTCAGCTTGACCGTAGCGAAACTCTTATTACATTTCATGCAGATTACTTTATTAACAAACACAGCGCAACTCTACCCTTTCTCATTACCAATTTGCCAACCGGGTCAAGCGCCTTAGACGAAATCTAAATTTTTGTACGCACAGCTTGTGCGATCTAAAGAAAACTCATTTTTGTACCTATCAACTCAGGCGCCAAAGGTCAAGTCCGAAATGGGCTTCACTGTTGCTAACAGCATGAATATGTTCCTATCGATTCCACAGAACGTTCCACTTCCATTCTACCTTATTCTGAAGCGAAGCCTTTGGATGATCGCTCCTCGAAGTTATCATCAAAGCAGAGCCAGCCAAATGTTCATCCTCCCCTGCGGAGGTGATTATTCGTTGACTTTATAGCAAATACCTCCGTATTATTACTCAATAAATAAACCAGCACCATTATGGTGCAAGACCCTGCCTTCATCAAGAAAGGCGACTGCCTTGGGTGACGTCATTGCCTTCATCTTCTCTTCGTTCACATGGTTTGATGATAGCATGCGGTGGTGGCTTGCTTGCGAAGTCATCGGCATCGTAGCCCTGCCGATCGTCTTCTGGGTTTGCCGAAGTTTGCCAGACCGAGGGTATCCCCTCACCAAGTGCTTCGGCATTTTCTGGCTCATGCTTCTTAACTGGCTGCTGTGCGGCTATACGCCAGTGATTAATTCCTGGTGGTCTATTTTCGCTGCACTGGTTGTGCTGCTAGTGATCTCTCTGGTGGTGCTGCGGCGTGAGCGTCGGAAGCTGGCCGGGTTTCTAAAAAGCCGTTGGCGTTACGTGCTGGGCATTGAGATTCTCTTTCTCCTTAGCTTTCTTTTATTTCTCAGCATTCGCTCGTATACACCTGATATCACGTTTGAAATACCACGAAGCGGAGCGGAGAAATTCCTCAACTTTGCGTATTTGAATTCGCTCATGCGCAGCAGCCACTTCCCACCACTCGATCCCTGGCTTTCGGGATTTACGATGAATTATTACTACCTGGGGCACCTGGAGTGGGCAACGTTGGGGAACTTTGCAGGCTATCTCCCGCAGATCACTTTCAACATTGCACTGGCTACGATTTTTGCACTTACGGTGGTCAACGCCTTCTCGCTCGGCCATAACCTTACGCGCCGGATTGCGTTCGGATGCCTTGCAGCAGCTGCGATTGGAATATTTGGAAACCTTGATGGCATCATTCAGGTGGGAAGAAATCTTGGGAATGGCCAGCCATTCTGGGACGCCGTGTTTAACTATGATTTCTGGCGCAGTTCCCGCATGCTCGGCAATACCACCATTACGGAGTTCCCGTATTTTACGGCCATCCTTGGCGATCTGCACGCGCACCATTCTGCCCTCCCTCACGTCTTGCTTGTCCTGGCAATTCTCCTCAATTTGCTCTATAAACATCGTGCACACCGATTGCTTCACGTTAAGTACTTTCGACTCTTCTGGCCGGACCTTTTATTCATGGCTATACTACTTGGAGGTCTGCCGGGTATTAACACCTGGGACGGCCTCACGATGGGCGCCACTTTTTTCGCTGTTTTACTCTATATTCACTATCGCATGTATGGCAAACTCGTGCCCGTGTTTCTCAGAACTGCCCTGGTATTGCTGATCGTAGCATTTGCAGCCCGACTTCTGGGACATCTATTCTGGGCGCACTTTCACCCGCCCTTTGCGGCCGAAATTGAGAGCGAAGGCCTGATTGCACGGACTATTGAAAAATTTAAGGAGACCATTGTTCCGCTTCAACCGCGTAACCGGACTCACTTTCCAAAATACTGGCTGCATTTTGGTCTTTTTCTCATACCCTTTTGCCTGCTTTTGGTGGTGAAAGGAGTAGAAGTGCTGCGCAAATGCAAACTGGTGCAAATATCTGCTGTTGTCCTCGCCATGCTTCTCGTCTTATTGGTCGGCTATAACTATTTACACTATTGGCTGGGCAGCGTGACCATCATTCTGGCGCTCTGGTGTGCCGCACTTCTCCTGACGCAGCCGTTCGACCGCACGGAAAGTCCGGCCTATCTTCTGGCGGGCATTGGATTTCTTGTCTCAACCTTTTGCGAGATCTTTTACTTCAATGACCGTTACAGTGGTGCGTATGAACGCTACAATACGGTGTTCAAATTCTACTACCCTCTCTGGTCATTCTTTGCACTGGCATGCTGCGCCAGCATTTCCGCGCTCTGGACCAGGTGTACCCAACAACGAAATATCCTAAATATCCTAAAGCGCGTCGGACTCGGGATATTGGTGCTGGCAATAGTGGGACTGGGGCTGATTTATCCAATTGGGGCTACGGCAGTCCGAACAAACCGGCTTCATACACATTTCCCTTTCGGGCCTGGTGAGAGGAGTCGAACCCTGGATGGGATGGCCTACCTTGGTGAAATTCGGCTATTTGCCTCCGATTACGAAGCGATTCTCTTTTTGCAGGCAAATGTGAAGAACCAACCGGTAATCCTGGAGGCTGCCAAAGGAGACTCCAAGTATGAAGCCTATTCACGGGTCTCCACGAATACCGGCCTACTCACTCTTGTCGGCTGGAGTCATCACGAAGCCCAGGTGCGAGCAGGCGGCGACAAAGAGTTTTGGAAGTACCTTGACGAGCGCGTACAAGCGGCAAAACGGATTTACGAATCCCCCGATTTTGAGTCTGTGCGCGATTTGATTGATAAGTATGAGATTCAGTATATCTTCGTTGGGGCGCTGGAGCGCCGTGACTACGATCAGGCCGGTCTAGCAAAGTTCGCCAGTGCGTGCACAGAGGTATTTCGCAGCGGTGATACGCAGATTTACATGGTACCGCAGAGCACCGAGAAAGCGATTGATAAGTAATTTCCCGTGCGGCATATATGCACGAGGTTTATGTAGACCTTTCTGAACTGGAAATCATTGCGATGGGCAAGCAGAAAAAGAAAAAATCTGCCTCAAAATCTACTGGAAAATCTGTCCAAGAACAGCCCATAATGCTTTGGGGCTATCTGCGCACTGCTGCCATTGTGTTGTTGCTTACCTTTGCCTTCTGGTCACGCTTCTATCGTCTGGGCGATAAGCCCCTGCATCACGACGAAAGCCTTTTTGCCTACTACTCCTATAATCTCTCTCAAACTGGCAAGTATATATATATTCCTATGCTGCATGGGCCGTTCATGCTGGATGTCAATGCGCTGGTATATATTTTACTTGGCGACTCGGATTTCACCTTGCGATTTGCCACGGCCTGCCTCGGCATGGGCATTCTGTTTCTCTTGTTTGCCTATCGGAATCGCCTGGGGACGGGAGGTTTTCTTGCAACCTTGGCATTGGTCGTGATCTCGCCAACGCTGATGTACTACTCGCGCTTTTTCCGCCACGACATTCCTCTGGCCTTCTTTTGCCTTCTAGCAATCTGGTTTTATATCAAGTTCTTTACCGAAGGCAAGGGCTGGGCGTTGCTCTGGGGCACTGTGTGTACAATGATGCTAATTTGCATCAAAGAGAACTCGCTGATCTTTCTTTTTACCATCGCGACGTTTGCAGTACTGCTATTTGTCGCTGATCTTGCCAAAGATCTGCACGCAAAACGCATTGGCTGGGAAACACTGAAGGAAGCCTATGCATCTTCGCTACGTCGTGATTTCCTCTGGATTCTTCTCGTCAATCTCATCCTCTGGGCGATTGTTTTCATCTTCTACAATGGCATTTTTGAACAGGTGTTCCGCAAGTTGTTTTCCACCAAAGCTTTTTTTGCCCTGTCTGCACCCGCATGGCAATATGTTCTAGTCTTGATTGCATTCCTGATAAGCTACCTTCTGCTCGCTTTGCTGCACACGTGGATCCAAGAACGCTACGGCGAAGATGCGCTCCTTTCACGCGTCTACAAGGCAGTATTACAGAATAAAATTTATCTCCTGGTCGGTATTATTATTGCCCTGCTTGCCTATCTGCTGATCTTCACCACATTTCTAACTAATCCCAAAGGTTTCTTTCAGATCTACCGCGAAACTTTTGCCTACTGGTGGGGACAACACAAAGAGCATCGCATCTACGGGCCGTATCATTACTATTTGCCCATTCTCGGGATATACGAGCTTCCGGCTCTGCTTATCGTGCTGGGCGGTGGGCTCGCGGCCCTTCTGCGGAGCAAGTGGGGGCGCCGGGGGCTGGTTCCCGGATGGGTAGGCCTGTCCGTCCTGACGCTGATTCTCTACCATGCGTTGAACATTAAATTCGATGCGGATAAATGGGACAAGGGCCTGTTTCACGTCTCATCGCCCTTACATATCTACATCATCATCAGCCTGGTGGTGTTTGGTGGTGTGCTCACCTGGATGTATCTCTGGCGCAAGGAGCGATTTACCGCTTTGCTGGTATATTGGACAATTGCAAGTTTCCTGATCTATTCCTGGGCAGGAGAAAAAGTACCATGGGTCAGTGTTCACATCGTGCTGCCCATGTTGTTGCTTGCCGGGGTGTACATACAAAAGTTCATTCAGACGAAGGCATATCAGAAATTTCCTTACGTATGGCATGTGCTGGCAATCATTTTTGTTTTCTGGATATGGGACAAGGGCCTGTTTCACGTCTCCTCGCCTTTGCATATCTACATCATCATCAGCCTGGCGGTGCTCTGCGGTGTGCTCACCTGGATGAATCTCTGGCGCAAACAGCGTTTTACCGCTCTGCTGGTATATTGGACAACTGCAAGTTTCCTGATCTATTTCTGGGCAGGAGAAAAAGTGCCCTGGGTCAGTGTTCACATCGTGCTGCCCATGTTGCTGCTTGCTGGGATCTACGTGCAAAAATTTATTCAGACGAAGGCATATCAGAAATTTCCTTATGTCTGGCATGTGCTGGCAATCATTTTTGTTTTCTGGACTCTGAGAAGCGCACTAATTCTCTGCCTTGTAAACTCGGCTAACACGGCCGAGCGCCTGATCTACGGCCATACGACCCAGAAGGTCAAACATGTGGTTGAGGAAATTGACCGCCTGGCGGAGCTGCTGGGTACTGGCAAGGACACGCGCATCGTGGTGCGGGGCCAAATTATCTGGCCCATGGGGTGGTGGTATATGCGCCACTACAAACATTGGACCGAACACGAAAACATGAGCAGGACAACCCACCCGATTCTTGTGATTAATTGGGAAGAAGCAAGCCAGACACCGAACGTTAAGGAGAACTACCATTGCACCAGATACAAGGTGCGCACATGGTGGCAACCCAAATTTATGGACGTTGGCCGAATGCTGGCAATCTGGAAAACCATTATTCCAAAGCACCGGGTAGAGGGAAGCACTGTGGCTCAGGATATTCGTGATTCCAAGGATGAGTGGAATAAGCTTATCAACTACCTGTTACATAGATGGCATTTTGAGCATTATGCGGCCCCGTACCCGAGCATGAGCTCTGTTGACTTCGCCTTCTGCGTGAGAAAGGGTATCATTGAACAACAGTAGGATTCTCTGCACGACCGGCAGGCAAGCAAGAGGCACAAGGGGACAGCTTCTACACCGCAGCACGGTGTAGATTCCCAATTTCTATAACTGGTGTGGATCCTATGGGCTCGCGACATCGCAAACTCGCTCTCCTTATTGCAGTACTGCTCCTGGCAGCTGCAATGCGCTTCTGGGGTATTCAATTTGGCTTCCCCGGACTGTTTCGCCCTGACGAGGAGTATCTTGCGAACGCAGTCCTTTCCATTGACCGGGGCGATTTCAATCCCCACTTCTTTTACTATCCGAGCTTCCATATGTACTTTAATGTAGTGGTCTGGCGCCTCTACGTGCTGGTGGAAATGCTGCTGGGGAATTACACGCCGCCACAACCGATAACGCAATTTCTCGCCCAGCATCCGAACATCATCTACCTCATGGGACGATGCGTGTCTGCCATCTTCGGCGCGGCCTCGGTACTGCTTATCTACCTTATCGGACGGCGTTT
The DNA here is from genome assembly GCA_030613245.1 of Candidatus Sumerlaeota bacterium. Taxonomy (GTDB): domain Bacteria; phylum Sumerlaeota; class Sumerlaeia; order MWCT01; family JAUWMI01; genus JAUWMI01. The sequence continues at coordinate 11,822 of JAUWMI010000025.1, forward strand.
TTATTCTGTGGGAACTGGGTTGCTCGGAGCGTTTTTTCTCGCGATAAACCCGGTTCATACGCTCAATTCCCACTTCTTTAAAAGCGATATCGCCACGACATTCTTCATCCTCGTTGCTCTGCTCTTTATTCTCCACTATATTGAGAATGGACGACGCAGGAATTTTATATGGGCAAGTATTTTTACCGGCGTTGCTTTTTCAACGAACTACTATGGCGGCTTTCTCTTGATCCCGCTCGTGGCGGCTAAAGCCTTCCATGCGCTTCACGGGCACAAACGGCTGGGGCCGCTTCTGCGAGAATACGACACGTTCCTGGCTCCTATCATCGTGATCGTCGTGTTTCTGCTACTCTCTCCATACATCTTTCTAGATTATCATAAATTCCTGTATCACTTCCACCGAATGCTCTTCTCCGACCGGGTTAATCTCTACAATACCATGGTGCAATATGGATTTACTGACTATTCCTTCCAGGCGCCACTGGTCTATAGCCTGCGATTTGGGTTGCGCCACGCAATGGGAATCGTGCCGGCGCTTCTGTCAGTTGCTTCGATTATCTATCTGGTGCTGCGCCGCAGACCGATTGATCTATGCCTGGTGCTCTTTGTGCTGGTTTATTTCTTTATCATCAACACAGGGAAGGCAGTGTTCGTTCGATACTATCTAGGGATCGTGCCTCTGCTGAGCCTATTTGTGGCGGTAATGCTCGTTGCGGTATGGAAGCGCTTCTTCGAAAAATGGGGTATGCGAGGTGCTATCCCGGGCTGCGTAGTTGTGCTGCTCGTAGCCGCTGGGCCGATCTACACCACAATTCGGCAGAATAATCTTCTTTCGCAGCCAGATACGCGCACACTGGCAGCCGAGTGGATTGCCAAGAACATTCCACCGGGCTCAAGGATCGCCGCCCCGCTCAAGTATCGCTACGGCAAGCCGCTGCTTGAGAAGGGATGCTCCTACGTAGCACTTGGGCAAGATCTGGAGAGGCATCAGAGGAGAGGTGTCAATTACGTGCTTATTGACGAGCATTTTCTCGGGCTGTATTCTCCACCGCCAAACCCGCCCCTGGCTGAGGAACTCGCCCGGCAAGCGGTTCTTCTGAAGCGCTTCTCCTTTAGCGATCAGGGTAGTCCGCATCCGATCTATGATCAACTGGATGGCTTTTACGTCCCGGTGGCGGGATTTGCCGGACTGGATCGCCCCGGGCCTGAGATTTCTATCTATCAATTAAAACCGCGGTAAAGGCGTATCTCCAATGGGCAGGCTGCAGTGCTGGGCACAACGAAACCGGATTGAGTGCTGGCTGGGTGTTGTGCTGTTTTTCACCTTTGTGTATTTCTACCAGGCAGGCCAGCACAACGAAAACGCACGCTTTGATCAAACACGCTCGATCGTTGAGCAGTTCAGCCTGAACATTGAAAGCTTCGTCTTCAATTCCGCTGATGTCATACGATACGAGAATCGCTGGTATCCCAACAAGGCGCCGGGCACATCGTTTGCAGGGGTAATTCCCTACTTTTTCGCTCGCCAGTTCATGCGCTTGTTTGCATTGCCCGAATGGGTTGAGCAAAATCTGATCTGCTACATAACAACAGTCTCGAGTATTGGACTGGCCTCGACTCTGTGCGCCGTTTTTCTCTTTCGACTGCTCATGATCGTGACCGGCTCAGCAGGTTTCGCCCTGTGCGTGACGTTGGCCTACAGCCTGGGCACCATAGCATTTCCATTTTCAACAATGTTTTTCAGCCACCAGCTCGGCGCCGCGTGCCTGCTGATTTCATTCTACATTCTCTTTACCGCACGACAGCGTCAGGCGGAGGCACAGAAGCAGCACCCGGCCTTGCTCTTTGTGCTCTCGGGATTCCTGGCTGCCTACGCATTTGTCGTAGATTATCAGGCAATATTGCTCACTGCGGTCGTGGGGCTCTACTGTCTGGTCGGACTACGAAAAAAAACTGCGGTGCTCTATTTTCTGGGCGGCGTGATTCTGGCCGGGCTCATTCTGGTCTATTATAATCTCACTGCGTTTCATAAAGTCTTCTACATTCCGTACGAAGCATATACCGAAACAGCCAAAAGTGCATATCCAGAGCATCGAATGGGGTTTGTGGGTGTGACGTTTCTTCCCAGCCTATCCACGCTTTACAAAATCACATTCCATCCTCAGCGCGGCCTGTTTTACTGTAATCCTGTATTGCTGCTGGCCATTCCTGGTCTGGTGATAGGCCTCGTGCAGCGCCGATTTCGACTGGAAGCTCTCTGTATCGGCCTGATGGCGCTGGTCGTCTTCTGGTTCAATGCCTCCTATGGCAAAACAATTGTCTACTGGGGTGGAGGCTATTCTACGGGGCCACGCCACCTCATTGCTCTGCTCCCATTTCTTGCTATTCTTGTTGCACTCGCAGCCCAGAAAGGAAAAATCCTCTTTTATCCCCTGGCGCTGGTTTCCATCTTTTTCATGCTCACAGCCACAGCAGTTGAACCACGTCTGCCGTATGAATACTCCAACCCACTATGCCAATTCCTGATCCCATACTTCCTCCAAAGCGTACTGGCTATTGGCACAGCGGGCATTTTCACGAGCCATTTTCTCACGGAAAATTCAGTGTCGTTTAATCTGGGGAAATTCTGTCGACTGTTGCCGCAACTGCAGCTTCTGCCGCTCTACGTCTGGTGGGTGATCAGTGCTATCATCATGGGGTCATTACTCAAGCGCCACATCCGGGAGAAAGAAGAAAAGGCAAGTGCTGGAGACGCTGTGCGTCTCCTTCCCGTTGAACAGTCGCCAGAGCTGCTACTCGGCTATGAAGTTGTCGCGGCTCCTGAAAGATCAGCAACCCGCCGCGGCGGGTTGCCCATGCGCCTATACTCGCCAACGGCGCGAGTAAGAGCCATCCGCATTGGCGTTCTCCTGATCACGACCTATATCGCCGCCCTCTTTATCGCTCCTATTGTCTACCAGTGGCGAAGTCACGGGCTGCTCCAACGCGAGGGAGGGCTTACAGGCCGGTACTATCGCGGCACGAAATGGAGCGGCAAGCCCTTCATGATTCGCAAGGACCGAGTAATCTTTTTTGAGTGGGATAAACAAGGCCCGCCTCTTCCCGGCTCTTTTAGCGTTGAGTGGAACGGCACCATCCAGATCGAAAAACCCGGTCTATACACTTTTATCACCGAGTCAGACGACGGGTCGATGCTATACATAGATAATCGGCTCGTTGTAGATAACGATGGGATTCACGCCCCTAAGTGGGAAATCGGGAGAATCCGTCTGGAACCAGGACGCCATAGCATCCGCCTGCGATACTACAACGCCAAGTTCGGTGCTGTCATGAAACTCTTCTGGAAGCCACAAGGCAAACATCAGGAGATTGTTCCCGCTAAGGTGTTTCATGACGCACCTTGACGTTCGGTTTCCATTCCACTCTTTCTTACCATTTCGAGATTTACGGCAAATTTTTGTCCTCAGCACGATCAAATACTTTGCAGTTTTGATTTAACCTTGACGTGCTCCCTCCCAAGTCGGTATAAATCTTCTAACCCTAAAAAGCCGTCCCTTGCCATCCGCACATAAGGCTCAGGCTTGTTCCAAACTATGGGATACGGTTTACGCTCTCACATCGTTTAAGAAAAGACAAAAAGGAGCCGATAATGAATACTAAATGGTGTTGGTTGATGACTGCGCTGGTGGTGGTGATATCTGGATGTGCAGGGCTGAGGTACTCGACGATATACGAGGCCGCTAATCAAGGAGACATCGCTGCTGTTGGGAGCCATCTTGAGCATGGGGTTTCTGTGAACGCAACGGATAGCCAAGGCAGGACACCGCTGCACTGGGCCGCATATGCAGACCAAAAGCCCGTAGCGATATTCCTGCTATCCGAGGGAGCTGACATCAACGCGAAGGACCAACACTATCAGACTCCCCTGGTTGTGGCGGCAGCCCGGGGCCATAAGCAGGTTGCGGAACTCCTACTAGCCAAAGGCGCAGATGTCAACGCTCGGAGTAACAGATCCCGAACCCCGTTGCACTTCGCGGCAAACGGAGGTCACAAGGACGCGGCCGAACTACTGCTTGACAAGGGTGCAGCTATCCACGCCAAGGCCGATGATGGCAGCACCTCGCTGCACAGGGCGGCAGGTCGAGGCCACAAAAACGTGGTTGAACTACTGCTGGTCAGGGGCGCAGATGCCAACGCCAAGGACAACCAGGGCGGGACTCCTCTGCACGAAGCAGCATATGCAGGCCACAAAGACATTGCGGAACTATTACTAACCAAGGGAGCTGAGGTTAACGCCAGAGACAACCACGCCAATACTCCGCTGATCTATGCGAGATCATACGGCCACCTCGACGTGGTGGAACTGCTTATAAGTCACGGCGGGATCGAGTAAGCCGCACACCAGAACGAAATTAGTCGCTGAAATCCTAGAAAAGGTTCGTGGGATAGAGCAAGGGTTAATCACCAAGGAGATAATGCAAAACTCAGACAGGAACCCTCAGGCCCGCATAGAATCGGCACTGAAGTAGTACATTTGAACGTCAACCAGGTGTCGGCTGACTCATTATAACAGAAAAGGAGGTGAATCTGAATGATTTAGATGTTTTCAAAATCCATATATTTCCATGAGGAAGAGGTGAGGAAAAATCATGTCGAAAACAATGAAAAATCCGAGACACGGCTTGTTTGGTCTGGTCGCCGTTCTGCTAACCGTGTTCCTTCTGCTTGGTGCGTCCTCTCTCTCCGATCTAAAACAGAATGACCGCTCCTCATCAGAAGCACTAGTCCCCGACACTGTATCGTCTCTCGATCTTGCGACATCGAATGTCCAAGCGCTCATAGCACAAAGCGCGGGGCGGCAGGCCCTGTTTCCCCAGGGCAGCGAATTGATCAATCTTCACTTTGAGGACGACAGTGCGTTCGTCTATCTCTCCCTGCCCGAGACCTACTTGCGCAAGGAAATGACCATCACAGCAATTGATGATATTACGCACGACATTGTGCAGGAGATTATCTCTGCGCTATCCGTTCGCAACATCCACATTAAAGCGTATGACCCTGCTGACCAGACCTTCAAGCATCTGCACGAATTTCTCCCACCAATTCCGCGCCCAGCTGAGAAAGAAGCTGAACAACCAGGCGCTGAAGACACCCAGGTGCCAGATGCATCTCTTCTGCCAAAGAAACCCATATCATCATCTGCTCCGTCCCCTCTGATTGCTAACAGCGCCGGTCATCCTCCTGCACCAGGCCAGCCGCAGCCAGCCGGTGCGCTCACTGGCAAGAACGTCTATTTGAGTCCGGGCCATGGCTGGTTCACAGATCCGGCAGACATACGATGGGAAACACAGCGGCCAGCGTTATTGAAAATGGTTGAGGATTTTCAGAACGTTGATGCAATGACACAACTTCTGGTGCAATATCTCTACAACGCCGGTGCTCAGGTCTGGGTTGCGCGCGAACGGGGTCACAGCGACACCATGCTCATCATTGACAACGACGACGTCTCCAACCCTGATGGCACCTACACAGAAACCGGCACGTGGGATACCTCCACTGCGATCGGCTTCGCCAATGGCTACTCGCCGTATGATTTTGACGACGACCCGTTTTCGCTCGGCAGCACCCGCTACTCCTACATCTCTACCAGCGGAGAAACCGCGCGCGCCACCTTTACCCCAGACTTCTCTGACCCAGGTTACTATGACGTTTACGTTGCCTACGCCTCATCGGCTAACCGCACGGCCAGTGCGCACTACATAGTGACTCACGCGGGCGGGACAACAGATTTCTACGTGAACCAACAGCTGCACGGCCACACCTGGATCTGGCTGGCCTGTTTTTACTTCAATGCCGGAACAGGTGGCTCAGTGGCGGTGACCAATGAAGGAACCGATGGGAGCCAGGTGGTTTCAGCCGATGCGGTGCGGTTCGGCGCAGGCACGGGCGAAATCATCTGCGATGCTTCTTCCGGCCTGAGCGGCCAGCCCAAGCGCGAAGAGTGTGCCCGAGTCTATGTCCAGTATCTCGGCGCACCATACAGCGTGTATCATGCGCGAACAACGGATCGTGATTCAGACGTTGTGGCGCGTCCCCTGTGGGCTGACTATGAAAACGCCACTGGCGAGGATTCGCTTTACTTCTCCTGGCACTCAAATGCCTTCAATGGAGCAGCAAGAGGTACGGAATCTTACATTCACGACACCTCCCCTTCACCCGGTAGTGCTCTCCTGCAGGATACAATTCACTGGGAGATTATCAATGACCTGCGCCAGGGATGGGACGGCAGCTGGACAAACCGAGGCCAGTACACAGCAAACTTTGGCGAACTGCGCGAAGTGAATGAAATGCCGGCTACATTGTTCGAACTGGCATTTCACGATAACAATGAAGACACTCGGTGCCTGCGTGATGCGCGCTTCCAGCAAATTTCTGCGCGCGCCTACTTCCAGGGAATGGTTAAGTACTTTGAACAGCGCGACACGATTGACCTGACGCTCCTGCCGGAACCTCCCGAACGCCTAGTGGTAAAGAATACCGGCACGGGTGGTGTCGTTCTGAGCTGGGCGGCATCGCCAACCGATGCGGCCGACCTGCGCGGCGATGCAGCAACTGACTATAAGGTATACACCAGCAGCAATGGCAAATCGTTCGATAATGGTGTTAATACGGGTGGCGCTGCAACCTATACCTTCGGTAGTCTGACAGCGGGTCAGGTCTATTACTTTCGCGTAACAGGGCTGAATGATGGTGGTGAATCATTCCCCACGGCAACGCTCGCGGTGCGCGTTACCAGCAGCGGAAGCCCAACCATTCTCGTCGTCAACGGCTTTGACCGTATTGACGAAATGCAGTGTGTCTACACCCTGGAGAGCTGTGCCGGCGACACCCCAGTGACCAGTGGCGGCACGAGCAACATCCAGGTTGATCGCATGTGGCTGAAGGAGATGAATTCGTTTGACTACATTGTGCGATATGCCAAGGCGCTCGACGCATATCCTGCGGATTTTGAGTCGGCGTCTAATGAAGCCGTGGAATCTGGCGACATCAGCCTGACTGACTACGCACGCGTGATCTGGATTCTTGGTGAACAGGCTGAAAAGCGAACAGATGATCCGTTCAATGACACCACCTTCAGTGCAACTGAGCAGAATTTAGTGGATACATTTTTAGCTCAGGATGGTGATCTGTTTGTCTCTGGAGCCGAGATCGGCTGGGATCTCGACAGCGATGCTGATCAAAACGACGCCAACAGTCTGTTCTATAATCAGCAGCTCAAGGCTGATTATGTGAGCGACGATGCAGGGACATACAGCGTCGCTCCAATTGCAGGCGATATCTTCGACGGTACTGGCCAGTTCGATATAGACGACGGCTCGTATGGGACTTATGCCGTTGAGGCACCGGATCAGATCAATCCCGCGGACTACAGCTTTGCCGTGCTCTACTATGTTGGCGGCCTTGGTGGGTATGCAGCCACGAAGTTCGACGCCTCGTATCGTGTCATCAACTTTGCATTTCCATTCGAAACTGTTGTGGGCGAAGCGACACGGAATGCCATCATGGCGCGTATCCTGGACCTCTTCTTTACGCCGCATGGCACAGAACCGACTCCCACTCCTACGCCCTCACCAACGCCCACGCCGACGCCTGATCCGAATCAGATCGAGCTCGAAGACTTTGAGGAATACTCAGTCGGGCAAGAAGTGATGTTTCAGGAACCAAGCTTCTCCGGTTCAACAACGGGCATTGAGCCGGGTTCGATATCAGCAGTGTCTGACCTGGAGGCGAACGATATTAAGGATCCAGCAGCTGGCTCCATGGGTGTGCAGTCTGAGCGCTTCTACTGGGAATGGACTAATCCTGGCACCGGGTTCGTGCGCTGCACCACGTTCAACAGTTCCACCAAGCCGAATCCGCAAATTGACCTCTCAATGGGACTGTCGGTCTACTACAAGATTACGCAAGGCGAAGTGGACTTCAGCTACTGGGTGCGCGAGACCAACACCAGCGGGCCAATTGGCAGCGATGGAGGCATTAGCGGAACCATCGAAGAGTGCACCAACTACCAACGCATCTCGGCGTCAAGCAGCTGGAACTACTTCTGGTGGGACGTACCCAATGAGTCGTACAGCGGGATTACCGGGGACGGCGTGCTTGATGGAAACTTCGGTACCCTGGAAGCGTTCGTCTTTAAGGCGGTTACAGGTAGCCCGGCCTCGGTCATCGAAATCTATGTTGACGATCTTTACCAGGGCCCGCAACAGACACCTGGCGGTGGGCCTACCCCAACACCAACACCAACGCCAACCCCATCTCCCACACCCACGCCGGTGCAATATGAGTGGCGGTCCTTTTGGGCTGATGCATGGCATGCGGGATTCAAGAACACCACTGAAGTGAGCAATATGGTGAACACGGCGAAGACGTACAACTATAATGCCATCGTGCCGGAGGTGCGCAAGCGTGGCGACGCCTACTACTTCCCCACCGCGCCGAACACCGAACCGCGCGCAACAGATATCGCACCCGACTACGATCCGCTTCAGGACATGATCACCCAGGCTCACGCGCAGGGACTCGAAGTGCATGCCTGGATCGTCACGTACTTGATCTGGAGTAACGAGGCAACGCCGCCGAGCGATCCTAATCACGTCTACAACCAGCATCCGGAGTACCTGATGAAGGATAGCCTGGGGAATACGTTCGTCGGGGAAGGCTACTTTCTTGATCCCGGCAATCCTGATGCGAACAAGTGGAACTACAACGTGGTGATGGATCTGGTGACTAATTATGACATTGACGGCATTCACTTCGATTACATTCGCTATCCACAGCAGGACTCGGGCTACAACGATGTGGCCATCCAGCGCTATAATGACGAGTACGGCCTCTCAGGCCAACCCGCGCCGGATGATCCGCAATTTTCCGAGTGGCGGCGCCGACAGATCACCGACTGGCTGCGCCATACCTACATTGACGTGATCGCCGTGAAGCCGAACATCAAATTCACCGTGGCAACGTTTGCCTCGCGCAGCGATGCGTACGGCTATCGGTTCCAGGATTGGGCCGGATGGATGGAACAGAAGATCGTGGACGCCAACGTGCCGATGAATTACACCTCCAATAATAGCACCTTCAACACCAGGTGTGACGATGCGGTGGCGAATAAGTTCCAGCGCCACCTCTTCATGGGCAACGGCGCGTACCTGAATAGCAAGGAAAACACCGTGACGCAGCTCAGCTACGCTCGCAGCCAAGGGTGCGAAGGTCTCATTCATTACAGCTATCAGAGCACGAACAGCACTGGCGACCCGAATTCTGTCTTCTATCAGTACATCAAGGACAACCTGTTCACGTCAGCTGTCCCTGTGCCGGATATGCCCTGGAAATCGAGTCCAACAGGCGGGTATCTGCGCGGAGCCGTCACAGACAGCGGGTCTGGCGATCCGATTTACAATGCCAATGTGACCATTGATCAGCTGGCTCTCTCAACGAAAACCGATGGCGAAGGGAAGTATGCCTTCATAGAGGTCGCGCCTGATACCTACTCGGTGACATGCACAGCCACAGGCTACGAGGATCAGCAGAATAGCGGCGTCGTGATCACCGCTGGAAACGTCACCACATCGAACTTTTCAATGAGTCCAGCGCCGACCCCAACACCTACTCCAACTCCGACTCCGACTCCAACGCCAACTCCCACACCGACTCCAACACCAACCCCAACACCGACTCCCACACCGACCCCGACGCCAACTCCAACTCCGACACCAACACCAACACCGACTCCTTCACCAACACCAGGGCCGGATGTGGATGACGTGGCCAATGCAGACTACCAGACCGAGATAGGCACGATTTCCAGTGGTTCATACGTTGACACCCAGACGCAGAATGACGTGCCGGAAGCACTGACTGAAGCGATTCTGGCCCAAGGGAAACCATCGTTGCGCCACGATGAACTGAGCCACATCTGGACTATCGACGTGACAGGCGGAAGCTGGGTTACCTTCTACCTGGATGCCTACAAAACCACTAGTCCGGATGGCGACGATTTCGTGTTCGCCTATTCCACTGATGCCTTGCAATACACTAATATGGTCACCGTGACCAAGATAGCGGACGACGATACGTATCAAACTTATGACCTTCCCAATGATCTAAGTGGCACGGTCTATATCCGCGTACGAGACACTGACCGCACCCAAAGTAACCAGAATCTTGATAGCGTATACGTTGACCACATGTTCATCCGCTCGACGATCAGTGGCCCAACGCCTACACCCACTCCGACACCAACACCTACTGCAACGCCAACTCCAACGCCCACACCAACACCAACCCCGGTACCAGGTGTGATGCACGTGGAGGACATCACAATGGGGTCGGGCAACGCAGGCATCAACTATTGGGCCACGGCAACTGTGACAATCTGGGATGATGACAGTGCGGCTGTGGAAGGCGCTACTGTGTATGGCAGCTGGAGTGGCGCAACTCAGGAGGATCAGTCCGATGTAACTGATGACACGGGCAAGGTCACCTTCACATCGTCAAAAGTCAAGAATGGCGGAACGTTCACCTTCACGGTGACAGATGTCGTGAAAACCGACTGGACGTACGATCCAGCGAAAAACAAAGAGACCAGCGACTCAATCACCCTTCCATAGCGTTTAGTGGGGAAAATTACTGAGTGGGCATTGGGATTCCATTGTAGGGGCGGTTCGCGACTTGTGCGCCTCAGGCGTAACCGCCCCTACTACTTTTCCAAGAGCCCTTTCTCTCCTCTATCGAGCGCAAAGCATCGTCTAAAGCAGCCGTGATTTCAGAAAATATAGTGTGCCGCTGGCATAAATCTATTGTCATCCGCACCATGATATGCTATCGAAATTTTACAACGATCCTGTTGTAAGGCCGAAAGCTGAAAATGCAAATCATCTTCATAGGGACCCCCATACCCGCCATTCCAGTGCTGGAGAAGCTGTTGCGTTCGGAACACGCGGTTGTTGCCGTCGTGACGCAACCTGACAAGCCAGCGGGCCGGGGCCGCAAGCTGACACCTTCTCCAGTGAAAGCGCTTGCCCTTCAGCACCGGATTCCGGTTCTCCAACCCGCAAAGCTCAAAGGAACACATTTTGATGAGAAGCTGCGACCATACGCGCCAGATGCAATTGTGGTTGTCTCATACGGAAAGATTCTGCCACCAGAAATCCTCGAGCTTCCCCGGTTCGGGTGCATCAATGTGCATTTTTCGCTCTTGCCAAAATACCGCGGCGCAGCGCCAGTCCAATGGGCCATCGTCAATGGCGAACGGATAAGCGGCGTCACTATCATGAAAATAGATGAGACGCTGGATACCGGAGATATTCTCAGCCAGGAGCAGGTGGACATTCTCGAGGATGACGATTCAATTTCGTTAACCAACATGCTGAGCGTGATGGGCGCGGAATTGCTCATTCAGGCACTCGATCAAGCAGAGCAGACCGGCAAACTGGAAGGTCAACCCCAGGATCATGGCGCAGCCACCTATGCCCCAATGCTCAAAAAGGAAGACGGCCTGATTGACTGGAATCAGACCACAGAAGAGATTCTTTGTCGCATTAGGGGCCTTGTGCCCTGGCCCTGTGCTTTCAGCCACCTGCGTGGTCATCAGGTGAAAATTCTGGGCACACAGCCCTACGTGCAAGCCGCTCTGCCGTTACGGGCGGACGCAAAGCCCGGCCAGGTCACTCTGCTGCTTAAAAACACTGGCTTTACTGTGCGCACCACTGACGGAAATCTGCTGGTTACAAAGGTTCAGCCTGAGAACAAACGGGTTATGAGCGGTGCGGATTTCATCAACGGTGGCTACGTCAAGGAGGGTGACCAATTTTACTGACATCCTGGCATGCAGGCATCTGATCAGTCGGGCGGTTTTTATAAGGCCACGGGCATAGATTTTCCTTGACAATTATTCAATTCAAGTGTGTGATAACCTCGTTTGATAAGAGTAGAAAGTGCAGAGACAACTCTGCACGAAAGCTCGCTTGAGAGGTCACAAACTCGCTCACTATAAGAGATTAAGCGAGCTTTTATAGTGCTTGGAAAGGAGGTGGTATTCCGTAACAGTGAATATTGACAATGCCGTGGTAAGCGCCAGAGAGTTTGCTCGAAAATGACAAACCATGGCAGAGTTATTAACGACAGGTAGCCATTCGCGCATAGCAAATGCAAAGCTCCGCTGCATGGAATGTATGAGCTTCGGCAGTGGGTGTAGCATAGCCAGGCCCGAAGGCTAAGAAATCACAAACTATTCTAAGGAGACGTGTATTATGGTAAAAAAGGCATTTGTAATTCTGGCGATCCTTGCGATTGCCGCGATGTATGCCCAAGCGCAGGTGTTAACCGATGGCACGAGCGCATTTGGCCTTTCTGTTACAGGGCCCTGCCAGGGAGGTGCGTGGGGCGATTACGATGGCGACGGCGACGAGGACTTTGCCCTGGCGGTTGACGATGTCGGTGTCAAGATCTTCAAGAACAATGGCGGCACGTTTACCGAGGTAACAGGGGCAATATCCACGAGCATTTGCTCCGACGCCAACACAGTCTGCTGGTTTGATTACGACAAGGACTATGACCTGGATTTGATTATCGGTGCTGTGTATAATGACGGTTTTATCTTTCGCAACGACGGGTCTGATACCTTTTCCGATCAAACCTCAGCCCTGGGTATCGGACCAAGCCCGACCGAAGATACTGAGTTGACTAACAAATTTGCTATTGCCATTGCGGATTATGATAACGATGGCTATCCCGACATTTACGCCGGTGTGTTTTCTGGTAGCGCGGGGGCCAACTATCTTTTGAAGAACAATTCGGGAACAGGTTTCTCCGAAGTCACACTACCTCTATTCATGCAGGATCTGTATGCTCCACGTTCATCCACCGCCTTTGATTTCAATGAGGACGGACTCATGGACATATATCTGGCCACCGCAGGTAATAACTTTCTCTATCGCAACGACGGTAGCATGAGCTTTACTGACGTAACAGCCGCTCCCATTTACATAGGTGCCTATACGGCTGGCATCGCTGTGGCTGACTTTGACCTGGACGGTGATCTGGATATGTGTGCATCTAAGCAGCTCTTCCGTAATGATAGCTCTGGCGCTACCTCAACCTGGGTGGACGTAACATTTTCTGGCCTGAGTAGTATTTCAGGTGGGGTCATTTCCCCGGTTCCTTTTGATTACAATAACGACGGCAGGGTGGACATTTTCGTGGGCGAACTCGGTGCGGCCGGCGTTCCTGGCCACATCTTCCGCAATGATGGCAGTATGAGCTTTACTGACATCACCGCCACAGATGCCCCACATATGACAACAGCCTTGGGTGACGGACGCGGCTCAGCGGCAGCTGACATTGATGATGATGGCGATCTCGAACTCTATCGCTCCCATGGACAGCCTACCGGTACCGCGTGGATCTACCTGAATGGCACCAACGATAACAATTGGCTCAAGGTAAAGGTAGTGGGTGTTTCAAGTTCAACGGAAGGCATCGGGGCCAAAGTGAAGGTTTTTCAAGCTGGCACCAGCACATTGATGGGCTACAGCCAGGTCCTGGGCCAGAGCGGCTATTGTTCGCAAAACTCTCTGATCCAGCACTTTGGCGTTCCCAGCACTGGGACGTATGACGTCCAGGTGACCTTCCCATCCGGAACAGTGCAAAACAAAACCTCTGTCAGCACGGCGCAGACCCTTGAGGTCTGGGAAACAGGGGCAGCTCCAACTCCAACGCTTATACCGTTGTTTGTCGCGCCCGGCTGGGAACTCTACTACTAGCTCTGAAAAAAGTCGCTCTGCACGCAGGTGTTTTAATTAATCCTGTCGCGGGCATAGAAAGCAAAATGCAGTAGCGATTGTTCGAGAACATATTTCTATGAAGGTCCGGAAGGATGCCCTTTCCGGGCCTTTTTTTGTGCCCTGAAGGTCTGGGCAAAGGAAGAAGCGTAACTGCTCACATACCAGTAGCGGAGAATCATATGTCATGAGGAAATCGGTACTAATGGAGGCTTCGTCAGGGAGTGCTACTAATTTACCTCACCTAGGGAATGCTGCTTAAATGCCGTGAACAGGAATGCCGCCTATACTAGGCGGCTTCCCCCGCAGTAGATCGTACTTCCTACAGCCCTCTACGCTTCTTCATCTGTTCACTGTATGCCAACATCAAGTCTCGCCGGGCCAGCATCCCGATGATTTTCCCCTCGTCCGTAGCATCAACAACAGGAAGTTCATCATAGTTCGCCGCAATAATCTTCTTGAGCGCCACATTGAGATCGTCGTGCGGGTAGATGACTTCAATATTCGTCACGGCAATGTCCTTAGCAATGACCAGAGTGCCCAGGTCCTCTTCCAGAAACACACCGCGAATGTCATCCAATGAGATAATACCAAGGAGCTTCCCGTCTTCCCCCACAACAGGAAATGACGAGCGTTTTGTCTCGGTCACAAGTTTCAATATATTATCCAGATGCATCGTAGCTGGGATAAGTGGAATTTTCTCCTTGAGATTAATGATATCACTGACCTTCATCATTTCCAGTACATCAACCACAAAGTCGCCCTGATGTGCAGGGGAATCCACGCGCGCATCGACTTGTTTCTCGTAAATGGTAATCTGCGAGCTGATCGCCAGATAGGTGATAGCCACGACCATCATAATAGGCACCAGCAAAGCATAGCCAATGGTCATCTCCGAAACCATGATCAGGGACGCGATGGGTACCTTGGCCACACCTGCGAAAAACCCTGCCATCCCGACCAGCACAAAGGCTGTTGGCTGAATAACCATCTCGGGAAAGAGGATAGCACAAACCTGGCCAAATGCGCCGCCGAGCAGCCCCCCGATTACTATCGAAGGAGCAAACACCCCGCCACTTCCACCGGAGCCGATGGTCAGCGAAGTAGCGAGAATCTTCGCAAATCCCAGAACAAGCAAGAACCGCAGCGTAAGGTTTCCTTCGATTGCCTGCTGAATCCACCCGTAGCCCATTCCCAGAACCGGAGGGAAAAGGAATGCAATGAGACCAAGGAGCAGGCCTCCCAGTGCTGGTTTGAAGCAATTGCGAATCCGTAGCCGCCGAAATACCTTGTCGCGCAGCCCATAGAAAACCTTGACGTAGCCGACTCCGACCAGGGCCATAAGAATGCCGAGTATTGCGTAAAGGATCAATAACCGCGGATCACGAAAGGTAAACGCTTGTTGAGTCGTGTCGAAGATTGATCCCCATTTACCCCCGAGCAAGGAACAGTAGACTGAATAGCCCACGATCGAGGAGATAAAGGTCGGCATGACAGCCTCGAATTCAAACTCCGGCTCGCGGTAGAGCACTTCGGCAGCAAACAGCGCACCACCCAGCGGTGCACGGAAAATACTCCCAATTCCAGCACCCATGCCTGCCAGGAGGAGAATACGCCGGTCGCGATCCGAGAGCTTCAGCACCCGCGCAAAGTATGAGGCAAAGCCCGCCCCGATTTGCGCCACTGGACCTTCGCGTCCCGCAGATCCGCCTGTACCTATCGTCACGGCCGAGGCCACGATCTTTACGAATGGCACCCGAAGACGGATCATGCCGCGAAACCGGTGGAACGAGTCGATCACCGAGTCAGTCCCATGACCCTCGGCTTCCGGTGCAAGGCCGTAGACTAGCAGACCCGAAATCAGTCCGCCAAGTGCCGGAATAATGAGCAATAACCAGCGGCGCATGGGGGCTATGTTGACCAGACTACCAGAAGCTTCAATTCCAGGGAGTGGAGGATAGTAACCAGCGATCTGGTTGAGGAAAATGCTGGTGGACAAATTCAGAAGATGCGTAAAGACAAGTGCCCCAATTCCCCCTACTATGCCAATAATAACGCTATAGCTGAACCATCGGCCAATATGCTTGATCGCCAGCCTGTCAATGTAACTGGCGATGCTCTTTCTTAGATCAATTCTCATAGGATATGGCAGAGCGTTTTTTCAGCTCCCTCAGTCATCCTGACAGCTGCCTGATCGGGTCTGCTGAGCGTGTGGTTGAGCTGATTCTAGAATCTGGCGCGGCAGTAAAAAAGAAAAATGCCGGAGGTGGGAATCGAACCCACATGGACCGAAAAGCCCGCGGGATTTTGAATCCCGTGCGTCTACCAATTTCACCACTCCGGCATTGCAACAAAGTCGTATACCTGATTTAGACAAGACCTCCACTTCGGTGTTCCGCTCTACTTAACTTCGAGACCGGCAAGCCAAGCAATAGCTCCATACGCACTACATCCGTGATTTTCTACACCCAGCGTGTCCCAGTCAAGCGTGAAATATGACAACGGCCTCGCAACATTAGCCATGTTATACCTGGAAGTACCGAAAAATTGTCTTCTCCTAGGTGCGCATACCACGAGCTCAGGACTGCGCAGGATCCAGATCTTGAGGCGATAGGAGTTGCTTGCTGCGGAAAATCTGGTCGTGGTTCAGCTGCTGGCGATGAGAATTCGCGAACCCAAAAGGAGTAGTCTGCTTGCGCCTCGCCATCTCAAGCGCTAGCAGCTGAAGCGGAACAGCGCAGCCTAGCGGAGTGAATTCTTCCATAACGGGTCCCTCCACGGGAATGAAGACAACCCCATCCGAGACCACCTGCTGCCCCTCCGCGTTCGAAATGACCGCAACGGTTGCCTTCAAGGCCGTAGCTGCATGGGCAATCTCCATGGCGCGGTCAAAGCTTTTGCCGCGCGGAGCAATCAGAAGCATTGGCGTGCCCGGATTGGCAAGAAAGAAACCGGCGTGGGCCCATTCTTCGATCCCATAGCAGAGGCTCGGCTCTGCTGCCGCTTCAAGCAATTTCATGCATCCGTAAAGCGAGGTGCCATAATTTGGCCCGCTGCCAAGAATTTGATACAGTCCCTGCCCTGCAGCACGGTCAACGAGCTGGCTAATCAGTGGTGCGCTTTTCTGGTAGGTCTGTTCGTTCTGCATCCCGACTGACCGAATATTTTGATATAACTCCTCCGCTTCAGAATGATCAATTACGCGCCGCACCTCGGAGAAATACACCGCTGCGAGATAGAGGCCCAGAAGTGACCCGACGTACGAGAGCACACCTGGCATGGGCTGCTTATGTGATGGTACGGCAATGTGAAGAGCCAAATTGCTCTGTTTCGCCAGGCTGCTTTCCGGATTGCGTGTCAATGCAATTACGTAAAGGCCCTTCTGCCTGGCCAGTCGAGCTGCTTCAACCGTGCGGGCAACCTCGCCGGAACTGGAGATGGCAAATAGCAGGGCGTTGGGCGGCGCTGCCCCAAGCTGATATCGCGAGAATTCCAGTGCGTGCAATGCCTCGGTCTCAATCTGCGCGTGCTTCTCAAAGGCCATACGCGCCGCAATCGCCGCACACCACGAATCTCCACACCCCACCAGATAAATCTTCGGAGCTCGCCTTACTTCCACAAGTCCGACATTCGTCAGCAGCTGGCGCACAATAGCTTGCACCTGAGTTTCAATAAAGACACGCTGTCCCTTGACCTGATCTTCCATCTCTTGATAATTGGTCATACCCATCCTCTTCAATCATGAATTGCTGACGGAATCTCGAGCAGACCACATGCCGAGGCGGACCTCAAGAGAAACTCACCGAGCCCGAGTCTGTAAAAACTCCTTCAACGCCATGCTTCGTACTGTGAAGATTGCTGACAAGAACTTCGTGCCAGTGGCGTATTTTTCTGTTGCACAAATCCTGTAGATCAATTAGTGATTCTGACACGCATGGCAAAATTGCGATGTGTATTCTGGAATCCCAAGAGATTGGTCAATGAGAAGAACGCAGGTTGTGCTAGCTGTATGGGCACTAATGTGTCTGGGGACGTTCGACGCGTTGGCCGGCCCTGCTAGCCTTGTTTCCGTACCGGCCGGCAAGCAACACGCCATTGCTCACCATGGCGCGCGTTATCCGGAAGGTAAAATTGCGGTGAAATTTCGCGCTCAGACCAATAGCGCACGCATCCACGAGCTTAACTCATCGGTGGGCGCAAAAGTAAGAAAACGGTATCGCTTTTCCGATGCGTGCATTCTCGAGCTCCCACCCGGGCTCTCCGTTATGCAGGCCCTTAAGATCTACCGCGCTGATCCGCGGGTCGAATATGCAGAGCCGCTTTTCTATCGCTATTTCTACGGCACCAAACGTTCGCCCCAGGCCAATTTTCTCCCCAACGATCCGCGCTTCCCCCAGCAATGGTACCATCACAATACCGGGCAGCAAGGGTCTGGAACGTTTATGGACCCGAGGATTGCCGGACTTCCAGGGGCCGACATTAATTCGATTTCCGCCTGGGACATTCTCACCACAAGCTCCGGTGCGGTGATCGCTTACATTGACTCGGGATTCGACTATACAAATCCCGAGCTGATTGACAGTTTGTGGGTCAATACGAATGAAATTCCCGATAACGAGATTGATGATGATCAGAATGGCTACGTGGATGACGTGATTGGATGGGACTTTGTGGGCGACTGGCTCGGTCCGGGCGGAACCTCCTTAAACCCTGACAACGACCCCCTGGATCAGGATGGCCACGGGAGTTTTGGCATCGGATGCGTTGCGGCGCAAGGAAACAATCTCGTGGGAATTGCTGGAGTGAGCTGGCGTGGGAATATCATGGCACTGAAAGTAAGCGATAATGAAGCCACAATAGCGGATGAGGCGATCTTTGAAGCGTACGACTACGCCATTGCTAACGGAGCTGCCATTATTAATACCTCTTTCGGAGGCCCAGACTATCTTCAAACCGAGTACGATCTCCTCAGCGCCGCGAATGACGCCGGCATACTGGTCGTTTCGGCAGCAGGCAATGATGCGCAAAATAGCGACAGGATCCCTGCATACCCCGCTAATTACGACCTGCCTAACATTATTGCCATTGCCGCAACTGCGCGCGATGATACGCTGGCCAGCTTCAGCAACTTTGGCCGCACGTCGGTGGACATTGGCGCTCCAGGCCAAGGAATCTTATCCACGCTCCTGAACTACGATCCGAATCCACAGTATTCGCAAAATACCGTTGACTTTGCGCAGCCCCGCTATGACGACGATGGGAATGGTATTGCAGAATACGGGTTTCTGGCGGGTACATCCTTTTCAGCGCCATTGGTTTCGGCCTGCGCCGCACTGGTGAAAACGCAATTCCCAGAACTTTCGCACCTGGAGATTAAAGATCGTATTTTGCGCGCTGCAAATCCCGTGCCGGATTTGAGGCCTTCGAGCGTAGTCACGGGAAGCCGGCTGAATGTTGGCCAGGCCGTCTCTTCGGCCTTGTTCATCCAGCGCACAGAGCCATCTGCTATCACGGTTGGGCAGCAGCAAGTCGCGCTCGATCTCTTTGGAGTAAACTTTCAACCCGGCGCTGATGTGACAATCTCCGGCAGCGGAGTAACTCTTGATGAACCGCCCCGGTTTGTTGACCCGACAAACTTTGAGCTGATACTCTCTGTAGCTCCGTGGGCAGAACGCAGCCTGCGCACAATTACCATGACCAATCCAGACGATTCATCAGCTACACGAGAAGAGTGTCTCTATATCCGGCCAGAACCCGTTGAACTCCTCGACATTGCGATGCTGCGGATTCCTGATTTCAATCCTTTGGGAGTCAGGCGGTCGCTCGAGCTGCCTGTGGATCTCCATATTGACGACATTGAGGTAAGTCTCAACATTATGCATGAGTGGATTGGCGACCTGAAGGTTCTCTTGATTGCACCGGACGACACCCGGGTGTTCCTGGTGGAGCAGCCAGGAAATGGATTGGATTTTTCACAAGATATCGTTACTACGTTTCCCACGGTCCTGCGTCCTGCCCAGAATCTCGACGTCTTGAAAGGAAAGAATGCAAAAGGAACGTGGACACTCATCGTCTCTGATGTTCAGCAAGTGGACATCGGAACGCTGAATTCATGGATGCTGAGATTCTATGACAACTCGCTGCTGGAATTTCAGTTTGATGACAGTAGCACGAAAGGATGGACATTCTCCGGGCCTGTGCTTCCTTTTGCCCCGCCGACAGCTTTCCTGCAAGGTGGCCTCGCCTTGCAATCATCCAGCAATACAAATACATTTGGCTTCTGGATGTCTCCGCCCGATTCGCTACCACTCCTGTCAGACTTTCTCTATCGCGCCACATTCAGCATAGCGACAGACGAACCAGACCCGAGCAAGGTTCCTTCCGTGCGACTGCGTGCTTTCAGTCAAAAAGCCGAACTGTGCTACAGCCTCTGCATTGATAGCAACAGTGAAGGCGAGTATTCACCAATTCCTGAAGGAAAAGCCTATCCGCTTTACTTCGAGCTACAATCCGCCTTGAGCACTTTTGAGGAGTCAGGCGACGATTTTGCATTTGCAGTTGACCTGCTAAACTTCAATCCTGCTGATGCCGCCGATGCTACAGTGATATGTCAGGGCCTGACCATAGATAGAATCCCCCTTGATTCCCTGTCAACACGTTCCCTCGTAGCCGAGTACACATTTGACACTGACGCCGACGGATGGGCACCTATCATCGCTGAACAATTTTTTACTCCGCCGGTCTTCAGCGTAGCCGATGGGGCTCTTCTTCTCACGGCAACCACAACGACTGACACATTCGGCGGATGGGGCAGTCCTCCTATTACTCCTCTCGACGCTGCGCAGCTCTATTGCCTGACGTTCACTGTTGCCACCAACGTCACCGATCCAGTACGTGTGCCCTCCCTCAGGCTGAGGGCGCAGCATGAGCACTTCCAGATGTGCAGTCTGCTGGAGATCATCAGCACACCCTGGGCCCAGAGCGTCCCAACTCCCACACCCCGCCTCTATCGTCTCTATTACACCTTGCCTGGTGGAAGTACGAGCGGCAATCTCATCGCGGCCTTTGACCTGCTGAACTTCGACCCGGCTGACGCACCGGACGGCTCTCTCCAGCTCCATCATCTCAAAATCGAGCGTCTGGATTTGCCTTGACATTGACTGTCAGAACTCCAGAAAATTATTCCTGGCTTCTCACCAGCAAACGCTAATCGTGCCTGTCTCTTTACATTTCACGATTTGAGATGGGGTGAATCACATGCCAGGGTTCTGGTATGCAAGCTTCGTGTTTCTAGGCTTGTCGCTCTTAATTGGCCTGTTGATCTTCATGGTTCACAGAGAACGCAGCAAGGCCAGAAAGGGCAAGCACGGACACACCCGCCCGGGCTCTAAGGACATGTCCGGACAATCCAAAAGCCCGCTCGAAGAACTCGAAGACAAGTATGGCAAGAAGGGCTAAACTCTCGGCGGTCGACGGCCTTTAGAGGCAGCAGGCAATACTAGCACATAGGCTGAGGTTCCATCGGGATAATAATTAGTAATAACACGCCGGATCTTGAAGCCTGCTCTCAGGTGCAACATAAATGAGGGAACATTCGTCGTAGCTACCTGGGAGAAGATGGTTCGTACTCCTTTTCGGCGCATCCGATCAATTGCCTGGCCTAGCAATTCCTTTCCTAACCCTCTTCGTCTATATTCTGGGTGAACGTCAAGCGTGATAATCTCTCCGGTTTCGCTATTGCACAGGACAAAGGCAATCATCCTCTTGTCATCCCATTTTCTTAGTAGACATGCTCCCTGTTGGCGCACAAAACGGCGCATCATGTCCAAGGTATAGTTCAACGGCGCTGGAAAGCATAGAGCATCCAGCTCATATAATTCCCGAATCTCCTTTTTGGTCAAGCGTAGCATGGGAAGCAACCCGAAGAAAATCCTTGCGTCAGTAATGCAGCCAAAGTATTCTTACAATAGCCCAGATATAGCGCGATAAACAACCCTCTTTTCTCACTATATTACATTCTAACGCACAATTGCAGCGAAGTTCAGAAGCTGAGCAGGTGCAAGCACAATGGCCAAATGCCGGGTCTGTGGCAAAGAGAATGCCTTGATTTCAAAATTTCTCGGACTATGCAAGCGCTGTATTGCTGAGCGCTTTTCCAATGTCAGACGCCGCCTCAAAAACCTGCATCACACCACCCGAATAGCCTTCAACCTCCCATTGGAGCCCCCAAATACGCCGACTGGTATCGTCTGCCAGCAATGCGTCAACCAGTGCCGCATGGGCAAGGGTGAGTCGGGATTTTGCAGCTTGAGAACGAACGAGCACGGCAAAATTGTTCAGAAAGCCGGCACCGAAAAGATTGGGTTTGCACAGTATTACTACGATCCTCTGCCGACCAACTGTGTGGCCAGCTGGGTTTGCCCCGAGGGCAAGGAAATGGAGAGTGTGGAGGACCGTCTGATTGTGTCACCATGGCGGCGCGAGAAGAACCTGGCAGTCTTTTACGAATCCTGTACGTTTAACTGCCTATTCTGCCAGAACTGGCACTATCGTCAACGTCTCGAGAGTCCCACCCGGATCTCCGCAGCCGAATTAGCCGCTCAGGTTGACGACGAAACCAGCTGCATTTGCTACTTTGGTGGGGATCCTGCCTCTCAGATGGCCCATGCTCTGAAGACCTCAAAGCTCGCCATTGAGGCACGCAAGAGCAATCCGCCCCGCATTTGCTGGGAAACCAACGGCAGTATGCGCCGCGATCTGCTAAAGTCTGCAGCAGAGCTGAGCCTGAAGAGCGGGGGCTGTGTGAAATTCGATCTCAAGGCATTTAACCGTGACCTGCATTGGGCGCTGACAGGCTGCTCAAATCACCAGACCCTGTCAAACTTTAAATGGCTCGCTGCCTTTGCCAAACGACGCAAGGAGCCTCCCCTTCTCATTGCCAGTACACTATTGGTGCCTGGCTATGTGGATGAACCGGAGATCGAGCAGCTCGCCCGATTCATCGCTTCTGTTAATCCTGAAATCCCCTACTCGCTCCTGGCATTTCGTCCCCAATTCTATCTGTCAGACCTGCCAACTACGTCCTTACAGCATGCGGAGACCGCGCGCGACATCTGTTTGCAGGCCGGCCTGCAGCAAGTCAACATTGGCAACAAGCATCTCCTCACCCCAAAAACATACTCATGAAAGGGCCCAACCCATGATCGAGTCCTACTCATTCGGACAAATCTGTGTCAGAGGAACGACCTATCGCGCAGATCTCATCATTTTCCCTGGCCGCATTCTCAGCAACTGGTGGCGCAAAGAGGGCCATGAGCTCCACATGGATGATCTTGAGGAGGTGATGCGCGAGAAGCCGGAGGTGCTCATCATCGGCACTGGGCAGGCCGGCGTTATGACCGTGCCACCTGACGTTATGAAGAATCTGGAAAAGACTGGCATCAAGGTGATCGTCAAGAAAACACCTGAGGCATGCAAAACGTATAATCAGTTGCACGAAACGGACAAGGTAGCTGCGGCGCTGCACCTGACTTGCTGATTGACATAATGGAGTAATCAACTGCGGGGCAGATAAATTTCGGCAATCCCGAGGTAATGGTGCGAGGCACCACAGTGGCACGTCTGGCCAGGCGCCCCCTTCTACTGTCAGCCGCTATTGCTTTAAGGGCATGAGAGAATTGGAAAGGCTTCTGGTAATGAGCAAACAGGCGTGAGCGCGGACGGTAGCAGTCTGCAGCGCATGAATGGGCCAAAACCGCAAAGACAAAAACACGCACAGGGTTATCCTGGAGGAGGACTTGACAAATGGATCTGCTGCGCACGATAAAAGAACGGCGAAGTATTCGTGCGTTTCATCCGGAAAAAGAGATTCCGACGGCTGAGCTTGACCAACTGCTCGAGGCCGCAATCTGGGCCCCCAGTGCTGGAAACGTGCAGCCGTGGAAATTCTACGTCATCTCCGATCAGCGCCTTAAGGAGGCCCTGGTTCGCGCGGCCTATGGCCAGAGCTTCATTGCCGAGGCGCCAGTAGTTCTGGCTGTCTGCGTGGAGATCAACGAAGCTTCGATGAGCTATGGAACGCGCGGGGCCACGCTCTACTGCATCCAAGATACTGCTGCAGCGATTCAGAACATCTTGCTTTTAGCTCACGCGCTGGGGTTGGGCAGCTGCTGGGTAGGGGCCTTTGAAGAATCGGAGGCCGCCTCAGCACTGGGCTGTCCTCGTGGCCAACGTCCCATTGCTATCATTCCGATCGGTTATCCTGCCGAGCAGGCTTCTGCGCCGCCACGAAAGGCGCTCAAGCACGTCGTCATTAGACGGTAACCCAGAACGCCCTCATACCCAAGTTGCCGGAAGAGACGGGCAGTCAGGGAAGATATGGTAACGGATTTATAGCAACGGAGTCTTTACGGATTTCAAAGTGGAGATGAGGAAGCTCCGACCGGCTGGCACGCCCGACAAGGGCAATGACATCGCCTTTTCTAACACGCTGGTTGATTTTCCTGGCCAAATTTTTCCGATTATTCGCATAGAGGGTAGCGAAACCGTCACCGTGATCTATAATAATTAAATTGCCATAACCCGGGATTATGTCGCCGCTATAAATGACCTGCCCATTGCGCGCAGCGACGATGGACGTTCCTTCGGGCGCGGCAATGTCTATCCCTTTGTGTATATCCGCTAAATCATCGCTAAACCAGCGTACAATGCGACCACGAACAGGATAGCCGAATCCATACCTGCCTTTGGCTTTTCCAACCTGGCGCTTCAATGCGGGATTTCGCGAGGGAGCAACGGAGCGCTCCAAGCCATTTCCCTTTGACACAGATGCGCGCTGCGCCTTGCTCGACTCTGCCGAGGCCGTTCTGTAGGTATTCCTTTTCAGTGATGGCGGATAGATATTACGCGGAGGTATATAAAGGTAATGTCCAATGGGTAGTCGCTGGGGGTCCCGCACGCCATTCAGCTGCGCAAGGAGATTTACATCCCGCCCGTACCGCTTGGCAACGGCATACAGCGTTTCTCCCTCACGTATCTTGTGGTACCAGCCATTGCTATAATCGTACGACGTAAGAGAGCGCGCGGGGCCGTAAGCACAACTCAGGAGGGCGAAACACAGAAGCAAAATTCCAGCGAAAAGGCAGAACCGTACGCCTACAAGTACCTGGGTATCGCGTCTTCCCACTTTCACGGCATTCCCCCCACATCTTACAGCATTCCACTATCCACGGTCACGCGTCAGCAGCTTCTCTGAGAGCTCCAGGGGATTCTGAGCCTCAGCGTCTTCAATCGCTATCGCACAGATTCGGATTCGCCGAGAAGACAGGTTAAAAAATCTGTTCTGTGACTTCCTAGCTTTCTACCCAATAAAAGTAGGAGAGAGAGAGGCAAGCTGTCAACCATTATCCAACAAGCCGTAGGGGCAGTTCATGACTTGTGCGCCTCAGGCGTAACTGCCCATACTTTGGCACGTCAGACATGGGCCAGCCTGGGAACTGAAGGCCACAAATTGTTTCAAAGGCAAGGCTGTGCGAAAATCGGGAAAATCGGGGAAACTTATGGCAACCAGGCGGCCTATCGCACAACCACCTATGGAGAAACCGACACCTCCTCGATAGTTACGGATTCGAGGTATATCCAGGCATTGCCATCATCAGATGGGTCAAAGTTCAAGATGTCAAAGCTCAGTGTTACTATTCCCTCTGCGCCTGAGAATAATGGCGTGAACAATAGGTCATAGGTACGAGGGGTATTTAGTGGTGCTCCTCCTCCATCGCCACCGCTAATGACTTCACGTGTTGCTGAACCATAGCCGTTTACCTGATTAGCTCTCAAACGGCACTGTGGAACCAATTCACCTGTTGATAGGCTACTTGCAAGAGAGAATTCGGCTTTATATGTCACTCCATTATGCACCGAAATTTCCGGACTATTCCAGAACCCAAAGCAGTAAGACGAACCTGACGGACTTAATCCGAGGTGTCCCCCTGAAGATGTCTGTGCTCCAGAATCAAAGGGAATAATTGTGCCGCTAAAAATCCAACCGTCAGCCCCAGTATCAAAATTGAAGGTATATGGCGGTGAAACAGGAGTGGGGGTTGGAGTAGGTGTGGCTGTTGGCGTGGGAGTGGGGGTCGGCACAGAGACTTCATCAAATACAGCGAATCCGTCCCGGGCACGGGAACCGATTGAAGTGAAGCCGCCTCCTATGCAAAGTGTTTTCCCGTCTTGTGATAGTGCCAGTGCATAGACGATACCATTCGCACCAGGATCCCATGCTGTGGCGTTGCCGGTTGAGGCATCCAGTGCCGCGATATTGCTGCGGTTTTCGCTTCCAATATAACTGAACCCACCCCCAGGGTAGACCGTCGAGCCATCCGGTGATATTGCAAGCGAAAAGACGCCGCCGTTTGGATTTGGATCCCAGGATGTGGCATGTCCCGTCGAGGCATCGAGCGCAGCGATATTGTTACGTGCCTGGCCGCCGATGGAGTCGAAGTTCCCTCCGACATAAACCGTCGAGCCATCCGCCGACACCGCAAGTGAATCAACGTAAGGATACGGGCTACCGCTTGCAATTGGATTCCAGGCTGTGACGTTGCCAGTCGAGGCATACAGAGAAGCGATATTCTTGCGCGCGAGACCACCAATGGAGGTAAAGTCTCCTCCTACGTACACAGTATTACCATCTGCCGATAGTGCAACGGCTCTAACCTCGCTATCCGGATTGGGATTCCAGGCTGTTGCATTCCCGGTCACGGCATCAAGTGCAGCGATGTAATTTCGTTCCTGACCACCGATGGAGGTAAACACACCCACGGCATAGATCGTTGTACCATCTGGTGACACTGCCAGCGATGAAACGTAAGGGTATAAGAGCCAGCCACCGCTGGCATTTGGATTCCAGGCAGTAACGTTGCCAGTTAAGACATTCACCGCAGCGATACCGTTGCGCTCCTGGCCTCCGATTGAAGTGAAGGGCCCTCCAACATAGAGTATT
This sequence comes from Candidatus Sumerlaeota bacterium, assembly GCA_030613245.1. Classification (GTDB taxonomy): domain Bacteria; phylum Sumerlaeota; class Sumerlaeia; order MWCT01; family JAUWMI01; genus JAUWMI01. The sequence goes on from JAUWMI010000025.1 coordinate 38,663, forward strand.
GTATCGTCCGGTGACATCGCCAGAGAATATACCGGACCATCCACATTAGGGTTCAAAGCCGTAACCTGTCCTGTTGCTGCATCCAGCGCGGCAATATTATTGCGCACCTGGCCTCCAATCTGCGTGAAGCCGCCTGCTACGTAAAGTGCCGTTCCGTCTTGTGATAGTGCCAGTGCATAGACGATACCATTCGCACCAGGATCCCATGCTGTGGCGTTGCCGGTTGAGGCATCCAGTGCCGCGATATATTTCCGCCTGTGTCCGCCGATCTCACCCCAGGCGAATTCACCTCCAGCATAAACTGTTGTGCCATCTGGCGACACTGCCAGCGCAATGACAGCCCCTCTAGCATCAGGATCCCATGCCATAGCATTACCCGTCAATGCATCCAGTGCGGCAATCCGATTGCGTAACCAACCGCCGATTTCGGTGAATCCACCTGCAGCGTACACTATCGTACCATCTGGCGATAAAGCCAGGGCAAGGACACCCCAGTTAGCATCAGGATTCCAGGCCGTAGCGTTGCCGGTCGAGGTTTCCAGCGCGGCAATATTATTGCGCACCTGATTGCCAATAGCCATAAATATGCCCCCAGCGTAAACTGTTGCTCCATCTGGCGAAACTGCCAGCGCAACGACGTCACCGTCTGCCCTGGGGTCCCATGGCGTAACATTACCGCTCAAGGCATCCACTGCCCCGATATAATTGCGCCATTGGCCGCCCACAGAAGTAAAAGCACCAGCCAAGTAAAGCGTCGTGCCATTTGGCGACATAACCAGCGCAGATACAAAGCCATTCGTGCCAGGATTCCAGCTCGTCGCATAGCCGATAGTGGGATCCAGGGCTGCGATATTACTGCGTGATTGGCCTCCGATCTGGGTAAAGTTGCCCCCTGCGTAGACCGTGGCACCATCTCCTGAGATTACAAGTGAACTAATAGAGCCATCAGCGTTGGGATCCCATGCTGGATCAACACTTCCATCGGACAGGATGTGGGCAATATTGTTACGATCTGCGCCACCTACAGATGAGAATAAACCACCGATATACCAGCCTCCTGTGCCATCTGAGATTACAGCGAGAATTAGTCCGTCCACTTCCGGAAATCCAGGCACCAAGAGCCCTGACGTTGTGTCAATAGCCGCGCCACTACCCGTTTGAGGACTTACCCGCGTGAACTCGCCGCCGATGTAGATGGTATTTTCGGTAAGCGCGATAGCATATACCCCCCACCCATCCGTTACCCAAAACTTCGGGTTGGGATTCTCAGACAGCTCCGCAGATGCCAGCAGCGCGCCGAGAACCACAACCATTGCAGCCAGTCCCAATCGTACCGCTTTTCCGATCACATTGTTCATCATTACCATCCCCTGCTTTTTATATTCCCTATTCTATTCATTATTAAAAAGCCCTAAGGCTCATACGTTGAATACGGTCTCGAGTTTGACTATGTGCATTCAATGGTCTTACTTGCCAAGGTCATGTAGGAATTCATTTGACTACTCGTCTTATTTGTCTCATATCCTTCACCCCGCTTCTAACTGAATCCCTTTTCTCCAGTCTAGAACCAAGGCAAGAGTATAGGTTATGGATAATATTGTCAAGTGACTTAATAACCAAATAGTGCTATTTGCAGGAAAACCTGCCAAAACTTCGGGTCAAGGTGCGTCCGAGCTCTGGTATTTTAACGCATTCTGTTTTGATGGAGAAAATTTTCCGGACTGCAAACCATCCTCTAAACCAACCGTTAAGCGATCGTTTCAAAGTAATGGTATCTGTTTTTAAATTGGTTTTTGCTGATGTTTTCTGCTATAGAACAGTATATCTATAGAATGGATACGCTTCGTTACCTGAGATTATATACTTCAGTACTTCTGTTTGTGAGGTCAATCTTACCGTATAAACAAAAACGGCCGACTTCGCTCTTTTGAGCTAAAGCCGGCGCTGTGGTCACGACACCGCTCGGGACATGCAAAAACTTATTTTCTGCGGAGGAAGGAGATCAGGCAAACATGAGAAATCCCTCCATGAAATAGGAGGGATTTCTTCACGTCATATTTCGTTCCAATTGACTACATAATGGAGATTACTATGTCCAAACCTGAAGGCTGAATTCCTGCTTCCCTTTAGCTTCTCCCCCTTCGCGCCGCCACCTGCTTCCACTGCTCCAGCTGTTCTGCGGCAAGAATGCCTTCCATGGCCTTATCCAGCTTGTCGCGGAGTTCCTGAAATTTCGGCCGCATTTCCCGATAGCTGCCGCTTTCGCGGGCTTCCTGCATCAGCTTCGCCGAATCAATAACGTAAGCATTCACTTTGTCGAGCGCTTTGTTTAGCTGCTTATCTTCAAGTTTGTACCCGGCCAGCGCGTCCAACATCCGGTCCCACGATGTGTTGAAGGTCCCGAGGGATTCCATGGCTTTCGTCACCTGCTTCTCTTTCAGAAACTTGGCCAACTCACCCTCGAGTTTCTTGCTCTCTTTGTCGGAAAGATCCCGGTATGCCTGGAAGTCGCGCGATCCTTCGCTTCTGAGCGCCTGCCTCGCATCTGTGAGGCTCTTTCGAGCTTTCAAGTACGCTGCCGCTTCGAGGTGTTATCGTCGGAGAGTTTCAGTTTCTTCGCAATGTATTGTGCCTCCATTTTCTGAGCCGCCTCTTGCTTCTCCGGGGATAACGCAGTTCTCTGCTGGGCAAAGGAATTGGCTCCGCTGTAGAATAAGAAAAGCCCCGCGATCATCCACAAACACACCCGTCCCCATACACTGCTGCCGTACCTTGCCTTTTGCATCGTACTCCTCTCCTTTCGATAGATTTGTTCAGGGGAACATAAGGACCGCTCCCCCGGCTTGTTGAACATATAGATGTCAATTTCTCTTTTATTCCTTGGTTAGAACAAAACCCCGGATATTACCAGAACGCTCAAAAGAGGTTGGCCTTGTATCCACTCCTGGTTCATTCCCAGCTAAGGTTAAAGTATTATTTTCAATTTTATAGATAACTCTTGCGAGCTTGCCTACGTACTTAGGAGCAGGGCATTCTTTGATGAGAGTATCCATACATTTCGGCTTAGCCTTTTCATCGAGGGTAAATGTAGCTTTATACCACTCTTGGGGATGGGCACCACGGAACTCTATATTATTTCCTGAAACGGTTAATGTGCACTTCTCATCTTCATGACCAACTTCATGTCCGATCCAAATTCCCTGAAGAAGTTCCTGATCAGGCAACTTAGTCGAGTCAGTCGAGGTGCAACCAATTGTCAAGAATACGGACAAAGCTACTAGCACAATAATCCTAAACGACTTTTTCATGCTAGTATCTCCTTTCGATGGATTCGTCCAGGGGAACATAAGGACCGCTCCCCCCGACTGGCTGATCATATTGCCCGAGATTTCCCATAGACCCTATGAAGAAGGTATAAGGTATCGGGCCATTCATTATAGGAATTTAGATTCACCGGTTGGCATTGTCAAGTGATTTCCTGGCAATGGGAAACTGGGGGCAGACGATATTCTTGCTTTCTCTTGAAGCACGATTCAAAATGTCGTCTGTCCCTATTTTACCACTATTTTATCCCAACCTGACCTTCTCTTGGGTGTTCTTCTTAATGTTCACCTGAACCTGACTCTGGATGGGCCTTCCACCAGCTGAAGGATTGTCCGGCTGCCGATAGCTTGACGCTTGCCTTTTTGCCGGGTGCGAGATCAATAGGTCTCGTCGGACCCAGTTCCGTTCCGTTGGAAAGGTGAACTTCTACACGCACAGATCTTATGGTTCTGTTGGTTGCGTTCTCTACAGTTCCAATGAAAGACGAAGAATCTTTATCGTAAGCCAAAATTAACCGCACACCTCGGCGAACTTTATCGTAGGTCTCGTTGAGAGTGAAGGTCTGTCCAGACTCTTCTCCTTCACCTGAATGTTCGCCCCGGCCTTCCTCTGAATGTTCACGTGACCTTGCCTCCGCGGGTGCCTTTGTCACCTCTTTGTGGCTCAACAGGACCTTGCGAATGTCTCCTCGCAATGCGCGGAGTTCGCTGCGTAGCAACTGGGCCTCGTTGTAGATCATCTTCAGTTTGGGATCCGTGGGTTCGCTTCCTTCCAACTCGCCGGGCTCGCGGCCTTCGTCCTTACCTTCCTTGTCGTGGCTGCTAGGGTCGCGGGCATGCTCACCGCGCTCGCTGTCGTGCGTCTCGCCGCGACTTTCGCCGCTCTCCAGAACCTTACCCGTGATCTCAGCCCGGATGGCGCGGACGTCTATACGCGCTTGATGGATCAACTCGTAGATGCTGTCGAGATCATCGTGCGCCAACACTGATACTGCTGGTACAACAAGGAAAATTGCCAGTAAGACAATACCCATCATGCCATATTTCTTCATGATTTTATCTCCTTGTATTGGTTTTATGTGAATTCTCCAACCTTAAACTGTTATGAGTATTACAATCGAGCTCACCTGCGGCAATGGAACGCATTTATTGGGTGGCAAAGAGTCCCCATTGTTGCCATAGCCTTACGCGGCTCACTCGCCATCTAAGCGAACGCTACGGAAACCGCCTCCTGCGCATGAATGGCCGTAGTATCGAACAACGGAATATCTGTATGTTTCTGCTGCACTAGCATGACAATCTCTGTACAACCTTCGATAACGCCTTCGGCACCCTCCTCGTGCATCCTGTTTATTATTCTCAAGTACTCTTCGCGGGATTCAGCCTTGACGATTCCAAGACATAACTCTTCGTAAATGATACGGTGGACAATTTGACGGTCTGCTGCGGAAGGTATAATTACAGTAAGTCCATGCTTTTCGATCAGACGTCCCTTATAGAAATCTTCCTCCATCGTAAAATTGCTTCCTAACAGCCCGACCGTTTTCATTCCTCTTTCCTTTATTCGACGAGCCGTAGCATCAGCCAGATGCAGGATGGGGATGTTGATCGCACTTTCTATTTGAGGCACAACCTTGTGCATCGTGTTTGTGCATATCACAAGGAAGTCGGCACCTGCCGCTTCAATACGTCTAGCGGCTTTACTGAGTACTTCACCGGCTTGTTCCCACTCGCCGCTGTGCTGTAGCTTGTCGATTTCCTGGAAGTCCACACTCACCATCGCAATTCTAGCCGAATGAAGGCCGCCCAGTTTCTCTTTAACACCCTCGTTTATCCAGCGATAGTAAAGTTCGGTACTTCCCCAACTCATACCACCAAGTAACCCAATCGTTTTCATCAGCACTTCTCTTCGAGTGTCAGCTATCTCAAGATCTTGCTTTGTCGGGCTCAGTCGATAGCCGGCTAACGGCTGCGAGCTGAGCGGCCCCCGCGGCGCGTCCGCTGCAGCGACTGGTTCGGCAACTTGTTACGAATGTGAAGTCTGACACTGGCCCCTGGAAACTAAATCTGATACTCTGGATCCCGGATGCGGCCAAAAGAAATGCGGTTCCATAGTCGTTCGTGAAAGTAATAGGCGACAAGCTTGATGACCGTATCGATTCCCCCAATAATGACTCCAAACCGTAAGCTCCCCGTGATGATCCAGGCCACTGAGGCGGTTATGAGAAGGGCCACCACACGCCAGCTCAATGCTTTTACGATGCTTCTCCGATGAGATTCCATTCTTTTTTCATTCCTTTTCTGCTGGTCTGAATGACTGAAAAACCCTTAAAGAGCGTGTTAAACGTAGATTCAATATCATCGTACGCGTTGACTTTGCATTTGACCATCTGAGGTCGCCAAGTTCCTTCGCACTGTTGATGATGCTCACGAACGCCCCCTTAATGGCCCATTACAGGCCTAACTCAGAGCTCAGCAGCCCGCCGCGGCGGGTCCGCTGCAGCGAATTGTTAGGCACATCTGTTTCTGGAATCCTAAATCGCGATCATTATACAATCATATTATGTTACACAAATCTATCTTGAAGGCTTTAAAATGTGATGTAACGTAGATTTCATTAATCTAAATGTTGGATATCCAAATTGTCTAGCAATGAAATCTACAACCTAGTATTCTTCTTCAAGTTTGAATTCTTGCCGCAGACTGTTGTAACGCGCTATTAATGCGCGTTCATGTCGAACCTCATCTTGATAGAAACCCTCAAAGACTTTCTTCAATAGTTCATCATCACACAACTCCTTTGCGTCTTTATACATTTCCTGGGCTTTTCGTTCCGCTTCAATAGCTTTCTTAAACATAAGAAAGAGTTTTTCAATCTTCTCAGGTAGACCTGATGTCATCGGTTCTCCTCCTTTGCTTTCAATCAATATCCCACTTTTCTTTGGTGGGTGTCATTTATTATTCGAAGGCATTAATCCAAAAGCTAACCTGGTAAGAAAGCGCTTCAGCGTGTGTCCGTCAGGTTCGGCGATTTGTTAGGCTTTTTACTGAATACCCGCTTATGCAGATAGCCGATAGCAGACTGAGTGCCATTGTCTAGCTCAGAAAGCAGTTCAAGAGATGGTACATAATTAGGATCTATTCGGAGGGATTCTTGTACCTGAGCCTGGGCATCTTCTTTTCTGCCTATTTGCAACAACGCCTTGGCCAATAAATGCCGGGCTTCCAGATTTTCTGGCTGAATCCTTATGAGCCGCTCGTAAAATTCGATCGCTTTGGATGGCCGCCCAGTGCTCAAATAAAGCCAAGCCAGATGTCCCAAGGCGGAAGCTCTTGTCGAGTAACGGCGGGCCAGTTTCTTCAGTTGGCGTATGCTATGATCAATTTCACCAGAACGAGCCGTCTCAAGCGCTCTTTCCAGAGCGGCTTGCTTCGAATGTTCTCGATGAACCAGGACGCGAAGCAGATAAGGCACGCGGCAGCATAATCGCCAGGTTAAAGCGGAAAGGCTTACAAGATCTGCGCTGACAGGTTGTTTCCACCTTTTGTTCATCAATGTGATGTAGTTCTTAATAAGAATTTGATTGCGAGCAAGGGATTTGAATTTGGGACGATGGACGTGGCGGGCGATATGATTCCAATTTGTGTTGATGATATCCTGTTTGCATTTATCCCAAAGGTGCGTGCCTGGAAACGGGGTAACTTGACTGACGTTAGTTAGAGTAGGCTGTGTTTCCCGGACAAATTCGAGGGAGAGTTTCATATCTTCCTCGGTCTCTCCAGGATAACCGACCATCATATTGCACCAGGTATTGATACCGAGTTCGTTGCAGGTTTTAATGAATACTGCGTTCTTTTCAACCGTGTTTCTCTTATTCATTAAGTCAAGCATTCGTTGGGAACCGCTTTCGGCACCAACGATAACCAAATCGCAACCGGCGTCGCGCATGGCAGTCAGTGTTTCACGGTCGATGTCACTCCGGCTCTGGCAAGACCATTTGAGCCCTAGAGGCCTGGCAGCCTCACAGAATTCAAGCACGATGCTTTTGGGATATGGAAAAGTATCATCGTCGATGGCGAAGCGGGTAATGTTAAATCGGTGGATTGCATCCTCAATTTCAGCAACAATGTTTTCAGTGCTGCGCCTGCGAACTTTTCTCCCGAATAGTAGTCTCTTTGTAGGTTGACAGTAGTTGCACTCGAACGGACATCCGCGGGAGGTGGTCATGTTGATGCTACGCAGGCGAGCAGGAAGGTCTCCATACTTCTCTCGCGCTGGAAAGGGAAGAGAGTCGAGATCCTCAATGAAGGCCTCTCCATGATAATGCTTCCACTTGCTGCCATTGGTTTCGCGTATCCAAGCACGTTCGATCTGATGCGGCTTTCCTTTAATATAGTTCAGGTACTGAATAAAGCTATGCTCGGCTTCACCTATGAATATCGCATCGACGCAAGATTGGCTCATGAGGTGTTCCGGAGCAACGCTTGCATGCGGGCCGCCGAATACCAACTTCCCTGAAAAACCTGCCTTTCGAGCGCGCTTCGCCAAGTTTAGGGCTGTCCTGGCCTGCATAGTCATTGCGGAAAAACCGATCACATCATAGTCGTTGATGTGTTTCATACGGGGAAATTTACGTCCATGGCGTGCATCATAAACGTCCACAGTTGCCCCAAGAACCTTTTCCGCAACAGCGGCAAGATACAGGATGCCCATCGGCAGGCAATCGGGCAGGACTTTTCTATCGATTTCGGTTGCGGGATAAACCAAAGCAATTCGCACTATAACTGCCTCATTACGGCTTCTTGCATTTTGCTTAATCCTTCACCAAGGCAACGCACCGCCTCTGCTTTTGCCCCCATCTTTTAAGGGTGTCTCTCACTCATTTCCGTGAACAAGATCTTCCTAACGCTGTGCATCAGCCGTCCGCCGCAGGCGGATCGCCTGCAGTGAATGGTTCGGTTCCTGTTTATTCCGAATTGCTTCTCTTATTGCCTCGAAACATGCCGAGTATGCTCGAAAGAACAGCTCTGTCGGACACTTCGGCTGCTTTTTTCAAGATGATGGCGAAGAATGCACCAGTAATTATGCCAATGCCCAAGAGTCTGAGTTCGCCGTCATGCAAGAAGACAACAACCAAACCCAGCAACGAGGGTATGGCTAACGCAAGAACCGTTGAATAAGGAGGAGGAATTCTGTCCAGTTTTCGAAAGATGTTCATACAACCCTCCTTCGTGTTTTTCCTGGAACCGAACATTAATTATCTGGGTCAATATAAGACACCAAAAATGCGAACCCGACAGTATAAGATGCCAGAAAAATCGTCCTAAGAATTGGAACGAGTCCTCTCTTTTCAGTTATTTACATTGTGTTACGGTCTTTAGCTTGGAGTCTTATACTGATCCGTATAATACTCTTTGCATAGATCATAAACTGCAAAGCATGCGCCGGACTCCGTACCCCTTTGCCTCCTCGATTAAGCACATGCGTGTACATCATCGCGGTTTTGAGATCCTTAGATTCATTAACAAGAAAATATATCTTAGCCGCTGACGTGCTATCAAGCTTTTTTCCCTCTTGCCAATCCCAATAATAGCATGACGTAATAATCCTTTTTCGCTTACCCTCTTCGGGCCTAATGACGATGCGCCCGTTACCGATGTCCGAGTCTTTAAGCCGGGTAACCTCCCGTCACAAGCTGGAGGAAAAAGCCAGTTCCAATAAAATCCAGCATCCAATTGTTTAACTTAACGAGGAACTCCTTGCGTGGTAAGCAGACAAGGTTTTTCAGTCGTCAATTGGGAAAAACCCACATGAAATGAAAGCATCGGTTGGAGGGATTCTAAAAAGAATGAGGATTTTATCATTGAGCGAGGGCATAAAGTTTATATACCCAGAGCGTAGGCTTCGTTTTGCAATCCCGAGATGCTTCAGGGAAGAAACACAGATGGCTTCCACTTATTGTACAAGGCAAGACTTGTTGTCTACATTTGTAGTCAAAATGCGTCCACTTTGCGTCCCAAAACGTCCTTTCTTATCGTTTTCAAATTGGGACAGTTAAAAAGTTACCTGCACTTTATGCCATTGATATCGTTAAAAATAAAATGGAGCGGGATACGGGGATCGAACCCGCGACTTTCAGCTTGGGAAGCTGACACTCTACCAGCTGAGTTAATCCCGCTCACATGTATTCGAAACATACACTTCCACGAGATCACTTCGCAAGTCAAGCGAAAAAAGCCTGTGTCAAATGGTTGTCCGGAGAAGAAAAAACAGGGTTGACGTCCGGCACTGCTTGGCATATATCTGTTTCTAGTTCGCTAGAAAGGCATAATACGGATGCGGCTGTATTGTCAAAAGGGAAGCGCGAAAGACAAGAACTGGACGTTGAAGATCCCGAAGACCACTATTGGCCGAGACGCAATTTGCGACATTGCCCTGGACGACCCAAAAATCTCCCGGATTCATGCGGAGATTGTGAGAGAAAAAGACACGTTCGTCTATACAGACAAGAACAGCACTAATGGATCGTTTATTAATGGCTATCGGGTAAAGCGGCAAATCATGTTGCCCGGCGATGTGATTACAGTTGGCAACACAGAACTTATTGCGCTGGATACACAACAGAAAGGAATCGTTGAATGGCGCGACGGCGACGACTCCGAGATTACCTCAACCATTCCACTGGATGTCTTCTCGAAGAAGTTTCATGAAGTTAGCACCAAGGCTGCGGTAGAGTCAATCGAGAGTGAGGTTGCAGCGGTTGACACCAAGACCCCGACGCCTGATCTGGTTGACACGAACAAGATGATTCGCAACCTCCAGAATATCTATGACGTGACTGAAGCGATCAACTCAGTGATGGTGCTCGATGACCTCTTCGATTTGATTATAAAGCAGATTTTCAAAGCCTTTGCCGACGTACAGCGCATTTGCGTCTTGATGCGCGATGAGAAGCAAGAGTTTTCACCCCGGGTGGTGGCTCATCGGGATGAGGAAGGTACGCGGCCGTTCATTATTAGCAAGAGCATTTTCCAACACTCCATTGAAAACCGCGTGAGTATCCTGGCGAACGATGCGACTCGCGACGAACGCTTTTCCCGTGCCGATAGCGTTATAGACCTGCACCTCCGTTCGGTAATGTGCGCTCCCCTTGTGTCGAAAGACAAGGTTCTGGGCGCGATCTATCTCGACAATCGCGAAAAGCCCTTCTGCTTTGACCAGGAGGACATCGAGCTCCTGACTGCCTTTGCAAATCAGGCAGCCATCGCCATTGAAAATTCAAAACTCTACGAAGAAATCCAGAAAGCCTATCACGATGCCATTCTGGCGTTGATCAATGCAATCGAGGCAAAGGATCCATACACGCGCGGCCATACCCAGCGCACCAGCCGCTATGCGCTGGGGATTGCGCAAGAAGTCGGCTTGACGAAGGATCGGTACGAAAGGCTAAAGACCGCGGCTGAACTTCACGACATCGGAAAAATCGGCGTTCGCGAACAGCTTATTGATAAAACCGGCCATCTCTCAGATTCGGAATTTGAATCTATTCAGGCCCACGTAGTCACAGGCGAAAAAATACTCAAGCCCATTGAGTATCTGCAATTTGCCATCCCCATTATTCGCGGCCATCATGAACGGTTCAATGGTTCTGGGTATCCCGATGGCTTGAGCGGCGAGGCAATTCTGCTCGAGTCTCGAATTCTGGGTGTTGCTGATGCGTTCGATGCTATGACAACTCAGCGCCCTTACAATAAGCCACTCTCATTGAAGGACGCCGTTGCACACTGCAAACAACATGCCGGTACTCAATTTGACCCCCAGGTAGTTGACGCACTGGAGCGGTTCATGACGGCAAACCATGACTTCATTGAAAAAGAACTCGAAAAGATCAACGCTGAGCTAAAAGCAGAAGCTGAACTGCATACCTGAGATACCCCCTCACCCGCTCTGTTCTCGCTTTTTCATGCTGCCTGGAGTGTTTCCTTTTTAACATTTTTTGCCCCCCTGGCATTTCTTCTCTATGGTTTCCCTCACTATTTTGCGGTACCGAACGAGCTCCCGATATAGTGCCTGATTGCGACTTTACCCTCCATGTTTAAAAGAGAAGATGCGATTTCTGATTCTGTGACCTCTTCGCAGCCCCCTTTGCACAATCAGCGCACGCTCCCTCATTGTCCAACTCTCTCTGGCTAAAAAACATTTGCCTTTGTGCAATGCCATTTGATATAGGAACAATAATTGTGCTGTCGGTATCGTCTTTTACTTGTCACGAGCGAAAGCTCTTTCTGTGTGCTTGCGCTTTCTAACAGCAAGCGTACCACACTAACCGTGTATGACCGTATAGCTTATAACATGGCCCACGTGACCATCAGAGTGAGCGCTTATGATGGTACGGCTGAGTAGACTGTGAAGCCCAATGCAATACAAGAAATACCCACCATTCAAAGGAGACGTTCAAATATTCGTAGCGGCGACTGATCCGAAAGAAATCGGATATATTAACAGCATTATTGAAAGCTACGAAGGCATAGGCTTGGTGCGAACGCGAGATGAAACACAGGGCGTTATTGAATTCTGGGTTGCCCCTGACTTCCTCGACCTGTTCCATCAGGTGCTACACAGTCTGAGCACCGAGCTGCCAATTACTCTTGTCAGCACAGAGTCTGAGAACTATGGCCAAACACGCACGAACCCGTAAAGTACGCTATGCTGGAGCCCATCTTGCATTTGTGTGCACCTTCATTATCGTAGGCCTCATTATTTTTCTTTTTACCCCTTTGACCTACAACCTGGACGAGATAAAGGTGTCGCTCCTCTACTGTTTTGGTCCCCTTCTAGTTTGTCTCTACCTCTACCTGCTCATGCGGGGCGATCTCGTTCCACTGCCGAGAAGCATACTGATACCTCTTGGCCTTTATTTTCTGGCTATGCTAATCTCCACACTGTTCTCCCCGCATCCCTGGATTGGCTTGATCGTCACAGGATTTCAGCTCGCGGTCCTCGGACCTTTTCTCTGCCTGGCAGGGTCGTTGCGCAAGGAGAAGCTGATTGTCAACGCATTCTGGATATACATCGTCTTTGGATTCGCAACAGCGGTTTTCGGACTACTGCACTATGGCGGGCTTTTCATCTTCCTCCATAATTTCCTTTACTTTGGCCGTTCTCCCTCCCCCCTGGATAGTGGCCTGCACAGTCTGATTTTTACCCTGCATCATTCTCGCGATATGATCTCGACCATTCTAAATCGCGATTTTTTTGGAAGCTTTCTGGTGATCTTCATTCCGCTAACAATAGCCGGTACTTTTGTTTTCAAAACAGCTGGCCGCCGATTGTTTTCAGCCATTGCAGGACTTCTGATGATCTTATGTCTCTATCTTGCGTTCTCAAAAGACAGCGGTGTGGCATTCATCCTGTCCATGTTGGTGTTCGCCATAGCTTACTACAAATACGAAAGCGAGAAAAAAATCCGCATTCCGCATCTTCATATCTGGATCATTGGATGCCTCATCCTTGCGCTGACATTGGTGTTCTTTACGCAGGGTATTCTTGCCGAGAGACTAAAAGGTGTAGGGTTTACACTTACTTCGCGTATGATTATCTGGGCCGGTGGTGTAAACATCTTTATTGAATCGCCGCGTACAATACTTTTCGGAGCCGGCCCCGGCAGCTTCCGCCTCCTGTTTCCGCAATTTCGAAGTCCTGACTACCATTTGTGGGATATTTCTAATGTCACACTCTTCTCGCACAACAACTATCTAGACTTGCTTGCTGAAACCGGTGTCCTCGGATTCATCGGGTACATGTGGTTAGTGGGGGTGATCCTTTACTTTGGATTAAAGCTCATCCGAGGATGTCAGAACGCGAATTTGCGTGTGTGTCAGATCGCGATACTATCCAGTCTCTGCGCCATGTTATTCACCAATTTCTTCAGTCCCAATGCGCGCTGGGCCGTTGTGGGAATAAACAACTGGGGAGTGCTGGGGCTTTCGCTCGGATGCTACCTCTGCTGGCAACAAAGTATTGCCAAACCCGGCGGTACGCATCGTTTGGCCAGCACTCCAAAACCCATCACCATGCTTGGGCTGCTCGTTCTGTCACTCCTTATCAGCGTTCTCTCAATCGTCTACGGTATTCACTATTTCCTCGGCGCGTACTACAATAAACAGGGATTGGACTATAGCATCGTTCGACAGTATCCAATTGCCATTACGAATTTTAAGAAAGCTCTCGAGTATAATCCAACCTTTATCACTACCTATTATAAACTTGCCCACGCCTACAACCAGAACGGCCAGACCGCCCTTGCCCTGAAGACGTACGAGGACTTGGCAAAATACGCGCCTGATTATTCCGAGATTCACTATAATCTCGGTGTCATGTACTCCGCCCTGGGTAACAATGCGGCGTCGTCTAAGGAATTCGTCAAAGCAGCCGAAATGTCGAACAAAGTGAACGTCCAATACACCATGGCCCAGGTCTACCAGAAGAATGGTCTATATGAAAAAGCTAGAGATGTCTTAATAAAAATGCCACAATACAAGAGAGATCCGCGCGATGAACAAATGACTACAGAGAAAGAGGCACAATTTAAGCTCCGTGCCAAGGAGCAGCTGGTTCAGGTTGCCGTGTCACTCGGGGATTACGCACTGGCTGAAAAGACACAGTACGAGCTCTTTCGCCAAGATCCAGGGAATCCTAAATACATTCGCGGTTTGATCAATATCTATAAACTCACCAGAAATTATGACAAGGCCTACAAGTTCCTCCAGCAGGCATTACAGAATAACCCTCTGGATATTTTCTCATACTCGCAGATGGTCGAGCTGCTCAGGCACACAAACCGCTACCAGGAAGCCCTCAAACATGCCAAAGTGGTCGAAAATCTCCGGCCGAAAAACCAAGAGAACATGTATAGACTCGGACAGATTCATTCCAATCTTAATAACCCGGAAAAGGCACGATCCTACTATCAGAAAACGCTTGACCTCGATGCCTCAACCTCCTTCGGAAGGGCTGCCCGCCGAGCGCTAGATCAACTCCCCTAATAAAACTAATTACTCGCACTGGCGACGTCCGCCTATACTATTATCACGTCTCTTTCTGCCCTCGAGCATAATCAAGTAAGGCTGATCCCTGTGATAGAGCCACCGAGACACAGTGAACCTAAGGCTCATAAAAGTATGCACGAGATCGATAGCTTGCCCGAAACGATTATGTGCTGTGCGATCGGTGTCCACACTTTTTGAAAATCTCTGTGTCTCCGCGTTTCTGTGGCAGTTTCAATCAATGTAGGCCATAAGGAAATTGGGGGCTCAGAGGTATTGGGTATCTGCCGGAAATTATTTCTGCCCAATTGTGATGCATCGTGAGAAAGCGTAACAAATCTTTGTACAATATTGATATTATAAATCTTACGCGGCGTGACATTGCTTCAAGCACTTCTTGTGGATCAGTTTTCCCACAGGAAATGCACAATTCTGTGATTTGTAGATCTCTGAAATGATATGTCTTGCGATTTTGTCAATTTTTCTGTTGATTCTTGCCCAGCAAATGTATATCAAATTTAAGTTTCCAATGCATATTCCTCTCCCCTGCTCTTCTTGTTGGGTGAATCGGTAAAGGGGTGCACGACAACTCGGAATTCTTGATTGCAGGGGATCCCTCCCGACGTCGTGGTTCGCTGATTGCCAGTCCTCACTGTTGCAAAACACCCTGGTTGTGTAACAAAACAGGCAAACTGGCGTAGTGTGCATTGCCAGCATGAGGATGTAACTGTGTTCTATACGAGATCCCTGGCGCGTCTTCACGAGACTCCCCTCAATCAGAAAGTGCTGTTGTTCATCAGTATGTTGGCCTGCACGTTTATACTGAACTTGCAGCTGCTTTCGATCCAACACAGCGTGCACACATTCCCATTGATCATCGTCATCGCATTGCACGGATTCTGCATATTGCGTCTGCTCGCCCATGTCCCTTCAGGGTTTCAGGATATCTCGCCACGCATCCGCCTGGGTCTTGAAATCTGTCTGATCGCACTTATCCCAATTATCTATTCGACTCCGCTCGCCGTGGATTTTGTTGGCAAAGAGCTTCTTGCGGGTCACATCCTAACAGCCACCGAGTGGTTTAACGATCTGGCGGAGGGTCTCTTTTTCCTCGCTACCGTGGCCACGATGGAAAGTCTCTACTGCCTCGTTCACCACAGAAAACCTGCACACGCCGAAAGCGATCCAACCAAAGCATAACCTCCCAGACTGAAGCCAAGCCCCTGAGACTTAGTACCTATTCTCCGACATACACAGTGTTTTCAGTACTAATTGCAGCACATCCAGCAATTGCCTGCCCGCCGTTCTTGTCATCAGTCGGTTAGGTTGATAGAGGAAGATTAATCATAATAACCTGTCAACGTGCAAATGAGGCCAAGAAAATCGTATTCCTTCAAGTAGAGGCGTTAAATTTAACGCCCTACTCAATATACAATAACCAGGCTTGCATTGACGCGGAAGGACTGAAAAATTACGGAAGGTGTGGCACTTCCAGGCGTTCCAGAACAACCTGGTCAACGCCAAGGATCGCCTGTGCGGAATCCGCGGGATCGAAATTCATGATGTCCCACGCTGCGAATATATTCTGAATCGGCCCTGAGATCATCTCCTGAGGCGGGTAAAAGTAGATCTCATATTCGACCGGAGTTGTTGAAGGTGAACAGTCGCCATTCCCCGTGGAATTGATTACAAGATTGGTTGACACCTGCCAATCCTGACTGTGGAGACGCAGCCGCACGGTTGGGACGATTGACCGATCTGTCTGATCTGAATGCACAAGAAACCGCACACGATAGACAGTATCCCCCCAGATAGGAATTTCTGCCGGACTGTTCCACCCACCAAAGGTGTTCGTATTGCTCATTGACTGAAGACCCAGGCTCCCATTTGAGGACGACGGCACAGGCTCGCGGAATACCGTGGGAACACTAAAGAAACTCCAGCCCTCCTCTCCGCTCTCGAACGTATAAACCTTCGCCCGCGTCACTCCTTCCAGCTGGCGCTTCGCAATCCGATTGACCGTGAGTGAATGCAAAAAGAGGCTCGCATGAGGACTGTCCAGGGGATTAAAACCCATGAGATCCATAGCCGCGCTGAGACTCTGCGCTCCGCCCATATTGCCCCCATCTCCAAACGATGGCGAAAAGTAGAACCAATACTCTTTCGGGCTGGAAGTTGGCGCGACAAGCGCATTGGCCACACTATCCACGACCATCGCGCCGTTCAATTGATTATTATCAAGATTGAGGCGAAGGCGAAATTGCGGAACCTGGAGTGGAGTCGTCTCGTCTGTGGAGATCAGAAACCGAGCCTCATAGAGGCTGTCGTCAATCAGGGGAATATCTGTGGTCGGGCTCGACCAGAAGCCAAAGTTGCTGGTATTGCTCGTTGCAGTAATTTGCAAGCTGCCGCCAGGCCCGATTCCTGATTGCGGTTCGGCGAAGACTGCAGGCGTGGTAATAAAGCTCCATGTGGAAAATCCGGCGTACGCGTCGCGGCGGACGAAATCGCCGTTGCAGGCTCCAGGGGTAGGGTGCTTTGCATTTACGCCACAGGTATTCTCCCAGTCGCTCCCCGTGTCGTGATCTGAGGACTGATCATCGCGACCCAGAGTGTGGCCGTAGGTATTGCTCCGCGCCGAAGGCGGGTTAGTGTCTAACCAGGCTGTGCCCGGTGGCGGTGACGCTGTGGAACTGCCCCAGCGCACAAAATCCACGCCTTGCCCTGCGGCATTCACCAGCGCACACGAGCCACCTCGCTCTTCATACCAGCGTATCTCGCTATGCGTATAAATCTCCCCTGGCCCGTTGGTCCCCGGGCCTTCCCTGATCAGCAAGTATCCGTGCGAGGGTAGAACCACGGACGGCAGCGTAAAGCTGCCTGAACCGAGGTGTGTATCCGTCCATTCAATACGCCAGTTGGTTAAATCATACGAACTTGCAGAGCGGTTATAGATCTCGATCCAATCCAGATCTCCAAGATCCAGCTCATTGATAACAACTGGCGTCCCCGAAAGCGTGGTGAATGAATAACAGTTGCCATTCTGATCATCAATAGTCGTATTCCCAGACGCATCTGACGCAACGACCCGAAAATAATAGGTCGTGCCGGGATGTAAGCCCGAGAGCGAAAGAGAATGCTGGGTGACTGGAACCGAGGAGTAACCGGAGCTAATCAAAAATGAACAGGCAGGGCCATACTCAATAAGGCTCTCCGTGGGTTCGTCTGTTGTCCATTCGATCGTAGCGCTGGTGTCCTGAATATTGATAATTTGAACGTTCGAGATTGCGGGGCCTGTGCAGTCAATCGTAGCCGTGGCTATAACTGTTCTCCCTGTCCCTGTACCATCGTCCGCATCGTAGTAGGCCACTGTCACGAGGTCTCCTGAGCTGATCTGTAACACACCGTCAGAGACCGGTGGCCCTTCAGCAATTACCAGGCTCCCGGAGAAAATGCCGTGTGCCGTCTCTACAAGAGTTACGCTCTCCGTGGTGGCTTCCGTTGTGCTGGTCGTATACACTGTATATTGACCCAGGTCTGCAAGATCGCCGTCCACGAGCGTGATCATAATTACGTCGGTGCACCTATAGACAGCGCGATCCAGGCTGAGCACCCCGCGCGAACTCACACACCCAACCCGCTCCGCCAGCGCCACGTCGTCCAGATACCAGCCCGGGTACTGGGGGTAGCCGATCCCTATGTCCGTGGCCACGCGAAATCGAATCAGGCGGCCTGACCCTTCAAGGCCGTCCAAGTCAATGGCCACCTTCGCCATCGCGCCGATCTCCCCACCGGTCCACGCCATGCGTCCATTCAGCGGTGTTGCGCCGTAAATGGAGTTTGTATATCCACCCTGGGTAATCCGGTCGCCCAGATCCGTCCAAGTGCTGCCTTCGTCAACGGAAATTTCGACCACCGCACCGTCGAATTGAGGTTCCAATCTAAAGGTATGCCAGAAGATCAGAAGCGAGTTGGCTGGAATTTCTAGCGGCGGGGACTGCAGTACGTCATCCTTGACTTGATCCAGATCCTTGCAATACCAGACATGGGTGGGACTATGGGCAGAGGCGAAACTCTCGCGCACCCATTCGGCCGGGCCACTGAGAGAATACGCGGTCCAGCCCTGGCTATCCGCTGATTCGAAATCGTATATAAGAATCGGACTAATGATTTTCGTGGAAAACACGTAGCAGGAGCCTGCGTTGTTATTGACTGTTTCCTGCCCATGCACGTTCGTCGAGGCGACTTCGAAGAAGTAGGTGGTACATTCTTCCAGTCCCGTGATCGTAATGGCGTGAACGGTCACATAGTCTGTTGAGACAACCGACGAGGTCAGCTGCCTGCATTCCAGACCGTAATTCACTTTGCTTGTTGCAGGCTCGTTAGTTTGCCAGGTGATCTCTGCCTGGCTTTCTGTTACCCCCACCACCTGAACATCACTGATCACCGGAGCTGCCAGGCATGGTTCGCAAAGTAGGGGCGTAAAATTTAACACCCCTACGGCAAAAAGCATCACCGCCCAGACCCAGACAGACCCTGTCGGGACGAACGAATAACTGCCTATGAAGGTCCTCACTACCTTCATGATTGGACTACCATATTCTCAAAACCAGGCGCTGTCAGGCCGAGCGATGTCCTTTCACCTGCTCGACCATAGCCCTAACTTTTTCTGGATCTTTTACCCCAGGGGAGAGTTCCACTCCACTACTCACGTCTATACCGGCAGGGCAAAGGCCCGCGATCGCCTGACTGACGTTATCAACATTCAGACCACCCGCCAGAAAAACGCGCACAGGCGGGAGACCGCCTGCCTGCGCTTTTAGATGCGAGATGAGTGTCCGAAAAAATTGCCAGTTAAAGGGCCTCCCTGTGCCACCGTACCGCCGCTGACCTTTTTGTACGTCGGAGGTATCAAAGAGTAATGTATCAGCGCCTGCTGCAACGTAGGCGCTAATGCGCTGCTCGAGGTCGCGCTGATCATCCGGCTCTTCAGTACCTGGCGGCAGATGAATCACCTTCCACACTTCGCATCTCAGACGCGCCTTGGCCCGACGTACCTCCTCTGGCGGCTCATCCCCGTGCAATTGCACTGCATGGAGCCCAAGCTGCTGCCAGACGCGTTCAGCAAACTCTAGCGGCTTGTTTACCAGAACACCTACTACGCGAATCTTCGCCTCCGCAAAAATCTCCCCAGCCTGTTCTACTGTGACAGACCGCGGCGAGGGCGGAAATTCCAATATCACACCACAGTAATCTGCACCGGCACGTTCGACTAAGAGCCGATCGTCCCGTCGCGTGATTCCGCAAATTTTTAGCTCCGCCATGTCAATACTCCGGCGTTTTTTAAACGAACATTTGGGAAGTAACCCGCCCACGACGGCACGACGCGAATGCCCCATAGACGCATTAAAAATTCAGAATGTTAGGGCGACCCGTCCGCCGCGGCGGATCGCCCCTACTCCCGCCGTGTACGTTGTGTCGTAGTGGTTTATGCGCCTTGGGCGCGTTAGAATGTCATTTTGATAGTCTTTCTTGGAGCTCCTAACAAGAGGACTTGCATCCTATGTCCTTCTCTCTTCGCATACACGGGCAGGATGCCCGTGCCACCTCCTTATGTAAGATTTCGAAATATCTAAGTCTCGGAGATGTTCAAAACATTCATTTTGTTAGGGGCTCTTAGATGATTAGCCCTTCTGCCTCTCCGTCTCTTCACGTACCTTCCGTTCAATCAGCGGCTTTGCCTCGTCAAAAAATGGCCGCGCCATTTCCATTGTCCAGGTCCGCTCCTCAAACGAGCGTTTGCTCATCTGGTCAAGAAAGCGCGACTGGAAATCCGCCAGACGGCTTCCGTAAATGTGGTACGAATCAGCCATATGAACGTAACGGCCCACGCTGACGGTTCTCCCTGACCGTTCGGCAATCTGCTGTGCCATGCGCTCCTGCAAGGCGATCAAGGCAAACATGTTCAGAAACGCAGCTTCGTAGGCGTCATTGGAGCGAAAGCGAACATTCATGTTGAGCACCACGTCAGAAGAGTTCTCTGCCATGGGCACCAGGCGACACCAGATTGATTGGAGGCAAGCCGGATCGTCAATATGGAGATCTTCCCATACTTTCCACGTCACGGCCTGTGCCCTGCGCGAGTGGGGCTTCTCAGCTAATCGCGAAACAATATATTGAATCTGATCCACCCACTTCTCCTCTCCCCTACGGGTCATAAAACGGTATGCACACAGCCGTTCGTGATACGTATATTCCCAGCGGGTATCGTTCGGATCGTCCTTATTGCGAATCCAGTGATCTTTAATTCCGTCAAGCACCTCCTGGCGATATTCTTCGAGAAAGTCCAGCCCAGCAGGAAAACTGCGATGAATCCGTGGCTCAGACAGCGGCTCCTTGACTTCCACAATCATCGTGGCGTCAATACTTGGTGGGTCGCTTGCCTTATCGTATTCCGTCCTGATCCGGATTCCATGCGCATAGAGCAGCTGGAGCGACTTCTCCCATGCCTCAGCCAGACTTTTCCCCCGCGCAAAAAGCACGGGAATGTTTGATTGCGTCATCGCGCCAGTTCTCCTCATCAAGCAAATGTGGAGTCGTGTATCACAACGATATCTACTATTGCCACTTATTCAGTCAGCGTCAACGACATTTTTGAATAATCAAGGAGGGAAAAAAAGGGTCATAAAAGTGGATTGAAGTGTTACGTGCGGAGGGTATTCAGACGGGAAGACCTGAGCCGGGCAAGGGCGTTCAATTGAACACCCCTACCTAATCGGGCAATAAAAGCCCCCTGCATTTTATGTACGGCGACCGCGGGTATCTACCTATTTCGGCAGCCGGAGAAGCGCACGGCGTATAGCTCCCTGGACTTTCTCCCCCGATATGGTGGGATATTCTTCGCAATCACGCTCTTTCAGGAAGAACGCCGCCTCACTGTTCCCCCTTCCCAGAGTCACCACATATTTCTCATCGTAACAATCCGGACAGATTGCAACTACCTGCGCCTCCTCTCCAATATGCTGAAGCGCATCTTTGACGATCAACTCAGCAGTCCGGATGCTAATCTCCACTTTTGCCAACTCTGCGCTTCTCTTCGCCGGGCGTATCACACCGCCCTCAGCTCACTCATGGCTCAAAGAAGCAGAAAGATGATCATTTTGCCCCGTGCTCCATAAGCCAATGCCTTACCCTGGGGCATTCAGAAACACCTTCGCATTCAGCCCATCTGTATCATTTAATACCAATAATGTGCTTTTGTCAACATGACCTAGGCAATCCGCATTACGCTGTCCATAATAATGACATGAATTGAAAAAAATCCTAAAAAATAGTTGCCAAACTTATGGCGGCTCCTCTTGATGCCAATGCCGTAATGTGCTTTCAATGGTTCGTGGCGTTAATGATATGGTGATTGTTAGGAATAATGGTATCGTATCTTTATGAAAATATATTCTTAATAAAAATATTGGCTTGTCAAGCTTTTTTTTGAAAAAATTATAGTGATCTTGTCTTCGGTGGTGGCTCGCCCCAGACGAGGTTCTTGCCCAACCTGTCAGGCAGGTTTGCAGCATTCCGATAAAGCTCACACCATAGCGCAATAGGCAGTGTGGAAGAGGGGGAAATGCAATGATTGAAAAATTACGGCTGGGTAAATTTGGCTGGCGACTTACGGCTCTAATTCGTAATTATAGTGACGTGTCTTAATACCAATGGTATTGAGGCTCTTCACTTCGTTCAGAATGGCAAGCCCGCCTCAGGCGCACAGGCGCTGTCTTTCTGAGTCGCCGCAGGTTGAGAATGCGCCTTGTGCGTAGAGATGAGCTCTCCTCTGAAATACTAACTCATTTGACAAAGAGCCACTTTATTTTCTGCCAGAATTTCCAGATACGAGCCGCCTGCCTCTGCTGTAGGGGCGTTAAATTTAACGCCCCACTACACATGGATAGTATCGAGCACGAACGCACAAGTTGGAGCATTCGAAGGATCAAAGCTCAGAATGTTAAATCCAGGGAAGATGCTGTTCCTACAGGAGGCCCCTGTCTCTGCTTCGGTCCCCATTAGAGATTTCTCCAGATAGAAATAGTAGGGACGTTAAACTTAACGCCCCTACCAGTCTGATCACTTTCTTCAACAGAAAAAAAACTAGCTGCAACTTACGCAAAGAAGTAAGAAATTTCGACATTGAGTGCCACGGCCAGCTTAAACAGTGTGGAAAGCGACGATGCGCAATCACCCCGTTCAATTTTGGAGATCAGGCTAAGTGAGACACCGGCACGGTTACTGAGCTGGCGCAAGGTGAGGGCCTTGTCCTTACGCAATTCACGCATTTTCCGGCCAATTTCGCACATCAGCTGCCGTTGCGGGTCAGCCTTGATTCCTCTCTCGTGAACATAGCGGTTCATGATGTCAACAAGTTCTGCCATTTTGAACGGCTTCTTAACATAGTCATAGGCCTGGAGCTTAAGCGTCTCAACTGCCGAATCAATGGACGGATACGCAGTGATTATAATCACACCGATGTCGGAATCGAACTTCCGGATTTCCCTTAGCACAGTCGCCCCGTCCTTTTCTGGCATGCGTAGATCGAGGAGCACGAGCTGATAGCTCTTGTTCTTCAACTCGCTCAGGGTTTGCCCCGGATCAGTAATGCCAAAAGCCCCAAATCCTTGCTCAGTCAGAGACTCGCGCAAAGATTGATTAAAATCGCGATCATCGTCAACAACTAGAACATTCACTTTACCCTTTTCGTTCATTGTTTCTCAATCTCCTTTCCTTTTTGTTAAACCTCGCCAAGCTCAATATGGCGATTTGCGGTTTACCTTTTCTCTATCGTCCTCTCACACGCTGTACCTCCTTTATGGCACCTTAAGTAATATCGTGCCGTGCTATTGTAGGATCCACGGGGAGTACTACAGTAAAGACGGCTCCTTTGCGCGCACGACTCTCAACCTCAATACTTCCGCCGTGGCCGATGACAATCCCCTGGGAAATAGCCAGGCCAAGTCCGACCCCATTAGACTTGGTCGAGAAAAACGGCTCAAATATCCGGGGCTGAATCCGTGCTGGGATACCCACACCTTCATCTTTAAACACAATGTGCACCTGTCGTCTAGCCGCAAAGGATTTTGTGCTAATCGTTAGGCTACCACCACTATGTAAAGCCTCAAGTGCATTCACGATGAGATTGGTGAAGACCTGTCTTATTTGATCACTGTCAACCGGTACATGCGGCAGACTCCGGCCATATTTACGAACAATCTTTTTTCCCTCTGTCCGGAACCGCTGCTCCATCATCGAAATGCTATCATCCAGGATAGTATGGATGTCCACAGTTCGCTTTTCCAGAACCCGGTGTTTTGACAGATCCAGCAGCCCTTCCACTGTGCTGGAAATCCTCTCAACCACATCTAACATCCGCTTATATGCCTGGGCTGGCTGGCCGTTCGGCTTAGAGCGATTGCGCAGCCGCTCAAGATCCAGGGAAATAGAGGCAAGCGGGTTGTTGATTTCGTGTGCCACACGCGCTGCCACCTGGCCGACCATGGCGAGGCGTTCCAGATGGCGCATGCGCTCTTCACTGCGGCGAAATTCTGTAATGTCGCGAATCGAACCAGCCATTCTGGTAGCCTTGCCTTCTTGGTTCCAGGTCGCCTGCCCACGACCACTGAACCACCTGTATTCCCCCGATTTCGTACGAAGCCGGTACTCCACGTCAAAGAGGACGCGCCTCTCCAGGTGGTCGCGCAACGTATCCATAACCCGGTCGTGGTCCTCAGGATGTAACCGTGACTCCCAAGTTTCATAAGAGCTTTCGATTTCATGATCTTCGTAACCAAGCAGCTCCTTGAATCGAGGAGAGTGGTAGATTTCATTGGTGATGATGTTCCAATCCCACAAACCCTCGTTGGACCCCCGAGCAGCCAGATTAAACCTTTCCACACTTTCCTGCAGTGCCTGCTCCGCCTGCTTGCGCTCGGTAATGTCGCTAACTAAAGAGAAGAAGCCTTTGGTCTTCCCCTGGTCGTCGACATCTGGAACGTACTCAGCAACCACCCAGCGCGTACCACCGTGGATGTTCGGAATGGCATTTTCGTAGCACACCCGTTGCCCTGACAATGCCGCCTCGATGCGGTCTTTTATCTGCTCATAGGTAGCCTCACCGAGAACCTGCCTGCAGTGCTTTCCAATGATCTCTGTTCGCGGGATTCCAAACCACTCTTCGTATTGTTTGCTGACGAAGCGGTAACAGCCGTCCGCGTCGACATATGAAACCAGGCCCGGAACGTTATCGGCGA
>JAUWMI010000019.1 GCA_030613245.1 Candidatus Sumerlaeota bacterium
GTCCGGGACCAAAGCGATTGGTGTTCCTTCTATTCCTAGCATTCCGCGGACCTCGTTGAATCCGACCTTGTTATCTAAGAGGTCAGGCACAGGGGGATCTAGGTACTTGAGTCCAAGGTCTGACAGCGCAATGCCACCAGGCCAGTGGTTACGAGTATTGTTGCTGGATATGGCAACCTTGTTCTTCAAGATGCGGTTTCCAGAGATTGTTCCAGCGGGCTTGCCGTAGCGACGGTCAGACATCAAGCAGATGCCCGGCACGCTGTAGCCGGCCTCCGGATACGGCAGTCCCTGGTTGTAACGGTCAATTTCTTCCTGGGAAACTACAACCTGACCTGTAATCTTGTTGTGGGCCACGAGATTGTCATCTGCTGTTACCTCGATGCCCCAAGTGCCGATAAAAATTCCAATGCCGCCACCACTATCTGTCACCAGTCCGTTGATTACATTATGGCTGATGTTCCAACCGCTGCCATTCCAATTGGTTATGCCCTGCATTGGGCTGGTGAACGTACAGTGGTCGACAGTAACATCATCGGTATCCCGGCTGTAAATAGGTAAAAGCACTGTCTCAAATGACAAGTGGGTGATTGTCGCACCATTGCCGGCACCGCCTAGGAAATAGAAGCCAGTCATACGGGCGCCACGCATAGGCCCGCTGTTTATCACAGCCCCGCCTTCACCTTTTATTTCCACCATTTTTGTCACCAATGCGCCTGCGTGGTTGCCGGCACCAACAAGAATGCTGTGGCCCTCACCGACAGCTGGGCTGTCGATAGCCTCTTGGATGGTGGCATAGTCTCCCGGGACATTCCACGTCACCGCCATTGATGGCACGGCGAGCAGAAGAACCGAGAGCACAATAGTCAGCGTAAGTAGCTTTTTCATCGCGATTCACGTCCTTTCGTTTAAGGTTTAAAAGTTAAACCGAGTCGGTCTTGGCTCCAAGGCAAGCATTCTGCGATACAGACGTCGGTGATGCTCGCATTGTAGAGCACCGACATTACCGAGGACTTATACGCTCTATAACCATCACCTCCTTTCCCCCAAGCTCATGGAGTTAATTTCTCACTTGAGAAGAGAAGGCAGGGCCATTGCTGACCCTGCCTTTCTATACACGACACGTCAGTCGTGGCCCAGTTGCTTTTAGACACCGGGCAGGAATCAGTTTCCGCCAGGCCCAAATGCAGACGGATGCACCCCGTGACCGCGATTGTCACCGAGGTTGCGCGATATCTTGTTCACGTTGTCCAGGCCTAGAGGCGTCAAGGCGATCTGTAGTACGGTACCGCGGAAGTCATTGAAGCCGATGGCATTGTCAAAGACAACAGGATAAGGATCAGCATCTGGGTCATCCCGTGTATCGGTAAGCTCGAAGGCTACTACATCAATCGGATTTGTTGGGGGTGCTCCCGGATCCTCTTGAGCTACCAAGCTGATCTTGTTCTTGACGACACGGTTATTCTTTATCTCAGCTGCTCCGGCACCGCCCCCGCGAAAGTCGGCGTAAAGTACGATACCGCTGCCGTTATAACCGCCACAATCACCTTCGGAAATATGAAGTGTCCCGTTTATCTTGTTATGAGAGACCACGTTATCTTGGACTATGCCTCCTGAAAAGTCTGCAACCAAGATCCCTATGCCACCACCGCAAATTGTCCGCAGATCAGTGATAACATTGTGGCTGATTTGCCAGCCACTTCCCCTCCAGTTACTGATAGCCTGAACCGTGTTCATGAACGTGCAATGATCTACAGTCACTTCATCTACGCCGTCGCCGTTCATAATTGCCAAGTCCACCCCATCAAACTGCAAGTGGCTGATCGTGGCACCGTCGCTACCGGCCAAAAGGCGGAATCCCTGGTTATTGATGTTAGGGTGAGGGTGTGAAGGTCCGTCGTTTATGACAGCCCCGCCTTCACCTTTTATTTCCACCTCTTTTGTTACTAATGCACCTGGGTGGTTGCCGGGACCAACGAGAATGGTATCACCGGGTTGAACAACAGGGCTGGTCGAATCGATTGCGTCCTGAATGGTTGTAAAGTCGCCTGGCACATTCCAGGTTACCGCCATTGCTGGCGCAGCGAGCAGAAGAACCGAGAGCACAATAGTCAGCGTAAGTAGCTTTTTCATCGCAATTTACCTTCTTTCGTTTAGGGTTTAAAAGTTAAACCGGGTCGGTCTTGGCTCCAAGGCCAGCATTCTGCGATGTAGACGTCGGTGATGCTCGCATCGTAGCAGACCGACATTACCGAGGACTGATACGCTCGATAGCCATCACCTCCTTTTCCCCAAGCTCGTGGAGTTAGTTTCTCACTTGAGAACAGAGGGCAGAGTTATTTCTGACCCTGCCTTTCTACACACGTCAGTCGTGGCCCAGTATGCTTCTAGAGAGCGGGCAGGGATCTGCTGATTCCCGCCCGCCTTACCATCTCGGGATGGTCACCTTGCCGTTTCTAATGAGGGTCACAATCTTACGGCGATATCACCAACCCGAACATTTAGTCATTATTACTCAGGACCATACCGGCCGAAGCCAGGACTACATGGGCTGCCGTATTGCTTTCCGTGTATCCCGGCAAAGGGGTCGTTTTCGACCGACTGTATTTCCGCGAACGCCCCCCAGATGTCCGGGCCGATTTCAACACTATCGGCGTCATGCCAAATTAAGTCCGCATCTTTTGTTGCATCTGATGGAACGGCCACTATTTTGACGAAGTAGGTCCAATGGGCCTTTTTCATCTTGTCATTGACCTCAACTTCGTAAGAACCCGACATGTGGTTCGTCTCCCACGCACCGGAACCGATGTATGAGCTATAACCGTAGTGCCGATCCAGTTTGCCGTCGGGCACGGTCCCACCTGCGTCGTCTCCTCTGTCCTGGTTGCTTATCCAGGCGTCGTTCCATTTCATCGTGAGAAGGACGTCCCGATACGGCCACGTCCAGTGATTTTCGGCCGTCGGATTTTCTGCTAGATAGGCCTCAGTATCCCCCTCGTAGGGCGGGAAACCATCGCGGCCAAGGTAGACATTGGCGTACGACCCATTGAATAAGTGGGCCTGGTAGTTATAGCCGAAGATGTCGTACCCGGTCTTTAGCGGCTGCCCTGCCAGGAAATGACCGGGGGAGTACGTAATTGTTCCATCTTTGATGGTGTCTGCCACTGCCGCACCCGAAAACACCAGACAGGCGGCCAGTGCCATTATAAGCATTGCTGTCTTTTTCATCGCAATTTACCTTCTTTCGTTTAGGGTATAAAAGTTAAACCGAGTCGGTCTTGGCTCCAAGGCAAGCACTCCTCGATAGACGCGCCTATGATGCTCACCTTGTAGCAGAGCGACATTACCGAGTACTAATACGTTCGATAGCCATCACCTCCTTTCCTGAATGGAGTCACAGGAATTCTCTAGCTTTCCCCATGACATACAAAACAATGAACGGGCGAATTTTAGTAACTTGTTTATCTGAACTTCGCCTTCTATTCCAAGTTTGGGTAGTTTATCGAGAGAGCATTGAATCAGGGGAGATAGTAAATTTACTTAGGCGCGACGAGGTGCAAATAGAGCAGGGACTGTATCCATAAGAGGAAACAACTGTGCTGGGGAATGATATGAATGCAACGTCATATTTCTCCCGAAAGTAATTTTAGACAGTAAATGTAAAATACAGGTATAGCTGAAGTCAAGAAGAATTTAAAGCATATCTAAAAAATTTTAGACCTATTCCACTATATGTGGAACAAGGCTCCACACGTACTAAGTTCTATGCTTACAGGCTTTTGGCGGGCGCAATGCAAGCAGAAAGTCCCATGTTCTCGAAATGTGAGAAGTTAGGTGGTCGGAGTTGCAACAGAAAATTGGTTATAAATCCGAAAGAGTGAAACGATTTTGGAGAGCATTTAGTGTTAAAATGGTATATCGGTAATTTCTCCTACGATGTCGCAGACAGATGATAAGAAGTAAGTAGTATTTGCCAGTGAAAACCGATGCCTTTGGCTGCGGCCAAAGAACCGAGGCGATGTGCTTTAGCTGCTCCGGCTTTCGCTGCGACGAATACGAGCTCATCACTGCGACGCGCTCATCATTCACTACAGCCCGCGTGATGGAAACATTGTCCATCTTTGAAGCACATTGTCCCCCTTGCGCTACGGCTTTTTGTTGCTCTAACATCTCTTTTCTGTATTATCCCCTTGATTTTTTGCCTCGCATCCGGGCATCGTAGGCTTGCCGATTTACGCACTGTTCCGCCATGGGCGGACAAATCCTCCTGAGGGGACAAGTCCGCCGGAGGCGGATAAATCCACCAGAGGCGGACAAGTCCGTCTTTGCGACACTGATGGCATGAATAAGAATCCTCTACGAGTATGGCTCACCACCCACCCGCACCTAGCTGTGCCTCTGCTTGTCTTCTGCCTTCACGCATTCTACTACTTCGGCTGGTCGCTCGATGATCCGTACATTTCGTATCGCTACGCTGAAAACCTTGCCAATGGGGATGGTCTGGTTTTTAACCCGGGGGAGTACGTCGAGGGTTATTCGAACTTCCTGTTTACGCTTCTGCTTGCCCTGCTGTATAAGGTCGGGCTGAATATTGTAGACTTCTCGCGCCTGATTGGTTTTCTGTCCGGCATCGGAACGATTTTTCTGCTCTATTATTTCCTCCGCAGGTTCCCGGCCGAATATGGAAGCAAGAGGACGGGCAAGTCTGGGGGGATGCTTAACTATCTTGCGCTTTACTTACTTGCTCTGAGTGGCCCTTTCGCGTTCTGGGCAGTGAGTGGTATGGAGACGGGCTTTTACACCTTTCTGGCTGTACTAGCGTGGTTTTACTTCTCGAAAGACCGACGACTTAGTGGCCGCAATCTTGTGCTAACCCAGATATTTCTGCTGGCTGCAGCGCTAACGCGGCCGGACGGTATTATCTTTGCCGGGACTATTGCGCTTTTTCTCTTCGTTGCTCGCTGGTTCCCTCGAGAAGGGTGGTCGCCTGAGCATGATGAAAACCTGGCTGCCGCGCCGGCTTCGGCTCGGCAAGGCTTGCTCCCAAGAGGCGCGTCGCTCTATGGCCTGATCTTCCTCATCCCCTTTATCCTTTATACATACTGGCGCTATCACTATTACGGCAATCTTCTGCCGAACACCTTTTACGCCAAAGCCACGGGCGAGGCGCGCTTCCAGCTGACTGATGGCATTGCCTACATCATTACTTTTTTTAAGAGCAACGGCCACGTGCTGCTCTTCGTGGCTGCTGTGCCATTTCTTCTCTCACCGCTCCGGCTCGCGCGACCCCTGCTCACCGGTCTTTTGATAATTATCTTCACTATTGCCATGATCATTTACTGCGGAGGCGATTGGATGCCCACCAGCCGCTTCTTTGTCCCCGTGTTGCCGTTCCTCTTCTTCCTTGTGCAAGAAGGCGTGCGTCTTGTGTGGGAGCGTGTGAGCCTGCGCGATCCGCTCTATAAGAAGCGCGATCTGATTGCTCTGCTTGTCATCGCCATCCTGGCAGGCAATCTCTATTTCGAGCGAAAGGAGACGCGCCTCTGGGTGTATGGCACACGTACCGGCACCCTCTACCAGCAATACGTTGATATGGGAAAGTGGATGCGAGCCATCCTGCCACCCGATTCGGTCTTCGCTGGCGCTGAAGCAGGCATTATCCCTTACTACTCGAAGCTCCGCTTTATTGATATGCTCGGGATCGTTGATCCGCAAGTTGCAAAACTTCCGGGCGGCCTGCACGAGAAGTACAGTGCCGACTATGTCCTTAGCCGCAGACCGAATTATATTGTTCTCCATGTGCACCTCCAGCCTGACAGAGAGGGCAATCTGGTAGGCTACTATCCCTGGACTGGCGAGATTCTCGATCATCCGGAATTCCAGCAGAACTATACGGTTCTCCACCGTTTCTACTGTGGGAACGAGCTTTTTGGCAGAAATTTTATGTTGCTTTATGAGCGGAAAACCCCTAAGTAAACATGCTGCTTTAATTGAAAAACGAAAAATGCATTATGGAAAATGACCCCACTTTAAGAAGTTCTTTCTTGTCAGAAGCACAAGGTGATAATCTATGCCACTGAGGCACCGAGACACAGAGCACAGAGATATTCACTACAGAATTTGTATTCCGCACGAATCGTGGGGGCGTATGGCAATACGCCCCTACAATTAATGGCCTCCACGCCTCTGCGACGCTGTGGCAATTCGTAATCAAAAGAAGAGAGAAGCGACTTTTTAGAGCGGACCAATCATTCAATTCTGCGGTTTGCACTTAGTACTCAAGGGAGATGGTTAATGGCGAATTACCTTGTGACAGGAGGCGCTGGATTCATCGGTTCGAATCTTGTGAAGTACCTTTGCGAACAAGGGGAGTGGGTTCGAGTAGTGGATAACTTTGCAACGGGCAAGCGCGAAAATCTTGCCGGCTTGGAAAAGGGAATCGAGCTCATCGAGAGTGATCTTCGCGATCCGGATACTGCGCGACGTGCAGTCGCTGATATTGACTACGTGCTCCATCAAGCAGCCATTCCATCAGTACAGCGCTCTGTGGAAGACCCACTGCGCTCGAATGAGGCAAACATCACAGCCACGCTTGTTCTGCTGGAGGCATGTCGTGGTGCCAAAGTCCGCCGACTTGTTTATGCCGCTTCTTCCTCCGTCTACGGCGATCAGCCAGCCGACTCCAAGGTCGAGACCATGACTCCAAGTCCACAGTCTCCTTACGCAATTACGAAGCTCACGGGCGAGTACTATTGCAAGGTCTACTACCATTGCTATGGTCTTGAGACGATCGTTCTGCGTTACTTTAACGTCTTTGGCCCCAACCAGGATCCCACGTCGCAGTACAGCGCGGTAATTCCTCTCTTCATCACGGCAATCTTAAATGACCAGCAGCCCACGGTCTATGGCGACGGCCACCAGACGCGTGATTTTACGTACGTCGAGAATAACGTGCGTGCCAACCTCCTGGCCGCTACAGCAAATAAAGGCCTTGGGCAGGTCATTAACATCGCCTGTGGTACATCTTATTCGCTTCATGATTTGCTTCGGATCATTAATAGCGTGACGGGTAAGCAAATTGCCCCGATCTATGCGGCTCCGCGTAAGGGTGATGTGCGCCACTCGCGTGCTGACATTTCCCGTGCTCAGGAGCTTCTCGCCTACCGCGTTGAAGTACCATTTGAAGAAGGCCTGCGCCGCACCATCGAGTGGTATAAAACAAAAGGCGCTAATACCGCGTGACGCTACAATCCCTCTGCGAAAACCGTGATTAATGCCGGCGATATCCTAATCGCACCGGGTCATCCCGATCAGCTCAAACAGATGGTTTGTTAGCTTTTTCCGAATTGTTCAGCGGTAGGGGGCGTATTGTAATACGCCCCTACAGGAGATTTTCCATAGCCAGAAGCGGTGACGATTTGTCATAACGTAGGGGCACGCCTTGTGCTTGGCCTGGTTTTTTCTTCGTGTGCTTCATGGTGAGTAGTTTGAATTAGCATTTTACTACGAAGACCACGAAGGTGATCGGGCAAGCGCGAGGGATTACTCTTATTTAGCCGAGGAAGCTTATATCGTTGAGAAATTCGATGTGCTGATCGACGTGACTAATGACGCTGTCGTAGAACGACAGGAACTCGTGAGTGGTAAATGTGTAGGTCTGTTCAACGCGTGTATTGATATCCACCTCAACCATAAGGCCGGTGTCGCGCTGTTGGGGAGGAGCCGTGCGCACGGGATGGACTTTGATCCAGCGGTTAACGAGCAGGTTTGGTGCAAGGGAGACCTTGTGGAGCGTGCTCAGGTGAATTTCTTCCGCCTTATCGAAAAAGCTATGTTTGAGGAAATAGCTGCCAATTTTTTGATTAGCACTCTGGGTAAGGTGGACAAAGAGTTGGCAGACGCAGCCGAGGCGGATGATTTTAATCGCCACGTATTCAGTGAGGTAGGCGTGAGTCCTTTCGAGCAGCGGTTTAAAGTCAGCATACACGTCGCGCAGGGAGCGCTTCACGGGTGTATCGATTTTGCGTACGTTTATCTTTGCGGGTGCGAATTCGACGACCAGGGTCTTTGTCTTGTTGAGGCAGACGATACGCGGGATTTCCGGCGGTGATTTTGGCGGAAGTGAGCGGATCATCGGCTCAGCGTCGAATACGGCATTATGAGCGCGGAAATCCTCGGCAAATGCTTTAGGATCTTCCAGCGGAAATGGCGCCACGAAGATGCCAGCAAAAACCGATAGCGCTTTGAACTTTTCTAGCATTCCTCTCGCCTACCATTTAGCAGAGATTGAAAAACATCTTATAGCTACCGCCATTGGCACCAATAATCAAGCAGAATGAGTGCGGGGTCAGACGGTATTATTTTTCGTAGCGTCCTGGCTCCTGTCAGAACGAGGTTTTTCTCATTCGATCGGCCCGCCCGCCTAAGGCGGACAATCCCGCTCGCTGAGGGAAGCACCTACTTTTAATAATGCCGGGTAGTCGCTTGGTCGGTTGAGCCGGTTGGTCGGTTGAACGGGCAAACTCTTGAAACGAGGTATGTTATATCTCTGCGGTTGATAAAAACGTCGCTTTTGGACAAGTTTCTGTTGAAACACAACGGAAGAAATGACAATGTTTTTATTGAGAGTTTTCAAAGTCCTTGGGAGAATGAAATATGAAAAGGATCCGCTCTCCTAAGTTAACCTTTCTTTCCAGCTTAAGGATTTTAGCCTTCTTTTTATTTTTTCTCATTACTCCCTTTTGCCTGCTATCTCAAGCTGCAGTGATAACCGTTCCGGGTGATTATTCCACAATTCAGGCGGCAATTGATGCGTCTCAAGATGGTGATGGAATTATCGTCTCTAAAGGCACGTACTATGAAAATATCAAGTTCAATGGGAAAAATATTATTCTTCGTTCTACTGATCCCACGAGCTCAACCGTTGTAGCCAGCACCATCATTGATGGAAATCAATCCGGGTCTGTAGTTACCTTCTCCGGCACAGAGCTCACCACCTGCATCCTCTTCGGCTTCACCATCACCAATGGTTATGCCTACATAGGGGGCGGTATCTGCGGTAAACGCAGTTTGGCATCTATAAAGAATAATTCAATATTGGGTAACTCAGCAAGTCATTTTGGTGGAGTCTCCGATTGCAATGGCACCATCCAAAACAATATCATTTCGGGCAACTCATCTCGTGAAGGCAACGGCGGCGGGCTGGCCTGTTGCTACGGCACTATTCAGAACAATATTATATCGGATAATTCAGCAAAGTACGACGGTGGTGGACTCTATTCGTGTGGTGACAGAATTGAGAACAATACCATTTCGGGCAACTCTTGTTATAGCGACGGCGGTGGGCTTTATTTATGTTACGGCAACATTGCGAATAATATAATTTCGAACAACACTTGTCGTTATGGTAATGGTGGTGCGCTCAGCGAGTGTAACGGCACAATTCATAACAATACTATCTATGGTAATGCTGCATATAATTACGGCGGAGGGCTTGTCCGTTGTAACGGCACAATACAGAACAACACGATCTGCGGCAATTCGGCTGGGCTGGATGGAGGCGGGCTCGCCTATTGCACGGACTTTATTATTAATTGCATCGTCTGGGGAAACTCTGCTCGCACTGACAGCCAACTTTTTGTGTGTAGTTTACCCTTTTACAGCTGCATACAGGATTGGACCGGTGGTGGCAGAGGCAATATCTCAGCAGATCCGAGATTCGTTGACCCGGATAATGGAGATTTTCATCTTCAGGCCGACTCCCCCTGTGTGGATGCCGGGAATACATATTATCTTTTTGGCAGATATCTTGTAGATATAGATGGGGAGTGCCGACTAGCAGGTAGCTCTGTGGATATGGGAAGTGATGAGTACGGTAGTTCTCTGGACACAGATGGAGACCTGTTAGCCGATATTGAGGAAGCTAATCGCGGCAGCGACCCCAATAACCCGGATACTGATGGCGACGGTTTAAAAGATGGCACAGAAGCGCTTCGCGGTACCGATCCAACGTACTACAATATTCCATCAGGAATTTTCATTCCCACGGACTTTCCATCAATCCAGCAAGGGCTCTTTCTGGCTTTTCCTTCGGAGATAATTACAGTTGATCCTGGCACTCATCATGAAAATCTTCGTTTCCTGGGGAAAAATGTAATTCTCCAAAGTAGGAACCCCCTTGATGATAATATCGTCGATGCGACGATAATAGATGGGGGAGGATTGTGTTCGGTTATTGTCTTTAAGGGCACGGAAGACGAAAGCTGTGTGGTGAGAGGTCTTACCATTCGCAATGGAGCTGCATTGCTAAATTATTTTTCTTATGATAACAGAGGTGGAGGAATTCGTGGGAATGGTACACGCGCAGTTATTGAGCACAACAAAGTTTTGCGCAACCGCGCTAGGAGTGGCGGGGGTCTCTCCGGCTGCCATGGCATAATCCAGAACAATACCATTACTTTCAATTCGGCAGTGGTTTCCGGAGGTGGGCTCTGGGATTGCAAGGGCAAGATCCAGAACAATATTATCTGTGACAATTCTGCTGTGCAAGGCGGCGGGCTTGACTTCTGCAGGGGAATCATTCAGAACAACACCATTTCAAACAACTGGGCTGAATATGGCGGCGGGCTCTTGTATTGCAATGCCATCATCCAGAATAATACTATTTCATGCAACTCGGGGAGCCATTATGGCGGAGGCCTTGCAAGTTGTCATGCCACTATTCAGAACAATGCCATCACGAGCAATTCTGCTACAGGCTCGTATGGTCGTGGTGGGGGGCTTTACCAGTGTGATGGTACTGTTCAGAACAACGTCATCTCCGGCAACTTGGCTAATATAGGAGGTGGGCTCTATAAGTGCTACGGCACCATCTATAATAATATTATATCAGGTAACTCGGCCAATAACTCTGGGGGCGGGCTGTCCTATTGCAGCGGCATCCGGAACAATACCATTTACGGCAACTCAGCCATTGATTATGGTGGCGGACTCGATTCTTGTTCTTTCGGCACCGCAAATTGTATTGTTTGGCAGAACACGGCCTCCAAGGACGCTCAAATCAGAGGTTCCATCACCCCTTCTTATTCTTGCATTCAGGATTGGACGGGTGGTGGTGAGGGTAATATCTCGTCTGATCCGCAATTTGTTGACCCGGAGAACCGGGACTTCCATCTGCTTCCCGCCTCACCCTGTATAGATGCAGGACGTCATATTGCTGATCTAACAGAGGATTTTGAAGGCGATGCCAGACCCTACAATGGTACGTCGGAGCCTCGTGGTGATGGGTCGGACTATGACATCGGTGCTGATGAATTTACGGGAGTGGTTACATTAAAGGATTTTAATTTCGACCTGACGGAAGACGGCTGGGGATTGGTCGAGATTTCTCATTTCACACCGCCACATTTTGACTACACGCCAGGCCAACTTATACTCACTGCGCAGGATAATACCAACACCTACGGTTTCTGGACGAGCGAGCTGGACGCGGTGCCGGTGATTGCAGATTGTCTGTATCGCGCCAGCTGGACAGTAGCAACAGACGTTACAGATCCTCTGGCGGTGCCGAATATGCTCCTGCGGGTAAACAGCCAGAATTATCAGCAGGCAGATATGCTGGTGGTAAGTAGTGCGGGGGATGGCTCGTATGCGCCGACTCTGGAGGGTCGGACGTATGAGATGTATTTTGTTCCGCCAGAAAGCGCGCTGGGAAAACCAGAGGATCAGGACGATCTGATCCTGTCGTTTGATATCATGAATTTTGACGCAGGGGACGCCGCTGATGGCTCACTTATGCTGGACAGAGTAGTGGTGGAGGCAATTCCCCTGGATACGTTGAGCACACCGATGATGCTAAAGACCTGGAGTTTTGAAACGGCTTCGGAGGGCTGGGAGTTTGGTACTGTCCCGATATTTACCGCGCCGCTTAGTGGCATTGGTGCTGGTGCGCTCTGGTTGATTGCGCAGGATAATACGAAGACCTTTGGGTTCTGGAGTGGGCCTTCGGAAGAGGTGGAGGCAGAGGAAGGTAAGCTCTATCGGCTGCGCTTCACCGTGATGACGGATGTTATGGTCCAGGAGAATGTGCCACATCTTCGCATACGCGTATCAAGCGAAGATTTTCAGTCGAGCATTGTGAAGCTCATCAGTTCATTTACGGGAGCGGAGATGAGTCCGACTCCTGAGGGGCGTACCTACGATCTTTATTTCTATCCGCCACAATCTCTTGTGGGAACTCCGCAGAACGGTTTCCTAGCTGCTTTCGATATCCTCAATTTTGATCCTGGGGATAGTGCGTCTGGCTCATTGATGCTGGATGGGGTAGTTGTCGAATCTTTTGATCTTATCCCTTAATTCATGTTGGAGATTCTGAGAAGAAGACTTGCGTCAAATTATTCGGCTTCACGGGCAGGTTGAAAATGCGCCTGTGGCGTGATGCCCGAGCCATTTTTTTACAGCTCTTTCTCAAATGAGACCCCCCTCACCCTAACCCTCTCCCCCCAGGGGAGAGGGAAGTAGGGTCCTCTGTCTGCTGGACTGTCATCTCCGGACGAATGTAAGTAATTTTGTCTGTCATGATTTGGCTGCGCGAAAATGAACAGCAGTCTGCGCAGTGTTTTTATCCTCTCCCCACTGGGGGAGAGGAGTAAGGTGAGGGGGCTATGAATGCATTAACAAGATCATAGAAAAAGAGGCTCTTTGTCAAATGAGTTAGCGTTTTTTCATCGTAACAATAGAGAAAGGTCGGCTGAATAGTACGGGCGTTTAATTAAACGCCCCTACTCGTCCTGTTGGCTGGTGAAGAGGGAATACACAGCAGGCACATTACGTAATGAGGCACAGATCCTAGCAACTGCCGTACACTTGCCGAGATATGAAGACACTGAAGTTATTCAATGCATCAGAGACTTTCTTGCTAACTTATCTGACAAAGAGCCTTTTTTATTTACAGAGTCTGGGTAGATTGAGGTTTCGAAGAGCGAGGCTTCTCGTCACTCTGTGGTTTGCTCTGTGGGTCCTTCGGCTTTGTGGCGCTCGAGGTCGACTTCGTAGAAGCCTTCTTTGCTGAGAAGCTGTAAGACGTCCATCTCCTTGCCTTTGGGAATCCAGATGTGGGCGTGGATTTTGCCACTTCCGCCGCTGATCTGTACGCCCAGATCGGCGAGTTTCGCCATGATCTCTGAGGAGAAAGTTGTAATCCGCTTTTCCACGATGTGGAAGTTATCGAGGTCGCGAAATGGTGGCATTTGTCTCACCTCCCCGCCTGTTTCTAACACTACTTAACGAAGATAAACATTAAACCACGACGGCACAACGTGAATGCGCCTTAGGCGCATTAAAATATATCCATTGCGAGGGGGATTCGCCTAGGCGAATCTCCCCTCGCGCTCCCCTCCTAACCCTTTCATTACACGCGATTTCATCCGCCTTCGACAGGCGTCGGCGGTTGAAATCGCCACTGGCTCCTGACTCACCTTTCGGTGATCCAGGCAATAGTACTTGCTTTAGCCTGCTTGTTTGAGTTGCTCTTCGATGTGGGTACGCACCTTCTCGATGGGCAGGCGAATTTGCTCCATGCTGTCGCGCTCGCGAATGGTGACCTGGTGGTCGTCAAGCGACTGAACGTCAACAGTGATGCAGAAGGGAGTGCCGATTTCGTCTTGCCGGCGGTACAGGCGGCCGATGCCAGCAGTTTCGTCGTACGTCGTATAAAAGTGGGTTCTCAGCTCAGCGGCGAGTTGCTTAGCCATAGCAACGATTTCCGGCCGATTG
Source organism: Candidatus Sumerlaeota bacterium (assembly GCA_030613245.1). GTDB lineage: Bacteria > Sumerlaeota > Sumerlaeia > MWCT01 > JAUWMI01 > JAUWMI01. The sequence goes on from JAUWMI010000019.1 coordinate 13,774, forward strand.
CGTAGCAAGGGTAGCACGGCGGCTTTAATCGGGGCGAGTAGGGGATGGAGGGCGAGGATCACGCGCTTCTGGCCGCGCACGGTTTCCTGGCGGTAGGAATCCACGAGGAATGCCAGTGCAGAGCGGTCAACGCCCGCAGAGGGCTCGATTACGTAAGGCACGTAGCGCGTTTGCTCCTTTTCGTCGAAGACCGAGAGATCTTTACCTGAAAATTTTATGTGCTGCTTGAGATCGTAGTCGGTACGATTAGCAATGCCTTCGAGTTCTGACCAGCCCATGGGAAAGCGGTACTCAACGTCCACGCACGAGATGGCATAGTGGGCGAGTTCGTTGCCCTCGTGCGGGCGCAAGCGCAGGTTATCCTTACGAATGCCGAATTTCGCGTACCAGTTGAAGCGCTCCTTGACCCAGAAGTCGAACCACTCCTTATCAGTCCCGGGCTTAACGAAGTATTCGATTTCCATCTGCTCAAATTCGCGCGTACGAAAAATGAAGTTTCCTGGCGTGATTTCGTTTCTGAAGGACTTGCCGATCTGCGCGATGCCAAAAGGGAGCTTGCGGCGCATGGCGGTGAGCACGTTGTCGAAATTGACGAAAATGCCTTGCGCGGTTTCTGGGCGGAGGTAGACAACGGAGGCGCTGTCTTCCACCGGGCCGACATGGGTTTTGAACATCAGGTTGAATTGGCGCGGCGAGGTGAGTTCACCGCCACAGTCCGGGCAGGTGGTATTGTCGGAGAGGTCGTCGGCCTTGTAGCGTTTTTTACATGACTTGCAGTCAACGAGCGGATCGGTGAAGCTCTCTATATGGCCAGAGGCTTCCCACGTGCGCGGATGCATAAGGATAGCGGCGTCCAGGCCTTCCATGTCGTCGCGTTCGTAGACGACAGTTCTCCACCACATCAGCTTCACATTGTTTTTCAATTCCACGCCCAGGGGGCCATAGTCCCACGTGCTTCCAAGGCCGCCGTAGATTTCGCTGCTCTGAAAAATCAAGCCACGGCGTTTGCAGAGCGAGACGATCGTGTCCATCGAAACTTCAGTCATAGCTTACGTCCTTATAATGATCAGGGTATGTGTTGTCCATTGGCCCAGGCGGCTTAACGTGGCCTCAGCACCACTACCGTTGGTTTCGCAAAGTAGGTTCTCGCAACGCGCAGGACATCCTGCTTGGTTACCTGCCGGATGAGCTCGGGATAGCGCTTATCAAAACCGTAACCCACACCCATGAGTTGGTACCAGCCAAGATACCAGGCCTGGCGCAGATTAGTCTGATGGTCAATCAGAAATTTGCCGATCAGATAGTTTTTAGCGCGTTCCAGCTCATCGTCGCTCACCGGTTCCTTGGCGATGAGCTGAAACTCATTTATGAGACTATCTCGTGCGGTTTCTATGGTTTCAGGTTGAGTGCCGATCCATGCAAAGAAATGGCTGTGGCGACGGCGCGTTGGCATGGCGCAGCCGACGTTGTATGCCAGGCCCCGAGCATCGCGGAGCCGCAGAAAGAGGCGGGACGACATTCCCTCGCCCAGAATCGCGCTCGTTACCTTCAGAGCGGAATAGTCGGGTGAATCTATAGAAACCGTGACGTAGCCAGCAATAACGAAGCCCTGTTCGACTTTCTTCTTTAAAGTGGCTGATTTGTGGCGCGTGACGTACTTCTTAGAGGTAAGAACTTTGTCCGGAGTGGGCGTGGGCTTTTTGCCAAGTGCGGCGTTCAGCTTCCTGAGGAGTTCCTGTTCGTCAACGTTACCCACAACGGTTAGAATCATGTTCGATGGCACCCAATAACGCGTGTGAAATTCCTGGAGTGCATCGCGGGTGATGGCCTTCACGGTTTTTGGCGTGCCTTCGACCGGGTAGGCGTATGGGTGTCCTTCATAGAGCACCGCCTTAAAGTTCTTATATGTGTAGGAAAACTTATCGTCCTCTTGAAGATTGATGTGTGCAAGGATGATCTGGCGTTCCTTTTCAACTTCCTCGGGAGGGAATGTGGGATGGAGCAGGACGTCGCTCATTACATCGAGTGCGGTGTCCAGGTCGTCAGCCGTGGTCACGGTAACGACTTCCGCGAAGTCATAGGCCGTATCAGTACCCAGCAGGCCGCCAATGGCCTCCATGTCGCGGGCAATTTCCACGGCAGAGCGGTTTTTGGTGCCCTTAAGAATGACTTCCTGGACGAAATTGGTGATGCCATTTTCCCGAGAAATCTCGTAGAGCGAGCCAATACTGATAAAGCAATCCATGGCAAGGATATTATTGGTAGTAACGTGCTTAAAGATGACGAGCATGCCATTATCAAGTCGGTGCATTTTGATTTCTCCTGTTGATGCTGCTGTGTAATATAGAAGCAGAAAAGCGCAAATAGCGCATCGCACGAGCCCATTAGGTGTGAAACGAATTTTCATACCTGAATTCCAACTCTCCTAGCGGGACATGTCAAGAAACCACAGATGACCACAGGTAAACACAGTTCAAACCACTGATCTTCGCGTGAAGGCGAGACGTCTTCATGACAGCCCGCCTGAGGCGGGCGCTATGTACATCATTGCGAAGTTGGTTCTGGTGTTTCGGTTATTGGTTCAATAATGACTTGATTGAGCGCCTCAGGGCGCAGGTATTTTTTTGCCACGCGCTGCAGATCACGGGCGCTTTGTTTTTGAATATTAGCAAGATAATTTCTTTCGAACGACGTATCGCCGGTCAGTGTGTAGTAGAAGCCAATTGAGCCAGACTGGCCTGCTGCGGTCTCGTTTGAGAAGTAGTAGACATTGCTCAGGAGCTTCTTGGCTTTGGCGAGCTCGTTGCCTTTAACACCTTTGGTTCTCAGCTTTTCGAGTTCAGCCAGAATGGCCTGTTTTGCCTCATCCAGGTTGTGGCGCTTCAGCGTGGCACTGACGACAAAGACCCCCTTGTGCTTGTGCGTTGGATATGTTGTTGCAATGCTTGAGACCAGGCGTTTTTTCTCCCTTATCTCCTGGTGAAGGCGCGAGGAGCGGCCTTCTCCAAGCACGTAGAGCAGCACATCCATGGCGTAGACGTCGTCAGGCTCCTGGATGCCAGGAGCGGGGAAAACAAGTGCAAGATAGCTTTCTTTGATCTCCTTGGAGATGCTCTCCATATTCCCGGTATTACGCTTTTCAGGCATGGGTGGTGTTGTGTAAGGGTCAAACTGGCGGTCGAACCCGTCAAACGTGGAGCGAATCTTCTTGAGCAGGGTCTGCATCTCCACGTCGCCGGCTGCAATAAGTACCATATTGCGAGGGGCATAATAGCGATGATAGTAGTCAATCATCTTTTCGCGCGTAATCGCAGAAATCGAGTCAGGTACACCAAGGACCGTTTGCTTTAATGGCGAGCTCGCGTAGGCAATTTCATATACCTTTTCATAGAGGAGTGCGCCGGGATTGTCTTGCTTGCGATAGTACTCCTCCAGAATTACCTTGCGTTCCTTTTCAAGCTCCTCAGGGTCCAGGCTGGAATGCATCATAACGTCGGCAAGCACGTCCAGGCCGACGTCCACGTGCTGGCTGCTCACAGTGAGGTAGTAGTGAGTAAAATCCTTCGATGTGCCGGCATTCCACATTCCGCCCACGCCTTCAACAATGCGGTCAATCTCGCCCGGCCCGCGTGTCTCGGTCCCTTTGAAAAGCATGTGTTCGAGGAAGTGAGAAACGCCATTAATTTCTCTGGGCTCATTGATCGAGCCGGTATTGACCCAGATGTCGAGCGTGACAACCGGCGATGCGTGGTTTTCGTGAATGACAACTGTTAAGCCATTGTCCAGAACGAACTTCTTCACGGGTTCCTCTCCTTTGACCGGGGGCCGCCCTTTTGTTCCGATCAGACCTGAGAGACCAGGCAGTGAGCATCCTGTAAGGCTGATCGTGCAGAGCAGCACAATGGTGATCATTCGATTTTGTATCTGATGCTTGATCATAGAAATTCGATCCAGGTAAAGGCACCGGGGTGTTGCATCTGGATGTACCCTCATCCGAAAGAACCTCGGGTTTGTCCGCCTTGCTTGGCGGAGCAGAGTGTTTTCTTTAGCGCGGCATATATTACTCAGAGCACCATATTGGTGTCGCTGTATGCCTTATTAAAGTTTCACGCAAAGCCGCAAAGAAAACGGGAACTTTGCGTCCTAAGTGTCTTTGCGAGAGATTTAGAATCTGTAACTTGGTTACTGCTCTCATTAAATTATAGTAAATATTCTATCGCGTCTTGTTTTTGTCCAGCAGAAAGTGTTTCTGACCGCGCTGTCTGGCCAAGCGATCCAATGCTGCAAGAACTTGTTCTACCACTTCACTCACTGTAAGGTATGAGGTATCAATATGGACATCTGCCTTGGCATACTGAGCAGTGCGCTGGTCAAGGAGCTGCTTGATCATACGCAGCGGATTGGGGGTCCGAAGTAATGGCCGATATGTATTGCTATGGGTGCGTTGATAAATGACATTGGGAATTGCTTCCAGGCAAACTAAGGGGCCAGCGCGTCGGAGATTGGCCAGATTTTTGTCGCGCATCACGATTCCACCGCCTGTTGCGATCACGTGGCGCCTGAGTTGCACAACGCACTCTGTTGCGCGGGTCTCAAGATCGCGGAAGTGCGGTTCTCCATCTTCTGCGAAAATGCGTGGGATGCTCTTGTTCGCCATTGTTACGATAATTGAGTCGGTGTCTATGTAGCGGTAGCGCAGGCATCGAGCCAGCTCCTTGCCCACAACGGTTTTGCCGGTTCCCATGAAGCCCAAGAGAACGATGTTTTGTCCCATGGTCAGAGCTCCGAGAGGCGTTTTGTATAGGCGCTAAAGTTTGCCGTGATGTCGCCGATCGAGTCGCTGCCGAATTTTTCGAGCAATGCCTGTGCCAGCACGAAAGCAACGGCTGCCTCGCCTACCACACCAGCAGCAGGCGTAGCGCAAACGTCTGAGCGCTCTTTGCTGGCCAGGACAGATTGCTTGGTTGCAAGATTGACGGAGGGCAGCGGTTTTTTAAGCGTGGGGATCGGCTTGTGCACGGCGCGCAGCACCACGGGCTCACCTGTGGTCATTCCCCCTTCAATGCCGCCAGCATTATTGCTTGTATGGTAGAATCCGCCTGATGGGCCATGGCCTTGCGGCATTGCACGCCGCGAGGTGCTGAATCGAATTGGATCGTGCACCTGGGAGCCGGTGCGTCGGGCAGAGTCGAATCCCAGGCCAATCTCAACCCCTTTCACTCCCTGAATGCTGTGCAGGGCCTGGGCCAGGCGACCATCAAGCCGCTCGCTCCACGTCATCATGCTTCCCAGACCAGCAGGCACGCCCGTAGCAATCACTTCAAAGATGCCGCCAATGCTGTCGCCCTCCTGTTTCGTTTTATCAATGAGGCGCTTCATGTTGCGTTCGGCGTTCGGGTCGGCACAGCGTAAGGCAGATTTTTCCGCACGCTGATGAATCTGGCTAAGCGAATGCTTGGCAACGTTGGCTTGCACGGCGCCAATCTGTACTACGTGAGAAAAGATTTCGATCCTGAACTGCCGAAGCAGCACCTTGCACACGGCACCCACAGCGACGCGCGCTGCGGTCTCGCGTGCACTGGCGCGCTCCAGCACGTTGCGCACATCGCGCTGGTTGAATTTCAGCGCGCCAGCCAGGTCTGCATGTCCCGGCCGCGGCGCGGTGACCGGCTGCGAGCGTTTTGGCCGTGGGCCGGTGAGAGCCATTTCAGCCTTCCAGTTCTCCCAGTCGCGATTCGCAATCACCAGGGTGAGCGGGCTGCCCAGGGTTTGGCCAAAGCGCAGACCCGAGCGCAGTTCAACGCGATCCTTTTCGATCTGCATTCGGGCACCTCGGCCATAGCCAATCTGGCGCCGGGCCAGCTCGCGATTTATGTTTGCCTCACGGAGCTCCAGGCCAGCAGGTAGGCCTTCTAAAATAGCGGTGAGGCAAGGCCCGTGCGATTCGCCGGCAGTCATATAGCGAAGCGGCATCGTTTTCTCCTGTTAAGAATTTGGCTCAAATTATTGTGTAGATATGTGTTACGCGTATAAAATTAAAACACCAACCAATTTCCGACAGCGAACAACCTATCAATTTTTGCGTAGGGGCAGGTTTTAAACCTGCCACTACAATGTCTAACCGACCGTTCACCTTACTCCAGACCGAGCGCCTTGGTCACAACATCGCGCATCAGGACGATGTTGGGCTCAACGCCGGTCCATATTTTAAACGCAGCGGAACCCTGGTGGACCAGCATGCCAGTGCCATTGAGTGCGCGGCAGCCTTTTTCACGCGCAGCCTTGAGCAGCGGCGTTTCAGCGGGAATGTAGATGGAATCGAAGACAAAAGTCTTCTTCGAGAGATGTGCCGGATCAAGCGGAAGCGGGTCATCAGATCGTAAGCCCAGTGCCGTGGCGTTTACCACAATGTCTGCGGCCTCAACAGATTTCGCGAACTGCTCGGAGGCAGGCTCGACTGCCACGGTCTTGACTTCAGGCCGGACAGCCTGAATGGCAGCCACCAGGCGTTTGGCCTTGTCCTTAACGACATCGATGAGGGTTATCTCGCGCACGCGTGAAAAAGCTACTCCCACGCTAATTGCACGGCCAGCGCCTCCTGCTCCGATCACCACGATGCGTTTGCCTTCCAACTGAACCTTCGCTTCTTTCTCAAGGGAAATCAGGAAGCCCATGGCGTCTGTGTTGTAGCCAAGGAGCCGGTTTTCTTTAACGAGAATAGTGTTAACCGCGCCGATAGTCTGCGCCTCGGAGCTCGCCTCGTCCAGATAGTTGAGCACTTTCTCTTTGTGCGGTTGCGTGACGTTTGCGCCGATCATGCCAAGGGCGTGCAGCCCCAGGATTGCCTGTTTAAGTGCAGCAGGTTTGACCGGGAAAGCCACGTAGCAGAAGTCCAGCCCTTTATCAGCAAATGCGGCATTGTGCATTTGTGGCGACAGACTGTGATTCACAGGCCAGCCGATCAGGCCCACCAGTTTCGTTGTGCCTTTAATTTCTCCCATTGCTCTCTACTCCCCCATCGTGTGATTCCCTCTCCTAATAAGAGATGAAGAGGTAGGTATAGATAAAGCGAAGGATTTCGCGGTGCCAGAGAACGACAATCACCGAGGCCAGGGCAATATAAGGACCAAAAGGCATGGGATGTGGTTGCACAACCGGTTTCTCTGACGACGCTTCAGATGCCGCCAAGTTCTGAAGCATCTGCTGTTCAAGCGCTGCCTCGTCTGATTGCAGTACATGAGAGGCGGTTGCCTGGGTGTTCGGGAGCTGTTCCTCGGGTGGGCTGCCCGGAGGCGCTGAGCCCGCATTGGGCAACGCTGGTTTTTGCGCTCCGGTCCCGTGAACAATGCGATGCGAGACCAGCAGCGACACACCGATGAATGCTCCGAGAAACGACGAGAGAGCCAGAATAAAAACCGCGTTGATCCAGCCCACCATCGCACCGATAAATGCGAACAGCTTTATGTCTCCCCCACCCATTGCCTCCTGGCCAAAGACCAGTGATCCAACCACGGCGATACCTTTGAGCAAGAGGAATCCAAATCCTGCACCAATCAGCGCGTTGAGCAGCGGGATGAACATGGATTGGCCGTTTACCGGGCCTGCAGTGCTTATGAGCAGACTCGATCCCAACCACGGTGCGAGCAGCGCCACCACAAGTGCAAATCCAAGTCCTCCGAGGCTGATCGGGTTGGGAATGATCCAGTGGTCAAAGTCCGTAAAGGTAGCGATGATCAACATTGAGAAAAAAACCAGATAGACAGCCGTAGCCCACGTGTAACGGAATTTGAAAAATGTCAGCACAAAGAGGATACCTGTCAGCAGCTCGACCAGAAAATAGCGGGGACTGATGCGGCCGCCGCACGTGCGGCAGTGGCCCCACAGGAGCACGTAGCTCAGCAGCGGAATGTTATCGTACCATTTGATTGGTGTGCCGCACGCGAAACAGTGCGAGTTGGGAAATACGATAGATTTTTTTGCTGGAATACGATAGATACAGACATTGAGAAAACTTCCAACCACGAGCCCCAGGACGCCGAGAAAGATTGCGTGGGCAAGAAAATAATCAGGCGATAAAAGCTCAAGTACTTCCATAAGCGTCACGTCTACCTTTCACGCTTAAGCTATAGCGTAGCAGCCAGAGTTTTGGCAAGTCAAAAACTCTGAACACATACGTAGATAGGGTGGCGAGAATAAACCTAGGCAGAACCGGAATATAGAGGTGAGGAAGATGCGAAGAGATCGGGTGTTTGTTGGTCGGTGTGCGTGCGGGCAGAAGCATTGACCTTGGCGGCTCACCGGTGCTTATTGCGTTGCGATGCGGCTCGTTGTCTGGATCCTGGCGGTGCGCGCCGAGTGCCTGGTGAAGGCAAAATGGTGCCGTGGGCTAGTTTGTCGAACTTACAGATCAGCTGTTTGCGAAGTCGCAGTGGCTCACGGATGCGCTTACGTGCAATGTCAATGTAGTGCTGCTTGATTTCGTAACCCGTCCATAAGCGTCCGAGGCGCTTTGCCACTTTCAGGGTTGTACCAATTCCAGCGAAAGGATCGAGTACGAGATCGCCCTTATAGGAATAGAGCTGAATGAGGCGATAGGGAATCTCCTCGGGAAAGGGGCAGGGATGATCATACTGGCCGGGAGGTACCGGGGCGATGTGCCAGATGTTGTTAGCGATCTCGCGAGTGAAGATTGAATCTATTGGAATGCGGCTATCCTCTTTTTGCCCGACTGTGCGGCGGGCAGAAATTTTGTCTCTCTGGCCGCGCTTGCCCGACGTCCGCTCGCCCCGACGGAAAATCATAATATATTCGGTCATAATGTTCGGGTAATAGTTACCCGGGTATGGACTCCGTATGACTGAGCCTGCACGTTTCACGCCTCCGGTGCATTTGTACCAGACGATATCCTGATGAAAGCGCCAGCCGATCTCTTCCATGAGAGAGGTGAAGTGAAAAGGAAGCGGGGTGTGGACACCGTCGAGGAGCACGGTGCCGATCACAACAGCACAGAATGAGCCGTCGCGATGGACGCGCAGGACTTCCCTGAAGCAGCGGCGAAGAAAATCAAGATAGGTCACATAGTTTTCTTCCTGGCGTGGCCGGTAATTCGCACCGCGCGCACCTGTGTGGACATTGTAGTCAATTGCATTCCAGTAAGGCGGGCTGGTCACCGTGAGGGCCACGCTTTTGTCAGCCAGTTCCGGCATGGATTCACAGGAATGAAGAAAAATACGGTTCATCGTTGTGTTACCTAAATAAAATATGGTCAGGCCTCTCCTATTGCCTGGTGTGTTGCAGCTCTACGGGATTTCCGCTTCTTTCTCCAGTCTTTCGAGCAGTTGCTGCACGCCAAGTTTTATTGCCCACGAGCGCAGGTAGTGCACGTCCAGCTTTTCATATTGTACCTCATAGACACGCAGTGCGTCTGTGAAGTGTTTTTCGCTACCTCCGGAGAGTTTTGCCCATCTCAGTTTTGCCAGGATGGTATCCTCTGGAGTTGAGACGGAGAGTCGAATTCCCATTACTTCTTCAACATACTTGCGTGAAAACCGTGAGCGGTCGAAGGGCTCATCTGTTAGCAGCCAGAAATCGACCTTATCTCCGCTATTTACGTCAATGAGGTTGAACATGCCTTTTTTGTTGATTGCTTCAATAATAGTTTCTTGGTCGAGGTAAAAATCAGGGGGCGGAAACGTGTTGAGCAGCTCATTTATGGCCGCTGTTTCAATGTCAACCACGAGATCTATGTCGTGGGTTGTGCGTGGCTCACCCTGAAGGCTGGACGCAATAGAACCCGTCACCATGTATTCAATTCCAGCGCCGTCAAGTACCCGTACAACTTTTCTTAGTAATTCCTGTTGTGACATTTATTCAGGCGTTCCAGATATATTTTTTTAATTGCATCCTCTGACAAATCAGGGAATCGCTTACGCAGCCCATGGAAGAAGAGATCTTTGGAGAACTGCGTTAATTCGAAGCACTTAAGCAGCCTCGCTTCAGGCGACATGCGACGGAGTGCTTGAATGTATAGTCTGTGATTCGGACGCTTTTTAATGTTCATGGTTTCTCAGAACCATTGTACCACATCGTCCCACATGGCAGATAACTGAGGGGGCAGGGAGTTTTACCTCTGACCCCTCATCCCGAGCGAAGCGAGGGATCTCCTTTCAAGCCATTATAGAGATCCATCCACAGTCATTATAGGAGTAAGATCCTTCGTCGCTTCGCTCCTCAGGATGAGCAGTCGGCGTTATAGAAAACTCCCCGACTGCTCAGATAACTATAAATAACCATTATTTTAGGAACAGACATTGTCTATCAAATCAGAGAGCGGGCTTTCAAGCGAAAAAGCCGTAAGCCCATGCTCATTAATCAAGATAGGGCACAGGGCCCGGGTTTCGAACTTTGGAATTACGTTACTGAAGCCTGAGCGAGAGTTTGATTTTTAGTTGACGAGAGCGTTTGAGGAATTAAGATGATGAATTCTGTAATTGCGGAGATTCAAGATAGTTCGGCGTCTGGTTAATTTAGGCCAGAGAAATAATTTCGTGCGAAGGAGATAGATATGCGGATTCTATTATACATACTTATTCCGGTCGTAATGCAGCTGGGAGTAGTGGGAATCGCGCAGGAGCAGGAGCAGCAGATGCCTCCCGATGAGGTTCGGCGTGGGATTCCCATGCGCGGCATTGGTGGAAAAACACGGGCTCAGATTTACAACGAGCGCTTTGCTGCGAGAATCGAGCCAAGTGGAAAAGGTGATCTGGCAAAAGCGCAGCACTACGTTGATCTCTTCAAAGCGCTTACCATTACGGATCCCCACCTTTTCCATTTTGACGTCCAAGCCACCACACAAACCCTGCCATTGCGTCTTACGGGCAGCGTGGAGTTTTCGGAAAATAAAGACTCGCTCATTCGACTCCTTGAGCAACTCGGGTTCCAGGACGTGAAGGATGAGATTGAGGTGCTTCCTTCACAGAGGCTCAGGGGCAAGGAGTTCGGCCTGGTCAAGGTGCCTGCGGTCTTTGCCCGTGCTAGGCCTGATGAGAAATCTGAGCCTATGAATCAATGCTTGCTGGGCGATGCGCTCTACCTGCTCGATGAGCACCCAAACGGCTTTTTTCTCTGCCACGCGGCAACCGGCTACCTCGGCTATGTGCCCAAAACTGCTGTTATGGCTGTGGATCGAGAGGCGTTCCGCAAATATACTAGTGGTTTCCGCGTTATATTCCAGAAACAATTTGACGAATTAGGCGTCACGATTCCCCTGGGCGCTAAGCTCAAGCTGCTGGGGCGGAAAGGCCGGATGCATGTGGTCCAGCTGCCCGAGGGACAAGAAGTTCGGGTCAAAGCAGAGTATGTTAAGGTGCGTGCGGATAAGCCCTCAGAGTTCGCGGAAAGAATATTTAAAACCGCACGTATGTTTCTCGGGAGGCCGTATCGCTGGAGCGGCCAGACTTTGGAGGGAAGCGACTGCTCGGGATTTGTGAACACGGTGTTTCGCGCCAACGGCATCAATCTGCCGCGCGACGCTTACCAGCAGCTCGTGTGCGGTGAACTTACTGGTACGCGCTGGTATCGCGACTCTATGCAGGCCGGTGATACGCTCTATTTTATAAGTGGTCGGTCAGGCAGAATCACCCACACTGGTATTTATCTTGGCAAGGGGAAGTTCATCCACTCAAGCCGGTCAGGTGTGGTGATCGAGAGCCTGAACCCTGACGACGAGGATTACAACGAGAGGCGGGATAAGGGCCTGGCCTTTGCCAAGCGGCTGGTGGAATTCACTGAGTAGCATGCCCCACCACGGCCTGTGATAACTAACCAAGGAGAACGCTCATGATTCAGCGCCTGCTGGTGACTCTTGGAATCGTATGTATTGTTGCTTCTTGCTGGGGTGCACAAGGGCAAGAGTCCATACAGGTATCTGAAGGCAAGACTACGCCTACGATTATTGAATTCCGCGGCGTCTGGGCTGGCACCCGGAGCTTTAATACGCCCGAGAAGCTCAAGACCTTCCTCGACCGCCTTGAGCAGGCCAATATGAACGGGATCATCGCCATCGCCTACCTGAATGGCTTTGCTTGCTATCCGTCTGATATTGCGCCCCGTCATGCTAATAGCGTCAATCCCGATGATCCCAACTTCGATCCGCTGGGCGAGCTGGTTGCCGCTGCTCATCAGCGTGGCATACAGGTGCATGTGTATCTTACCTCGGTCTTGAATAATCGCTACCGGAAGGTCAAGAATCACTCGCTCACGCTTCACCCCGAATGGGCCACTGCCGACCAGACCGGCCGCTCGCTTATGAAGTACTCGGAAAAGAAGTTGAAAAAACTTGGCGTAGAAGGCGTCTACCTTGATCCCGGGAATCTGGCAGCGCGAAAATACATCGTGGATATCCATATCGAGGTGATAAAAAAATACGATATAGATGGCATTCAGTTCGACTACATCCGCTTTCCCAGCACCTACCAGATGAATGCCGGCTCGTACTTCCCGGGCATTCACTTTGGCTACAATCGCGAGAGCCGCAAGCGATTTCAGCAGGAGCATGGGTACGACCCGCTTGACATGGTGCGTCACCGCGACCGGTATATTGAGAAGTTGGGGAGGCAGACCTACAGAGAGCGCTGCATGGCGTGGGATAAATGGCGTCGGGATCAGATTACTGCGATTGTGCGTGAGGTACGCGCCGAGCAGAAGATCATCAGGCCGCAGCTCTGGGTGACTGCAGCTGCCATTGCGTTTCCCGATCGTGCGTACCTGGCGCTCTGTCAAGACTGGCGCGGCTGGATGGATGAGGGCTTGCTGGATGCCGTGGCACCCATGGCCTATTCGATGAATAGCCAGCTGGTAAAGTATATGACTCGGAGTGCAGCGGCAAACGTGAGGCCAGGCCAGGAGCTCTGGGCAGGCCTGGGTGCGTATATGCTCGACGGTAAGGAGCAGGAGCTGGTTCGCCAGGTGGAGCTGAGCCGTGCTGCCGGCGCCAATGGGATTGTCTTCTTTGCCTCGCGTTCAATTATCCGAAACGACGCACTTGTCAAGGCCCTGCGCACGAGCTGCTTTCGCATGCCCGCCTTGCCGCCCACACTGGGCCAGTAGGCCCCGCAATCACTTCCAATTTTAAGACAGCCTCGAGAGCGCATCGCCCTTCCGGTGGACAGATGTTCTGTAAATATTCCCTTGACAAATTCCTGCAATAGGATAATATGATATTCGAATTTATTCCTAAAGTGTACAAATTAATGGCCAAACCGAGAAATGTGAGGTTGGAAGAATGCCAGTTACTAAAATAACTCGCCGACACCAAGTGACAATTCCTAAGGACATCTTCGATCAGCTAGCCTTAGAGGAAGGGGACTTTTTAGACGTCCGAAGTCATAATAACGCTATAGTGATGGTCCCCAAGAAATTGATTCCCAAAGACCAGGAGTGGTTCTGGACTCGTGAACACCAAGCAAGAGAACGGGAAGCCAACGCTGATCTGGCTGCTGGTCGCGTCCATGGGCCTTATGAAACAGCGGAGCAGGCAGTCGGCGCTCTCCGGGATAAACGCAAGCGTGTGCGCAAGGCCTAACTTGTATGCGAATCATCTACACCGAATCGTTCTGCCGGGATTATGACAAGCTGCCTCCGGGTCTCCAATCTCAAATTCAGAAGAAAATTCGTCTTCTGGCCCAAAACCCCCGTCATCCCTCATTACGAACCAAGAAACTAGAGGGCACCGCTGATATTTTTGAAGGACATTTTACCGCTGGCTACTGTTTTACTTTTCAGCGGAAAGCCCAGACTCTTTATCTGAGGCGTATAGGTCGTCACGATATTTATAAAAAGCCTTAAGACTCACAACCCATCTTCTAAAGCCATTGTCAATAAGCAAACCCCAATGAGGACCATTGCACTTCAATCTGCAAGTCTTAAAAGTTCAGTTACATGCATCATTGCCAAACGCAGAAAAGGCATTTAGAGCAGATAACAAAAGGAAATATCAAACCACGACGGCCCGACGTGCATGCGCCTTAGGGACATTACTGTAAGGTTTGATTATCTTGTGCGAAAGCGGATATGTTAGAGAAATGGCAAGATCGAAACTAAAACGGAGTATGGGCATGATTCTAGCCCTGTGTCTCCTGGTCTGCTATGCACATGGTGATCAGAAGAGCCATGCAGCGCAGTCTCCGGGCCGCATCTATGTGGTCTATTGCTCAGATACCGCAGTTTGGGGCGGCCTCAACGTTAACAACCTCTACAACACCTTTAACATCACTGATGCCACCTACACCAGCCCATCAGGTAATGCTGCTCGCGTGATGCAGTCGAGTTTTCGCCTCAGTATTAGTGATAGCCTCGGGAATCCGGTTAAATTTACCTGGTTCATGATGGGCGGCTGCCTCTATAGCTTCTCGCTCAATTCATCGACCATTCTCGCCTTGGATCTTATGCTGGAATACCATGGAGACGAAATTGCGGCGTGGGGTGACGAGTTGAGCTATCACTACCACACGTGGGAATGGTCAGATCCTAATAGTGATACCGTCTTTCACTGGAACCAAGCACCGACATTTTCGGGCTGTGAGGCCGACTTTGAATTCACCGTTGCCCACATGATCATTGACCACCTGGTCTTCTTTTCGACATTTCGCAGCGGCTGGAACACGATGGATAACTACTGGCAGAACTACCTGGACGATCTGCTTCCCTATCGGATGGAAAACTGGTCGCCCAATTTGCGGCTCTCTGATCCTGAACCTGTGGATAATATCTACGATTGGTCGCGTGCACCGCTTGAGTGGGTGCCGTATCATCCTAGTAAGGAGGATTACCAGGTTCCTGGTACCATGCGGGGATGGGAAGCGCGCTGTATGTATAACAAGGCGCTGACACAGAGCGAATTGAACGGTGTGTTTGCCCAGGCTGCCGCTGGAATTGATCAGGTGATGGTGCTCTGGTCGCATCTCCCGGAAGCCGATTTCCCCGAGCAGATCACGGCGTTGCACAATATGTTCGTGCAGGGTCATGCGCTTTATCCCACCGTGGAGTTTGAATATTGCACGGGTATTGAGGCGATGCAGAAGTGGCGTAAGACAGCGGACACGGAGGCGCCGGAAGTCGGATTGTTCCTGGACCGCCAAGAGAGTCCCTGGGAATTTGTGATTCGAACTGATGAAGCAATTTACCAGAGGAAGCCTTTTGTTGCATACAGAGCTGCCTCAGGAATTGTTTCAACATGTGATGCCACATCGCTGAGCCAGACATCGTGGCAGTTTACGTACGATGATGTGGCTGATCCGCTCGAGAAGATCGGCATTGGCGTGTGCGATCTCGCGGGCAATCCTGCAGCCCTCTCGCGTGTGGTTGAACATTTCACCCTTGATACGGTTCCGAATATTGCCATTCTGCTTCCGAATGCTGAGGCGCATAGCGCCGATGCCTTCTTTCCGCTCGTATGGGAATGCTCTGCGCTTGCGGATGCTGCTACCGTGAGTCTTTACTACGATAGTGATGCTGTGGGGCTGGACGGCACGCTTATCGCTTCGATGTCTTCTGTGAGTTCTGGCGAGCAGATGTCTATCTGGGATACCAGTCTCATGCCGCCCGGCAGCTATTACGTCTATGGGATCATTGACGATGGCCGCAATCCAGGTATTTTTGACTATTCAGATGTCGCGCTTGTGATTACCCACGCAACAGGCGACATTCAGGCGCCCTTGCCTGTGACCGACCTGGCAGCAAATGATGCGATTGCAGGCGAAGTGCAGCTCACCTGGTCCCTGCCTGCCGCGGCACCGGATGACGACCTCCCGGAGATTTACCTGATATATCGCGCCCGCGATGTTCCAGTTGATGCGCCGCGCACCGAGCTTTTAATTGGTGCGGCTGACAGCATGGCAACACAGTGGACAGATCAAGAAGTGAGCACAGCGCTCTATTACTATGCAATCACCACTCTGGATGAGGCAAGCAACGAGAGCAGCCTGTCGAACCAGGCCGTTGCCATGCCCGTGGGCGTTGACCGCACTCCCCCATGCGCGGTTGTTGGCCTGAGTATTGATTCAAACCTCGATCGCGCTCTTCGTCTCTCCTGGTCAACGCCACCTCCAGCGTCTGACAGTGAGTTCCCTGACCATTATGAAATATACCGTGCCACGAGCTCGCCGCTGGACTACACAGACCTTGCAAACCGAGTTCACGTAACCTCTGGTGCAGATACAGGCTGGACCGATACAAACCTCCTGATCGGCCAGCGCTACTACTACGTGGTGCGAAGCGTTGATACCGCAGGTAATCGCTCAGCGCCATCAGGCGAGGTGAGCGCTGTGGCAGGCCTCAAACCCGTCACATTCCAGCCGCTCTGGGCTATCACTGCTGGCGGCTTCTCTCAAAATAGCATTCGCCGTATCATCTATAATCGCCACACCGGCCATGTCTTGCTGGGCGACGTTGATGATGACGCGATCCATATGGCTGATGCCACGACTGGAGCACCGCTTGGCAACAGCCTGTCACAACCCGCTGGCGGGTGGAGCTGGCTCGGCCCCTACGGACTTACGATTGACGACGCGGGCGTCATCTACGCGAATCAGTATGCTGGCAACGACGCTATATACCGCTGGCAGTCAGAAGATGACGAGCCAACCACTGCGATCAGCCCGATGCATACAGACACTGACACGCGCGGCGTATTTGCTATCGGCACAGGCTCGGGCACGGAAATATTTGCTGTCGCTGACGACAATGTCTGCCGCATCTATACGACCGACGATGGGCTGAACTTTACGCTGGATGAGAGCTTTGCCACCAGCCCGACCTCCGCGCAACATGGCATCTGGGTCAGCGGAGCAGGTGATGAGATCTACTGTACGAAAATAGGATCCGATCCTGCATACTTTCAGCGCTGGGTGAAGAGCAGCGGCAGCTGGGTACGCGACACCACTTTCGCACCTGCGGTTTCCACTGTTGACTCCGTTTTTAAGGCATCTGAGCGCTATCTCTTCGTTGCTAACTATGGAGCAAACAGAATTCAGGCGCTCGACCCTTACACCGGCTACTTGATCAGTGGATACGCTCTGCCAGGCTCATCATCATATCCAAGCATGGGGTTGTATGTGGATGTGGCAACGCACCGAATTTTCTGGTCGCGACGTGGTATTGGCTACGGGTGTGTAATGTACAACTCCGAGGAAGTCACAACGCCCGCAGGCCCGCTCTGGGTACTTTATGAATAGCAGGGGAGCGGTTCGAGAAGCAGCGCCCTGGCAACGTAGGGCTATCTTGCGGTCTCTAGGGGTGCAGCTTCCTTCAACGTTCTGGCTTTGCTTGACTATATGCGATAAGGGGCATAACGTAGAGTTTGCTTATCTTGTGGGAAAGGGGAAAAGTCAAAGAAATGGCCAGATCGAAGCGAAAACAGGGTAGCGGCATGGTGCGCATGGTTGACGTTTCCGGGAAGCGCATAACCCAGCGTACTGCAGCGGCTGAGGGTACCATAAGTATGAACAAGGAAGCATTTCAGGCGATTCTAAAAGGCACGGTGCCGAAGGGCGATGTTTTTGGTGCAGCCCGGGTGGCGGGAATTCTTGCGGCAAAACAGACAGCCATCCTTATTCCACTCTGCCACCCGCTTCAGATTCAGGCTGCGGATATTGAGCTTAAACCGGATGCGAAGACAAGGTCTGTTGAATGCAGGTCATCCGTCAAGATAAAAGACAGGACGGGTGCCGAGATGGAAGCCCTCACTGCAGTGGCGGTTGCACTCCTCACCATATACGATATGTGCAAGGCTATTGACCCGTGCATGACAATCTCTAACCTCAGACTTATCAAGAAAACAGGCGGCAAAAGCCGCACGTTTACCCGCCCTTAGTTTCTGGCCAAGTCAGCACCTAAAACCTGTTATGTGTCACGGTAAGTTGCTTGACAACCAGAACCTCTTTTTTATTAAAAGTAGTCACAGGGGCGCAGAGACACAGAGTACATCAAAGAGAGAAAAATTGTAAAATGCAAATTTTAAATTTGCATTTTGCAATTTACAATTCAACGCTTTGTGTCTCAGTGGCTCTTTACTTGCGTTTGAACTGCTTATCGAGCTGGTCTTTGGTAAGAAGCATCATGGTAGGTCGGCCGTGTGGACAGGTAAACGAGAGGCGTGCAGAATAGATTTCTTCAACTAATCGGCGCATCTCTTCTGGCTGGAGTGCTTGACCGCTTTTAATTGCTGCATGGCAAGCCATGCGCGTTAGTATACGATCGCGAAGCACCTCGATTTCGCATTCCTTGCCCAGGTGCTCGAGATCATCCAGCAGGTCGTGAACAAGTGCCACTGCGTCAATGCTGTCGAAATCCGCAGGTAGCGAGCGCACCACGAATGTCTGGCCGCCAAAATGTTCAACCTCAATTCCGAGCCCTTGAAGATGAGGGACCAGCGTTTCCATGTAGACCAGATCTGAGAGCGAGACCTCAACGGTCAGCGGAATCAGGAGTGCCTGGGCTGCCGCCCGGGCTCGCCGCTGCTGGAGGCGGAGGTAGATAATACGCTCGTGTGCAGCGTGCTGATCTATGAGCAGAAGGTCTTCGCCAAGCTCTGCCACAATGTAGGTGTTCGCAATCTGGCCGATCGGGTGCGGTGCATAACCATGGCCGAAGATTGACTCTTCTGTGGTCGGTACGGCTGGCGGCACAGTAGGCTCAGATGGGTGTGGTTGGAGCGGCGGTTCTTCCGTGGGGGGCTGCGGTGGCGCGGTCGTGGCCGCAGGCTGGGATGTCACCGGCTCCAGAGGCAATGCGGTCTGGTTCTTCGGGGCTTCAGGAGAAGGCTTTGCAAGTTGCTGCCTCAGCATTTCATCGGGCGATACGAACACGCCAGCTACCCCCGCTGGTGGCTGAGCCGGTTTTGAAGGCTCTTGCGCAAGCCGTACCTGCGCCATCAGATTAGCTCCTCGTAAGGCTTCAACCACTGCGCGGTTCAGGAGTCCCATTACCATTCGATCGTCGCGAAAGCGCACCTCCTCCTTGGTTGGGTGTACATTCACGTCAACGTCAGCCGGATTCACCCGCAGGAAAAGCACTGCGATGGGAAAGTGTTGTGTAGTGAGCAGCCCTTTGTAAGCCCCTTCCAAGACGTAGGAAAGCCCGCGATGAGTGATCGGTCGGGAATTGACGAAAAAGTACTGGTGGCGGCGGTCGCGGCGTGTCCGCTCGGGCTTCACAATGTAGCCGAACACGCGCACGGGAAGCCCCTCGAGCCGCACTTCGATCAGGTGATCTTCAGCCATGCTTCCCAGCAGCTGAACAACGCGCGCACTGAGTTGCTGCTTGTCAGGGAGCTCGATCAGGCGTTTTCCATTTAATGAGAAGGTAAATCCAATCTCGGTATGAGCCAGGGCCTGGCGAGTGATGGCCTGGACAATGTGGTTCTGTTCGCTGGCCGGACTTTTCAGGAACTTCAGCCGGGCGGGCGTATTGAAGAAGAGCGAACGGATACAGACGGTTGTGCCAACCGGCGCACCGACATTGCTTTGCTCGGGGTCCTTGCCGCCCTCGGCGCGCAACCGCACGCCATGAAGAGAGTCGCCACTGCGCGAAATCAACTCCAGATGGCACACCGCAGCGATACTCGCCAGTGCCTCGCCGCGAAACCCACGGGTCTCCAGTGTCTGAATATCCTCGTAGCGCGAAATCTTGCTGGTTGAATGCCGCTGGATCACGAGTGAGATATCCCCCGCTGCAATGCCCTCGCCGTTGTCTGTAACCGTAATGTCGCGGCCTTGATTCTCTACCGTGATGGCAATCTGCGTGGCTCGGGCGTCTATGGAATTCTCGATCAATTCCTTCACCACTGACGCCGGCCGCACAATTACCTCACCGGCGGCGATCTTATTAACGAGTACCTGTGGCAGAAGCTGGATACGATTGGCCATAAGCTCACGTAATCCTCGCTGCGTATGCGAAGCAGGGGGCTTCCTCCCAGCGAACGAGTTCTAGGTTAATTATGGATTATCTCCCCTGAAGAGAGTCTCTCTCGGTAAATTTCAGTCGCCCCAATACTCGACTTGCACTTTTCTTTAATTATCTTTTCTGCAGCTGTAATGTCAAGCAGAGAACGGATCTCGCAGCAAGTATGTGTCTACAATGTCGGGTGGTGATTGTGTGTCGGGAGCGGGAATTCGTCCACCAGGTGGGATCAATAGTGTTGATCCGCGTAACCTTTCAGCCAATGGAGAGGTGCGTAAAAAATTCTTGTCAAGCTTCGGAAAACCTGCTAAGTGCAGTGGGAGTATTATTTGGAGAGGAAGTTAATTTTTTCCAGGAGCGAGACAGAGAGATGCCGATAAAGATTACGATTGACGAAGAGGCGTGTATCGCGTGTGGAGCCTGTGAAGCCATCTGCCCCGATATCTTCTACATGGACGGCGATAAAGCGAAGGTGAAAAACGACGCCAATTTTAAGGACCTAAAGGCAGAAATTGAAGATGCTCGAACCGGTTGCCCGGTTGAGTGTATAGCCGTGGAATAAATCCCCCCACGGTTTCTTAGAGCACCTAACAAAAATAACTGTCAAACCACGACGGCACGACGCGAATGCGCCTCAGGCGCATAAGCCGAATTAAAGATTCAAAATGTAGGGGCGGGGTTAGCCCGCCCTGGGGCGAGGAGACCTCGCCCCTACAAGGCATGTACGTTGTGTCGTAGTGGTTAATGCGCCTTAGGTGCACTTAGGCGAATAAAAACTTCATTTTGATAGTGTTTCTTAGTTTTTAATCATCACAACAGTTACTCGCCCAGAGAATCCGGCAAGAGCAGGACGCTCCTAGCGTGGCCTACGTGCAGTTGTATTGTTCGTAAGATCCCCCCGATCCCCGTCGTGATGGTTTATGTCCACTATCGGTGCTGCGTGCCGGTCGTCGCACGGCTTCGCCGGCATAGAAGCCATAATTGATATTAATGGTGCAGCCAACATCGCATAGGTCTGGTTCTTAATCAGAAAAGAGAGAATACAGAGAATTGGGTAATTTGAGGTTCTCTATTCGAAAGGAGCCGCTTTGCACAATCCCTTTCTTGTGGGCTTGTGTAAAAATTTTATACACAAACACTCCCAGATACCATAGACTATTGCTGGGTAAGAGATAAGCCTCTTTTATTGAAAGTTGGAGATTGAGAAAAGCTCTTGACAACATGCCGAAGGGGAGTAATAAAAAGTGTATATAAGAAGGAAAGAAAAGCCGCTGCTGGTTTTGTGCGCGCTATTTTGTGATAATTTTCTCAAGTTGCTGTGCCCAGGAATAATACGGATTTAACAATGTAAGCCATTTTGGCCGGAAAGATACAGGGAGCCAAGTCGTTTAGGTTTCCTAAATTTAAGGAATGATTTTGTGAAAATTAGAACATGGCCGAGCAGCGTTATCAATTCTAATCTCTTGGGTTTTCCTGGCTTATCTCGTTCTTTTACATGAATTACTGCTCTAAGATGCGCTCAATGCGCGTGAATTTGCCTTATTTCAAATTCTGTTAGAAGGAGAGTATCGGTATGGCACCGCGAATTGGAGTCTATATTTGCCATTGTGGGTCGAATATCGCTGGCAAAGTGCGCACTGACGATGTTGTGGAGTACATGAAATCCCTGCCACAGGTTGTCATTGCAAAAGATTATAAGTTTATGTGCTCGGATCCCGGACAGGAACTCATTCAAAAAGATATTAAAGAACACAGGCTTGAGCGTGTGGTGGTGGCATCGTGCTCGCCGCTAATGCACGAGCCAACGTTTCGTCGCGCCTGCGAGGACGCGGGGTTGAACCGCTATTTGCTTCAGATGACCAACATCCGGGAGCAGTGCTCCTGGGTAACCGAGGACGCTAATGCAGCCACGAATAAGGCCATGGCTTTGATCCGTGGAGCTGTGCATCGTGCAATGTACCAGGAGCCGCTGGAAACCAAGGAAGTTGACATTCATCCCGACACGCTTGTTGTCGGCGCTGGCATTGCCGGAATTCAGGCAGCGCTTGACCTGGCAGACGCGGGCAAGAAGGTCTATCTGGTCGAGAAAGAGCCAAGCATCGGTGGCCATATGTCGCAATTCGATAAGACCTTTCCAACGCTCGATTGCGCAGCATGCATTCTGACCCCGAAAATGGTGTCAGTAGGAAAGCATCCAAATATAGAGTTGATGACCTACAGTGAAGTGAAAGAAATTTCGGGGTATATAGGTAATTTTAAGGTAAAGATAACGCAGAAGGCGCGGTATGTTGATGTGGATAAGTGCAACGGGTGTGGCCTGTGCTGGGAGAATTGCCCTTCGTTCACTCTTCCAAGGCGAAGAAGGATACGGATAGGGGATAAGGTGATAAAAGAGGTGAAGTAGAACGGTTAGTTCGGTTAAGCCGTTAGTCGGTTAAAAGGGGGAGATACCTTCCTTGCGGAGGGTAGTTGAGAAGCAGGGTTGAAGCAATGAGACTGCGAGAGATATGCGATACATTGAAATGTGAGGTTATGGGGGGCGAAGATCAGCTTGATATGGAGATAGACGTTGGCTGTGGGGCTGATTTGATGAGCGATGTTCTCGCGTTTATCAAGCCGAATGCGCTGATGCTTACAGGATTGGTAAATGCGCAAGTAGTGCGAACGGCGGATATAGCGGATGTAAAGGCGATAGTATTTGTACGAGGGAAGAAACCGGATAAGGATACGATAGCGTTGGCAAAGGAGAAGGGTATACCGCTGCTCTCTACGAAGCTCTTAATGTATGAATCTTGCGGACGGTTATACGCAGGAGGGCTTCGAGGGGGAAGTGAAGTTTAACGTGTTGACAATGCGCCTTGTGCGTGAGGGTGGCGGATACAGGAAAAAGTGGAGACCTTGTTTTCGCAGCAATTCTTAGTTGAGGGTGGGGATTTCAGGAATGCAGGTAATGCTTCGACACAGATAAAGACCATACTCAAGCAGATAGGGATACCAGGAGAGGTAATAAGGAGAGTGGCGATAGCGGCGTATGAAGCAGAGATGAACATGGTGATGTATGCGAAGCGAGGGGTGATGACGCTGCGTATAGAGCCGATGAAAGTTGAGATATCTGTGGAGGATGAGGGACCCGGGATAGAAGACATAGAGTTAGCGATGCAGGAGGGGTATTCGACGGCATCGCCGGAGATACGAGAGATGGGATTTGGAGCGGGGATGGGTTTGCCGAACATAAAGAAGAATTCAGATGAGTTTTCAATTGCTTCCACGGTTGGAAAAGGAACGCAGTTGAGTATACGGATAAGGAATAGGGTGGTGCAAAGCGAATGAAGACCTATTCTAGTTCAGTTTATGTGAACGTGGAGAAATGTAACGGGCGAATGATGTGTATGAGGATATGCCCAACGGAAGCAATTCGGGTTCGTAATGGCAAAGCCGAATTGATAGTGGAGCAATGCATAGACTGCGGTGAGTGTATCAAGGTATGTCCAAATCGAGCGATAATACCAGCGACAGATTCTTTTTCCGACCTGTCGCATTTCAAGCATACGGTGGCAATACCGTCACCGGTACTCTATGGACAGTTTGGCCGAGACGTTACGCCGGAGATGATACAGGGTGCGTTACTGAAGCTGGGGTTTAATGAGGTTGCGGACATAACGGGAGCGTGCGAGGCCGTATCGCTGGCAATACGAGAGCATCTGGAGAATTATACACTTCGTAAGCCGCTGATATCGTCGTTTTGCCCGACGATAGTGCGCTTGATACAGGTGAAGTATCCGGATCTGGCGGAGCTGGTGGTGCCGTTTGAGTCGCCCAAGGAGATCGTGGCGAGGGAGGTAAAAGCGCAGAGGTCAAAGGAATTGGGTTTTAAGGAAGACGAGATAGGGGCGATATATCTGACGCCGTGTCCTTCAAAGATGATAGACATAAAGCTTCATCCGCGTAAGGAGAAGTCTTTTATTGATGGAGCGATTTCAATAGCGGAGATATACAGCAGTGTAGTGGCACTTATGGCAGAGATGAGGAACGTGACACCGCCGGAGGTATCGATGAATAACGTCTCCGGAATAGGACTAGAGTGGACGATGCTCGGGGGACAAACGGCGTCGCTGCAGATGGAAAACAGTCTGGCAGTGGATGGACTGAAGAACGTGATCAGGGCTTTTGAGGATATAGAAAATGGTAGGCTACGGGATATTGACTATATCGAGTGTCATTCGTGTCCGGAGGGGTGCATAGGAGGCTCGCTGACAGTTGAGAATCCATATGTATCGAGGAGTAATTTAATCGGGTTGATGAAGCGATACGGAGATGAACCGAAGCGGAGCCGGGAGGAGATACAGGGGCTGTACAACAAGAAGTTTTTTTTCACGGAGAGGCGTTTGCCAGTAACTCCGCGTCAGCGGCTGGATGAGAATATCACGAAAGCAATAGAGAAGATGAGGAAGAAGGACGCGATATATCGAAATTTGCCGCAGATAAATTGTGGATGTTGTGGTGCCCCGAACTGTGGAGCTTTTGCCGAGGATGTGGTGCAAGGTGTGGCACAGATAACGGATTGCATATTTATTTATCAGGAGCGCCTGAAAGCAACGGGCCAGGAGATGCTGCGCTTGCTCAATAAGAAGCCAGGCTACATCAAAGATTAATGCGCCTACCCTGGCGCATAAAGGATGAAGGGCGATGAAATTAGACCAGATCGTTCGCCAATTGGGAGTGAGGGTTCGCACCACAGAGGATAAGGTGAAGGAGGTAGAGGTTAAGGGCGGATATGCGAGTGATTTGTTGAGCGACGTCATAGGAAATGCGAAGGAAGGGTATTTGTGGGTGACGTTGCAGACGCATGCGAATATATTGGCGGTAGCGAAGTTGAAGGATATCGCGGCGATCTTGTTGGTGAATAGCCGTAAGCCGGACGCCGATACGCTCGAAAAGGCAGAGAAGGAAGGGATTGTGTTGCTAGAGAGTGATCTTTCGACGTTCGAGCTGGTCGGAAGATTGTATGAAATGGGGATACGGTGATCGCCGAGGCGATGAGGGGCATTCTTCAGAGTGCCCACGCTTTGGCGTTAAGCTGATTGAAAGATGAAGGGAGATGGCGAAAGGAATTGCCGCAGATTTGCATATACATACGTGTCTGTCGCCATGCGGCGAGTTGGAGATGTCGCCCAAAGGAATCGTTGAGGAGGCTTTGCGAAAGGGAATTGATATAATCGCCGTCTGCGATCACAACAGTGCGGAAAATGCACCCGCGGTGATCGAGGCTGCAAGGGGCAGCGGACTGCTGGTGCTGCCAGGTATAGAGATTACAACACGGGAAGAAGTTCATATAGCCGGGCTCTTTGATAGATGCGCCGATGCTCTGAAGGTTCAGGAGTTTGTGTATCAGCATTTGTATGGAGAAAATGACGAAGAGGCGTTCGGCGTGCAGCCGGTGGTGAACGCAGAGGGTGAAGTTTTGGAACTTAACCAGCGGCTACTGATCGGCTCAGCCGATATTTCGGTCGAGGAGACGGTGGAGCAGATTCACAGGGCAGGGGGTTTGGCGATAGCGGCACACATAGACCGGGAGGCTTTTGGGATAATAGGGCAGCTGGGATTTATTCCGGATGACCTGGAGCTGGATGCGCTGGAGATTTCGAGCCGGACGACGGTAGAGGAAGCGAGGAGGAAATTCCAGGGGTGTGAAAGGTATTTCATTTTCAGGTCTTCGGATGCGCATCGTTTGAAAGAGATAGGGCAGGCGGTAACGGAGATGGAGCTCGGTGAGGTCTCTTTCAAAGCGATTCGAGAGATGTTAAGGACGATTCACCCATAAAATTGGTGACTGATTTTGAGCAATTTTGGAAACGCTCGCCTACGGTAATTGACTGTGCAGGATTTATCGCTTCACATATTGGATATAGTAGAGAATTCAATAACGGCTGGAGCGAAGAATGTTGAGATAAGGCTGATAGAGGATACAGAGGTGGATGTTCTGATTCTGGAGATAGACGATGATGGCGTGGGGATGGATGAGGAGATGGTGCGCAAGGCGGCAGACCCGTTTGTGACGAGTCGAACTGAGAGAGACGTGGGTCTCGGTTTGGCGCTTCTTGCGCAGGCCGCAGAGATGGCGAACGGGAAGATAACCATAGAATCGAAGCGGGGCAAGGGGACACACGTAAAGGCGACGTTTCAATACAGTCATATAGACAGAAAACCGTTGGGGAATGTAGGGGATACGCTGATAACTTTGATATGCGGGAATGCAGAGATAGATTTCACATTCTATCACAAGTGGCCGCTACGGGAAGTAAGGATCTCGACAAAGGAGATGAAGGAACGCCTTGGACGGGCGAACCTTGACTATATAGACACTGCTCGAGAGGTGCGAAGAAGACTCCAATAGGTAAGCCAGACGGCTCGCGTCTGGGACAGGAGGCAGGAGATGAAGGATAGCGTGCTGGAGCTCGAAAAGGTCCAGGAAATTATTCAGCGGTGGAACGGGAAGCAAGAGTTTCTTATTGAAATGCTTCAGGACGTTCAGGCGGAATATCGTTATTTGCCCAGGGAGGTGCTTGAGGAGATTGCCCGAACCATAGAGGTTCCACTTGGTAGGGTATATCATTTGGCGACGTTTTTTAAGGGGTTCAGTCTAACCCCGAGAGGAGAGTATGAAGTAAGCGTTTGTATGGGTACGGCATGCCATGTAAAAGGGGGGAAGCGGATACTGGATGCATTTTCGCGGCAGTTGAAGATCGAGGAGGGTGGGACTACAGGGGATCAGAAATTCAGTCTGGACTCGGTTCGATGTCTTGGATGTTGCGGTCTGGCACCAGTCGTGACGATAAATGAAGATCTTTACGGGAATATAAATTCGACAAGGGTAGCTGCGATATTGAAAAAATATAAATAAGCCGGACGGCTCCGGTCTGGCAGAAGGTGGTGCATAGAAGATGAAAAAGCTCACGATTACAGACCTTGAGAAGCTGCGCCAAAAGATTCAGGAAGACCATACTGTGCGAGAGGGAAAGGCACTTGCTACGATAAACCTGCATATGGGAACTTGCGGGATTGCTGCTGGGATGAGGAAGGTCATGACGGCCTTGTTGCAGGAGATTGAAGCAAAGGACATTAAGAATGTGCGCGTGAGCACGTCTGGGTGCGCGGGTTTATGTAGCCGAGAGCCCATGGCAACGGTTCTGATTGCAGGGCAACCACCGGTAAAATATGCTGACCTTACGGATGAAAAGATTCGGAGAATACTGAATGAGCATGTGCTTGGTGGCAACCTTGTTAAGGAATATGTGCTCGCAGTAGGAAGCGAGCGCGTGGGATAGCAAGGGACGGGGAGGAAAAGTAAAAGGAAATGGCGGTATTGAAAGACCAGAAATTAGCATGTTTATACCCAGGAGGTTGAAGAAATGCCATACCGACTGCATATGTTGCTATGCGCGGGTACGGGCTGTGTGAGTAATCGCTCGTTGGAGGTAAAAGAGGCTTTGGAGAAGGAGATTCAGCAACGCGGTCTTGAGAGCGAGATTCAGGTGATTGCGACAGGTTGCAATGGGTTTTGCGGTGTAGGACCAATAGTACTTGTGCAACCAGACGGAATTTTTTACCAGCAGGTAAAGGTAAGGGATATTCCTGCACTGGTAGAGGAGCACCTGGTAAAGGGGAGACCGTATAAGAAGCTGATGTTTACGCCGAGCAAAGAGGCCGAGCCAATACCGAAGATGAATGATATACCTTTCTTCGGTAAGCAGATGTTGATAGCATTAAGGAACCGTGGGCTTATTGATCCAGAGAACATTGAGGAGTATATTGCTCGAGATGGATACAAGGCCCTGGCGAAAGTCCTCTCTTCTATGACACCGGAACAGGTGATCGAAGAGGTAAAGGTATCAGGCCTGCGCGGGCGAGGTGGTGGTGGATTCCCAACAGGATTAAAGTGGGAAGTGTGCCGCAATGCGATCGGGGATGAGAAATACTTAATTTGCAATTGCGATGAGGGCGACCCGGGAGCATTTATGGATCGAAGCATTGTTGAGAGCGATCCGCATTCTGTCATTGAGGGAATGGCGATAGGCGCATACGCAGTTGGGATACTGCAAGCATATATTTACGTTCGAATGGAATATCCGTTAGCATTGAAGCGTTTTATTCTGGCGCTTGACCAGGCGCGGGAATACGGGCTTATCGGAGAGAATATTCTGGGGACTAGCTTCAGTTTTGACATAGAGGTTCATCGTGGTGCGGGTGCGTTTGTCTGCGGGGAGGAGACGGCTCTGATAGCTTCAATAGAGGGTAAGCCAGGCGAGCCGCGAGCGAAGTATGTCTACCCTGCGCAACAGGGTCTGCGAGATATGCCTACGTTGATAAACAATGTCGAGACATGGGCCAACATACCCGTAATAATTCAACGTGGTGCGAAATGGTTCTCCAGTATAGGCACGCGTGATGTCAGCGAATCGGAACAGGGGGGAAGCACTGGCACGAAGGTCTTCTCGCTTGTCGGGAAGGTAAACAATACTGGGCTGGTTGAGGTC
Organism: Candidatus Sumerlaeota bacterium; assembly: GCA_030613245.1. Taxonomy (GTDB): domain Bacteria; phylum Sumerlaeota; class Sumerlaeia; order MWCT01; family JAUWMI01; genus JAUWMI01. The sequence goes on from JAUWMI010000019.1 coordinate 42,264, forward strand.
CCGATGGGGATAAAGTTGCGTGAGATAATTTACGATATAGGCGGGGGAATAGCTGGAGGAAAACGATTCAAAGCAGTTCAGACAGGCGGCCCTTCAGGCGGTTGCCTTCCAGAGGAGTTACTGGATTTGCCAGTAGATTTTGATCGTTTGCTGAGTGTGGGCTCGATGATGGGTTCTGGCGGGATGATAGTGATGGATGAAGAAGATTGTATGGTAGACGTTGCGCGATACTTTATAGATTTTCTGAACGGTGAATCGTGCGGGAAGTGCACGCCTTGTCGAGAAGGTCTGCGGCAGATGAGAGAGATTCTGAACCGAATTTGCGACGGAAAAGGTGAGGATGCGGATATACAGAAGTTAGAAGATTTGTCAGAGCTGATGGTGGAAGGGTCGCTGTGTGCGCTGGGCGGTACTGCACCGAATCCGGTGTTAAACACGCTGCGATATTTCAAGGATGAATACGTTGCGCATATAAAGGATAGGCGGTGCCCGGCGGGCACTTGTCAAGCGCTCATAACCTACCGGATTGACGCTGAAAAATGCACGGGCTGCGCGCTTTGTGCGAAGCATTGTCCGGTAAATTGTATAAGCGGTGAGCCGAAAAAGCTGCATACGATTGAAATATCAGCGTGCATCAAGTGCGGCACTTGCTATGATGCGTGCAGGTTTGATGCAGTAATACGGAAATGATGTTACCTGGCGTTTCGCCGGCTGTCTGGCATGGCGAAGCGCGTCTCAGATAACAACGGTACAGCAGGGGATAGTAAACTAAAAAGGAGTAGACCATGGCAACAGTAACTATTGATGACCAGAAGCTGGAGATAGAAGACGAGAAGACGATACTTGATGTGGCGAAAAAGCTGGGGATAAGAATTCCAACGCTCTGCCATAACGAGATGATTGAGCCGTATGCAGCGTGCAGAATATGTTCGGTTGAGATAGTGAGAGGGAAGCGGCGCAGAATAGTAACGGCGTGTAATTATCCAGTTTCGGACGGGCTGGTGGTTTATTCGAATAATGAGCGGGTGCGGAAGATACGCAAGATAATACTGGAGTTGTTGCTGGCGCGATGTAGTGCGGAGGTGCCGATCCTAAAGGAATTGGCTGAGGAATATGGGCTTGAGGAATGGCGGTTCGGTCGCGGGAAAGAAGAATGCATACTGTGCGGTCTGTGCGTAAGGGTATGCGATGAGATAGTCGGTGTGCAAGCGATAGCGTTTGCGAATAGAGGAGCGGATAGGGAGGTGACCACGCCATTTGGAACAGAGTCGGAGGCGTGTATCGCGTGTGGGGCGTGTGCGTTTGTGTGTCCGACAGGTGCAATAAAACTAGAGGAACTAGAGGGCCTCCAGATAGTTCACCAGGATTTGTGCTTAGGTCCGGCAAGGGCGATAGCGGTTCCGTTCTTGCAAGCCGTGCCGAATGTTCCAGTGATTGATAAAGATGCCTGTATTCATTTCCGAACCGGTGAGTGCCACATCTGTGAAAAAGTTTGTGAGCCAGAGGCGATTAACTTTGAAATGGAGGAGAAGGAGATCGAGGTTGAGGTCGGAGCAGCCATTCTCGCCACCGGTTTTGAACCGTTCGATCCTAGTGTAATAACGCAATATGGATATGGCAGAATGAAGAACGTCATAACCTCGCTGGAATTTGAACGAATGAATTGTGCAGCCGGCCCCACAGCTGGCAAGATTTTAATGGTTGATGGTAAGGAGCCAAAGAGTGTGGGGATTATCCATTGCGTAGGGAGTCGCGATAAGGAGTATCACGAGTACTGCTCTGCTGTGTGTTGTATGTATGCGCTGAAATACGGCCACCTGCTGAAGGAAAAGATTAATGCTGAAGTGTATAACTTCTATATAGATTTGCGCTGCTATAAAAAGGGCTATGAGGAGTTTTATCACCGATTGCTGGAAGAAGACATCCGCTTTGTGCGTGGTAAGGTAGCAGAGGTCTCCGACTTTGCCATTTATGAGAAAGAAAGAGGCAAACTGATCATCCGTTGTGAAGACACTCTGATCGGTATTATCCGCAGAATCCCCGTGGATATGATAGTTCTCTGTACCGCAATCCAGGCACGATCTGATGCTCTGGAGACCGCCCGCACATTTACGATCGGACAAGGTAAGGACGGCTTCTTTATTGAAAAGCATCCAAAGCTTGCACCGGTGGCAACGATGAACGACGCCATTTATATTGCCGGTGTATGCCAGGGGCCAAAGGATATTCCAGAGTCTGTAGCACAGGGGTCTGCGGCGGCGTCTGCTGCGCTCTCTGCTCTGGTTAAAGGGAAAGCGGAAATCGAATCAATTGTTGCAGTGATTGACGAGGATAAATGCGCAGGATGCCGCATTTGCAACGGGTTGTGCCCCTCAACGGCAATTAGCTTTGATGAGGAGAAAAAGATCTCAGTAGTCAACGAGGCGTTGTGTAAGGGGTGCGGAACATGCGGGGCAGGCTGTCCAAGTGGTGCTATTACCAGTCGCCACTTCACTGACCGCCAGATAGTTGCGGAAATTGAGGGGATTATGCAGGGGCCCTGACGTGCAATTGACTTGAGTCTACCGATGTAAAGTAGGAATAAGCAGGTTTTCATGATTGAGCGACATGCAGGAGAGCCATGTCGCTTAATTTTCCTATATGCCTCTTTTTTACACACCCTCTTTACATGCCTTGCCCAATGCCCCTTGCTCTTATCGTTCAAATAGGTGCTTGGGCCAGCCTTGGTGCGCGGCGTGGAAATAGGGAGGGCAGGTTTGAAACCTGCCCCTCCACTTGGAAACGATATAAATATACAACAGATGTTGCAGCGTATACTATTGTTGTCTCAAGGGTTACATTTCTAATTAAACATTAATGGACAGTTTTTTGCCTCGAAGGAATGGATTCCTGAGAGCCATTTTTCTTGAATATACCAGCCATTTTTTCTTGACAGAGAGAAGCAAGATGACATATATGACTTACATTACCAACATAATTAACATGGGGCTATCATGAAAATTTCGGCAAGATGTGACTATGCATGTCGCGCAGTGCTTGAACTGACACTCGCTTACCCGAGCGGGGAATTGCTCAGGATTTCTGACATTGCGGCGAGTCAGAATATTCCTCCCAAATATCTTGTTCAGATATTGATCCAGCTCAAGCGAGCAGGACTGTTAGCAAGTACGCGGGGGAAAAGCGGCGGATATCGCCTGGCAAAGCGTCCGGACCAGATCTGTGTGGGTGATGTTGCAAGGGCAATAGACGGACCGCTAATGCTGATTGGGTGCATTGACCCTGGGGCCAAAAAGGCGTGTCCACAGTTTGAGAGCTGTGCTTTCAGGCAGATGTGGAAAGAACTTGAGAAGAAGATAACCGGGTTACTGGATAGTGTGACCTTTGAAGATATCGGCAATAGATTGAAGGATTCGGTGGAAATAGCGATGTACGAAATATAATTTTTTGAGACAAATGTTTACCAAGTTAATCATATTAGTTTTAATGGGAGGCGTATATGGCTCAAGAACAGAACACTCAGAAACTAGAAAGGGAGATCCAGCCGCTCCAGGACAGTGACGCGGAACAGGTGGTGCGCTGGGCGCTCGAGCGTTTTGATGATCAGGTTGCTCTGGCCTCTAGCTTTGGCGTTGAGGATATGGTTCTGACTGATATGATGCTGCGTATATCTCCACGTGCCCGCATCTTTACCCTCGATACTGGGCGGCTTCCGAAGGAGACGTATGACCTGATGGAGCGGGTGCGCGAGCGCTATGGAGTGAGAATTGAGGTCTTTGCTCCCCAGAGTTCTCAGCTCGAGAAGATGATTTCAGAGAGCGGGCCGAATGCGTTTTATCGTTCGATTGAGTTGCGCAGGCTATGCTGCAACGTGCGTAAGGTGGAGCCACTTGGCCGCGCATTACAGAGTCTGTCGGCGTGGATTTGTGGCCTGAGACGCGCACAGGCTGTAACACGCCAGGAGCTAAAAAAGCTGGAAATTGATGAGGCGCACGGCGGAATGCTGAAGATTAACCCCCTTCTTGAGTGGAGTGACAAGGAGGCCTGGAACTACGTCATGGAGCGCGATGTTCCGTACAATGTGCTTCACGATCGGAGCTACCCAAGTATTGGGTGCGCACCATGCACGCGAGCAGTGCAGCCAGGGGAAGACATCCGGGCGGGCCGCTGGTGGTGGGAGACTCCAGAACAAAAGGAATGTGGCCTTCATCGGACGGGTTCTTCAAAGACTGATACTACAGGAGGGCAATAATGGCTGGTGGTGGAATAGCACCCCATGGAGGGCGGCTGGTCAATCGAATGGCCTCGCCGGATGAGCACGAGAGCTTGCTGAGCGAAGCGCAGGGCCTGAAACGTGTGCAGTGCAAGGCACGTGAACTGGGTGACCTCACAAAGATCGCGATCGGGGCCTACAGTCCCCTGGAAGGATTCATGACGCAGGCTGATTACGAGCGCGTGGTTGAAGAAAAGCGCTTGAATAGCGGGTTGGTGTGGACAATACCGATCACGCTGGCCGCAGGTCGTGAGGATGTGCGGGGTATCGGGCCGGGCGAGCGAGTGGCGCTTGTTGATGCAGAGCAGAACTTGCGTGGAGTGATGGATATCCATGACATCTATGCTTACGATAAGGAGCGTGAGGCGAGTTGTGTTTACCTGACCACGGATCAGGAACATCCGGGGGTGCGAGCGCTGTTTGAACGTGGTGAGTTGCTGCTTGGCGGATCGGTGACCGTATTTAACCAGAGTGGGCCGCATCCTTATGCTCCGTATTATCTGAAACCAGAGCAGACGAGAGCTACGTTTCAAAAGCGAGGGTGGCGACGGATCGTTGGATTTCAGACGCGCAATCCGCTCCACCGGGCGCATGAGTACATACTTAAGTGTGCAATGGAAATTACGGACGGGCTGTTTTTAAGCCCGCTGGTGGGTGAGACGAAACCAGGGGACATCCCAGCATCAGTGCGTATGCAATGCTATGAGGCGATGCTTCGCTCCTACTTTCCAGCGCAGCGCGTCGTATTGGGTGTAATTGACGTGACAATGCGCTATGCAGGGCCGCGGGAGGCGGTTTTTCATGCACTGATCCGGCAGAATTTCGGATGTACGCATTTCATTGTCGGGCGCGACCATGCGGGCGTGGGCCAGTTCTACGGGCCATTTGATGCCCACAGGCTATTTGAGGAGATAGGGGAAAGAGAGATTGGGATCCAACCGCTCTTCTTCGACGGTTCATTTTACTGCCGACGATGCCTGGCAATAGTGACCGCGCGAACCTGTCCGCACAAGGAAACAGAGCACCGGCGGCTGAGCGGGACCGAGGTGCGCGAGCTGCTGGCGCGCGGCGAGCAGCCGCCAGAGGAGCTCATGCGGCCCGAGGTCGCAGAAATTCTGCTTGAGGCGTATCGTGACGGCACATGGCAGACGCCGCAGGGCGGCCGTCCCGCCAAGGATCAAACAACCACAAAACAGAGATGATTGATCTTCAGATATCACTGGTTGGGTTTGTGATTGGCATCCTTGTCGGGCTGACAGGTGTTGGTGGGGGTGTGCTCATGACTCCCCTGCTAATAGCTTCAGACTTTTCATAAACAAAGGTGGAGGGGTTAGAGATGGCGGATAAGTTTATAGAGGATAAAGACAATAAAATAAACGTAGATACACAAATTGAAGGGAAGACAGGGACGATAGATTTTAACCTCCTCAAATCCGGTGGTTTGATTAAGCAGAGACAAATAAATATGTTTACCGTGAGGTTGCGGTGCCCTGGAGGTAGGGTTCCACTTTCCAAATTAGAGAAGATTGTGGAAGTGGCAAAGAAATATGCCGGCGATTATGTGCACCTGTCTTTTCGGCAGTCTATTGAATTGCCTTATGTGGATTACCGCAACTTTAAAGTCATATACGAGGAACTAGGCGAAGCAGATCAAAAAGTAGCCTCCTGTGGCCCACGAGTCAGGGTGCCCACGGCTTGTTCGGGGTGCGAATATAATCCCAATGGACTCACGGACACACAGAAGATGGTAAGGTTGGTAGACGAGAAATTTTTCGGGCATAGGCTTCCTCACAAGTTTAAGATATCGTTCTCGGGTTGTCCCATAGATTGTGCCAGAACAAGCGAGAATGATCTGGGCTTTCAAGGTGCGGTAAAGCCAGAATGGGATGAAGAGACTTGCATTGGTTGCCGTATTTGCTCGAAGGCATGTAGCGAGGGAGCTATTGAGAGCGATGCAGAGACGGGCAAACCGATATATTATCCTGAGAAGTGCCTGTATTGCGGAGACTGTATCCGTTCCTGCCCTACGGATAGCTGGAAGGAGAAAGTTAAGGGATGGATGGTACGAGTTGGTGGCAGGCACGGAAGGCATCCTATTGTTGGGCATAGAATTGCTGAATTTATTTCAGATGAGGATGTGCCGAAGTTTATCGAAGCTATCATAAAATGGTATGAAGAAAATGGGAAAGAATATGGGAGGACAAGAATAGGGGTTATCTTGCAGATTCTCGAAAAATGGAAAGACTTTCTCAGCACCATGAGAGAAGTATTCAAGGATAGAATATTAGCAAACCCGATGTCCCCAACGAAGAATGAGATACATTTTTAAATATTTAAACCCGGATTTTGCATTAAGAAAGGCGAGGGGAACCCTTTGGAAAAAGGGTTGCCCCTCGCGCTCCCCTCCTAAACCTTTAGCTGCGGGCGATTTCATCCGCCTCCACCAGGCTTCGGCGAATGAAATCGCCATTAGCCGCTGGTTCACCTTTTGGTGAACCAGGCAGTTATGCCGACAGGAGTCCTGAATGACAGACTTTCGTCTGGTTGTGGCAGTTTATTTGCCTTATCCTTAAGGGCAACTGCAAGATTTGGGTTAAATAGAAGACATGTATGCTGGTAGTGAGTCAGGTAGGGAGAATATGGGATATTGAAGTAGGGGCGACCCGGCGGGTCGCCCCTACAATCTTGCTACCGAGTAATCTGGAGCCTATTCGCGGAAGATGATATCGCCGGGGCTCTGGGTGCCGTTTGTAGGGTTGTATTTTAGTGCGGCGAAATCATCACGCATGTCCGGGCCTGCGCTATAAAGCCTGTATGCGTCGCCGACTTTCTCGTATCTGAAATTCTTTTCGGTAAAGGGGTCAAGAGGAATTGGGTTTAAAATATCCGCAAGTTCATCAACCCCGTCGGGATAAGTGTTGTTTCGGCGCTTGAAAAGCTCTAAAGCAGCCATGATTCTTGCCCCCACGGCGTAAGCTTTTTTGGTGGTATCTCTTACGAGTGGCCTAGAGAAATTTGGTATGCTTATTTTAGTAACTGGGTCCATTTTTTTGAGCCACGAATCCATATCGAACGTAATGGCTTCAGGATAAGGCTTCTTCGCATACTTAATTGCCTCGGTCCAGAACTTCGTATTGTTCTTTATCATTTTATTCTTCATGAAGGGGAAGACTATGGAACGGAGCAGAATCTTGCCCAGAGTGTTGGGCTTTCCTAATGTGTCTGACTGTTCAATTGAGTGAACAAAGCCGAGATGCTTGTGCCAGAACGCAGTGGCCAATGGCGGGCTGGTCTGCTCAAGCTCTTCCAGCTCTTCGAGTAATCCTTCAAGATGGGTAGGATCGAGCTGGGTATTGATGAGAAATCCCCCCAGTGCCTTATAGGCTCCTGTTTCGCAGTACATACTAATTAGCTTTTCGATAAGCATACCGTTGCCGACTGACTGGCCAAATTTAATGGCGTCAATGTAGTTACGTATAGCCTTTTCAGGTTTTCCCTCTGCTTCGAACTTCTTTCCCTGGGCGATCATTAATCGGGTCAACGTTTGCATTAAGAGGAAATTGGGAAAGGCGCTTTCAAAATGAAGCTCTTTCTCAACCACTACCAATTTTGCAAAAGGCCTTTTTGCACCTTGATGTATGAGGGTAAATGCTTGCTCATTCCTCTCTAGCAAAGCCTGCAAATCGTCGAGTTCGCCCTGCCAGCCTTCTAGCGTTACGGTTGTTGCCATCTCCATTGCCGCGGAATCTTTAGGATCGTTCAAATCATATCGAAACTTTTTCAATGCCAGCATAAACTCCTTTATGCCGTTATCATCCGCAGCGCGTGCGAGTTGCTGGTTCTCATACACATACCAGCGACCTGGGACTCCCATCAATGCATCATCAGCAGGAGCGGAGATATGCCTGACAATATCGCCATCACTGATTGTGCCATACTGCGGGTTGTAAAAGACGCTTGCAGCGTCGTCGTCAGTATCCGGGCCGTAGCTGTAGAGAGTAGCCGCTGCTTTTTCACCTTCGCCTCGCTTTATGTATTTGTACGGATTTTCTCCCCTACCTACTGGCCGACGATCCAGATTGAACGGATCAGTGGGGTCCTTCCACCCAAGGAAGTCTATAGGCTCAGAAAGGGAGGCCAATGAATCAGGAAATGTGTTGTGGGTAGAGAAATAATCTCCGAGTGTTAGCTTGAGGGTTTTCAGGTCAACCTCAACAGCAGCGATTTTTTCTTCTATGGTGAGCTTAGGCTTACGCGGCGGAGGGTTGGAAATATAACTTATCACAACTGCTAAAAACACGCCGATTGCTATGGTTGCCAAAATCAGCCAGTATTTCTTCATAGCCGCGCGCCCCCTGTTAATATAGAGCACTGTCGGATTAAGGACGATTACTCCACAGGCTATTCGCGGAAGATAATATCACCGGCGCTCTGGGCACCGTTTTTGCGGTCATATTTTAATGCGGCAAAATCATCGCGCATATCCGGGCCTGCGCTGTAGAGCCTGTATGCGTCGCCGACTTTCTCGTATCTGAAATTCTTCTCCGTAAAAGGGTCAAGGGGGATTGGATAGAGAATTGGGCCAAGCTCATCAATTGTTGAGGGATAGGCTTTGTTCCGCACCTTGAAAAGCTCTAAGGCGGCCATGATTCTCACTCCTCGCACGCGCGCCTTTCTAATCGTATCTTGCATAAGCCCATTTACGATCGACCCGAAGTGTATGGTCGTTTCATTAACCGGATCCATTTTTTGAAGCCTAGCCACCAGATCAAACATAATGGCTTTGGGGTAAGGCTTCTTCGAGTTGTCAATTACCTCGGTCCAAAATTCTTCGCTATTCTTTATTATTCTGTTCTTCCGAAGCGCGAGAAATAGGAACGCTGGTATTCGCTTGCTCGGGTGATAACCCTTGCTATGTTTAACAAATTCCATCGCGCTGCCTGTCTGTTGAATTGTGTGGATAAAGGCAAGATGGTCATGCCAGAAAGCAGTAGATAATGGCGGACTGCTTTTCTCAAGTTTTCCCAGCTCCTTAAGCAATGCTTCCAGAACGGCGGTATCGAGTTGAGCGCTGCGAAGGGTTTTTTGCAATGCCTTATAAGCCATTGACTCAATAGCAATATCAATGAGATTTCCGATAAGAGTGTCGTTACCGACTGACTGGCCGAATTTGGCGACCTCCACGTAGTTTAGTATCGCCTTTTCTGGCCTGCCTTCAGCTTCGAATTTCTTCCCCCGGCAAATCATTAACCTGGTTAAGGTATGGATTGAGAGGAAATTCGGAACAGGGGCTTCATAATCAAGCTCTTCCTCAGCTACTATTGATCTTGCGAAAGGCTTTTTTGCCCCTTCATGGATAAGTGTAAATGCTGATTCATTCTTTTCTAGCAAAGCCCCCAAGCCGTTTAGTTGACCCTGCCAGCCGCCTATGATTACGGATGTTGCCGTGTCCATAGCTGAGGAATCTGTGGGATTGTCAGGATCGTAGCGAGTTTGTTTGATTGCCCACATGAACTCTATTATTCCATTATCATCCGAAGCCTTTGAAATTTGCTGGTTTTCAAATAGAAACGTGCGATCTGCTGATACTTTCACTCCGCTCTCTATGGGTGGATTAACGTGCCTTACAATATCGCCGTTGGTAACTTTACCATTCCGAGCCGCATAGATCACGCCACCATTGTCATCATCAGTATCTGGCCCGTAGCTGTAAATGATGGCCCCCGCTGCTGCCTCTTTGCCTCGCTTTATGTATGTATATGGATATTTTGTCTTACCCAAAAGGGTCCGGTGCATATTGAAGGGATCGTTAGGAATTGTTTCAATAAAGGTTAATGGTGTGGTGAGGGAATTTAAAGAATCGGGGAAAGTGTTGTGGGTAGAAAAATAATCTCCCAACGTCAGCTCGAGGGTTTTCAGATCAACCTCTACCGCAGCGAGCTGTTCTTTTATGGTGGGCTTGGGCGCCGTGGGTTTTCTGCTGTAGCTTATTACAATTACCAAGCCCACGGCCAGGGCGATGATTGCCAAAATCAGCCAGTATTTCTTCATCGTCTTCCCCCTTGCCAACCCTGGCCGTCTAAGAAGGCAAATGCTAAGGCACGATGTACGCAATTTGGCGTTCAGGGTGTAAGGGCGACCTGTCCGCCACGGCGGATCGCCCGTTTTATATTTTCAGGATTTTCATCATCTAATTCCCATGTTATGGGATTGTTTATAATGTATTCGCGGATTTTGTTTAGATCCTTTTCGTCACGGATGATGTGTTCGTAATAATTGCGTTGCCAGACCAGTCTCCCCAAGGTATGGCGAGTCTTGTTGATTTGCTTTGTGGTTGCAGACTTAAATCCTCGCATAATCGCCCCGATCGTTTTGGTTGGTGATCGGAGTTCTTTTGTAGGGGCGTATTGCAATACGCCCTTAAGATCGTGCGTAATTATAATAATGCCATGGAGATGGTTTGGCATAATAACATATTGATCTAGCGTTAGATTTTCGCGTAACGCGCCAGTCTTAATCCACTCATTTCGAACAATTGTACCATATTTGTTCAATTTCATTTCGCTATTGACTATGTTTCCGAACATACATTTCCCTCTGTGCGTACATACTGTTATAAAATACGCGCCTGCTGTTGAATAGTCATAGTGCTTTAATCTTATTGACCTGCGATGGTGTTCTTCTGGATCGTATTTCATTTTGCCTGCCATTTTGTATGATCTATGAATGCGTTGTACAGAATTATGGGCGTATTGCAATACGCCCCTACACATATTATGTGGTCTTTTGGGCTTCAGGATGCATTCCTTCATATTCTTGCTATGATGTGGTGCCCGAGTTCAAATTGAAATCGCCGCAATTGGTTAAATTCAATTTCCATGGAATTGACGAGCGTGCACAAGCCAATTTACATTCTTAAGGCGGTTATTGAAAATGAACTCGCTGGTTTGGCTCTAATAGTGTTCGTCACGGATGATGTGTTCGTAGTAATTGCGTTGCCATAGTTTATCAACGTTCAAGCGATTTTGTACGCATTTACGAACGCAACCTGATTTAAATGAACCAACAATTTTTCCCAATGTAGGGGCAGGCCTTGTGCCTGCCCTTTTATCATGGGCAACCACAAGGGTTGCCCCTACGAGTATTATTCCATGTATATGGTTTGGCATGATAATGAATTCGTCTAGTTCGATATTCGGGAAACGATTTGGTATTGTATTCAATTCATTCTGAATAATTTCACCAATTGAAGATAATCTCATTGCTGAATTTACAACGTTACCAAATAAACATTCGCGATTGCGCGCGCATATTGTTATAAAATATGCGCCTGCTGTTGAATAGTCATAATGTTTTAACCTTATTGACCTGCGATGATGTTCTTCGGGATCGTATTTCATTTTGTCTGCCATTTTGTATGATACATGAATGCGTTGTACAGATTTATGGGCGTATTGCAATACGCCCCTACATGTTAGGGGTTGGCGATATTCACCGTCGAATTTCCATTCTATGGTGACATGTACGACCTAGTTGCGGCAGCAAATCGGTTGCGTAGCGGATGCTATGTGATTGCCATTTGAAATTCGGCAATTATGTTTCCCGGATTTCTTTTGCTATGGTTGAAATTTATGCTGCAATTATGGAGGGATGTAAATTTTATAGCAACCTAATTGCGAAGGGGGCTTGGGGTCGCCCTATTCTATCTAAAAAACGGGGCGAGGACGAGGGAAATTACACAGACGAGCTTGATGAGGATATTGATGGAGGGGCCGACAGTGTCTTTCATGGGGTCGCCGACGGTGTCGCCTACCACGGCTGCCTTGTGGGTTTCTGAGCCTTTACCGCCAAAATGGCCTTCTTCGATGTATTTCTTTGCGTTGTCCATTGCGCCGCCACTGTTGGCAAACTGAATGCCGAGCATCAAACCTGACACTACCGATCCGATGAGTACTCCTGCCAATCCGTACTTGCCAAGCGGCGAGAAGCCGATAATGACCGGAACCAGGATGACCATTGTCCCGGGCACGAGCATACCCTGAATAGCACCTTTGGTGCTGATGTCAACGCACTGTGCGTAGTCGGGCTTGGCCGTGCCCTCCATGATGCCGGGAATTTCGCGAAACTGCCTGCGTACTTCTTCGATCATCCTGAACGCCGAGTTGCTCACTGCGCGAAACAGCATGGATGAGAAGAAGTAGGGCAACATGCCGCCGAGCAGAAGTCCGCCCAGTACGCGCGGGTCTTTGATGTCTGCAACCCCGATGTCAGCCGCCTTCATAAATGCAACCAGAAGTCCCATTGCAGCAAATGAAGCTGAGCCGATGGCAAATCCCTTGCCTATTGCCGCAGTGGTGTTACCCACGGCATCGAGGTTGTTTGTAATGTTGCGCACCGAGGGGTCCAGATTCGCCATCTCGGCGATGCCGCCTGCGTTGTCGGCAATTGGGCCGTAGGAATCAACTGACACGATCATGCCGGTGGTGGTAAGCATGCCAACGGCTGCCATGGCGATACCGTAGAATCCCGCAAACTTGTACGATACGATCACGGCGCAGGCCAGGACAATGGCCGGAATGGCTGTGCTCTTCATGCCGACTGAGATACCTTCGGTCACGGTGATTGCGGGGCCGGTTTGCGAGCTTTCGGCCAGTCGGCGAACCGGTTTGTACTTTGTCGAGGTGAAGTACTCGCTGATATAACCGATCACGATCCCTGAAATGATGCCCGCAATTACGGCTACGAAGATTCCCATTCGAGTGTAATGCACTCCGTCTTCTTCGAAATCCACACCCAGATACTTTACAGCGAAGTAAGCGCCAATGGTGGCCAGGATTGCACTGGTATACGTGCCACCCATGAGCGAGCCTTGCGGATCGCGTTGTCCCGTGAGTTTCACAAACATAACGCCGATGATCGAGGCCACGATGCCGATAGAGGCGAGGTAGAGAGGGAGCATTCGCAGGGCTTCGGCAATCTCAGCGCTTGCCAGGGTGAGCCCGACTGTGGCGATAGCGATGCTGGCAATAATGCTCTCGACGTACGATTCAAGAAGGTCGGAGCCGAGCCCTGCCACATCGCCCACATTGTCGCCAACGTTATCGGCAATGGTAGCGGGATTGCGCGGATCGTCTTCAGGGATGCCGGCCTCGCCCTTGCCGACGAGATCTGCGCCCATGTCTGCGCCTTTTGTATAAATTCCACCGCCCGAGCGGGCAAACAGGGCTACCAGACTGGCGCCCATGGCGTAGCCGTTAATTATCTGTGGCTCTCCGCGAAACAATATGTACATCGCGCATAAGCCAAGCAGCGAAATCCCCACTACGCTCATGCCCATGACCGCACCGCCGGTAATCGCTACACTCAGGGCGCCTTTCAACCCCTGCTGCTGAGCAGCATAGGTTGTGCGGCAGTTTGCGCGGGTGGCAATACTCATACCGATATAGCCTGCCAGGCCAGAGGCTACTGCGCCGCAGATGAACGCGAGTGAGGTTGGAAGTCCCAATGGCAAATCCTTGCGCAACTCACCCCCGATGGCGATCAGAGTTGCAATCACCAGGACAAACATAGCTATGTAGCCATATTCGCGCTTTAAAAACGCATTTGCGCCGGTCTGGATCGCCTGGGAGATTTCAATCATGCGTTCGCTGCCGCGCTCCTTGCTCAGCACGTCAGCAACGAGATATGCTACAAAGAGCAGAGCAAGGATGCTGGCGCCAAATGGAATGAGAATTCCGGGCATTTCGTCTTCGCTCCTCTTCGATACAGTGTTTGATTAACTACCGCCACAGAGGTACAGAGATAAAAAGCGAGTTCCTCAAGTAACAAGTCCGGGAAGGTTTGTAAAGGAGAAAAAGGCAGCGGTCTTCAGGCGATTGGCTTTGCAAATATGAGTGAGAAAAGCGGACAAGCCCACCAGAGGCGGGCAGGCCCGCGTCTTCACCTTTTATAAAGCCCTTTGCGATGAATATAGTCAATCACCGAGCGCGAGAGGTGCTGATCCACATGTTCTCCGCGCTTGAGTTTCTCGCGCACCATGGAGCTGCTGATGTCGGGAAGAAAGAACTTTTCGGGATTTGCCAGGTCTGGGACGGTCTCTTCACACAGCCGGGGCAAGATGCGCAGCGACACCAGTGTTTTCAGCAGCTCGAACTCTTTCCACTTTGCGGTTTCTTTCAGGACATCGGAACCGATAATGAGTTCGAAAGAGGCATCTGGATGTCGGCGCCTTAGCTCGCGCACGGTATCAATGGTGTAACTTACCTTTCCCATCTCGGCTTCAACCGGTGAAATCTCCACGCGTGGGTGCAGCTGCCGCATGGCAAGGCGGCACATCTCAATACGATCTTCAAATGGAGCGGCAGGTTTCTCAAAAGGATGCTGATAGCATGGGATCACCAGAATCTTGTCGAGACCGCTGGTTTCCAGGACGTAGTGGCAGGCCAGCATATGACTGAGGTGAGGGGGATCGAACGTTCCGCCAAAGATGCCAATTTTCATTGCGAGCTCCCGCTGAGTTAAGATCGCGACAGCGAAGATTATTCACTTATCGTTGGTTTTCTGAGCTTCGGTCAAGGGAAAAACGCGCCGCGCTCGCTGTGCCGTTTGGCTATACTATCGCTCGTACGTAAGACTCAGTTGCACGTGCTCGCGGCGGCCCGTTGCTTTCACCCAGAGCATCAACGAGATGGTGCCAGAGGCATTGCGGATCACCACCTCGCTACGCCGCCCTGCATGTTCCAACTGATGAGGAAACTGCTGGCATAGAATCTTAAGAGCCAGAATGAGCTTGAGCTGAAGATTTTCCGGGGGAACCGGCAGATTAATCCGCTCTTTCTCGTGCAGAGCATATATCCGAAACACGAGCTGGGTGCTTTCTATAAGCAGAGTGTGAATGCCTTGCGCTCGGCATAGATGCAGGAGGCTATTCAGCGCATAAAGAGAGTCCGGGCACTCGGGAAGCTGATACGGAGATGCCGCGACGATTTGCTCCCGCACGAGGCGGGCCAGCTCCTGTTTCATCGCAGCTGTGTATTCGGAATAGAAGTAGTAGTAATCGTCGCGGCCGAGCACATAAAGCTCCTGAATGGCTTTCCCCACCCGCTCCTCTTCACACTCGAGCCATTCAAGGGGACAGGATAGAAGTTCGCGGATATGGTTTTTTACTACCGGGTCTCCTGGCTGGCTGATAATACAGGTGAGTCCACCCTCTTCGAGCCAAAAAGGGCAGACACTATAGTGCAGGGCAACCAGCTGCGGGATGTGTTTCGTGGCTTTCAGGTATCGGTATTTCGTTTCAGGGAGCATATGGCCAGCTACCACTTGATCGAAAACGACTCCCATCTCTTCGGCTGTCTGCTCAACATCAGGCGAAGGCAACACAGGGGGTTTCGAAGCGTGAAAACGGATCAGCTCTTCAATGGCGATGCGCGCTTCGTTTCTGACGCGGCGGTCAGGATCATCCCGAGCTACCTTCTGGAGTTCCGGCAAGGCATCCATATTCCGCAACCAGCCCAACGCAATACAGGCCTGCGCACGGAACTTCTTGTCCTTGCGCTCAAGGAACTCTTCAAGGATAGGTGCCGCATTTTCCACGCCTAGCTTGCCCAGGAGATCTATGATGCGCAGGCGCAAGCGCCGCGGGGTGCCTTTTGCCTTGAGTTTTTGCGCCAGCGGCTCTAACGCATTGCTGCCATACAATAGCAAGTCGCGAAACGCACGCATTGCCTTCAGCATATCCTGATCCCCAAGGCGCTCTATGAGAAAAGCTATGTGTTCCCGTTCACCCATGCCTCATACCTATAGCTCAATGTTCATAAGTCAGCCGGGTACGGCGCAGTTCTCTCGTCATCTCCCACAACTCTGCTCACATTATCTTCAGCGTGTGGCAGATTGCAAGCACTTCTTAGCTTGTTGCTGATGCAGGGAAGCTCCGCACCAAGGGAAGGAATCTTTTTTCGCTGTAGCTCACGCAAAGGCGCAGAGACGCAAAGAAAAGCAGGATGTGTGATTGCATCATTCACCGTAATCTCTTGGCGGCTTTACGTGAGATTCTTACATTCCAATTCTCCGGCCAAAATGTAGGGGTTTGATTAACCAAGCTCCTAGTCTACGAACTAAACTGACGTGCACGCGTTCTGGACTGGTCGGGAAAAAATTGTTGCGCTTACTAGAGCGACGCGGTATTAATAATGAGACCGGACAACTGCATTATAAAGAGAAATTTGGACGTGCGAGTGAGCATTTAAGAAAAGTCTTTCTACAGCAAATTATAATAGTCGATCTAGAGGAGGGGTGGATTATGGCTCTTGTAAAATGTAAAGAGTGCGGCAATAAGGTCAGCACTAAAGCTGATAAGTGCCCCAATTGTGGTGCGGCAATTAAAAAGTCCATAGGTTGCGTCGGTTGCATGGGATGGCTAGGTATACTAGTTCTTGGGCTCATCTTCTTGGGGGTGATAGGGAATTTCCTTGAACCAGACCCCACTAAAGAGAAGGCCGGTCGGCCCTCTTCTCCTCAGACGAAGGTAGCAACAAAGAAAGAGCCGCAAACGAAAACCGTCTACGATATGAGCCTTATTGTTCCTCTGACTGAACAAGAGAAGGAGAAGCCGGTAGTAACTCCTTCACCGACTAAACAAGAGACGCAGAAACCGACAGTAGCTTCTATGCCAACAGTTGAGCGAGAGAAGGTTGTTACGCCGAGGTATAGCGTTTTGAATGAAGAGGTACATGACGTCCCAATCAAAACGCAAGTAGTTTTAAATATATTGGTTTCAGGAGAGATCTCAGAAGCGGGCCTTAAGGCTTTGCTTAATCAGCTCTATTCTTCTATCAAGGTGAGGAGAGGGTTCAAATATCATGATTGTCCAACAAATATTTACATTTACGTGTTTACCTCAAAGGAGAGAGCTGAGTCAGGTATGGGACAATGGGTAGCGATGTTGCAAAAAAGCTACGACGATATAAAGCCTACTATCAGCATCAATGAGCGTCAAATTGTGCAACTCCGTGCGAAACCAGAGGAGCGATTTGACTTGTCTGAGGAGAAACGAAAGGAAATCTGGGAAGAGCTTTTATTGTCGGAGGATCGTGCACGGAAAGAGGCTGAACAGCAATATCCACTTGACCCAACGCAATCTCTTCGTGTGGGACAGGTATTCGAACTTTCAAAAGAGACGCCTCTAATGCCAGAACTGGAACCTGCAGATCCGATGGCTGCTATGCAAAGGGTCCTAAGGCTCCCCCCACGAACTAGTATCAAGATACTAGGGGTTGGCATGAAGCAGCAAACGCTCTGGTATTCTGTAGAAGCAACGAGTCCATCAAAAAGCTCCAGCGCCGGTGGGTGGATCAATAGTATTACTTTGATGGGACAAGGACCAGTTGATACTAACCAACAGTTGGAAAAACAAGTCGAGCTTGAGAAGCACGCAAGAGAGAAGCACGAAAAAGATATAGCAAAAAAGTATGGATTAACGCTCGAGCAGTTGCATGAGATTTATCTGGAGGGCATAGTAAAAGATTGGGCCTTTCCAAAGGCGGCTAGTAAATCTACGCTTATTATTGAAAGGTCCGTCTCTAGGGCTGTATCGAGTTATGATGATGACACTAAAGAATATAAGAAGCTGCAAAACCATACTGACGACCAAGTCCCATCAAGAGTTCTAAAACAAATCAAACAGAGGGTAGCAAGTCGTCACCCAGATAGCTATGGGATACAAAAAATGCTTATCAGAGCTGAGATTGAAGCATATAAGGAGCTTCAAAGATATAGTGAAAATCGTGTTCCATCGCGAGTTCTCGAACAAATCAAAAGAACGGTAGCGAGTCGTCACCCGGATAGCTATTCCGTACAAAAAACACTGATCGATTCCGAAGTTCAAGCATATAAGGAACTCCAAAGCTACCGTGAAAGCCATATTCCTTCGCGGGTTCTTGAACAAATCAAAGGAAGATTAGCAAGGCGTCATCCCGATAGTTATTCGGTGCAAAAAACCCTAATAGATGCTGAGGTTGAAGCATATAAGGAGCTCCAAAGCTATAGCGATAATCGTATCCCATCCCGGGTTCTGGACCGAATTAAAAGAAATGTGGCGAGACGACATCCAGGTAGCTATTCTGTGCAAAAGACGCTCATTGATGCTGAGGTGGAAAGCTATGTAGAGCGGGCGCGATGGTGATGAGAGCTCTGAGCGAAGCCCATGGCAACGGTTTTCCTAATATTTTGGTTTTGCTCAAAAGCAATATTGTAAAGCGTGCGTTGGGTTAATATCCAATGGGGAGGTATTAAAGCAGATCGCGAAGCTAATCTTGTATAATCGAAATAAAGTGAAAAGACATTAAAAAGGAAAAACTATGCATAACATGAAAGCCGTACTTTGTTCGAGTGTTTTTATTCTCACATTGATCATGCTTTCTGGGGCTTGCTCACTGATCGGCCTCTCCGGGGAAGGTCTGCCCAAGTTTAAAGAGACTGCTACTTTCATCGCTATTGACAAGACCAATCCATCCGATCGTACATTTCCGGGCGGAAGAGGACCGGACGAAATGGTGCTCTATACACCAGATTTCGGAGAGCGTACGGGGACGAATCAGTGGGGAAGCGAAGCGGTCGTCGAAAATGGTATCGTTGTGAAAGTGGGGCAAAACAACTCGGTGATTCCCTCTAACGGGTTTGTGCTATCAGGGCACGGTAAAGCAAATTACTGGATCACGGAACATTTGCTTCTGGGAACGGAGATTGAGATTGTCGGCCAGCAAGCTATAGCGCTAACCACGGCGAAATCTCTAATTTATCAGACGCGCGCACGGCTCAAGCTGGTGAAGGAGACACTGGAAAAAGCGCATGCAACTGCTGCGGCGTATCCAGCAGCTGAGGCGCAAGATCGCTATGCTGCATCGGAGGCTGATCTTGAGATGGCCGTGGCGCAGCTGGAGCGCGGCCGAACACAGCGCGCTGGAGGGCTTGCTATGCGTGCAAGGCAGAAGGCGCTGGAAGCCTTTGCGCTGACCAAGCCATCGCGCTCACGTGAAGGACGTGGAGTCTGGTATCGTCTCACTGAAAAGAATCCTCGACAACTTAAAAAGACAATCGCTCGCCTCCAGCGCAACGGTTTCAACCTCATCTTTCCCGAAACGATTTACTGGGGCTACTCGATCTATCCCCCGGCGACTTCGGGTTTCGTGCCACAGGGGGATTCCCGGGCCGCCTCGCTCTTTCAGCAAAATCCGGCATTCCGTGGATGGGACCCGTTGAAGACATTGATTGACGTTGCACACGAAGGGGGCATTCAGGTGCATGTCTGGGTGCATGTGTTTTTTCTTGGCTTCAAAGACTCGCCATTTATTGAAAGCAATCCGCTCTGGCTTGCACGCAATAAGCAGGGCGCGTGTGCGTCCACGCGAGAAGAGGGCTACTTTTATCTCTGCATGTCGAACGAAGAGGCACGGACGTTCCTTCTTGAAAACTTCAAAGCCCTGGTAATGAACTATGATATTGATGGGTTTCAACTCGATTATATTCGCTATCCGGTCAGCGAGCCGTTCGAAGAGGGGTATTGCTATTGCCAGAGCTGTCGGGGAAAATTCTTTGCCCAGTACGGACACGATCCAGTTGACATCAGCCCCAGCGAAACGCCAGAGCTCTGGAAGAAATGGAACGCCTTTCGTGAGGAGCAGATCAGCTCGTTTGTCCGCACAGTTTCAATAACATTGCGGTCAATGAAGCCGGATCTAAAAATCTCTGCAGACGTTTTCTCTGAACTTGCAGATGCGCGGCGCAGTAAATTTCAAAACTGGGCCGAGTGGGCGCAAAAAGAGTGGGTTGATTTTCTCTGTCCCATGGCGTATAGCACGGATGTTGGGGCAGTGCGCAGGGACGTAGCCAGGATGCGCGAGATAGTACCTCCAGCTTTGCCTATATTCGTAGGTTTGGCTCCGTACCTTGGTTTATCCGGAGATGCGCTGCTCGACCAGATCGAAGCAACACAGCAGGAAGGAGCCGATGGCGTGGTGCTCTTTTCGCTGAGTCAGATCAGCGACGATATGATGCACCTGCTCAACCTGGGGCCGTTTCGTACGGATGCAGCGGTACCAGAGTAGACAGTAGGCAGCAAACAGTAGAAAGTAGACAGTAGACAGTAGATAGGTAAACGCAAGTTTTGGTGAAGGTTGTTGATATATCGGTAACGGGATCAATAATTTATTGGAAGTAATGATATGATGAGTAAACCACTGAAAGCAAAGGCGAAAAAGTTCGAGGATCTTGAGGTTTGGAAAAAGGCTCACCAACTTGTTTTGCATGTTTATAAGATCACCAAAGATTTTCCAGCGGAGGAAAAATTTGGGCTGGTTTCCCAGATGCGGAGGGCAGCTGTTTCTGTTCCAGCAAATATTGCAGAAGGGTTCAAGAAGCGGACATTAAGGGACAAGTCGAACTTTTATAATATTGCTCAAGGGTCGCTTGAGGAGTTACGTTACTACATCATTTTATCTAAAGACCTAGAGTATCTTACTGACAATCGGGATTTGCTGGATATGATTGAAGAAATAGGAAAGATGCTTTATGGGCTTATTAGGAGCATACAGTAAACAGCGAACAGTGGAGAGGAAAAAATTCAGTTGCGGTTCTGAAAATGCTTCTAATGCTATCCCTGTTTGCTGTCTACTGTCTACCGTCTACTGTCTACTACCTACTTGCGCGTTCTTGTACAACAGCAAGTCAAAAGTGCTGGTTCGGAACTCAAAAGCGCATCTTCATACATTAACCGCTTTACTCGTGAGTGAGCAATCATATGCAACCACTCATTATCGGCACAGCTGGGCACATTGATCACGGCAAGACCCTCCTTATTAAGGCCCTTACCGGTATTGATACAGATCGCCTTGAGGAAGAAAAGAGACGTGGCATCACCATTGATCTTGGGTTTGCGTACCTGGATCTCCCGTCGGGCCAGCGCGTGGGAATCGTGGACGTGCCGGGCCACGAGCGTTTTGTGCGCACCATGGTGGCTGGCGCAACGGGCATTGATTACGTTCTCTTAACCGTGGCTGCGGACGAAGGCGTCAAGCCCCAGACCATCGAACACCTTGATATTCTTCAGCTCTTGCAGCTCAAGCACGGGTGCGTGGTAATTACCAAAAAAGATTTGATAGAGGAGGAGCTGCTAGCTGTAGTGGGCGAAGAAGTCCGCCAGCTCGTTGCCGCGACGTTCTTAGAGTCTGCGCCAATTGTTGCTGTATCTGCGCTGACTGGCGAAGGGCTGGAGGAACTCAAGACGACACTTAGCCGTGAGCTCCAGCAGATTTCTCACGAGCTGCGTGGCCCTTTTTTTCGCCTTCCTATAGATCGCGTGTTCACTGTTCACGGCTTCGGGTGTGTCGTCACAGGCTCGGTGATGAGCGGTCAGGCATCTGTTGGTGACGACATGGAGATTTTTCCTACTGGTCGGCGAACAAAAATTCGCGGATTGCAGAGCCATAACCAGACGCTCGAAAGAGTCATTGCCGGGCAACGCACTGCTGTTAATCTAGCTGGCGTCAAGATTCACGAGGTTGAGCGCGGGTATGAACTCGCACCTCCCGGGGCTCTCACCCCAGCACCTTTTCTTGACGTTACGTTTTCCTACATGAAGAGCAATAGCAAGCCACTGCGTCTCCCTATTACTCTCCATTTTCATAGAGGAACCATGGAAACCACGGCACGGCTGGTTCCGCTGGAACGGGACGTCGTTGAGCCCGGGGAGCAGGCCCTGGCGCAGCTACGCTTCGCCCACCCGGTAGTAGCGATGCGCGGTGACCGCTATATTGTGCGCTTGCCTGCGCCGGTGCGAACAATTGGCGGCGGCGAAATCCTGCGCATCTCGCAAAAGAAAATCAGCCGCTTTAAAACAAAAAGCGTAGACGAATTGCGAGCTCTGCAGCGTGGTCCTTCTCAGGAGCTCACGCTCGCCCTGCTTGGCAAGCAGCCATGGACGGCCGTTACGCCAGAGCTTCTTCAGCGCCTCCTGACTATTGATGCGTCACAAGCTGCGTGTGTCCATAAGCAGCTGAGTGATATCAGGATGCTCACCCCGCTCCAGGTGGAAAGCCAGATAGCACTTTTTCTCACCGATGCGGTTGACGAATGTGCCGTGCGTATTCTTGCTCACCTGCGTGAGTTTCACGAGTCGCACCTCCTGGAGCCGGGGATTGACAGGCTGGCGCTAAAATCCGCGCTCCTTATGGATATCCCTTTGCCCGTGTTCAATGCACTCTTAAACAAACTCAAGAGGGAGTCGAAAATACGAATAGACCACACGCGCGTGGCGTTAGCCGATTTTTCTGTTCGCCTTACACCCGCGCAGCAGAAGATGAAGCAGCATATTATCAATCTCTACCGCAGGGGCCAGATCGCTCCCCCAACTATTACGGAAGTGAGACAGCAGGTACGGAGAGATTTCCCGGGTGAACATGGTCAGACAGTGGATCACATCCTTATGCTCCTGAAAGATGACGGGATGCTCGTGGAAATTTCAAAGGAGCTCTGGTATCTCACTGATGTGTTGACGAGCATCCTGGGGCAACTGCGCGATCAATTCACCCCGCAACAACGCTTCTCTGTGGCTTCTTTTAAAGAGATGTTTCAGCTCTCGCGCAAGTTCGCTATTCCCTTGCTAGAGTATCTGGATGCGGAAGGGGTGACAGCGCGGCGAAATGGAGAGCGCATCTTTATTGGGAGCGAGGCGCTCCTGCGCAAGCTCGTGCCTGCAACACGCTGAGCCGCTCGCCGGCGCACGTTAGTTCGTATCCTGAGCACACTCCGGCTAGTATACCATCACAGGAGATGTAGGGGCGTTTAATTAAACGCCCTACGTAGTAGCTGACTGTACTGAATCTGACAGCTGGAATTACTTGCTTCACTCTGAGATTGTCGGAGGGCATATCATTTTCTGCTACCTCATGCTGTGCCGCCATGCCAGTGGCATTGTTGGCTTCGCCAAACGGCGCATCTCGACTGTGCGGATTTAGTTCTTAAAGAACCTAATAGCGCTCACCTGCCTGTGGCAGACACGTCAAGTAGCTAGCCTTTGGGATTCGCAATTCTCACTACTTGCAGCACAAGATATTTTCAAGTCCATGTGCGCCCCGGGCGTATATGACCTGGAATACTAACTTGTTTGACAAGAGGCCAAGAAATTATTAATAAGATTACTAGTCAGAGGGTCATTTTCTCAGGAACTCTATAAAAGCATAATCTTATGAGACGCGTACTCGTCGTCATCCAGTATTTTCATGAAGACAAGTTGGGGGCTTATCGGCGCTTAGCCAATTTTCTCAAAGAAAATGCCTCATTGCGGTTCCTCGTGCCGAGCCATCGAACTGATGGGAAGTGGAGCAGAGGCCTTCCTTCATTAGCTTCGGTCGAGCCAGTGAGGATATCGCCACGCTGGCCGGAACGTGGCCAGTTCTGGGGCTGGCTCCGCTATGGGCTGGAGTATTGGCGTTGTCTCAGTCGGGCCGAGCCGCCGCTAAGCGAGTTTTTTTGCGTGGCTCCTCCGGCGTGGTTCAGCCTCCCGGCTGCTCTGCTAGCATACTGGCATGGAATCCCCTGCGTATTGGACTTGGGGGATTCAGCCATCTCTCAAGCCAGGGGGATCTCGCGCCTGTGGCATCTGGTGGCAGAGCGGCTCTTGCGCCGCCTATCCTGCGCCGTCGTGGTTGCTTCCCCTGACCTGGCTAAAAATCAGGATCAAACCGTTATAACCGGAATTGGAGAGGAGTTCTTTCGAATCGGAGAACGTCGTTTGACCGATGGAAATTGGGAGGGCAACCCATCCCCCCAGGTGGTCTATTGCGGAACGTTCGGCGAACTGCAAACCCTTGATCATCTGCTCGAAGTCCTGGCCGACTTGATTGGCAAACTGCCTGGCATAAGGCTGACTCTGATCGGTCGAGGCTGTCATGGGGAAGAAAACAAGTTGCGCGCCCTTGTGGCTCGGCTGGGACTGCAGGCCAATGTGACGGTGGAGGAGCAACTAGCTCCTAATGAGATTCCACAAAGGCTTGCCCGCGCGGACTGGGGTTTGGTGACGCTCAGCGACCGCCCCGAACTTCATTACGCGATACCGACAAAAATTCTTGAATACTTGGCGGCAGCCCTTCCGGTACTGGCTATAGGAGGCGAGCGGATGCGCAAGATCCTGGCGACTTCGGAGGGAGGGGTATGGCTTGCGCCCCGCGAGGTTTATTCCAGCCATGGAGGCGAGCTGCTAGCGTCTGTGCTCGCAGGCCCCCGCCGCCAGTTTGCCGAGCGCGGATTTGCTTACGCCCGCAGCCATCTGACAAAGGCTGCTTATCAGGCCGAGATGAACACTATTCTCTTGCGCCATGCCCGTCGCTGGTCGCCGACGGTTGAACGGGCGCTGGTGTGGCTGGAAAAGAAGTGCCTGGTCGGTCGTCCGTATCTACCCGCCGGGAGGTTGGCTGTCCGCCATTCGATTCCCCCTTCTCGTATTCCCCAGGCAGATCGCTGGGCCTATCCCGAAGCCTCGGCCTATGCGGCCATGCTTTATCTCGAGCTTTACCGGCTTGATCCAAAACCGATCTTCCTTGAGCGGGCGAAGGCGCTGGCTACCTGGGTGGCTAACTCGCAGACTCCGAGCGGGGGCGTGCCCTTTGTCTATGACCTGCTTGAGCGTAAATTCAAAGGTCCTTGCTACGCCTTCGACACGGGGATGGCTGTGCGGGCCTGGCTGATGCTGGCAAGGACGATGTGCGACACCACGTTGAAGGACGCAGCTGGCCGGGCAGGTCGCTGGCTTATCGGGCGGATGCAGGCCGAGGACGGTTTCTTCCGCGCTGCCGAAAGGATAGATAACGGCGGCGACCTGGCACTGCCGGTACCTTCGTGTCATTACGGCGACGGAGGCGCACTACACCTGAAGCTTGCATTGCCGCTGGCGGACCTTATCAGGGCTTTTCCAGAGGAAGAAGCCTATGCGACAGCCCGGCGCCGCCTGCTCGATTGGGGGCTTCGGTTGCCCCTACCTGAAGGAGCCTACCCTATCGGCCAGGGAACTCGTGAAGTCTTTATTCACACACATTGCTATGCCCTAGAGGGATTAATCGGCGTTGTTGAGGCATTGGATGTCTGGCATCGAGGGCTGCTTTGGAGCGCAAGATACGTCCGCGAAGATGGTTTGATGCCCCAGACAGTGTCCTACAGGCACTGCGGTCCCCCCGCCATTGATGCCAGCGCGCAGACACTGCGGCTTCTGGCTCTGATGGTACGCGAGCGTACGGAAAACGAAATAATATTACACACAGCCGAGCGCATGGCACGCGCCTTACGCCGTGCCCAGCGACGCGACGGCTCCTGGCCCGAATTCGTGAAAAAGCAAGAACGCCGTGGCCCACCTGTTTGGCCTGCGCTCCTGGCCATCTCTGCCCTGCTCTTCTGGGAGCGCGAAGAACTCGAAGCCGACTGGATTTTCTAAAAAATCTCCGCATTTATCCAGTGCCCCCTGATCATGCTACCTTCCTGTTACCCGGGAGCTATGCCAATATCTGGCAACCCCCCCAACTTCTGACTCAAGATTTTTCAAGCCCATGTGCACCTTGGGCGTATACGACCTGGAATGCTAGCTCATTTGACAAAGGGCCGCTCGTATTAGCTCAGCGCAGGATGCTGCTGGGCGATGAGCGGATTGCCAGATTCTTACTGCCTTGACGTGGCGTGATCGTGATAACCTCAAAAGATACAATCCTCTATCCTGGGAGACGCTTCGATAATTTCTCCCCGTTGCTTTTGTTATTTGCGAAATAATTATTGAAATTCAATGCAGGAACGTGGTTGAATTCTTGCGTTTTTCTGAAGAGCAAAGCACCAATTTTTTTCGCTTGTGTAGAACCATGGGGGCAAAGAGCGTTGAATTACAAATTGCAAGGGGCTCATTAAACAAAATAGGCCACAGAGGAACTCCCGGAAGAGAGAAAGCAAAACGGTCTTTGCGCGCCAAGCGATTGCGCGCTGCGGATTGCATCGTCTGAGGCGTAAGGCGCCCCATGTGAACCTCCTGTAATCAGATAGTATGAGGGTATCCTGACGTGACTTCGCGAACATCAAATACACCAAAGACAATACAGACCCCTACAGGGAAGCAGCTCCGTGGGTTTCTCAGCCAGATTCAGGTGATCAATAGTATCAATGCCGCCCTGAGTGGCACGACCGACATGGAAGAGATTCACCGGATTATCCTCTCAGCGCTCACGTCGAAAGTAGGGCTGGGCTTCTCGCGTGCTTTTCTTTTTCTCTGCGATCCAGCACGAAAGAGCCTTGCGGGGAAATACGCTGTAGGGCCGTCAACCAAGCAGGAGGCTGAAGCCTGCATGCAGGAACAGGCTCAGCAGTATGATCTCATAGACCAGCTCCAGCACAGCCTGTATCCCGGCACCTTGGAGGCTGTAACACCTTTTCGGGGCAACGGAACCGAGCGCTTGAAATCTGGCCGCCTCTGGATTGAGCTCTTTGAAAGGCATCCGCCCAATCGCGCACTCACGCATAAGATCGAGCAGATAAGTTTTGATATGCCTTCCGGTACAGCCCAGAAAAGAGGCCTGCGCAGTGCCTGCCATGAGAATCGCATCTGCCTCTGCGAAAAATCACACGCGCGCTCCCTGTTTCCCGCTGAATTGCTCAACTGCCTGGATGCCAAATTCCTCATCCTGCCTCTCAATACGAAAAAGGGCCTTCACGGAGTTGTCATTGTTGATCGCAAGTTCGACCGCAAGACAATTACGAAAGCCGACGTACGTTATCTCGAATGGTTCAAGACGCCATTCGCCCTGGCCATCGAGAACACCGAGCTATTCACGGACCTCGAATTTGCATACAGCGAGCTGCAGCAACTCGACGCGCTTAAGAGCAACTTCCTGGCTGTGATTTCTCACGAGCTGCGGACGCCGCTAACTGCGATCCAGGGCTTCATAGACCTCCTTATGAACGGCAAGGCAGGACGTCTCTCGGCCAGTCAACAGGATCTGCTTGCTCGCGTTGTCCGCAATGCCACGCATCTGATCAGCATGGTTAATGATCTCATTGAGGTCGCTGAAATTGAAGCTCAGGGCCCGAGCCAGCGACACCTCGAATCTGTTGATCCCCTGGACGCTCTCATGACTACGCTGCCCCGCTTGGAACAGCGCAGGGAGACGAAGCACGTGAGTATAGAACCAGTACTTACCCAGCAGATTCCCAGGGTCCTGACCGAGCAAAAGGCACTCGAGCGCATCCTCTATCACCTGCTGGATAATGCCGTGAAGTTCTCGCCCAACAACAGTACTGTCACGGTGGAATTCGAGCCCGTCGAAGCTAAACTCAACATCCATGTCCGTGACCAGGGTATTGGCATACATAGCCTGCACCTAAAAAGAATCTTTGACTATTTTTACCAGGTTGACAATAAACTCACTCGATCATATGAAGGATTGGGTCTCGGACTGGCAACCACGCGCGTGTTGCTTCTCGCCACAGGTGGCGAGATTACGGTGAAAAGTACACGTGAAAGCGGAAGCGTCTTTACCATTACGTATCCGATCGTTGAGAAGACCGGTTAACATTCCCCGCTGGAGCTGATGCTGATGGACCCGCGACAACTCGAGCAGACCATTCAAACGCTTGAGACAGCCCTGCAACAGCAGCCCGAGAACCTGGAGGCCATGCGCGCCCTGGCTAAGGCGTATTTGCAGCATGGAGACTTCCACCCTCGCGCAGTTCAACTGTACGAACGCATCTCTGATGAAATTCCCGAAGACATCACCATTCAACAGGCTCTGAGCATCGGCTACTTGATTCAGCAATCTTCTGAGCTGGCCATCGATGCTCAAGACCCAGCTCGCGTGGATCAGACGGCTGTTCAGCGCAACATCGCGAAACTGCGGAAGTTTCACAAGCAGTTCCCCGCGTCACCCCAACTTTGCAAAGCCCTGGCTGACCTGCTCCTGTTTGCCGGCCAGATTTCTGATTCTATCGAGATGTACAAGGCCGCGCTGGAACGCAGCTACCCGGTCCCGGGCGAGCTGGTCCAGGTTTTCCAATGCGTGGCCACGCACTTTTCCTTCTCCGCTCAGGAGCTCCTCTTCTTTGCCGAGCTCTACTATAGCTCTGGTCTCTATCCCAGGGCCAAGAAGCTTCTGCGCGCCCTTATTAATAAAGGCTTCCGACACTCTGATGCACTCGAGATGCTGACCAACGTTCTGATCCTCGAGCTCGAGCGTATGCCCGCTGAGGCCAATTCCAATGACCTGGGTGCTGAAATCGCCAGTCTTTACATGGAACGTGGAAATCGTGAGAAGGCGCTCGAGTTTCTCAAGGACGTTGATCTCCAGAACCTTCGCTCATATACCTGCATTAAGAAGATTGCCAAGGCGCTGATTGATCTCGAAGACTACCGACAGGCATTCGACTACCTCTCGAAGATTCCGCTTGATAATGATGCCAAAAGCTTGATTAACGAAATCACTCTCCGCTTGGAGCAGCGCGGCGAACTGGACACCGCCGTTTATCTTCTCCAGTTTATTAACGATAACGATATCCTCATCAAGGAGGCTGCTCAGCTGAAAGAGCAGGAGCTGGAAGTCAGTACCCAGCTGGAACTTGCAGATCTTCACCTTAGAAACAAACGCTACCGAAAGGCTCTGAAGTGCTTTATGGCAGTATTGCGTCTTGGATATAAAGACATGAGTGAAATTGCCGAGAGAATCGAGGAGCTAGTAGCTTGCGTGGAGGAAGTCAGCACCGTGGATTTGATCTTCCTCGGGAAATTGTTCCTCACTCACAAAAAGCTCCATCGCGCTGTTCATTTCCTCGAGCGTGCCCTTGCTCAGGATTCTGGCAATCGTGAGGTTATTGACAATCTGCGTAATATCTATGACGAAATCCTCTCGGCAAATCCCAATCTGGCAGAAATCCGCCTCAAGTCCGGCGATCTCCATATGCTCTGCGACAATGTCGAAGAGGCCATTGCTGATTATCGCGAAGCAGCTAACTCGGCAGAGGTCAGCCTCCGTGCCAACAAAAAACTAGCCCACGCCTTTCTCCAAAGTGGTGACTCTATGCTTGCTCTCGAGAAATATAAGTCCTGCTCCCTGGAGGCCGAAGACCTCGACAGTCTTTATGAACTTCTTAACCGCCTCTTCAAAGATGGCCTCTTGCGGGAAGCTCTCGATACCGCAACAATAATCTACGAAATAGACACCTCCTACCGCGACATCGAAGCCCAGATCACAGTCCTCTCGAAACGCATGAAGGCGGAACAGCCATCCACTTCACCGGTGGATGTCAAGATGCAGGAACTCATCGGCGATCACGCGGTTGGCCGCTATAAATACCTGGAGAAAATAGGCGGGGGTGGTATGGGAGTTGTGCACAAGGTTTTAGATCTTAAAAACAACGTCACCGTGGCCATGAAGATTCTCCGGGAAGGCTTGTCAAGCAGCGGCAAGGCAATTGACCGCTTCTTCCGCGAGGCACGCATCGCTGCAACGCTCAATCATAAAAATATCGTCAATATTTACGACTACAATATCAGCCACATCCACGGCCAGAGCTTCATCTCTATGGAATACGTTGAAGGCCCCTCTTTGCGGGAAATTATCGAAAACAAGTTCAGTGAATCGCTCAGCATCCAGATTGAAGACGTCGTCGAGGTGCTCCACTATATGTCACAGCTGTGCGACGCTCTGGATATCGCGCATAAGAAAGGCATCATTCACCGCGATATCAAGCCCGATAACATCATGGTCACTCGCGCTGCCGCGGTTAAAATTACCGACTTCGGCATCGTGCACATTGAAGAGGCATCATTTACTCCTACCGGTGCACTTATTGGTACCCCCCGCTACATGTCACCTGAGCAGGTGCACGGCGGCCGTATTGATTCGCGCGCTGATATTTACTCCGTCGGCATCATCCTCTACGAATTCCTGGTCGGCTCGCCTCCCTTCATCTCCGGCGATATCGCCTACCAGCAGGTCAACGTCATCCCCCCAAGACCACACGAGATCTCATCGGTTATCCCCGAAGAGGTTGATGAAGTTATTATGAAATGCCTCGAGAAGAATCCGAGCGACCGCTACCAGAGCGCCATGGAACTGAAAAAGGCACTTGACACAGCACTTAAGAACCTTGGCGGCTACCAGGCCGACGTCAGCACCCACGGCGACTCTCCCGCTCCAATCGACTCCGAACTCGATAGTCCTTCCTGATAAGCTCACCGACAGCAGTTCCCGCGCTTCAAGAATCACCTCTTAACCATAATTTTCGCTCAATTGCCAGGTCTGTATCCGGTCAACATTGAATGCTGTGCCTCCCTAATTCCCTGCTTGTTTTTCAGTGTAGACTATTCTTCAGTATTCTACACTTTTGGAGAATATTCTTCAATGCGCAAAGAATAAGAGAAAGCCAGTGACCATGCGTTGTGGACAATAGAAGATTGGCAGTGCAGGGGTTAGCCAGTTTTATTCGAATCCGTGCGCTATTGGCATAAATCTTGTGTATTATTCCAAGGCAGTCTTCTGAGTTAACGTTCAGACAGCACTGTCTGCTGGTTCCTGTACGTGACCAGAATGTCAATGTCGAGCCTTTCCAGATTGATCCGTAAAAAGGGGGAGACAATGCTGATGCGCCACTTGATGCTCCTGGTGCTTGGCGTGGGCCTGATTGCAAGCCAGGCCCGCGGCTCTTACACAGCTGTTGCTACTGTTTGGATAGAGAACTATGCGCAGGTAATAGGACTTGATGAAGAAGGCAATATCACATTGGAACAGACGCTGCCCACAGGCGTGGGATTCTCTAGCGAACTTGATCCTACCAGCGACGGACGCCTTGTGGTTATTGACTCCAGCACCACGCCTTATCTTTCTGTGTATTCTGTAACTCCGTCGGGAAGGTTCACAAAGACTCAGGAACTGAACATCCGCGGTGAACACATTTTCGCCTTATCGCCAGACAATCGCTATCTACTCTCTGAATCATGGGATTGGGATAAAAGGCCGGAACTTATCCTCTTTAGAATCCAAGATTCCAGACTTAATTTCATCCAATCAATTGATCTTAATGGCATAGCTGGTCCTATGGAGTATAGCAGAGTTTGCGATAGATTCATTATTAGTAATTGGGATTTGTCAGATAGAACACTTTATGTTTATCGAATAGCTCCTGAAGAAGAGCTGATAGCAGAAGGGCCAGCAAACACCTACGCTCCCTCACAGGGTAATGAAGGCATGGCAATCTCCCCTGATGGGCGCACGTGCCTTGTATTAAGTACCATCCCACCTGATATAACGGTACTCCGCATCGATGCTGATGCGACACTAACCAGAGTCCAGGGTTTATCCTCATCAGATGCTGCGCATGTTAGAGAGGCAGTATTTACGCCTGACTCGCGCTATGCTCTTATCATGTATATTGGCGTATCAGGACGACCTTATCACCTCGAGAGTTACCGCGTTGAACGCGACGGATCGTTGACCAAGGTGGACGGGCTGGAATATATGGCACTGGCGCAGTCCATAGGCGTCTCACCGGATGGTAACTTTGCGCTTGTTTCCCACCATTACCGTGGAACCGGGGAGCAGACACTCTCGGCCATTCAGATTCATCATGACGGTACTCTGACGCGGCTTATTGACAAGGATCTGGTAATGATGGGACATTTTAATTGCACTCGCTTTATTCCTCCACAAGTGGTTGGAGCGTATGGACTATGGAGGGATTATATAGCACGGCCCGCGTACGTAGAGACATTTGCTGAGTGGCAGGGAGGGAGCGTTCCGGGGGGGTGCGAAGTGCCGGAGTCGTGGCGACTGCCTGATGGGTCCCTCGCGATTCGACCCACCTCTACCAACTGCTTTGGCTTCTGGCAATCGCCGGTTGATGCCCTGATGGTAGTGCCTTATTCTGTCTATCGCGCGCGATATGTGATTCGAGCATCGAACTCAGGGCCATTGGATCCTGAACGATTGCCCGGGCTGCGTCTTCGTACGAATTCGCAGACACTTCAGCAGGCGAATAGCCTTGTGCTGAACAGTGCCCCAGACGGACTGCTAATGACCATGAATGATCCTACCACGTTTACCCTGTTTTTCGAGCCGCCGATTTCCAGCTGCTCGCGCGAAGAGACGATGGACGACGTCTTCTGCTCGCTGGACCTGATGGCATTCAATGAGGAAGATGATATGGACACTACCTACGTGCTGAGTCGCATGCTGGTAGATCGCCTACCTGTGGAGTGCTTTGACGTTGAGGAAGTGGTGCGTGACTATGAGTTTACGGAAGATGCAGAGGGCTGGACATACGGGGGCGCGGCGGGGATTTATGAGATGCCACAGTTCTCGCACACCCCTGAAGCGCTCCTGATCAGCGCTGCAGGCGAAACGAACTGCTTCGGGTTCTGGAATTCTGATCCTGCTGACGTGGTGACTTCCACAGCTGCGGAGCTCTACCGTGCAACATTCTACGTAAGGACAAACCAGCCGGATCGCTGGCTTGTGCCTACATTTCGCCTGCGCCTGGGAACGAGCTTGAATCGCCTGATCACCACGCAGGAAATTGTAAGCGCCAATGATAGCGAGATGTCGCCCTACTATGACGAGAGCGACCCTGCGCGGCAGTTTGAATATCCGGTGTATCTCTACAAGCCCGAGACGCCAGAGCCGCTCAATCTTTTAATGGCATTCGATCTCTTGGCCTTCGACGAGACCGACGATGCCGAGACGCTCCTCATCCTCGACCGCGTCCGCCTCGACCGCCTCACCCTCCCTGCTTTCCCCTTTGACGATTAAGACACTTTAATACTGCCACAGAGGCGCAGAGACACAGAGATTTATAAGGTAGGGGCACGCCGTGGCGTGCCCTTACATAAAGACGGCAATAACAGGGGCGTATGGCAATACGCCCCTACGTCCTGTTATGACCTACCTATAGCAACAGAGACCTATACAGAGGCACGGAGATCCTTAAAAAGCGGAAAATGTAAAATGAAAATTGGGAATATCAAATTCTAAATTTGCAATTTTCAATTTGCAATTTACAATTCACTACTATTTATCTCCGTGCTCAGGAGAAAAAGGGCGTATAGCAATACGCCCCTACGTCCTGTTATGACCTACCTATAGCCACAGAGACATGGAGATCTTTAAAGATGCAAGAATTGTAAAATTAGAATTAAAAATATCAGATTCTAAATTTGCATTTTGCATTTTGCATTTTTCAATTTGCAATTTACAATTCACCACTCTGTGTCTCCGTGGTCAGGAGAAAAAGGGCGTATAGCAATACGCCCCTACAATATCCCGTGTGGATTCCTACGAAACAAGGGCAGGGATAAACCCTGCCCCTACGCAAAAAACAATACCTACCCGCTGCTGATCCTCGACCGCGTCCGCCTCGACCGCCTCACCTTGCCCACCTTCCCC
>JAUWMI010000042.1 GCA_030613245.1 Candidatus Sumerlaeota bacterium
CGCGCTCAATATTTACCTACTTCATCCCAAAGTCATGGCAGCGGCGACGGATTTCCCGCGGGGGGGCGCGCGCCGCGGCGAGCGAGAACTCTGCTACCACTTTCAGCTCAATAGGAAGCCCGTGGCAGTCCCAGCCTGGCACATAGTTCGCATAATGTCCCTCCATAGTTTTAAGGCGCACGACAAAATCTTTGAGGATTTTGTTAAGCGCAGTGCCAAGGTGAATGTCGCCATTGGCATACGGAGGACCGTCGTGGAGAGTATAGTTTGGCTTACCAGCTTTACGTTCAAGGATACGCTGATAGAGATTGAGCTCCTGCCAGCGCTGTAAAACCTGAGGTTCACGTTTACCCAGGTTCGCTTTCATGGGAAAATCAGTTGCTGGTAGATTCAGCGTGTTTTTATAATTCATTTTCTGTTCTTTGGTTGACATTCGCGCTCGCCGTATTTGCGACCCTGTTTCTTAACTGTAATTGCGGCTTTAGGCTCTATTCCGCCGACAACCGACTAACGGACAAGAAGTCTAGAGTCGTTCCAGCACACCAGTAACAATCACGTTGCGCTGCGGCTCCAACTCGTTCGCGATACGAATAATCTCCTCGATATCTGCGGGCTGAAGAGCGTCAGGCAGACAGGCATCAGTGACTGTGGAGAGGCCAAGCACCTTCAGGCCCGCGTGGGTAGCCACGATGACTTCAGGAATCGTGGACATGGAGACGAGATCAGCACCGATACGCTGAAAAAAGCGGTATTCCGCAGCGGTCTCAAGATTTGGGCCCGTTACGGCGACCACCACTCCCTTGTAGATACGAACCTTGTTCTCCAGAGCAATCTCCTCAGCCAGCTTAATCAGCTCGCGACTATACGGTTCCGACATATCGGGAAACCGCGGACCCAGCGTCTCGTCATTCGCGCCAATCAGAGGATTATCCCCCATCAGGTTAATATGGTCTGTGATGAGGGCCAGAGAGGCGGATGGAATGAGCGGATTCACACTACCCGTAGCGTTCATAATAATCAGGACGTCTATGCCGAGAGCCTTCATGACCCTCACGGGAAAAGTTACCTGCTTAAGTGTATAACCTTCGTACTGATGAAAGCGTCCCTGCATGATGACAACGTTCTTGCCTTTGAGGCTGCCCAGCACAAGGTTGCCAGCGTGGGTTTCAACCGTGGAAACGGAAAAATGGGGTATCTCTTTGTATGAGATTCTGGTGGCGTTCTCCACGCTGTCAGCCAGAGCACCCATACCAGTGCCCAGGATAATCCCCACAGTAGGCACACACGTGGTTTTTGAGTGGATAAAATCCGTAGCTGCTTGAATCTGCTTTTTCAGCTCCTTCACTGCCAATCACCCTGTGTTGTGATAAGATGATTTATTTCCGCATATGTTGGCGGACACGTTCTCCTCAGATGTATCCCTCAAATCTCTTGAGGACGTCGGTTGCGATAATGCCAGAAAGCAAAAAGACCTTGTCGCGGGACTTTTCTCCCTTCAGCAGGGTGACCCGCGCCTTGCTCAGCCTGAGCGTTTTGGCAAGAAGCTCCCGGCATTGCTTGTTTGCTGCACCGCCAACTGGTGGCGCTTGAACACGAATTCTGAGACGTCCTTCGGCAATCCCCAGAATTTCGCTTTTTGACGCTCGCGACTGCAACCGGATTCTGAGCAAACAACCTTCCTGGCAATCGGTAAAAGCTGGCAAACGGCTTGCCTCATTTCACTCAGCGAACGCAGAAGAACTTGCAATAAAAAAGCGAGAAATCCTGTTCACGTCCCGATTTTTAAATGCGGTACGCTACACCACTAAGTCGAATCTTGTCAAGCGAAAACGGCTCTATTGTCGAGACTCCTTTTGGCAATCCTTGCCGCTGAATTGATTAGAGTTACTATCATTTTACCTTGCTGAACTCGTGCTGTTAAACAATAAGACCGGCATTTCTGTTTATCTAATGCAAAGCAGGCTATGGTTAGGCTCTTCAGGGCAATATAGGCATGAATTAGATGTAAGGTTGGTGCTAAATCAACACATGAGCCTGGGAGTTCCCAAGAGATTAGGAAGTCAGAATCCTGGAATCTAATTAGGAAGATACTCCCCTAAAATCGGGCCCTGTGTGGTTTGATTTGTGACATGCGATTAGTTTTGGAGTACGTCCGCCAAGGCGATAGCTACACTTCGTTCCGCTACCGTACTCCAGAGTGTTAAACTCTCAGTTGCGACTGATGGATTAGAAGGAAAGGAACTACAGCAGGCTTTGGCCAACATCGGGGTGAATGGACGGAATTACAACAGACTGAACCAACAACCCCTCGTCAACAGGGTATGCGGCGCCGGCCTCAACGGCTGCACGCACTGCAGAGACGTCGCCGCAAAGCGTAACGTAAGCTTTGCCACCGATTCCGCGGGCAATGCGGACTTCCATGAGCTTAACCTTGGCCGCCTTGGCAGCGAGGTCTGCGGCTACAATGCAGGCCGCACATGTGAGCGTTTCAATAATGCCCACTGCCAGGATTTCATCAACTGTAGTGGTTGCCATGAGGGCAGGGAAAATATCTGGATGCACATTGGGAATCATGAGCTCGTCAATAATGAGATCCTTGCTGATCTCGCGTCCCGCAGCAAGCGACGCTGTCACCGAGGCAACGTCGCCACCGATAATGATAACGAATTTCCCTGAACAGACTGGTGCGGATTGCACAAGCGTAACAATTGCAGCTTTCATCATGGCATCAGTGGCTTCGATGCCCTTGGCAATACTACGGAATTCAAGAAGTCCGATTGCGTCCATAGACGAATACCAACGCCCTCCGATAGGTGATAAGTTGATACTGAAGTAACCGGATTTTTGTCAAGGGAAATGGCAATCTGCTCAGGGTGCGAGAAGGCAGGATTGTAGGGCCAGGTTCGAAACCTGCCCCTACCACTTGTTATGTGCTCTTAATGTTTCCCATCATCCGATGCTATAGCGATCTTCATCGCTCTGAAATCCTACTTGTTCCAATATCAAAATTGCCCAACTTTAGTGAAAAGCGTGTCATCTTTCATCTCCCATCGCTTTGGAGACGCTCCTCCAGTGAATGCCATAAACCCTCAAAGGCTTTCCGCAGAACAGGCGCTTCAACCTCCACTACGGGTCGCCCCAGGAGCATGGCGTCTACCACGGCCCGATCAAACGGAATCTGAGCAACCAAGGGCGCTCCTCGATCTTCCGCTATCTTCTGTATGTCTCGCGCAGCCTCAGGATTTAAATCCCACTTGTTGAGACAAGTCACACATGGCACTCCAAAATGCTCTGCCACGCGAATAATCCGCTCCAGCGCTTGCACTCCTGCGACAGTCGGCTCAACCACAAGAAGGGCCAGATTCACGCCGGATAAGGTGGCAATGACCGGACACCCCGTGCCCGGCGCGCCATCAACCAGAATGTAGCCTGCCCCGCGTTCTTTGGCCAACTCCAGCGCCCGGTCGCGCACGTGCGTAACCAGCTTGCCAGAGTTCTCGCGTCCCGGCTCCAGCCTGGCGTGTACCAGTGGCCCATAGCTTGTTTCTGAAACATAACACTCCCCCGCGTCCATCTCCTTCATCGTAATAGCGTCTTCGGGACAAACGTGCTCACACACCTTACATCCTTCGCACTTAATAGCATCAATGCCGTAAACCCCGTTTTGGATAATCACAGCATCGAATCGGCAGGCGCTAAGACACTCACCGCAGCTCGTACATTTCTCCAGATCAATCTGTGCAAGCAAGCCTGCGCGGAAGGGCTGAATCTCAATTCGCCGTCCGCCAAGCACCAGCGGTAAGTTCGAGGCATCCACGTCGCAGTCTGCGAGCACCTTGTCTCCAGGCATCAATGCAGCCAGCGACGCCGCAACAGTCGTCTTCCCTGTTCCCCCCTTGCCGCTGATAATACAAAGCTGCTTAATTGTGTTCATCGCTTCTTGTCCCCAAACCGCGACTCAATCGCATCCAGTAATTCCTGAAACACGCTGCGCCAATGTTCGGACACGTAGGTTACAGGAACACCGCGCGAATACGCTACTGCCAGACCTCGATCAAATGGAATTTCCAGCAGAACCGGAAGCCCTTTATCGCGACAGAACTCGCGCACCCCACTGTCGCCCAGATCACTCCGGTTGATAACCACGCCGCAGGGAAGCCCGAGAATCTTGACAACTTCACTCGCCAGCTGAAGATCGTGAAGACCGAACGGCGTCGGCTCTGTTACTAGCACACACGCATCGCACCCTTCGATCGCCGTGATCATAGCACACGACGTTCCGGGCGGCGCATCAACGATGACCCATCCTTCTTTGTTCGCCTCTTGTTTTACCCGACGAATCAATGGACTTGGCATCGCTTCTCCGGCTTGCAGATCGCCGGTAACTACATTCACGCTTCCTGATACGCCAAATTGAATCAGACCAATCTTGCGCCGCTCTGTAGTTAGTGCATCTTCCGGACAGACGAGATAACACCCTCCACAATCCTTACAGAGTTCCGGTGTAACCAGCCATTGATCCGGGAGCACCACAAGTGCATTGTAGGCACAAAAATGCGCACATTCGGCACAAAATATGCACCGGTGCAGCAACACCCGTGGCACCGTAACATACACTGAAGAAATAGTGGAAATCTGGGGATGCAGGAAGAGCGCTGCATCCGGGTCTTCCACGTCACAATCCAACAGCTGCACGTTTCCCCGCATCAGAGCCAGATTTACCGCAACCGTTGTTTTACCCGTGCCGCCCTTACCGCTGGCAATTGCAATTCTCACGCTCGTCTCCCTGCCGGTAGCACAGGCATCCTTGCTTGTGCACTCATGCAGCTGAAAACAGGCTAGAAGCCTGTTCCACCCTGTTGAGTTTAGCGCCTTAGCCACCTATACATAACCAGTACTGCAGACACTGCCGCTCCCTTGGTAGCACAGGCATCCCTGCCTGTGCACTCATGCAGCTGAAAACAGGCTAGAAGCCTGTTCCACCCTGTTGAGTTTAGCGCATGCCACTGTGAGGCGGAACAGTGCTGTTGCTGATTTCGCTCAACTCGCCTTTGTTCAGGCGTGCGATCGCATCTCGAACCGAGCCACTGACGCCAGCATAAACTTTGACCTTCCCCGCACGCAACACATTGTAGGCATTTGGACCTACGTTACCCGTCAAGACCACCTCCGCTCCTTCGCGGATAGCCCATTGGGCAGTCTGTGTGCCTGCTCCACCACCAGCAGCTGCAAACTCGTTCCGTCCACCGCTGACGATTTCACCGGTCTGCGAATCTACAATGAGCAAGTAAGCACACCGCCCAAACCGGGGATCCACCATCGTGTCCAGGTTATTATCACTTGCCGAGACAGCAATCTTCATAAGTGGTAACCCTCCTTCGTATTTGGAATCAAAGGTAGAAAAAGCTGGTTTCCTCTTTTCTCTTTGTCTGCTTCAACGACTTGACAGGATTTGAGTTTGTTCTTATGGTATGTGGAAGTTATTCTTAGACTTTTTCAACACCTCGTCGTCCCCGTATTCTCGCCTTAATAAACTGGCTCCCCATGTGCAACCCTCTCCATAACCCTTCTCCATCCGGCCGTCAATCACTAAGCATTCATATTACAACGAGTTATGAAAGAGCAGGGCGCTTCGGCTGACCGGAAGCGGCATCAAGGCCGACTTCCTATTTCACGTCCTGGCAATCAAAACTTATAGGTCAATCCCGAACAGCCTGGCGACACCCGCTCGCCCAAAGCATCCATGAGTGCCTGGACGGCCCGCCCACCTGTGCAATGGCACGGAGCTACTATGTCCGGAGAGTAAGATCGCAGAGCAGCTACCGTCCGCTCAAGACGCTGATCGCTTGCATGAAGCAGGTGGAAACCGCCGATGACCGCTCGAATCCTTGAGACCCCGCTCAAGCGGCGCACCTGGTTCAGGATATTCACCATTCCGGCATGGCAACAGCCGACACAAACGATCAACCCCTCCGGGGTATTCACCCAAAGGGCCAAATCGTCGTCAATCGGATCTGCGCGCCTTCCTTCCGGATCGAGGTAGAACGGCCCGCCAGTGTCCTCGTAGCTCGTGTCGCGCGGGATTGGCCCGGTTAAACCGACACCCTGGCGAAGCAATGCGGCCCGAGACACCCAGTGGAGCTTATGCGCCGAAAGCTTGTCAATGGCGGCCATTGAATCACGTGGCATGTGGATAGGTTTGGCTATACCGTTTCGGATGCTGTAGCGGGGTTGGACCACCGCAGGATGGCAGTACAGCTCGATCCCCCCCGCGTGCTTGAGTACATGGAAGACGCCACCGGTGTGATCGTAGTGCCCATGGCTCAACACGAGGATGTCGGCATTGTCCAAACCGATCGCGAGCTTTCGCGCATTATCCGGAAGGGCGGTCCCCTGGCCCGTATCAAATAGAATTCGCTTGTCCTGGGTCTCTATCCATAACGACAAACCGTGTTCGGCGATGAGTCCCTCGCCAGCCTGGTTGTCGACCAGAATTGTTATCTTCAAGTTGTCACCCATAATCGAGGCCTCCCGCGCTGCGTAAACTTGGCCTCGGCCCAAGCCATGACACGATTCTCATGAAGGACTTCCGCTTTTAGACGGTACAAAGGCGGCATAGAGGATAAGATTCTTGCTCTGATGTCCAAGGTGGCATCACAGGAGACGGGGTGCACGTACCGGACGTGAAGGTCCCCGGTGAGCCCCTGAATACCATGATGAAAAAGGCAGTGGGTCATCGCCGCGTCCAGTAAAGCCGCGATCACGCCACCGTGGATGATGTCGTCGTATCCTTGAAGAAGACGGTGCGATTGGAATCTCGCCTTGACAACGCCGTCATCATCGGCCTGGAACGATAGCTTCAGAGACCATGGGTTCAGGTTGCCGCACAGAAAGCAACGGGCGTGACTATTCTTGGCGCTAATCGCTAGGGGGTCTTCAATGGTCACAGACGTTTTCCCCCGCATGAAGTGTTCCGGCAAGGTAATCGCTGACCAGTTTCTCGGGTGTCTCGGCCGCAGCGCCAACCACTACCTGGATGCCCTGTTCAGCAAACAATGCCTGGGCGCGCTGCCCTATGCCTCCGGTGATGATTATGTTTGCCCCCCGCTCCGCCAGCCACGGCGGCAGAAGGCCCGGTTGATGCATGGGAGCTTCGATGTCCTCGCGGTTGAGTATCTTCTTTTCCGTTGGGTCCACGTCGACGAGGGCGAAACGCTCGCAGTGTCCGAAATGCAAGGAAAGTTTCCCGTTCGCCAGGGGAATGGCAATTCTCATGTGTTTGTCCTCCTTATATCTCATGGTTTCCGTAGTTTTATCGACAACCTTCGTCTCATCCAAGGCCGCAATGGGATTGATGATGTTCCGCATGATTTCCGCTGTGGGGGTCGTGGCGTAGTGATGAATAAAAGCTTGGCCGTTGTCACAGGCCTCGGCGATCTTTGGGTCCATGGGAATGGAGCCAAGATACGGTACGTTCATGTCCTCGGCGATGCGCTTGCCTCCGCCCGAACGCAGGATCTGAGTGACTTCACCGCACTTCGGGCAGGCGAAACCGCTCATGTTCTCCACCACCCCAAGCACCGGAACCTGGAGCTGCCGACAAAACGTGATGGCCTTACGCACGTCCACCACCGCCACTTTCTGAGGTGTGGTGACGATCACCGCGCCGTCCAACTTGCCGATGAGTTGGCAGACGGAAAGCGGTTCATCACCCGTGCCCGGCGGGGAATCGATAATCAGGTAGTCCAGATCTCCCCAGGCCACGTCCTTGAGGAATTGCTTGATAACGCCCATCTTCATTGGGCCCCGCCAGATCACGGCGTCATCCTGGCTGCGCAGGAGGAAACCCATGGACAGGACCTTCAGTCCACCCACTTCGATGGGGATCAGTTCGCCCTCTTGCCCGTGGACCGTCTCGCGTTCAAGGCCCAGCATAGTCGGAACGCTGGGGCCGTGGATATCAACATCCAGCAGTCCGACTTGCTTTCCTGACATCATTAGGGCGACGGCAAGGTTGACGGCCACCGTGCTTTTACCAACCCCTCCCTTGCCTGACAGCACGACCACTTTGTGCCGAATACGGCAAAGCCGGGATGCGAGCTTGCGGCGTTCCTCGAATTCTTGTTCGCTTTCGCCATCTCTGCGCTTGGATGCCGAGCAATCCGTGTCACCGCAGGTGTTACATGTGGCCTCGCCGTGGCGGGATTCTTTTCGTGCTTCTCGTTTCATATGGCTCAATTAACTCTCGCAAGCGGCTTTCAGATTATTGGCCACCAGGACAGCGCAATGCTCCACTTCATCGGGTAACCCCCCAAGGCCTGAAGGACATGCTGCTGACGAATACGGACTGCGTCCTCAACACGTCGAACGACTCCGTCAAGCTGGTCTTGCCGGTTCCGCCCTTGCCGCCGATGACGACAATCTCCTTAATGCTTCCGTATTCCTCTTACGATAAATAAACTCGCCTCTTCAGGCTCACGGGTTTCAAATATATCCTCGCTTCGCACTCCCATGAAATATTCTGTTTGAACGTCAAAAAACTTCGCAATCGCCCTTTCAATCTCGTGCAGGTTTGTGTGTATTATTTTTCTCACGTAAGAGGCGGGGTTGCGGGCCTTTTCCTTGAAAAATGCCGACTCGGAGTTAAGCAACATGACGATGAGTTTGCCGGCCGGTCGGATCACATAGGCCGTTCTTTCCACCGCCTTATTGTAGTCTTTAATGAACTGCAAAGAGGCTACATAGATCACCGCGTCGAAACAGGCTTCTGGAAAGTCCATATCCTCTGCACTCGCCTGGATCGTTCTGATATGATCCGGAGCGCGCTCCAAGGCCTCCTGCGAAATATCCAGCCCGGTAACGACAAACCCACGTTTGCTCAAACCGGATTCGATAATTGCCGGACCGCAGCCAACGCTTAAGACATCCCTGCTTCCTTCCAAGTGTTGCAAGAGATAATCCAACTCTGCCTGGAAAACCTTCTGCCAGAATTCCGTCATGCAGGAGCGGAGGTACCTTTCCGTGTCATCGGACCTCTCTTTGGTGCCAATCCTCCCCGTGGCGGAATCCTCCATTGTACTGACGTCGGTATTCGCGGTTTTGCGCTTGTTGTTGATAATCACGTGTTTCTTCGTCATCTGGCCCTCTCGGCATCCCTGATTATTCCGGCTTCACAGGCCTGCTCTGGTGCAATCTGTCATAGGCACGACAGAAGGGACACAGTCTTTCAATTTTCTTCATCCATACCGCATACCCGCTCTGAGGCCATTTTCGCCGGGCCATGCACAACGGGCAGCATACACACACCCATGCCAGGAAACGTTGCATCTCGCATCTTCTCCGCAAAAGGATTGGGAGAGTGGTTTTTCAGTGCCACTCCCCCATGAACCCCACTCAGTCTTCTTTCTTCTCCTGGGTTTCCATCTCAGTGATGCGGGATTCGATCGCGCTGAGTTGCTCTTTGAGGAATTCCGCCTGGGCTTGCATGCCCTTTATCTCTTCTTCCACTGAGAGAGAGACTGGCGGAACACCTGGATAAGATGGAGGAGCATACCCGTAAGCGGCCGAGCTCGCAGGCCACGCACGCGTACGCCACCCCCCGCCACGGCCTCCTCCCCAGGTGCGGCCTCGGCCACCTCCCCAGGGAATACCACCACGGCCAACGCCCCGAAATGCCCCGGGATACCCATAAGCCGGCGATCCCGTAGGCATGGGTACGGCACACAACCCGCGGCCTCCACCAGTCATCGGACCCATGCCCATTGGTCCAGTTCCATCCATACCTGGCATTGTCCTCACTCCTTTCATATTTTTTTAGATGTATTTTGTTTCCGTTAATCAAATAATGTGACGCGGTACATTTCTGTTGCAGCTTTGCGTGTCAGCGAATTCTGCAAGATCTCCCAACGGTGAAATGCAATGATTTGACCTGCTCTTATGTCTCACATGGCGGCTGGTCGCAGCGCGTCTCGCGACCGCAGCACGGGCTGTTTTTATCACACTCCGCTTGATGTGACCTGCTGGAACTCTGTGTGCCAACAGCCGGGAGCGAAAGAAGCCGTTGAAGGCTCGGTGAGTTACAGTGACGGCACTGAATCGCATCCTCGTCCTGCTCAGATCGGATCAGCAG
Organism: Candidatus Sumerlaeota bacterium; assembly: GCA_030613245.1. Classification (GTDB taxonomy): domain Bacteria; phylum Sumerlaeota; class Sumerlaeia; order MWCT01; family JAUWMI01; genus JAUWMI01. The sequence goes on from JAUWMI010000042.1 coordinate 10,130, forward strand.
CTCTGTCACACCCCCACATTTCTGACAGCGATACTCGTATATTGGCATAGTGCTCTCACCTCATTGTTCAGAGAAGTCATCATAACAGTTATCAGAATTGTCTTCCTCCACCTCCGCGGCCAAAGCCTCGGCCTTTGCCAAACCCCCGACCCGGGCCTCCAGCACCACCCGGACCACCCGGCCCGCCTGCGCCACCCCGGCCGCGTCCGCCGCCGCGTTCCTCTGGCGCCCGCTGAAAATTCGGACTTTCACATTGCGGACACGCCTGCGGACGACCGGTACCGCGCGGCTCCGGCCACCCGTGCCCACAATCTGCACATAAAAACGTCCTCTTCTCAACCACTCGAACCACACCCCCTTCGATTCGAAGCGCTTTTCCCTGAAAAATCGCCTCAGCCACCTTGCGTCGGGCTGATTCCACAATCCGGCCAAACGTGGCGCGCGAAACCCCGAGACTCTCTCCGCTTTTCTCGTGATGGTTGCCCTCCAGGTCTGCCAATCGCAAAGCCTCTGCTTCGTCCAATGTCAAACACACCTCTTCCAGGAACCGCAGAGGAATCCCCTGCGGCTTGAGATACAAGCCAAGAGGCTGGCCAGCTATCCAACGGCATCGTTTTGGCCGAGGCATTTTTTTTGAGCTCTCCTTGAGAATCTTAGTTATGAGCATATGCTCATAAGTCCGCCCATGTCAAGATTTATCTCCATACCTGTCGTTCTCTAGCTAACTCTCGCAATTTCAATACTAAAGCGAGCAAATTATGTGCAGAGCGACAAAAGGTGCGATAAATCCTCCACAGGCGGACAGGTCACAGCGCTATAAGGAAACCGAACTCCCGGACATCTTCATTGTCACTCTGGACTGAGCGCCGCGGCGCTGAAGAGTCTCCAGACCACGAGATTCTTCCCCGCCGTGGCGGGTCAGAATGACAGATTGGAGCACTCTGAACAGACAGCGATTGGGACTCCGGTGGAAAAGATACTCCTGGAAGAGGTTATTGGATGCCCTATGGGAATTGACGAGCAGTGGGTCATGGGATAAACTTCAATTCAAAAATATGGTCTTACTTCCGCGATATTCTATTTTTTTTGTGTGCGAAGATAAGATGGAGGGCACGTTTAAAACGTGCCCCTACAATTATTCCCACACGCCCTGCTTGGTGACATAATAGTCATTTCTCTCGGTCTTCCCGAGAACCCGCCGTAAGCCCTCCAAAAAGTGTGCAACTCAGGGCGAGCCTTCTGAATCGCCGCGTAACTGTGGCATGAGCAACATGAGATATGGTGACGCAGATGGAGTAGTTGAATGACCAGTCTAAAAGAAGTCAATGAGCGGTTTGACGCGCTGTGGGCCGAAGCGGAGCAATTCATCGAAGCCTACTTTCGCGCCCACAAAGAAGAGGTTAGTCATGCCGATGGCCGCACGCTCCTTATCCCCCAGATACCGGACATGCGCGAATTCAGCCTCCTCTGCACTTGCCTCAAGCGCATACACGAAGGACGTAGACTTGCACAGACGGGTGAAACAGAGAATGGCGCTGACACAGCAGCAAATTCAAATCATTCGGAAATCGTCAACAAAGAAATTTCTCGGCTCCTTAGCCAGTTGCAAGAACGCAACGCTAAAGAAGAAGCTCCTCCGAATTCGCTGCCAGACTGACCTTGCGCTCTTCGCCCGCTACTTCTTTCCTCACCATTGCCGCCTTCCGTTTAGCCAGCTTCACCGCGATATCTTTCGTAACTATCGGGCACGGATGTGCGACAGCCTGCTGGAACGTCAGGGCCAGAACTGGTCGGTGGCTGCCCCGCGCGGAAGCGCAAAGTCAACGCTCACCACGCTCATACTCCCCATCCACGACATCCTCTACCAGCTCGAGCGTTACATCGTCATCATTTCCGCTACCCTCAAGCAGGCCAAGCAGCGCCTGAAAAATCTCAAGGCCGAGCTACTGACTAACGAGCTCCTTCGCGAAGTCTACGGAAAGTTCCCTCACAAGAAGAAGGATTGGAGCGTAAAGAGCATTAATGCGAACGGGGTGCAGATTGACGTCTTCTCCGCAGGGACCGAACTGCGGGGCATCACGCATCACGAATTTCGCCCTACCAAGGTGATCCTGGATGACTGCGAAGATTCAGACGCTGTGGAAAGTGCAGAGCAACGCGAAAAGCTCCTGGCATGGTTTCAAGAGGTGATCGAGAACCTGGGCGATCGCTATACGCATCTCGATGTGATCGGCACGATTCTGCATCCTGAAAGTTTACTGGCTACACTGCTCAAGCGACCGGACTTTAATGGAAATATCTATCGCTCTATTATCCAGTTTTCCGAAAATACAGCTTTGTGGGGACACTGGCAGGCGCTCTACACGAACCTCGCAGATGCACAGCGCGCAACGACTGCACGCCTCTTCTTCAATGCACATCGCCAGGAAATGCTCAAAGGCACCAGCGTTCTCTGGCAGGCTAAAGAGGACTACTACGAGCTCATATGCCAGATGACTACGCGCGGCAGACGTGCCTTTTTCAAAGAAAAACAGAACCAACCGTACCATCCCGAGTCGCGCATCTTCGATCCTGAGCACTTCAACTATTTTCGCATCGAGGGCGACAACATTGTCAGGGAATGCCGGGCACGAAGCGAGACTGCGGACGCCGGGGCAGCGCGGCAGCAGCAAGTCTCGCTCAATGATCTCACGATATTTGGATTTCTCGATTCAGCGCTGGGCAGCAGCCGCGGCAAGCGTCGCCAGAGTGGCGATTACGCTGCAATTGCCACTGTAGGACGTGATCCACACGGGTATCTCTACGTCCTGGATCTCTGGGTCAAGCGGACGCCACCCACGAAGCAGATCGAACAGCTCTTTGAGTTGCATCAGCGCTGGCATTATCAGCTCTTTGGAATCGAGACGAATTGTTTTCAGAAATTGCTCTTGCTACCGCTGGAGGAAGAACGCAAGCGGCGCAAGCAGGCGGGTGAGCAATGGGATTTAGCGGTGCGAGAAGTAACGCATAAGCAGAATAAGGTTGAACGCATCATGAGGATCGAACCAGCGGTGGCAAACGGCTGGATTGTGTTCAATCGCCAGCTGCCCGCGCTGTTTTTCCAGCAGAGCGAAGAATTCCCTTGCGGTTCGCATGACGATGCCCTGGATGCACTGGAAGGTGCTATCTCGCTCTCTGCCCGCCGGCCAATTAACCACCAGGCCATGGGCACACGAAAGAGCTATAAGGCCCTACGGCATTTCTAGCCCTCCCCACGCCTCGTCTTCACAATGAATAGAATCCGCGCAGTTCGACTCATTCGGCACATCTTTTTCATCTGCTCCTTTGTTCATCACTTGACAAACCAGGCCGTGCGGATAACAATTCCCACATTGAGCCAGTGCAAAAGGGTACCGAATGCTCAGGATATTTTCATGAGCAGAGGTAGATGTCCCTCCATATTTCTCAAGGAGCACAGCACATGAGACGAACTCGCTCTATTTTTATCGCGTGTCTGTTAGGAAGTTTACTGCTTACCCAAGTGAGCCATGGAGGTTGTCCAGTATTTAAGTATTGTCGGGATCGCACCTACGATTTTCTTGACATTTTTCGCCTACGCCTCAGCGCCCCAAAGCAGGCCCAGGGCGTGGGGTTCCACGTGCGCGCCACCTCCCTGGCCCAAGTTGGCGTGGTCCACTTCGCTGGCGAACACTTTGGCATAGACCGCCGGGCCATTGGCACCTGGCGCGAGCAACGTACGGAAGGCGGCTTCAGTCTGCTCTATTTTAGCAACGTAGAAAATGAAATTGTCTGGGGAAATCGCTTCACCGATCTCGGAACTTCGTGGTCCCAGGTGGTCGAGCGTGGCATCGTACGCAACAATGTCTACTGGGACGACGGTCGCCATCATCCCCTCAGCCTTGGTGCAGAGCTTCAGGTCGGACTACTTCCCGGGATTGACGTTGGCCTTTATCCGCAGGAAGCGATAGATTTTCTGCTCGGCTTCTTTACGCTGGATCCCTGGGACGACGATCTGAGTCGCATTGAAAAGCTACAGGCCAAGCGGGAGAGTGTTCCCGACGTGGTTTTCGACACGAATTACGATACCTTTGAAGAACGCCTGAAACCATACACCTCGCCGTAGCCGCCGGTTGAGCCCAACGGCTCCCTTCTGCGACATGAATTACCAGTTGCCTGAAGGCGGCCCTTTGTCGCCTGCGTGGGGTGAATCTCTCCCGTGACTGCTGAGAGAAACTCGATTTCATCTAACGGCCAGATTCCGACTCCTTCTTCTGCCCGGACGCAGACGGCCTTTCAGGGCGATGGCCGTTTGGCCCTGCCCATCCAGATTGCGCTCCTCATAGCTGTCACCTTTCTTGTATATTCTAATACCCTCCAGAACCAGTTTGTCTGGGACGACGATCAGTTTATCGTGAATAACCCTGCCATTCGCTCCCTCGAGGAGTGGCCACGCTACTTTTATGATGAGCAGACCTACGCTGTGGGTGCCGAGTTTTTTGTGTATCGGCCTTTGCGCACCCTGAGCTACGCAGTTGACTACGCCTTATGGCAGCTTAATCCTGCCAGATATCATCTGACTAATGTAGTGCTTCATTGCCTTACGGTGCTAATGGCCTATGGTGTGGCGAGGATGCTCTTTGGGCACAATCTGCTCGCCTTGATTGTTGCGCTGTTCTACGGTCTTCACCCGGTGCAGACGGAAGCTGTGGCCTGGGCGAAAGGACGCGATGATCTGCTCTGCGCGCTATTTTACTTCGCTACCTTCCGCGTTTTTCTCGGCGCCATTAAGCAGGGGCTCTCTATGCGCCGCGTCTGGTTAATTAGTGTCCTCTATGCTCTTGCGCTCCTCTCCAAGGCCATGGCTATTACTCTTCCCGTGATTCTTTTTGTGTACCAGATAATGGTACATCGCACTGGTTCGTTTAAAAATTCGGCTGGAATAGCGCAACGCCACGGTCTTCACCCATATCTGATTATGTACCTTGTGCTAGGGATTGTGGCGATTGGCTTCTTTTTGCTGCGCTTTGCGGTTATTGGCCGGGTGAGCCAGACCGAGTGGCTTGGCGGGACGTTTGGTGCCACTATGCTAACCATGCTTCCGGCAGTGGCTAACTATTTGAAGCTCCTGATCTTTCCGCTCCATCTCAATGCAGATTACTATGGATTTCCTATTTCTACGTCGTTTTTCGAAGGCCGAGTAATTATTTCGCTCGCTGTGCTGCTCATCGTTGTGGCCGCGGGCATAGTATGCAGGCGCCGCCTACCGCTTGTCACGTTTGGACTACTCTGGCTCGGTATTACGATTTTACCGGTCTCGAATATCATTCCTACGATGCAGTTCGTGGCTGAACGCTTTCTCTATTTGCCGGCGTTTGGGTTCTGCCTGGTTGTGGTAGAATTGTTTGCGTGGGGATATAGCCACGCCCGCGCGACGCCACGCACCGTGCTGGTCGGCCTGCTTGTCGCACTGCTAGGATTTTATGCAATTCGCACGGTAGTGCGGAATGGTGACTGGAGGAATCGCGAAACGCTTTTTCGCGTAACAGCAGAGGCTGCACCCAATTCTATTCGCCCGAACAAGAACTACGCAGTCTGCCTGCTCAACCGGGGTGCCTACGCTGAGGCTGGCGCTATCTTCGAACGTCTGGTGCGCCTTGATCCTTTAAATCACGAACTCATTCGGCATCTGGGATTCGCCTGGTATCATGATGGAAGAACAACTGAGGGGCTTCAGCTGATTCTCACCGCACACCGCTCAAACTCTGATTATCTTCAACCCTACATTGATCTAGGAATTCTCTACGGCCAGCAGGAAGATTACGAGCGTTCGCGCCATTTTCTAGAATCTGGACTGGCACTCGACCAACCCTCTGCTGCGCTCTACTATAACCTTGCGATTACGTATCGTGCGCTTGGCCTTCGAGCAAAAGAAAAGCTCTATTACTGGAAAGCGCTGGAAATTAATCCTGATCATATAGATGCGCTGCGCTCATTGGCTGCGCTATATTGGCAGGAAGAGAACTGGTCCGCTGCTCTTCGTTGCTACGAGAAGCTCCTCACCATTAACCCTCAGGATCAGGATGCCCGCCACTGGATGGAAGTTATGCGACATTCTACGAATGTCGAATTGAAAAGTGAAAATTGAAAAATGCAAAATGAAACAACAAATACTTCTACACTGAAGATTAAGTTTAACTTCTGCACTTTACAATCGCCGTTAGGCATGACTTCGGCAAGTCCGTAAATACAATCCGAAGCGCGAAAGTGCCTTTCCTCGCCTTAAAGTAATCGTCCCTGATATCCTTCCGGTGTTTGGCCTAATTTGAAAGGGCTACAAAGACACGGAGATATTCAAACCACCAATCTCCTTATCATCAGGCGCAAGCCTAGAAATGTAGAATATTCTTCAGTATTCTACACTTTTGGAGAATATTCTTCAATCCGGCAGAAAGAAAAGGGAGTCGGAAGATGCTTGTCCACCAGAATAGAAGATTGGCAGTGCAGGGTTTAGCCAGTTTTATTCGAATCCGTGCGCTATTGGCATAAATCTTGTGTATTATTCCAGGGCAGCCTTCTGAGTTAGCGTTCCGACAGCACTGTCTGCTGGTTCCTGTACGTGACCAGAATGTCAATGTCGAGCCTTTCCAGATTGGCCCGTAAATGCAGGCGAATGACACCGATGCCTTTCTTGCGCAATCAGATTATGACGGTGTTGAATTTATAACAGTCTACAAGATTGATCCGTGAAGAGTTCTTGATGGAAAGGGAGCGATTAAATGACGCAAAAGAAAATGCTGTTCGCGTTTTTAATGAGCATGGCGACCGTGTACGCTGCAAGTAGTGCGCCTCAGTACCTGGGTATTGGCGGTCTGTTTGAGCAACCTAGGGTTCTTATATTTACTCTTGATAGTTTGGGAAATTTCGCTCCCATAGGAAAGATAGCTATTCCTTGCTTGGAAACGCGGGACATAGAAGTGGGTAATACAGGTAGACTGATATTGATCCCGGGCTTATCGCAATTAGCATCCCTTTTGCATATCACTCCCTCAATGGAAGTCAGATTGGAACCATTGTCAGCAATGACCTATATATGGGAAAGTGCAATTACTCCGGACCACCGGTATGCGATTATCGAGCGGTCCGTTCTGTACGGGGGCAATGTAGAAGTATACAGAATTGAATCTGATGATACTATTACTTCCACTGGGTATTACCTTCACTATACTATGGATAATCCAGGCCCAACTGAAATAGCAGTGAGCAAGAGGGGCAATGTAGTGCTCGGCCACGCGGCATTGGGATTGGTGTTTATATTTCGCCTGTACTCCGATGGGAGAATAGAAGATACCGGCGAGCGGATTGACGTATCGCCATACCAGTCAGGACAAATAGACATAGAGATAGCGCGCAATGGCGCCTTTGCTGTGGCGGGTGACCTTGGCAGGGCCGCAGTAGTGGAAATTGATCCGGAGGGAAATGTTTCATATAATGGCAATTATATAGAGCATGATTACCCTCGTATCATACCATGCAAGATGTGGAGATCACCAATAGCTCGCAGTACGTTATTATTGCCTTTGCAGGTGGTGATGGCGGGGGCTCAGTGCGGAGCTATCGCGTGGAGCGCGACTTTTCACTATCACCCGTGGATTTCGTCTATATCTGGAACCTCCCTATGGAACTTGCCATTACCCCAGATGATAATTTTGTGCTGGTGCAACATTTGTGTGAACTTGCGTATCACCAGCGCTTAACCTCTATCCGCCTTAATCACGATGGTACCTTCGGACCCCCTGTGACCCAGCTGACCACGCTCGATTATCTTTCGGATATGGAGTTCATTCCACCCCAAGTGGTGGGTGCATATGCGGCGGTGGCCGAAGGCGAGGAGCGGCCTGTGTACATGGAGACGTTTGCTGAGTGGCAGGGGGGAAGCGTTCCGGGGGTGTTCGAAGTGCCGGAGTCGTGGAGGCTCCCTTGATGGGTCCCTCGCGATTCGACCCACCTCTACCAACTGCTTTGGCTTCTGGCAATCGCCTGTTGATGCGCTGATGGTAGTGCCTTATTCTGTCTATCGCGCGCGATATGTGATTCGAGCATCGAACTCAGGGCCGTTGGATCCTGAACGATTGCCCGGGCTGTGTCTGCGTACGAATTCGCAGACACTTCAGCAGGCGAATAGCCTTGTGCTGAACAGTGCCCCAGACGGCCTGCTAATGACCATGAGTGATCCTACCACGTTTACCCTGTTTTTCGAGCCGCCGATCTCCAGCTGCTCGCGCGAAGAGACGATGGACGACGTCTTCTGCTCGCTCGACCTGATGGCATTCAATGAGGAAGATGATATGGACACTACCTACGTGCTGAGTCGCATGCTGGTTGATCGCCTACCTGTGGAGTGCTTTGACGTGAAGGAAGTGGTGCGCGATTACGAGTTCGCAGAGGATGCAGAAGGATGGACATACGGTGGTGCGGCGGGGGTTTATGAGATGCCGCAATTCTCGCATACCCCTGAAGCACTCCTGATCAGCGCTGCTGGCGAAACGAACTGCTTCGGGTTCTGGAATTCTGATCCTGCTGATGTGGTGACTTCCACGGCTGCCGAGCTCTATCGTGCAACATTCTACGTGAGGACAGACCAGGCGGATAGCTGGCTTGTGCCTACATTTCGCTTACGCCTGGGAACCAGCTTGAATCGCCTGATCGCCACGCAGGAAATTCTAAGCGCCAACGACAGCGAGATGTCGCCCTATTATGACGAGAGCGACCCTGCGCGGCAGTTTGAATATCCGGTGTATCTCTACAAGCCTGAGACGCCAGAGCCACTCAATCTCTTGATTGCCTTTGATCTTCTGGCCTTCGACGAGACCGACGATGCCGATACGCTCCTCATCCTCGACCGCGTCCGCCTCGACCGCCTCACGCTGCCCACCTTCTCCCTCGACGACTGAGGAGGTGTAACCGGCAATGACCAATATGCTGATCAACAACACCTGGGGCCTGCCAGTGCTTTTTAATGCCCCAACCGATCAGAATAATCGTCAGCATCCCGATGTTGCCTCCCGTTTCATTGAAACACGCCGCATCTGCTTCCGAAAGAGTAACTATTTGTTTACCAACACCGAGTATGTGAATCTTGATGGGCCTTCCTTCCAGGGGCCTATCAGCGCATTGCTACAAATGGCGGGAATCTAAGAGATCAATTCGTTGTGTTTGTCTGGCAGCAAGCGCAAAAGAGAATTGCGTTCTATCAGATTGACCCGTGAAAGGGGGAGACAATGCTGATGCGCCACTTGATGCTCCTGGTGCTTGGCGTGGGCCTGATTGCAAGCCAGGCACGCGCCTCCTATACCGCTGTTGCCACTGCTGGCTCCGGACAGGGAGAAGTCTATGACGTGACGCGCAACAACATCTTCTGGAACAACGCAACTGACATTCAGAATAATGCCCTGGATATCAGCGATCCGAGTAACCAGACTAATACTAATCCGCTCTTCGTACACCATACGCGTCCGCTTCTTGGGGAGACTATTGTAGATTACGAGTGGGCGGGAGCCGAGGATGGCTATTACTTAAGCCAGCGAGAGCTGGATGCCTCGCGCCGTGCATTCCGGCTCGGCAACCTCAGCTCAGCAAATCCGGATGGCATTTCCAACGTGACTGACTTCTACGGGCTTGTGTATTACATATATGTTGGGGTGAGTGAAGGGATACCGAGCGATTCGAGCATCTTTAATAATTCGATGCGGAAAGGGGCCTATGAAGTAAACGAAGACGAAGAGTTCTACATTCCCGGAGGCGATCAGCAAGGTGAAGGACCAACCTGGATAGTAATCATGCCGGAGGAGAAGTCGAATGTACAGCTGGGGGCTAACCCGCACTTTCGTCTAACAACCACAAACGGCACTATTCTTGACGTTTACCTGCCTCCAGACTTGACAATATCATCAACATACGGTCTTGCCCTCTTTCTCGCAGAGGATGGAAGCACATTCTGGGGAAACAGCTCTCACGACATAACCGGGGCCAATTACTTCAATCAAGATGCCTACTACTCGCTTCGGTGGGATACGACAAATCCCGCAGGCATGTACCAACTTGCTCGCAGTGCCTATGATGCCGCAGGCGCAAGCCCTGCGATAGACGAAGGCTCCCGCGACTTCCTTAACAATGGCTATACGTCGACGGACCTCGGCAATATCGCGGACGAGTATGACCAGACTAACCCCAATCGCGATAATCCCAATACCTCAGAGGATACTGATGACTCGCTGTATGAACGCCTGGACATTGGCTATCACTACTTCGGTTCCCTCCGCCATCCCCGCGAAAGGATACCTGCAATCCCAGTATTCGTGGCCCTCGAGCCATGGGAGGAGCCATATTGGTACACCCCCAATTTCAAGGTGCAGAAAGCCCATCAGGTGGCTATCGCCTCAGGTCCCTATAATCCAGATCCAGAAATTGACTTTCCCGATACCACTATTGCAGCATTCGGTGCTAACTACATTCATTATGGAAGTTACTATGCATTCCTTCTTTTTCACCAGTTCCGCAGTCAGAATAATAATGGTGCGATCTATGTTTATGGGCCTTTTGATGAATTTCGCTTCCCAGAGATAGATCGAGTTGCCATGACTGCCAGCACAGAAAATGATAACCCGGCGGGGGTGATCTATGCGGCCTGTACGGTGAACTGGTACGACTCACTGGAGGTCGAGCGGCACCGCGGTCAGACGCAGCTGAATGTCTATCGCTACAACAATGACGGCACCTGGACCTTAATCGGACAGTACACGCTTACTGATCCTGGAGCTGCACCCGCCTGTCTGGAGGTTGCACTTGCAGTGCGAAATCAGGGCGCACGACAGGATCTCTGGGTCTTCTGGACAGAAGGATTCATAGGAGATTTGGGCTTTATTTTTGGCGACCGCATCCAAAATGCTGCTACGCTCGCTGGACCGCAAGCCTTAGTGGGAGTTCCGCTTCGCGGACTTATCATGGCTTACGATCAAGCGCAGGCTCTGGATGCAGATTGGGATCGGGAATGGTATCAGCACCCATCCGGCAATCCCCGGATTATCTGGAGCCAGATTACTGACTACGAACGCTGGGGTGTATATGAATCGTGGGTTAGATTGGATCTGCAAACGGGCGACCCCACAAACCTTGGAAACGTTCTTCCCGTTGGCGTTGATCAGGGCGGCGAAATCGACTACACATATCCCTCAATTGCGGTAAACCAGCCTTTTCTGATAAACCAACAGCGGGCATTTGCATCATTCGCACGAAGCGTACCACCAAGCCCAGGCGTCTGGGCAAGGACTAATACGATGAATATGGGTGGCGCATGGGGTCAGCCAGTGGAGTTCGATGCGCCGACTGAGCAGAGTAGTCGTCAGCATCCCGATGTTGCCTCGCGCTTCATTGAAACACGCCGTATCTGCTTCCTTCAGGCGCACCAGTATCATGACCTGTTTACCAATACGGAATGGGTGAATCCCGACGGCCCAGCGATTGATGGCGAATTTCCACGCATTGCAACAAACGGTGCGAATCTGATTGATCAATTCCTGGTCTTTGCCTCAGCATGGTGGACTCCATCAGTTGATTCAACAATTGACCTTTTTCAGATTGATCCGTAAAGGAGGGGGGCTCATGCTACGTTTATTTTCCCCCATTCTTTTTCTGGTTCTGCTTGCTGCCAAAGCAGGGGCTTCCGACTATACTGCTGCAGCCACTGTATGGGAAAGCTTTTATGCACAGGTTGTTGGGGTCGACCGACAAGGAAATATTGCCCTAAAACAAACCTTGCCTACAGGGCTTCACTTTTTTACTGAACTTCATCCGACAAGCAACGGCCAGCTACTTATTATTGACTCTATAACAACGCCTTATGGCGTTGTATATACTGTATCCGCCCCAGCAGTATTTAACAAGACTCAGGAGCTAAGACGCCTATATTATTTTGCAATTTCTTCTAACGACCGCTATTTCGTATCCTATTTACCGACTAAAGACGTGGACAATAAACTTTTACTTTACATAATAGAGAACAGTCAGCTACAGTACACAGAATCAGTTCCGCTGTGGGGAAAGTCGATGCTTGGTATTGATTACAGCAAGGTTTCAGGAACGTTTATTGTAAACAATTACACTGACAAAACCCTTGATGTCTATCAAGTCCATCCACACGGTTATCTAATAGCACAAGGGCCTGCGATTTCCTACTACCCTGCGTTAGGCAATGTGGGCATGGCCATTTCGCCTGATGGACGCACATGTCTCATACTAAGTATTAGCGATCCCAACATTGCCGTATTCCGCATCCATAATGACGCAACAATAACAAAAGTGCAGGCTTTTTCGTCTCAAGATGCTTCGAATGTAGAATGGGCGGCTTTTACGCCTGACTCCCGTTATGCTCTGATTTGGTATACGGGGGGATTACTTCGGCCACACGAGCTTGAGATTTACGGTATCGAACGCGATGGTTCATTGACCAAAGTTGATGGGATAGGTGGGATCCAAGACTCAAGTGGAACAATTGCCGTCACTCCGGATGGCAACTTCGCGCTCCTCTCTCATAGCTATTATGCTCACATACGGCAGACGCTCTCGACAATTCGCATCCATCATGATGGTACCCTTACGCGGCTGACTGACAAAGATCTGGTGATGTATAACCAGAGGGAGTTTTACTACAGCCGTTTTATTCCGCCACAGGTGCTAGGTGCGTATGGACTATGGAGGGATTATATAACACGGCCCGCGTACGTAGAGACATTTGCTGAGTGGCAGGGAGGGAGTGTTCCGGGAGTATTCGAAGTGCCGGAGTCGTGGCGACTGCCAGACGGTTCACTTGCGCTTCGTCCCACAAGTACTTCCAATTGCTTTGGGTTCTGGCAATCGCCGGTGGATGCCTTAATGGTGGTGCCTTATTCTGTCTACCGTGCTCGATATGTGATTCGAGCATCGAACTCAGGGCCGTTGAATCCTGAGCGACTTCCGGGGCTGCGTCTGCGTACGAATGCGCAGACCCTTCAGCCAGCAAATACCCTGGTGCTGAACAGTGCCCCAGACGGCCTGCTAATGACCATGAGTGATCCTACCACGTTTACCCTGTTTTTCGAGCCGCCGATTTCCAGCTGCTCGCGCGAAGAGACAATGGACGACGTCTTCTGCTCGCTTGACCTGATGGCATTCAATGAGGAAGATGATATGGACACTACCTACGTGCTGAGCCGCATGCTGGTTGATCGCCTACCTGTGGAGTGCTTTGACGTGGAGGAAGTGATGCGCGACTACGAGTTCGCAGAGGATGCAGAGGGCTGGACATACGGCGGCGCGCCGGGGGTGTTTGAGATGCCGCAATTCTCGCTCGTTCCTGAAGCGCTCCTGATCAGTGCACAAGGCGAAACGAACTGCTTCGGGTTCTGGAATTCAGATCCGGAAGACGTGGTGACTTCCACAGCTGCCGAGCTCTATCGTGCGACCTTCTACGTGAGGACAGACCAGCCGGATCGCTGGCTTGTGCCAACGTTTCGCTTACGCCTGGGAACGAGCTTGAATCGCCTGATCACCACGCAGGAAATTTTAAGCGCGAACGACAGCGAGATGTCGCCCTACTACGACTCAAGCGACCCTGCGCGGCAGTTTGAATATCCGGTGTATCTCTATAAGCCCGAGACGCCAGAGCCACTCAATCTCCTGCTTGCGTTTGATCTTCTGGCCTTCGACGAGACCGACGATGCCGATACACTCCTCATCCTCGACCGCGTCCGCCTCGAACGCCTCACCCTGCCAAAGTTTCCCCTCGACGACTGATCCAGACACACGCCAAAGCCTTGTAGTCGATTTCAATTAAAGAATGCCACCGAGGCACCAAGGCACAGAGATTTATAAGGTAGGGGCACGCCGTGGCGTGCCCTTATATAAAGACGGCAATAACAGGGGGCGTATGGCAATACGCCCCTACGTCCTGTTATGACCTATCTATAGCAGCAGAGACACAGAGATCCGAAAAGAACGAAAATTGTAAAAGTAAAATTGACAATATCAAATTTGCATTTTGCATTTTTCAATTTGCAATTTAAAATTGAATTCTCTGTGTCTCCGTGGTCAGGAGAAAAAGGGCGTATAGCAATACGCCCCTACAATAATCCCGCGTGGATTCCTACGAAACAAGGGCAGGGATAAACCCTGCCCCTACGCAAAAAACAATACCTACCCGCTGCTGATCCTCGACCGCGTCCGCCTCGACCGCCTCACCTTGCCCACCTTCCCCCTCGACGATTAAGACACTTTAATACTGCCACAGAGGCGCAGAGACACAGAGATTTATAAGGTAGGGGCACGCCGCGGCGTGCCCTTACATAAACACGACAATAACAGGGGCGTATGGCAATGCGCCCCTACGTCCTGTTATGACCTACCTATAGCCACAGAGACATGGAGATCTTTGAAGATGCAAGAATTGTAAAATTAGAATTAAAAATATCAGATTCTAAATTTGCATTTTGCATTTTTCAATTTGCAATTTACAATTCACTACTATGTGTCTCCGTGCTCAGGAGAAAAAGGGCGTATGGCAATACGCCCCTACAATATCCCGTGTGGATTCCTACGAAACAAGGGCAGGGATGAACCCTGCCCCTACGCAAAAAACAATACCTACCCGCTGCTGATCCTCGATGGCGTCCGCCTCGACCGCCTCACTCTCCCCACCTTCCCGCTCGATGATTAATTTCGGATAAAATCGCCACAGAGACACTGGTAGGGGCATGCTGCGGCGTGCCCCTACAAACATTGATCATTCTATGGGCGTATGGCAATACGCCCCTACAATAATCCCGCGTGGATTCCTACGAAACAAGGGCAGGGATAAACCCTGCCCCTACGGAAAGAAAAACAATTACGGGCGTATGCCCACCCCCCCCCACGATCTATGATACATTCGATATAGCCACGGAGGCATAGAGATTCTCAAAAGGCAAAAAGCCGTAGGGCGCTAATTCCCCCTCACCTTTATCCTCTCCCCCCAGGGGAGAGGAAGTAATAGTCGGATAATGCGGCTGAGGTGTACCTGTGCGGCAAAGGTGCATAAATGCCCCAGAGGCTAATAAATACGCCGGAGGCGGATAATTTCATTTTCAGGCAGATGATCCTCACGCACAAGGCGCATTTTCAACCTCACCTTTATCCTCTCGCCTAGGCGAGAGGAAGTAATGGTCGGATGATGCGGCGGAGGTGTACCTGTGCGCCTGAGGCGCATAAATGCCCCAGAGGCATGGAGAAGGTAGGAGCACGCCGCGGCGTACCCTTACAAACATGGACCATTGCAAAGGCATATTGGAATACGCCCGTACGATTTATAAAAAACCAGCCGTTTAATTTTGATTGTACGCTATTTTGATTACAAACTGCCAGAGAGGCACAGAGATGATTAAAGGAGATCTCAGGTGAGGCGGGGGAATAGGGCGGCCTGCTTGTTTACACGGGTGCCGGACGGGAGCCAACCCCATGCGCACAGCTCTTCCCAGGGAATATCGCTGAGTCGCTGCTCGATGCCCAGTTGCTGCCAGATGCGTTGTGAGGTTCCGGGCATAAAGGGTGAGATTAGCGTGGCAATCATGCGTAATCCTTCGGCCAAAACGTAAAGGGTCGAAGTCAGCACGCGTTTCTTAGACGGGTCTTTGGCCAGGGCCCACGGTTGTTTATCGTTAATATATTTGTTGAGCACGTTGATAGCCTCCCATATCTTCGCCAGCACCTGACTGAATTCAAATTCAGGTGTGGCCTGCTCAAAAAGACGCGTTGTTTCGTCAAACGCGTGGATCACCGCATTGTCTTCGCTCTCGTAGCCATCGGCTTTCTCCACCTTGCCATTTGTATACTTTTCAATCATCGTGAGGGAGCGGCTGAGCAGGTTGCCCAGGTCATTTGCCAGATCGCTATTATAGCGAGTGCGGAGTTGGTCTTCAGAAAATACGCCATCACCGCTATAAGGAATTTCACGTAGCAAGAAGTAGCGCACCGGATCCGCACCGTAGCGCTCCAGATACTGGCGCGGATCAATGATATTCCCTTTTGATTTCGACATCTTCTCTTCTTTAATGTTAACGAACCCATGGCCAAATACCTGGCGCGGCGGCTCCAGGCCGGCAGCCATAAGCATGGCCGGCCAGATAGTGGCATGAAATTTCAGAATATCCTTGCCCACAACGTGTACATCTGCGGGCCAGAGCGTGCGGAACTGAGATTCATCATCACCATAGCCGGCTGCGGTGACATAGTTAATCAGGGCGTCGAACCAGACATAAATCACGTGCTTCGGATCGCGTGGGAGGGGGATGCCCCACTTGACACTGGTGCGGCTAATACAGAGATCCGACAAGCCGGGCTTGAGGAAGGAATTCACCATTTCGTTTTCGCGAAACTTGGGGCGGATAAAAGTCGGGTGGGCCTGGATGTAATCCAGCAACTTCTGCTGATATGCAGAGAGCTTAAAGAAATAGGCCTCTTCCTGATTACGCGTTGTGGGTCGTCCGCACTCGGGGCAGTTCCCATTTTGCAGCTGCGAAGCAGTCCAGAACGACTCGCACGGCACGCAATACCATCCTTCGTAGTGGCCCTTGTAGATATAGCCATTCGCGTAGACAGTTTCAAAAAACGTGGTCACGGAGCGGACATGCCGCTCTTCTGTAGTGCGTATAAAATCGTCGTAGGAAATATCGAAATTGTGCCAAAGATCGATAAATGTGTGGGCTACTTGATTGACCAGCTCAATAGGCGGGATTTTGCGGCGCTCTGCTTCGGCTTGAATCTTTGCCCCATGTTCGTCCGTTCCGCTAAGGAAAAAGACATCGTAGCCTAATAGCCGCTTGAAGCGGGCAAGAGCGTCAATGCCGATTACCTCAAATACGTGCCCGAGGTGTGCGACGTCGTTTACGTAGTAGAGGGGCGTAGTGATGTAAAATTTGCCTTTTCGCATAGCTCAGCAATTCATGATTGGGGCTTGATGAATCAAGCCCCTACAAAAGCCTCTGCAAAAGTTCCAGCGGAAGCTCCTAGAACAGCTTTTAGCATTCCACATCGTCTGCCGGATAGCTATCGCCTTCTTCGAATTCTTCTTCCTTAATCCGCTTCAGCTCTTTCTGTTTCTTTTCCTGATTCTCCGGGACTTTCACGTCTGAAATCTCCTCGTGCTTTACAGTATGAATGGTTCCTGCCTTATCCTTAACGCTGTATGACTGGCGGAGCAGATTTCGATCTACAACGAGTCCCTCAAGGGATTCTGTTTTAACAGTCGCGCCTGTTGGAACTGCATCGCGACTCAGTTTCTTATAGAGATCCTCTTCGTACGCCAGACAGCACATCAGGCGGCCACATATACCTGACAATTTTGTTGGCGAAAGAATAATATCCTGATCCTTAGCCATGCGGATTGATACCGGTGCAAACTCGCGAATAAAACCTGCACAGCAAAGCCGTCGTCCGCAAATCCCGTAGCCATCCACCAGCTTCGCCTCGTCTCGCACACCAATCTGCCAGAGTTCAATTCGAGACCGTAGGGCCCGACCTAGATCTTTCACCAGCTCGCGAAAGTCAACGCGTTTGTCCGCTGTAAAGTGAAATACGACCTTGTTGTTATGCTTGTCAAACCGCACGTTTGTAATCTTCATTGTCAGGCCATGATCTCTTACCTTCTGGCGGCAAATGTTCAACGCATCCAACTCCTTCTTCTTCAGCGCGTGCCATTCCTCGATCTCTTGTTCAGTGGCCAGCCGCAGCACTTTCGGAAGCCCTGGACATGTGAGCGACACCGGACAGTATGGCTCTATTGATACCACAAACCCAACTTCCTCATGCCGGTTAAACTCAACAATGCAAAAGTCTTTCGGGTTAAGGCTCAATCCATTTGGGTCGAAGTATTTTGGCATATCGTACTCAGACAATTGTATTCCAACAACGGTTAGCATCTAATCAGTAACTCCAATAAAAAATTCAGCGACACTTCAGGATGTCGCCCGCCTCTTGCACACAGGAATGGAAATACTATGAGCAATATGGTTCACGATGTCAACAGGTGTTTCATGCGTGGAAGCTGCAAAGGTTTATTTCCTCTGGGTTTATCTTTGAGTAACGTGGAGCGTTATAAGTGTTAATCAGATGAAAATGTCTCTTGCATTTTCGGGGGGTGATGTGCTAAACAATATAACTTTCTGGTGTGTTTACTCCCGATTTCGCCTCTTCATTGAATATGCAAGGGTAACTGGATCGGAGTACATGCCGAGAATCTGATGAGTACGGCTTTTAGATTAGTCAAAGGAGGGGTGCAAGCAATGTTCGCAACTTATGGGAGGACTATTGGTATAATTGTGATCTGTGCGTTGTGCGCATTCGCGTGGGCAGGAAACGCGCAGAAACCTTCGCCTGCGAAAACTACGCCAACTGCGGCCGGCAAGCAGCAATCCCCTGGTACTGCTCAGCCTGTTTCCCTTGAGGCCCCGGAGCTGGACGAGGGTCTGATCGAGCGGCTGGAAAAGAACGAGGATCCTGAGGATGTTAAGTCAATCCTTGCTTTCCACCGCTTTCTGAAAAAACGCATGTACCTGGCAGAGAAGAAAGCCCCGGCCAAGGAGATCACAGACGTTAACGTTGAGATTCTAAAGACTATTCTCGCGGTGAACCCAAAGCGAAGGGATGTCGTTTTTGATACGCTCGAGGAAACCTGGGACGGAAAAGACGACTATTTCAAAGTCTTCATTAGTATCTTCACTCAGCTCGAGAGTTACCGCAAACATTTTCGCCTGCGCTTCGGCCAGCTCAAAGCCTGGGAAATCTACTTGAAAGGCCAACATAGAAAGGTTCTGGGTCAGCGCGAGAAGAAGCAAGAAGCGGCCAGACTCAAGGCTGCAGCTGGCATCAAAAAGAAGGCAGCCACGCCCACTCCTACGCCAACCGCATGAAAGGCTGAGAAGTGAATAAACCGTTTGTCCGATTGTCCGTTGGTCGGTTGGTCGGTTTAATTGGCATGGAATATACGGGTAGGTGCTGATGCGTAGTTTTGTTGTGCCGCTACCTCAAGTGCGGTCTTGCGGCTTCAACAAGCGCCTGGAAGAGTTTGATATGATCTTCCTGATCAGCAAGGTACTCCGGATGCCATTGAACGCCCAGCGCAAATGGATACCGCATGCCTTCTACTGCCTCAATTATCCCATCCTCTGCAAACGCTGATGCCACCAGACCATCTCCCAGCTGATTAATACTCTGATGGTGGCTACTGTTCGTCTCGATCTTCTCCTTACCGATAATACGAAACAGTTGTGTACCCTTCACGATCCGGACATAATGCGATGTGAGGCTCATACCAATTCTCTTTGTATGCTGCAGAGGAGATTCGGGAAACGCACTGGCAATATCCTGGTGCAGCGTGCCTCCCAGCGCGATGTTCAAGAGCTGACAACCCAGGCAAATCGCCATCACTGGAAGCCCGCGATCCAATGCTGTGCGGACAAGACGCAGGTCAAACTCCTCGCGCATGGCAGATAGCGGCATGGTCAACGGATGCGCTGATGCGCCATAGCGCGCTGGCGAAATATCCCGTCCTCCAATGAGCAACAGCCCGGCAATACGATCCAGATAGCTTTCCAAGAGCACAGGGTCATCTACAACTGGCACGAGGAGGGGAGTTCCACCCACCTTGATGACTGAGGTCAAGTAATTCATTCTGATCATTAGTGCTGGAACCCGCGTTCTATTCTCGATCCAGCTGCAATTAATCCCAATTGTTGGACGGGACCGATCATTATGTTGACTCATGGCGACTCTTCTCTAAGTTGTGGGAAGTCGTCTTGCATATGCAATTTGAATTTAGCTCCGGCGCTGATTATCTTCTACCAGAGACACACTAATGGTGTTGCATACCTCCCCCGGGCATTCTTGTACGCATGGCGAAGCCGCCTAATCAGTTACCCGCTCATTCATGTGGGACGCGGGAGAGCGGCCGGGTTTCCATTGATAGATGACCGACCCATACTCGGAGTAAACCGGCCGAAGGAAGTTATGCAAAAACTGGCTAATTATATTAAGACCTTTTTCATACCGGGCGTTTAAGGCCGGATCCCGTAAGAGCGGCAAGCCGCTCAGCACCTCGCGATAGACAACCGTGTTGACCAGCACATACGACACGCCGAGCGCGTGAAGTGCGTCAGCAAATGCCTCGGGCGTCCCGCATCGGACTGCCATGTCCACAAAATACGATGCTTCAAACATACCGTCTGCCAGATAGGGAAAATTACAGTAGTAGCCCATATTTTCAAAGAGAAAAAGAATGCGATCGCCTGGGGAGGCAATCGTGTCCAGGTGCCGAAAGCATCCATAAGAGCGCACCCGTGATCGGAGAAAGGCATCCCGCGTCTCCTCACCCAATATTACCCGCAGGTGGTCGCGCATCGTGGGCGCTATGGGTTCTTCACGCTGCCACGCGAGCGTCATCACGCTGATGATCACAATCAGTGCAATAAGAAACCCATATAGCACGCGCAGTCCGCGATCTCGTACCCATTCGATTCCTACCGCCGCAATAATCCCGAGCAGTGGCAGACCCGGAATCAAAAACCGTACCTGCTGTGCCCCCAGTGCCCAGAGAATAAAGAAAATCGCAAAGATTCCCATAAGAATGCGAATGGGCTGATTACGCCACACAACAAGAAGCGCCAGTGGAAGCATTACGAAAGGCAGAGAAGAGAGTTTTCCTGCAAAGTGTAGATAGCCTGGCCCGCTTTCCATAAAAACCCGCCAAGGCAGTAACAGATAATCCACAACACTCCGCCCCTGACCAATATTATGCTGCCAGTCAATCAGCTGTTGCGTCATTGTCGCTGTCCACTCGCGCCCATCAAACAATCCGTACAACAGCGGATAAACAGGATTGCCCGTATAGATAAAATTCTTAATGAGCCACGGTAGCGCCAGCACTGCAGATACTAAAAGAAAAGCCCCGGTCAGGATCCATTTGCGCCGAATCGTTGCTTCGGCAATCAACATCCCCTCGTTTTTCTTACCACTCCGCACTTTTGCCACGCCGAGAATAACAAGGAAGGTGACCAGAACACTGAGCACCCCGAGTGTACCTGTATACTTCGAGCCCAGCAGTGCCCCGCCAAATAGCCCCATAATCACAGCCCACTGCGTTTGCCCGCCTCTGAGAAGCTCGATAAAACTCCATACCAGCAACACAAAGAAGAATCCCATCCCTACGTCAATGAATGCGATACCAAACTCGTAGTTTACCATCGGGTGCACCACGAACAGTAAGCTTGCCAGCACCCCAACCCGTTCCACAAAGTACTGGCGCGAAAATCCGTAGAGCGCGACACATACGAGTAATCCCAGCACATAATGAAGCAGTTTTGCCACAACATCGTCGCCGGCTCCCATCCCCAATAAAAATAGCATATCTATATTCAGCGGCATATTGGAATAGATGTTCAGGGGAATGTAGTGAATCCCATGATGCAGTAGATACAATTTCGGAATCGTGAGATGATAAACCTGCGCATCCCACGAGTAAGGCGGGACAAGGGCCGAGAAAAACGGGGGCATTAGTACAACAGCGAGTAGCACAAGCAATAGGGTGTCCACCGGCTGAACGCGTGGCCGATGTGCCTTCCATTCCTCGATCCCCTGCTCTACGAGCTCTGGTATCTCCAGCAGAACAATAAACAGCGCTCCCAGCAAAATCGCCAAAAAACTCCACGTCCACAGCAGATGCAATACACCCAGTAGCAGGGTTAAATAGATGAGTGCTACCATTCCGATGCCTGCACATATGCATATGTGCGTCAGCCAGTTTGGAATCGCGAGGCGTGACCAGCGGATGAATATTTTTCCGATGGCAATTGCCGTCACTACCAGAAATATCACCAGGGCCAGCTGAAAACACGGTATGAGACGGTTCAATACGGGGCTAATCGTCCGTGGGAGCTTCAACAGAAAGGGACAGAGAATGGCGAGCAACCATAGCACGAAGACAAGAAACAAAATGATTGAATGGGATAATTCCTGTCTCTTGTTGGCGACGGTTGGCATAGGCATGTGGAAGCATCTTCCGGGGAAATCGGACAGAATTCACGTGTACGCACAAGGCGCCTTTTCAACATTGCTCATCTTGGGCATCATGTTCCAGGAGAATAAACCCGCCTGACAAATATGCTTTGTCTCTGCAATTCCCCGATGCCCTCAGAGTACACGCATGTTGTAAGAACACATAGAAGAAAGGCGTGGCTATGTCAACCTTATTAAATATGCGGTACTTAGAGCGAACTGTCCGACCGAGACAATGGAGCATGTAGGGGCGTTTAATTAAACGCCCCTACAACTATGCGTGGCATCCGCCAAGGCGGATGAATCTCCACGGGCAGGTTGAAAATGCGCCTGTGGCGTGATGCCCGTGCCACCTTCAAAAAATGCGCCTGTGGCGTGATGCCCGTGCCACTTTATAATTAAAGTTCCGAAGTATATAAGCCCTGTAGATATTCAAAATATTCGTTTTGTTTGGGGCTCTTAGATGTCTGGGAAGAACGAGAAAAAGTGAAACGTGGGTTGGAGTAGTGTTAATCCTCGGGCAGGAATTTCATAAGAACCAGTGTAATATTATCCATGCCTCCATATTCATTGGCCTTTTGCACGAGCGTCTGACAGGCTAGCTCGAGATTATCTCCCATGCTGCAGATGGTTTCTTTGATCTCCGCATCTTTGACCATGCCTGAAAGCCCATCAGTACAGATCAGGAGCCTATCGCCGGGGGCGACCTCTACGGTGCTCACGTCAATCTCTACACTGTTACGGTTGCCCAGAGCGCGGGTAATTACATTTCTCCAGCGATGATTCCGCGCCTCTTCCTCCGTGATGAGCTTTTTTTGCAGTTGCTCGCTCACCCAAGAGTGGTCAACCGTGAGTTGGAGCATTTCATCGCCCCGAATATGATAGATGCGCGAATCACCCACATTCACCACGCACGCCTTATCGCCGTCCATAAACACTCCGGCAACGGTGGTTCCCATGCCACTATAGTCGGGATCCTGTGCTGCCAGCTGGCAAAGCTCTTTATTGGCCAGGCGTACTGAGGTGAGGATCATATTTTCGGCTTCTGAAATGTTTGCATCAATGCCAAATGGCCAGGTGAGCTGCGAGTCTGCCAAACAGCGACGGATGAACTTCACGATAGTGTTAATGCTCGTGCGGCTTGCAACCTCACCAGCATTGTGGCCTCCCATTCCATCAGCCACAAGATACAGGCCAAGATCATCAACAATGGTATAGTTATCCTCGTTGTGAGTCCGCTTCAAGCCAATGTCAGTTTTTCCGTACGCCTCTAAGTTCATGTCACAAAATTCACAAGGGTCTCTTGTATTTACTGTTATGAAAATGCAGCAAAGAGACTATCCATGTCAAGAATTTGTTAGCTAACGATTTAGCAGCTCAAGTTGCAGAACAGCAAAGCGGCGAATATTTGCCCAAAATTGGAGGACAAATACAACAAGTATACCAAAGCAACGTTTCGCCTGCACCAATTCGCATCAAGAAAATTTCTTGCGTCTCATTTATAAAATTATATTATAGCACATCAGCGCGTATCTGTCAGAGAGAAAAACCGTGCGTGCAACGGTTTTTTTTAAGACATGGCGCATTGGCAATAGGCGCTCTATTGAACGCGGAAAAACCACTTTTCGCCTCGTTGTTTCTCGGATAGTAGCGTCGCCACACACATGCAACAGGCAAGGAACTTTTCCGTCAATGCAATACCGACCGCTTGGCACTACAGGGCTTCAGGTCTCCATGCTGGGGTTTGGCGCTATGCGCATGCCTGAGAATGAGGACGAGGCCATTGCTGTTATTCAGCGCGCCTTTGATCTTGGCGTGAATGTGATTGATACTGCCCCCTACTATTGTAAGAATCGTAGCGAGACCATTGTCGGCAAGGCGCTCAGGGGCTACCGTGACAGCGTATTGCTCTCGACGAAAAACCCGGTGCAGCAAAACCCAACGGCCGCTGCCTCGCGCCGGCAGCTCGAAGGGTCGCTTCGCACCATGTGCGTGGAAACGATTGACCTGTATCATATGTGGAGCCTCAATAAAACAATGTGGGAGACGATTCTCTTGAAGCCTGACGGGCCTCTTGCAGTTGCCAAACAGGCGAAGGAGCAAGGGCTGATCCGGCATATCTGCTTCTCCTGGCACGACGCGGCTGAGCACGCCATTCCCCTGATTGAGTCCGGGGAATTCGACTGCATGACAATTCAGTATAACCTGGTGAATCAGTCGCAAGCACAGGCAATTGAGGCGGCGTATCGCCATGGGCTTGGTGTGTTCGTTATGGGGCCAGTTGCCGGCGGTATGCTGGCCCACCCCTCGCAGGTAATTAAGCGTCTTAAACCCGTGAAGGCGCAAAGCAATACAGCACTGGCCCTGCGCTTCGTGTGGGCAAATTGCGCAGTCTCTTCGGCCCTGTCAGGGATGAGTAGCATTGCTCAGGTGGAAGAGAATGTTGCTACAGCGAACCACTCTGCACCTCTATCAGGCGATGAACTCGCGGCCATCCAGGCGACTCTGGAGCAGCTCAAGGCGCTCGGCGACCGCTTCTGCACTGGATGCGGCTATTGCGAACCGTGCCCACAGAAAGTAAACATCCCTGAGATTTTTAAGTATCGCAACTACGCTATTGTCTATGATTTGGCAGACTGGGCGAGAACCAATTATCAGTTGCTTGGATCAAAAGGACATTGGGTGCCGGGTTTCGGCGCGGATGCCTGCACCGAGTGTGGTGAGTGCGAACCGAAATGTCCTCAGCGGATTCCAATTGTTGAGCAGCTAAAAGAGGTTCACGCACTTTTCGGCACGCAATCTGCCAGATCAAGATCAAAATCCTCCTAGCCCCGCTTCGCGGGAGGTCTCAATGCATCCAATTCTATTTTATGTGACCCAAAATTTTTACATCGGCACGTATGGTGTGCTTGTTGGGATTGGCGTACTGCTGGGAGTAATCCTGGCAGTCCGCCATGCTCGCAAGGTACACTTCAAGCAAGATGTTATTATGGATTTGATTTTTTTCTGTATCCTTGGAGGAATTGTTGGAGCCCGCCTGCTATATATTATCGTCTATTTCCCAGCATTTCTTGAGTCCCCATTCAAGATACTTTTTGCGCGCCAGGGTTTTGTGTTCCTCGGGGCAATTGGAGGCGCAGTTGCTGTGGGCATAATCTACATCCGGCGACACCAGTTGCCGTTCTGGCAGGTTGCCGATGTGGTTGCGCCCTCAATCCCGCTTGCACATTTCTTTGGTCGCCTGGGCTGCTTCTCTGCTGGCTGCTGCTATGGGAAGCCTGTCGGTCCCGGGTTGCGCTTTCTTGGAGTCCGGTTTCCCGCTGTATTTGATAAATCAGGAGAGTACGTGGGTAGCGGATCTTTTGTTGACCACTGGAGCGCCGGACTGCTCGACCCTGGGGCTACGCACTCCCTGCCCGTTTATCCCACGCAGTTGTTTGAGGGCGGCGCGAACCTGCTGATTTTTGTGATACTCCTGCTTGTGACGCGCAGAAAGCACTTTGATGGTCAGCTCATGCTTCTGTATCTATTGCTTTACTCTGGTGTGCGATTTCTCATCGAATTCTTCCGGGGCGATCCTGACCGAGGCATCTGGTTCAATGCCCTCTCCACCTCGCAGATCCTTTCTGTGGTTATAATTGGTCTTGCTCTGTACTTCTGGACAACCCGCCACAAGGTCGGTACGCAGCACAAGACCGCCGATTAATGGGTGCTCCAAGTCGTAGTTATTGTGACCTGTTCTATTTAGATTTCTATAGATAACGGTACAGCTTCTGAAATCTTGAAAGAAGAATTTTCAAATAGGAGCAATTTGGAAGTCATTTTAAACCTCATATCTCCTGTGATGATGTGCTAGTTATCATTTATATTTGATTGAGACATTGGCGAAAACCTTCTATGATACGTCCGTTGTGCTTGACCAATCTTGTCAAGTTATGCGAAATGGTGTGTTATGAGAAAAACAAGAAGGTCCAAGCTATAAATGGGGCTGTTTAAATGAACCAAAGGCGCCACAAAAAGGGGGAGGTATCTTACAGGCCTTGTCCGCCACAGGAGTTTGCTGGCCGATTTGACCAGAGGAAAAGGCTCCTTGAAATTTTGCTCAAAGTGAAAGGCCAAGGGGTGAAAGACCTGGGGCACCTGGTTATGATCTCAGGTGCACGAGGTTCAGGGAAGAGCTCGTTTCTCGATTGGGCGGAATACGAAATTCAGATTAGACGAGAGGGATTAAACAGCCCTGCAATCAAAAAGAATTTTCTGGAAACGCCAGGTATGATATTCACCACGTATAGAGACTTGCTTACGGAATTAAAAGGGCATCAGAAATTCGGCTGGTTCAGAAAAGCACTGGATAACCCTAATGTCAAAAAGTCTATTGAAGTTGGGCTGGGAGTATTTGAGAGTGCCTCTTCGTTGGCAGGGCCAGGGAAAGTGGCTGTCGATTCTGGAATAGCTGCAGCGAGGGGGCTTTTGCCTGGAGAAACTGTTGAGTACAGCAAATTGCTTACATCTTTTCTCAAAATTCTTCGCAGTTTGAGTGGCGAGCTAATTAAAAACGAGCAATTTCTTGTAATTCTCTGCGACGATGCCCAGTGGTCATCCCAACCTGATTTCCAGCTGCTCAAGGATTTGATTCGGAATTTGCCGCCTGGAATAGCCTTTATTATCACTTTTCGTTTAGAGACTCAGAGTATGGAAAAGTACGCTGAGCTGCGACAGGAACTAGATAGATATGGTCATACTGAGATTTGTCTCAGCAGGATGGGTGCAAAGGGAATTAAGGATTTCGCTATGCGGAGATATAATTTGGCGATTAATGATGCAACGGCAGAATTTTTGAGTAAGAAAATCGGCGATCCCCTCTGTTTGGTATGTTGCTTCAATCTATTACAAACAGGTAACCTGGAGCCGAATCTTCCTAACTTCCAGAAAATTCTGCCTGAAGCATTAAAGCCGGCGCAATGTATATACTCTGGATTAGACGAGAAGTGGAAAGACAGGGTGGATTCTCTTTGCATCCTACACCCACCGTTACCGCTATTGCTCATTGCCTGTATTCTGAGGATAGAAGGGCGCGATATGGCAAGACTGAAAGATGAACTTAATCAAAGTATTGTTTTTAAGAGACTGGGAAAAGAAACCTATGATTTTGCTCATCCTTCACTGCGAGAGTATTGCAAGAAAGAATTGCCAGAAGATGTGGCCATTAGTTTCCATTCTCAAGCAGCAGACTGTTTTGAAGCTTTGAGCGACAGATTTCCTGATAAGTGGTTTGTTGCCCTTTCCCTTGCCGAACATTTATTTTTTGGGCAGAAGTATGAGAAGGCATTAGTATTAAATCTTCTAATTGGAGATCAATTATACGATCGCTTTGATTTCCATCTAGCTCTTGAACTGATGGAGCGAGCCGAAATTTGTGCAGAAAAAACGAAAAGTATGAAGATTTTATCCACAAGTCTTCACCAAAAGGGAATGATTTTGCAATCTATGTTTAGATTCGATGATGCGCTCAATGCCTACAACCAGAGCCTGAAAATCAAGCAGCAGGGAGATAATCGTGCTGGTGAGGCGAAAACCCTGCATCAGATCGCCATGGTTTATGAAGACACAAACCGATATGAGCAGGCTTTGAAATATTACAGGCAGAGCCTGGAAATCGCGCGGGAGATAGGTGATCGGGTAATGGAGGCGAAAACCCTGCATCAAATCGGCATGGTTTATCAACATACAAACCGATATGAGGAGGCTTTGGAATATTACACCCAGAGTTTGAAAATCGCGCAGGAGATAGGTGATCGTGCTGGTGAGGCTAGTAGCCTTTATCAGATGGGCCGGGTTTATCAGTTAACAAACCGCTATAAGGAGGCTCTGGAATATTGTAATCAGAGCCTGGAAATAGCGCGGGATATAGGTCATCGGGATGGTGAGGCTAAAAATCTGCATCAAATCGGAATGGTTTATGAAGATACAAAGCGTTATAAGGAGGCCTTGGAATATTACACGCAAAGCCTGAAAATCGTGCGGGAGATAGGTGATCGTGCTGGTGAGCCTATGACTTTGCATCAGATCGGCGTAGTTTATTATTTAACAAAAAGTTATGAGGAGGCTTTGGAATATTACAACCAGAGCCTGGAAATTGAGAGGGAGATAGGCGATCGTGCTGGAGAGGCGAAAACCCTGCATCAATTCGGCATGGTTTATCAAGATACAAAGCGATATGAGGAGGCTTTGGAATATTACAACCAGAGCCTGGAAATCTTGGGGGAGATAGGCAATAATGATGGTGAGGAGGTAACCCTTCAGGAGATCTAAATATTTTATGAAAAGATGGAAAAATATCA
>JAUWMI010000057.1 GCA_030613245.1 Candidatus Sumerlaeota bacterium
GATTAAAACTATCCACAACAAGGGCGTGAACCTTGACCTGGGAGTGCTCTGTGAAGAATTGAAACGGCGCAATGAGCTAACTAAGATTGGCAGCCCTGATTTCCTTGCACGACTAGAGGGGCACGTACTTTCAGGTCAGAACATTGAACAGCATATTCAAGTCGTGTTGGATAAGGCTAGGCTTCGTCAGATTATTCAGACCGCATACAAGGCCATTGAGCAAGCGGAGAGTGAGAAGTACGAGCCGGAGAAAATCCTTGTAGATACGCAGCGTTTAATCTCGGAAATCTCTCAAGACCATGCCGCAGTAATTGTAGAAATGCCAGCCCAGGATTCGCGTACTTTTCCTTATGAAATAATGACAGGCGTAGCCGGTGACTTTGCGGAAGTTTATAGCGCCTGTCTTGAGCCGCCGAAAGAGTTCTTCTACCTATCGCTTTTGACAATCCTCGGAAACATCCTTGCAGACAAACTAACAATCGCAACTCAGATTCATCCGCAATCACGATTCTATACGCTCCTCCTGGGCGAATCCGCAGACGATAGGAAGAGCACAGCCATAAGCACAACTGTTGATTTTGTTGAACAACTTATAGACCGATACGCTTCGACAGAATTTGACGGATTTCATTTTAGCCCAGGCGTGGGGAGTGCAGAGGGCTTATTAAAATTATTTAAGAAACACAGTCACATCGTGTTAATTTTCGATGAGTTCAGTCAGTTCGTCAGCAAGGCGAAAATAGATACATCTGTCTTGCTCCAATGCGTAAACACCTTGTATGAAAATAATGCTTATTCTAACGCTACGAAGCAATCCATTCAGGAAGTGAAGGGAGTTTATTTGAGCGTGCTCGGTGCAAGCACGTCGGCCACATACCAGAGAACGTGGAATCCGGCGATGACGGATGTCGGATTTACGAACCGTCTTTTCATCTGTCCGGCACATGGCAGTCGCAAACACGCCTTGCCAAAAGAAGTCGCACCGGAAGAGGTCGCACGTCTTCAAGGTGACGTCATCAAGCTATTCAATATAGTGAGGAATAGCGAAGGACAACGGCTCAAGATGGTATTCACACCGGAAGCCTTGAAACTATACGAAGAGTGGTATTTCAAGCGACCTGAAAGCATTCACGGGCGACGCCTTGACACTTATGCCTTGCGATTCGTTTCCCTCATTGCCCTGAGTGATAGCAAAACGGATATTGACGTAGACACCATTCAAAAGACACTTGCCCTGATTAATTGGGAGTACGAAATGAGGAAGTTGCATGATCCGATAGACGCCGATAATGCAGTCGCTAAGATGGAAACCAGTATCTGCCGGCAATTAGACAAAAGGTCATTGACAAACAAAGAACTTAAGGACAAGGTTCATGCTCACCGCTCCGGTCTATGGTGTTTCTCTGCGGCTATTAGAAACTTGGAGTCAGAGAAGGAAATACGGTTCAGCCGCAATAGGTGGGCACTTACGGGTAAGGGGCTAGAATCGCTGCCAAAGTCGCTGCCAGCACTGGTAAAGAGGGCAAGTCCTTGAAAATACTTAACTTAAGACCCTATATATATAAAAAGAAGAGTACCAAAACATAAGTATGTGTGTCTCTCTATAATATATAAGCATAAAACTAGGGGTTAAGCCTAATAAAATGAGAGGTTCGGGCGAAATTCACGGCGTGGCAGCGGAAATGGCAGCACTTTTAAAGAGAGGGTTCTGAATTGTGATATCACGGTTCGCTTTTGTAAGGAGTACTCGCGTTGTTGTTTAATTTTTCCGAGTGGGAGCCAGGCGCAAGGAACGCTAACACAGCATTTTTTGTCAATGAGTTACGCTTTTGCTTGACAAGGCCTTTTATACTGTGCATTAGTTACGCTGTTAGTCTCAAAGTGTAGCTAAATCCAGAAAGGAGCACAAAAACTATGCACAGTAACAAGGGTAAGAAGTTTCCGCCTGAAGTATTGACGGGTGAGGAAATGTCCAGGCTAGTCAAGCAAACATCCATTAGAGCACCTAGCGGCCTGAGAAACCGCGCCTTGATAGTGCTAGGCTATCGGTCTGGAGTTCGGCTCTGTGAGGCGTTGGCGCTGTATCCGAAGGATGTAAACACCGAAACGGGCGTGGTCAATGTGCTGCATGGCAAAGGCGATAAGCAGCGAACCATTGCGCTTGATCCTCTAGGCTGTGAGATTCTCCAGCGTTGGATTGACCGGCGACATACTTTGGGGTTTACTGCCAGACAACCGCTATTTTGTACGCTCGCGGGGGGTAAGATGAAAACGGCATACGTGCGGGTCTTAATGAAGCGCCTGGCAAGGAAAGCCGGTATTGAGAAGCGGGTACACTATCACGGCCTGAGACACGCCTTCACGTCCGGCCTGGCTAGTGAAGGTGCTCCGATGGTCGTTATCTCCGGCCTGCTAGGACATGCGAAATTTGCCACTACTGAGCGTTATCTGAAAAAGGTCGCGCCACAGGTGCTTATTGATACGATCCGTTCACGGAAGTGGAAACTATAGGGATACGATATAAGGCGATATGTCAGGGCAAAGTAAATTTACACGCGGCGGCGCGAGGGTTGCCTTGGCTCACAGACCGGCGGGTACGGGAACTGATTCACGAAGTGCGGAAAGGAGAGTTGATGACGGAATTAGGCCGATTGAAAGTTAAGGGTTAAGACGTTATGGGGGAATACAAATATCTCAAGGAAGGGGTAGCAAAATGAAAAGGCTTATACTCGTAGTAATGATTTTGCTCGTGGCAGGCGTGGCGTTTGCTCAACCGCGCGAAATGACTTTCTCAAAAGTCAAGTTGGACGTACTTGGGATACACGTAGACTCAGACGGATCGGACAATATGGAATTGACAGATCCGACGGCGGGCACAGTTGACTTGAACGACTTAAAAACTGGCAGCGGTGTCACATCAATTCCACTTACGCACCACTATCTTTTTGAGGGCAACGCATCAAATATCGGCGTGGGAGTTGCCAAAAGCGACCTTGTTACTTCTCCGATATATATATCCGGTCAGGACATTGCGCTTTATTACGAGACGGATGATTTCGACTTGGAGACAGGAAAATTTGTCATCAAAGACGATGCTATTACAAGCCCGTTACTTGCTGACGATAGTGTGTATGCTGCCAATATCACAGAGGGCGCGGTGGGGACTTCCGAGATAGATACGGACGGCGTAGACACAGACGAGATTGCACAGGGGGCTGTAACTACCGCCGAGATTTATGACGGGACTATTCTCAATGAAGATATAGCCACGTCTACAATTGCCAACGGCAAGCTTGCGCTGGCTTATCGGCAAATTACAACCAATACGGTGGTAGTAGATTGGCAAGGGCGGGGCGACTATACCACGATTCAGGCGGGGATAGATTCAATTAGTGGTAATAGTTCGTCAAATCCTTTTACGGTATTGATTATGCCAGGAGTTTATAGCGAAACAATTATGCTGGACGAGAACTGGATTGACCTTATCGGGATTAGTAGAGACGCTTGTATCATAACGCGCAATTTTGCGCAAGCAGGTGCGGCATCGTATGGAGACGGTACGCTCAATTGTAATCACAACAATCTCGTAGCCAATCTGACAATACGAAACACGGGAGCAGCTCCAGACGCTACGATTGCATTATATCTTGGAACAGGTACAAAGTATTTCCGCAACTGCGTTTTCTCAGGTGCGGGGCGTGACATTGTAACAATAGGCGAAGGCACCAATTACTTTAATGACTGTCGTATGGTGAATACAGAAGCAGCCCATGTCATTTGGATTTACAATGGCGATACCATCTTTACGGACTGCGACATTAAATCAACAGGAACCCTAGTTCAATTCACAAATGTTACATATACAAAAAGCGGAGACTTCTATAACTGTCTAATGAAATGCACAGGCACGGGCTATATTTTCGATCTACTACATGGCAATAATACTCTAACCGTAGATAACATTGTTGTTGAAGTCGGTGGGGCGGCGACTTTGTTTTACAATACTGTCGGCACGATCAATTTGGGACGTGTGGTAGGTGAAGATAATAATGCTGGCACTTTCACAATGTTGAAAAATGCGGACTCTGCTTTTGAATCTATTAACGTCGGCACTGCCACGGGTGCGGGCACGGGAGACGGGAAGTTCAGCGGCGACGTAATTGCTGCGATAGTACAGCCAACAAGCGGATATAAAAGCGTGGACGGAAGCACTGGCATCACGATAACGCTTCAGTTGATGGACTATAGCGCAAATCCCCATACGCTTACATTTAAGAATGGCTTGCTGGTGGGACATACAGAACCATAAAAACGGCTTACATGGTCTATGAGAAATAAGGGGATTAGCGATATTCCGAAAGAGGATTAACGGCTAATGGGAAGCAAAGGATATAGGCCGCCAAGTAGTTATGTTTCGCATGATCCTGACAAGCGAGCCAGACAATTGGCGAATTTAAAACACGGACGTAAGCCAGGGAAACCGGTTTCTTCACGCTTGGAATCAAAGCGCACGCTTCAGAATAGCGATATTATTACTTTTGCTACCGAATATCTCGGACTGTCTTTTGGTAAACGTCCGGCTCAGGCGGTCATATTGAAAGCGATTTATGGCCTAGAGCTTACGCAAGGGGAGGTTGCACTTTACGATAAACTTACCGGCGGCCTTAATCTTCAGCATGAAAAAGGCTCGGAAGCAATTGAGATTGTTTTGGCTCTCGGAGCGCGTGGAGGAAAATCTACGCTAGCCGCAATTATGGCGCTTTATGAAGCGATTGTTAAAGGCCATATATGGAGAAAGCACCTAGCACCGAAAGAGTACGGTTATGCCGTGATCGTAGCAACTAGGCAAAGGCAGGCCGAGGACATCATACAACACAATTGCGCGCGATTGCTTACAAATTCGCCACGACTCAAAGACTATCTAGCCGCAGAGCCTCTGAAGGCCGAACTTGAGCTTTCAAACGGACTCAAGATTATTTCGCTACCCTGCAACAGCACGGCGGGGCGTGGCTTACCGATTTTCTTTCTTGCGTTTGATGAAATCGGACACTTTTTCACTGAGGGCGCAAGAGCCGATACTGACATTTACAATTCCCTGAGTCCGCGCCTTGCTCAATTCCCAGGTGCTAAGACGGTGCTAGGCTCTACACCGGCTGCGAAACAGGGGTTGCTCTGGCAATGGTTCAATGAGGGTTTTACAGTAGCCAGACGCGCGACTTTTCAGGCTGCTACGGCACTAATGAATCCGCTCGTTGACAAGGATTTTCTTGAGCGGCAACGTGCGCGAGACCCTGATAATTATGCACGTGAATTTCTGGCTCAATTTGCAGAAAAGGTAAGTGCGTTTTTTGATTATGACCTACTGACAGGGTGTTTGCAACTCGCAAGCGACGTACAACCGAAAGGCGGTCTAAAGTATTTTTGTGGCTTAGACCAAAGCGGCCTTGCGGGGCGTGATAGGTTCGGTCTTGGTATTTCGCATCAGGAGAGGGACGGCAAGGTTATCGTGGACGCTGTACGTGCCTGGGAAACTACGATCATTGACAAAATCCTGGGAGAGATCGAAGCACTTGCCAAAGCCTATGGATTTACAAGATTGCTCATTGACCGTTATGCTGCCGGATGGGTTGCACAGGCATTGGAGAAGATTGGCCTCAAGACTGACGTGCGGCCTAACCTGTCTGAAGTCTACGCTAATGCAAAGGGACTAATGACAGCCGGACGTTTAGTTTTGCCTGACAATCCAGAATTGAAGGGGGGTCTTGTCAATACGCAGGCGTTTTTTGGACGTAACAACAGCTTGAGTATTCAGCATGAGCGCGTGGGATCGGGACATGCAGACATGGCGGACGCCGTACTGAGCGCCGTATGGAATGCAAGTCAGCACAGACCTTCGGGGACGTATAGCCGTTTATCAAGGGATCAGTTTTCGGAGATGTGGTAAAAATAAACATATTCTTTCCCCAAAAAAGACTTGACAGGGGTAAATACATTGTGTCTACTTATACGCAGTCTCTTGAAAGGGGCAAGATAAATGCAAGATAAGTTTTTCACCATGAAAGTTTCTGAAGCATTTAGGAAGGGACTCAAACGCGCCGCAAGGGCGGCCAATGCACCAACGGTAGCGGAGTTCGTCAAGGGAGTCCTAGTCAAAGAAGCGGCGAAATACGGCGTCAAGATTAAGCGCTAAGGGGGGTTGTGTGAGGGTAAACCATTTCAACCGGCCGGACTTAGCAGCACTTTTGCGGCTAAGGTGCGGTGTGGTTTGGTGTGGCGTGGTATGGTTAATTACTAAACACAAAAACGGCATTTGCCGTCAGGTGTGTTTAGCAACCGGCCACTTGTTAACCCAGAACCACAGCCCCCTTATATGAAAAGGAGCGGTGAGCCGAACAATGCTGCGGCCAGATTATGACAGAGGAAAGGTCATACTGATTTTTGCTTTGGCTGTTGCAATTATAGCCGTGATATTGCGGTGGATAACAGGCTAAAGGATGTTATGGATGCTCTCCAAGGATGCGCAGGTGGCTCCAAGAAAAAACGTGTTCTAAAACCGATTATCCCTAATGACAGTCAGGTCTATTGCGTCACAATCGAAAAGTGCCTTCTACCAAAGCAGAGTCACGGAATGGGATACTTAGCAATATTTCTTTTAACAGACTAAAAGAGAGGAGATAGTCTAATGGTCAGAATCCCTAAGAAGGTCATTGATCGTTTGATTAAGCAAGTTCCTGAGTTCCAGGGCATCCTTAAAGATGCAAAGACTCATGACTTCAACGAGGCAAACACTGTTCCAATTGTCAGGGATATGCTTGCCGCAGTATTTGGTTTTCACAAGTACACAGAAATAACCGGCGAGCATGCGATACGCGGTACATACTGCGATCTGGCAATTTTGGATGGCAAAAACGTTCGCTATCTGATTGAGGTGAAAGCAATCGGTCTCGATCTCAAAGAGAGTCACCTGCGCCAGGCTGTAAACTATGGGGCAAATCTTGGAGTTCAATGGGTGGTACTCACTAACGGAATAGCGTGGGAGATTTACAAAATCAGATTTACACGTCCGGTAAGCCCTGATCTCATCTGCTCGTTTAACTTTCTTGAGTTAAATCCGCGTAAACGTGAAGATCAAGACCGACTTTTTATTTTATGCAAAAAAGGACTAAAGAAAGCAGCTATCGAGGAGTTTCATGAGCATGTAAAGAGCGTAAATAAATTTGTAATTGCTAGGTTGGTTCTGAGTGATGCAATTTATTCTGTTATATGTCGCCAGCTGAAGAAAATATGTCCTGGATTAAGGGTACAAGAAGACGAAATAGAGGAAATCCTGGTTAATGATGTTTTAAAAAGAGACGTTCTCGAAGGAGAAGCGGCAGACAAAGCGAAGTCGCTTGTTAAGAAAGCCGCTGGTCGTATTAAAAGAAAGCAAAAGCGTTTAACATCTGAAAAAGAAGCTGAGACAGAGGAGCAACTCGGAGAGACTAAAGAGACTCGCAAAGTGTATAGATCGGCTCAAGCGTACGCCTACGCTCTGCTAATAGTCAACAACGAATTTCGTCTGAGTGACAAAGCGTTGGCAACTAAAATATTTAAAGACTTCCCTAATAACATAAGCTTTTCACCAGCAAGAGCAGCGGGTGCAATTGGCTTTTATCGCAGGCGTTTGAATGCTGGCAGAAAGTTACCGTCTGGCATTTCTATGCCGGAGAATCCAATCTTGCGTTATGACAAAGAGGGCAAGCCCATCCTAAAGGGCAAATCTCGAAAATAAGGAGCGGAGCGAAATGAACTTTGCAAAGCGCAAGAGAAAAGATGGCTCATGGTCATACTTTTGTGAATGGCGAGAAGGTGGTAAGCGCCGTCGGCATACGTTCAAAGGTCTGAATGAAAAACTTGCGCGGCTTGCTTTCGGAGAAATTAAAATGCGTCACGCGCGTGGGGGGCTTGCAATCCCGACACAGCCGAATCTGACAGTTGCCGAGTGCTTAGAGTCCTACCTTGAATCAAAGCGTGTGAACTGTGTGGCAAGATACATCAGGAATCTTAAGAGCTGCGTCCGGCAAACAGTCGCCTTTTTTGGCGAATCGGCTTTGGTTCAGTCCTTGAGTGAAAAGTCCATACACGAGTTTATCAATGCAATGAAGGCTCAAGGCCATGCACCGCCAACGATAAACAAGAAAATCGGAATCCTTAAATCCGCGATTGCAAAAGCAGTAAAGGCGGGCAAGATTGCAAAAAATCCGCTTGAATATATCGAGAAACAATCAGACCGACGCGAGCCGGTATTGCGTTTTCTTTCTGATGAAGAAATAGACAGGCTGCTTGACGTTTGTGAGAACGGCGCTACGATCACCATACAACGCCGGAATGGACGGAACTACAAAGCCAGTATTGCAGCACCTAAGGGACTATATCCGCTTGTTGTTTTTCTCTTAAATACAGGGGCGCGTCTGGGTGAGGCTCTTTCAGTTCGTTGGCAAGATGTGAATTTCAGTACTGGCAAGGTTCAGCTTCTCACGACTAAGAAAGCGGCGCGAGGCCGGACTGCAAAGCTTCGGTTCGTTCCCATGAACCAGGCACTTCGCGAAATGCTTAAAGGTTTGGAGCGGGAAGGAGAAAAGGTGTTTAATCCTGGAATCAATATCCGGCGCAAATTCCAACGAGCGATTGAACTTGCCGGAATCACGCGTTGCCGTATCCACGATCTGAGGCACACTTTCGCAAGCCACCTGGCAATGAACGGGACACCGCTCAACACGATTCGCGAGTTGCTCGGACATTCGACCATAACAATGACCCTGCGGTACGCTCACCTTTCTCCAGAGACTACCGCTGAAGCAGTTCAAGCCTTAAGTTTTGGAAGTAAAAAGGAAGTGGCCAAAGTGGTTTCAATAGGGCGAAAAGAGAGTAGATAGAAGAGGAGACATTTTGAATCGTGGCGGAAAGGGGGTACGAAGTCCGGTGGACTTGCTCTAATAAGCCTTATGGCAATGCGTCTTATGCAGACTGTATAAAACGCAGGAGCTTCAAGAGGATTTATACATATATGTCTGAAGATAAGAGACTTATGCAAAGTAAGATCAGATGCATTATTGAGTGTTGCGCAGAAGCAAACCGCTGTCTATAAGGATTTATACGGAACTATTATATATACGCATGTTAGACGGGAGTAACAGGAATGAAAATATGGCAATTACTTGTGCTTGTTTTATTTATCCTAATAGCGGGATGCGCCCCTATGCCCCAGCAATTGCAGCAGGCAGAAGTTGAACGGCGTCAGGCTTATGTAGCTGCGCATCCGACTTTGGACGAAATTACCAAAAACCGTATCCTGCAAGGAAAGATTGCTATTGGGATGACATCCGAGGAAATAGCGGAAGAGAAAGAGGCTAAGTATGCAGCCTTAATGAGAGCAAAGGGATTGATTAAATTTGAAGGTAAATGGATGACGCCTGACCAGAAAATGGCAATCCAGAAAGAGCGCCAGAGGCAGAGAGAGGAACGGGAAAGGTATGTAGCAGAGCAGCGAGCCAAAGGGCTTATCAAATATAAAGGAAAGTCGATAACCAAAGAAGAAAAAGAAAAGCAGATCCTTGATAAAGCGATATCATATATTGAAACAACCAAATATATCTATAGAGGTGCGTCAGAGACATATTTAAGGATATCAATAATCTATTCATTCTCATATGAAAATCCTGAATTTATCGGCTGGGAAATAACTCCGGATCCTGATAATCCCGCGGCAACGCTTGTTACAATGAAGTTTTCTACAACAGGGGTGTCATATCTTATATTAACTGCTTCCAGTAGTCAGGTAAACAATTCCATAAAGGAAAAAATGAAAAAAGCTGTTCCTCTATTAAGAATAACATGGCGGATAAATGATCTAACTGGTTTAACGATAACTCCATACAATTTTTATGCAGAAGATGCATTGACAATTTATAAAGATGTGATTAATGGGTTGCTTAAGATAGCTAAATAATTGACGATAATAAACAATAATAAACAATGCTCTTGCAGCCGACAACTAAACTCTGTGGCTGATTTGCGTAGTTAGACCGCGCTAGATCCAAGGGGATATGGCCAAGCGTCCGCAAACGTTAAAAGCGCTGATACCGACCTATGAAAAGGACCGAGGTGGGTGGCGTAGGAAGATCCTAACCAGCGTCTTGCGCGCTCGCAAGCTAGCGGGCGTCCGCTATGATCCTCGGGACCGGCTCGAACTGGTGGTCCTCCTGTATCTCAAGAAGGGCAAGCGCCACACGATTCATGACATCGACAACCGACTAAAGGACATTCTGGACTCCTTGCAGGGGCGCTTCGGCGGTCCGAAGTCCGCGCGCAAGAAGACGCGGGTCATCGAGAACGACAATCAGGTCTGTCGCGTTGTAATGGAGAAGCAACCCATTCCCAAGAAGTACCCGAACGATGATGTGGGCAGCAGGCTGTTGATTCGACCCTACAGGGCGCATCGCTGGCCTCTGCAGATCAGCAAGGGTCACCGACTGCATAAGCGAGCCCGCTGATTTCTGCGCGGGTCGTTGGGACACGATCGAGAAGAATCTAAAATGAACGGGGATGCCCCAACCAACTCTTCCAGCCGACGGCGAGGACGCCGCGGCTGAAGAGCACCGTTAGCGCACTTTCAGTAAGCGCTATAGTAAAGGTTGACCAAAAGCGCTGTGTATCTCTCTTCCGCTGTACGATGCGGAAAGAACACTGCGCTGCCGCTTCACAGTAGAAGGTGAGATTTGTTGTTAAATATGGACGCGTTTTGGACGCGCCGGTCTTCACAATGAGATGTATATAATTGATACAGCTAGCCTTAATGATGGTAGGTCTTCACCTTGCCAAGGTGAAGGTCGTGGGTTCGAGCCCCATTTCCCGCTCCATGAATAATCTGGCCGGTTCGGACTTCTGGACCGGCCTTTCTATTGATTACAGGCTTTCTGGCCACTATAACTTTCTGCCCTTCTGTTTAAACATCAAAGGTGCAGCTTACGGAAGTGTCTCCTTCGTTTTCATCAGCCAAAGGCGAATGATATGCACTTCTCCGCATCATCGCATTAAGAATTTTAGCCCGCGCTTCCGGTTACTGATTTCCATGGATTCGGAATCGCAGTGTTTGAAAGCCAACCCGCCTTAGGCAGCCACTCCGCAACATCGGAATTACAACATCTGAAGGCCTTGACACGCGGCTGTCTGCGATGAGATACTAAAATAAACGGACGTTACGGAATTCATGCGAATAGCAGGTTAGCAAAAAGTGGCATCGAAAAAGTACGCAGTATCAACAAATAAAAACACAACTGCGAGGCTTGATACAGCCCAAAGGCTTCGGTTTGGAATTCTCGTGGTCAGCGTGGTCCTGATCATGGAAGTAATCGGCGGGCTGCTGACCCACAGTCTTGCACTTCTGGCCGATGCCGCGCACTTGTTCATGGACGTATTTGCCCTGGGGCTGAGCCTTGGTGCAATCGCGCTGGCCCGCCTTCCTGCCACTGAGAAGCGCACCTATGGCTGGCATCGCACTGAGATCTTCGCTGCACTGGTCAACAGCCTTGTCCTTGTGCTTGTTTCTCTTTTTATCTTCCGCGAAGCGTACCATCGTCTCCTCTCGCCGAAAGAGGTGCTGGCAGGCCCGATGGTTGTGGTGGCTGCCATTGGCCTTGGTGCAAATGCACTGGTCGCATGGCGCATGCACGATCCACACAGCCATGATCTGAACCTGCGCAGCGCATATCTCCACGTGCTTGGCGATCTTGGCGCCTCCGTTGCAGTTGTGTTTGGTGGGCTGATTATGTGGGTCACGAAGTGGCACATTGTTGATCCCCTGCTCAGTTTCGGTATCGGGCTGCTTATTATAGTGGCTGCTGTCCGTCTGCTGCTAGAAACAACACATATTCTGCTTGAAGGGGTTCCGCGCGATATTAATCTCCATGAGGTTGCAGAGACAATTCAAGCCTTCCCGGGCGTGAACGGAGTTCATGATCTCCACATATGGAGCGTGTGCAGCCATATCTACAGCCTGTCGTGCCACATGGACGTGCTGCCGGAACAGCGGCCAGAGGCGGATCGCCTGGTGGCTGATATCAATACGCTGCTAAAAGACAAATTTCGCATTACTCATTCAACCATCCAGATCAACTGCACAGCATGTGCTAATGAACGCATAGGCCAGGATCTCGCGCACTAATGTGCTTTAGATGCCCCGTTGCTCCGTTGAAATCCTCGAATCCGGCCCAGAATGATTCGCACGCCTTTTCTGCTTGAGGTATTAATGCAGCGGTGATCACGTGGCATGGGCATCACGCCACAGGCGCATTTTCAACTTGCCCATGGTTCGCAAATGCACACGGGCGAGACGCCCGTGCCACACCATGGTGCCTGACCTGTAATTCCAACATCGTCTTTTCTTAGGTTGAGAGCTTTCAACAGAGCCATGCCCAGTAAAAAAGACGGAGATAGAAAAGTACGGATAGGGAAATAAGGATCCTTTACCTGTCAGGCAGGTTTATTTGCGGAAGGTGCTGGTAGGGATAAAATTTTGCTGTCTCCTGAGCTTGAGCTGCCAGACTATGAGGCCTTCGGTTGCTGCTGCTCTCTCTTGCTCATTTAAGGCCTGCTTGGTTATTTGTTTTGGTATGAAGAGAAAAGACGAGCATCCTTCATCATAGTTAACAGTCTTAGCCCACCTTCTTTCATCTGCCTGAAAGTAGCGCCTTCTCTGATAAGATTTAGTACGCGCTCTGGATCAATCACCACGCTTCCGCAGATAACATCTATCCCATGCTCGAAGAGAATCGGACTGAGAGGTGTACTCGCTCCTAATACTATCTTCAAACTTGTCGGTGGGCATAATGATAAGATCTTTTCGATTGTGTGATTAATGAAGGTAGTTCCGGAAATTGCAACTACCTCTGATCGGGGCAAGAACTCCCGTGCCGCTTCTTCTGGATAGCCCCCTAACTCTTGACGCTTCTCTATGACCCACACGTTCTTAGCTACGGACTTTAATCGATCAACGAATGGGAAAAGCCCTATAATGCTAATATCTTTGTTCCTTCCTTTTTCTTCAAGAATGTCTGCGGCATTTAACTCGGTACATTTGGACATATCAATATCAATCAATGAATTAATCGCTGCCATCCCTATACAAGCTTCTGTTATACTCTCCGAAAGTGAATATTGAGCCAATTGCTGCGCGCTTTTCTTGAGTAATGCCCCAGCCTCTTTGACAGGCTCGTTTCCGTGTGGACAGGATTCCCAGGCCATTGAAGAAGCCAAACCGCACCGCTTGCTCACTACTGCCGTCCAGCGAATCCCGCAGAGCACTCTTCTGACCGGAGTATCTATAGTTATGCTCCGGAGAATATCCTTTAAGATGCCGTTTGAGTCGATCATAGGTTCGGATCTCTTATTATCAAAAACCTCGGTTATGATTTCCGGTCACTTGTAGGTCTTATACAGCAAGGTTCAGGAGATCATGCGTTGCACTGAATAGTGGTCTTCTTTCAGATGCCCAAGGTCAAACCAACGCTTATAGGAATGAAATTATCTTGATACTCCCTCTCAAACGCTCTGGTTGCCTTTTTACCTGTACAGTGAGCAGGGCCGACTTTTTTCACTCCTAATCGTCTGAATTCTTCGACAATAGATCTAATCATTCTTCTGTTCTTGTCTGATAAATGAAAACCACCCATTACCAGATGGAGGCTTTGGCTCGGAAAAGCTTTTTTGATGTTCTCCAACATCTTTACTATACCCGGGTGGGAGCAACCCGTAACTACCGAAATTCCCATATCAGTTCTTACCACCAGTGCTTGCTCCGGAGTATATTTTGCTTTATACTCAGCGGGTATTTCCCCAGTGGTATAGAAATTGTCCATAATTTTTGTGAACTTGTTCGCATTGACAGGAGTCCCCTTCAGTTCTTTAACTCTTGTTGTAAAAGCCATACTAAAACCCGGACATGCATAAACCCTCAGCCCTTCCTTCATTTTCAGTATTTCCCACAATCCACCTGTATGATCCCAATGCTCATGGGAAATAACCACCGCTTCCAGTCTGGAGACATCCAAATTCATAGATTTCATATTAAGAAGAAGCGACTCGGCCGATTTGCCGGTATCAAATAAAACGTTCTCACCGACCAAACAGGAAAATCCCCATCCGACAGAAAATTCTTTGCTTAATCTATTACTATCAAAAAGTATCTTAATCTGCATATTTATTTTACCTTGCGATTACTTCGATTAGAATAGCCATCCGCAATAATTCTTCTATGGCTTGAAAAGGGAATATTTGGCAACTCCTCTTTGGCCACAAACCTTACCTCTTTTGCATCATCGCCAGGCACCAGTCGCTCTCGGCTCAACTTCACCTCATAACCTATAACTAATATTGGGCCGTAAGTTTTAGAATCTTGTATATAATCACCTATTGTTTTAATAATTTTCCCTTCCGCACCAGTCTCCTCTTTTAATTCTCGAAGACAAGCCTGCTCAGGAGTTTCTTGCAATTCAATAAATCCGCCCGGCAAAGCCCATCTTCCCTTATGAGGCATAACACCCCGTTTCACTATTAGTATTTGCCCTTTTTTATTCTCAGCCAAACAAACTACAGCGGGTAAAGGATTCTGGTAATGTACCCATCCACATTTAAGACACTTTAGCCGCCTATTGCCTGAAACCCTAACCCATTTTAGACGGTGGCGGCACATGGGACAATATTTAAAAAGCACCTTTCTGTCGCTCATCTCTCTAATACTTACCCCTGTCCTTGTCTCTCTGACCAAATATCTTGTTGCCTATTCTCACTATATTTGCTCCTTCCTCTATGGCAATCTGATAGGAGTTTGTCATGCCCATTGAAAGATATCGCATCTCAACACCCGTCAGATTAAGCGTTTTAATCTTTTCAAATGCTCTCCTTGTTTCTATAAAGTACGGTCGAGAATCTTCTGGATTGCCAAACCGAGGGCCCATAGTCATAAGCCCCATTATTCGTATGTGTGTCAAATTAGAGATCTTTCGTACTAACTCAACAACATCTTCTGGCAATACTCCTGCTTTCTGCTTTTCCCTACCACTATTTATTTCAATTAATACCGGCATTATTTTCCCGGCTTGCTCACACCAGTGATTGACCTCTTCTGCAATCCTCAAGGAATCTATGGTCTCTATCATATCGAATATTTGTACGGCCTTCTTTGCCTTGTTTCTTTGCAGCTGTCCGATAAGGTGCCATTTTGCCCGTCTTCCTATTATCCTGAATGCTTTCTCTGCCTCCTGAACATAATTTTCACCAATAACCTTTACCCCTGCAGCTATTGCCCCGGAAATCTCTTCAGCGGTTCTCGTTTTTGCAGCGGCCACCAATTCTACACCATTCGGTAATTCACTCAATATCTTCTGCACGTTATCTTTAATCACAGCTAGTATACCGTCACATTTGAAATTACAATAGAGCGGCGCACTGAATCCATTGTCTAAGATAAAAGGTACTCGCTATGACTATAGCCAAAATAGCTATGCCTAGGTATAGATATTCCCATTCATGGGGAGGGAACAAGCGACTCAAGGTTCTCCAATCTTTTACCAACGCCTGCCAATACGAAGTTTTCCCCGTACTCGTTTTTAAAGGTGCTTCGGGCCAGATCACCGGAACAGTGGCAAGGAGCTACAATCTTGACCCCTTCTTTTCTAATCGCTTTAACAATGGCCTTTATTTGTCCAGCGCCTTCCCCGCTCAGGTGAAAACCACCCAAAACTAAATAGACCTTGCTTTTTAATTGTGTCTTGGCCTCTTTGACAATGTTAACGATTCCTGGATGGGCACAACCGGTTATCACGATTAAGCCCTTGCTCGTCTTAATCAGCAGGGACTGTTCCTTGATCCTGGTTCCAAGTTCCCCGGTAGAATAGGCATTTTTACATATTCTCACCGGCTTATGAACTTCAATAAGCTTGGCTCCACGTTCCATTACAGTAGTCTTGATCCTTTGAGGAATAGACTCGGGCAAGAATACACAAAGATCATGGGTTTTTTCCAAAAACCCAGGCAACCCACCGACATGATCCGAATGAAGGTGCGAGATGACGATTACTTCCACTTTCTGCGGGTCAATCCCGAGCGCACGCATATTCGATAGCAGCATCGAGCTGTTGCCGCCCGTGTCGAACAGGATGGTCTTTTCCAACCCGTCTACCAGGCAGGAGAAACCCCAGGCTGTCTCCAAACGGTTATCATAATCGTTGTTGTCGTAAAGTATAGTGATAGCTACTGTGGTAGGCTTCTGTTTCAGCGCAGAGGCAAGTGTGGTGGACTACATCAGCCGCTGTCTTTAGTAACTGTCCGGCGACAGTATTCGCTGTGGGAGCTAAAGCAAGCAGGCAA
Source organism: Candidatus Sumerlaeota bacterium (assembly GCA_030613245.1). Taxonomy (GTDB): domain Bacteria; phylum Sumerlaeota; class Sumerlaeia; order MWCT01; family JAUWMI01; genus JAUWMI01. Next base: position 16,405 of record JAUWMI010000057.1, read on the forward strand.
GCCGAGCAAAGCAGCATCGTTACGATTAGTCGTCCTGAACGTAGTCCTGGTTTTATCACGGCTTTGGCAGACAAGATTTGATAGGGACTCGCCGGCTTCATCTTCTTATTACATATCACATAGAGAAGAATTCAAATTACGTATTTTTTGCCGTCTGGTACTGGGACGCTACCGTCTCTTCCCAGTTTCAGCTCTGCGCCCGGCCACAGAAATAGCCATCCTTATATCTTCGAATGCATAGTAATCAAGCTCGAGCCATTTTTGTTCCGCATTTAGGACAGTCAATAGAATAACAAGGGACTCCTGCCTCATGCGGAACCGTTGCCCCGCAACTAGGACAAACACACTGACCACTGGGACCAGCACCTGGCCTATTGCCACCCATTCGGCCTCTACCGCGGCCACCGCCTCCACCAGTGCCCGGGCCTTCTCCAAACGGTCCAGTTCCGTCACCTCTGGGCATTTTAGCCACCTCCCTAAAAATATTGTAGTTTAAAAAATAACACTCCCTCAGTCGGGCGCAGACACTCATAAACCCTATGCTACTCGGAATCTCTTCTACATAATCCGTCATCAGAGCAAGGAGGCGTATCACAGCGCTCAGTTCTTCCACAGCAGATTGTTCCGGGCACAGAACCGTGTGCAGCTTTGACTATCGCCGGACTAGACAGCAACTTCGCAAGATTTTTGCTGCCACACACTGGGCATGCCGGAAGCGTCTCTTGCCCCGGCGCTTGATGAAAAACCTCGACTACCTCCCCGCACTTCTCGCACTTATATTCATAGATAGGCATTGCCTTGTCTCCTCAGGGATTTAATTAATCCCTGTCAGTCTGTTGCTGGTAAGACGCGAGCAACGCAGGAAGAGCTTGTACCAGATCTCTCTCCTGGTACAAAACTTGATAATAGCCTCCCTCCGATCTTACCACATCTTGGGCATTTGAGCTTTTCATCGCCATTGCTCAAGCTAATCAGCAGATCAAACTCTCCCTCATAATCCTTGCACTTATGGGTATATCTAGATGTGAGCTCCGTCCAGTTTATGCCGCCAAAATTAAGGCCTGGTTTGGACAGTGCTGAACGCAAATACCACAACCAGTGCATATTTCTGCATCGACTTCGGCTATCGTATTTACTTTAATTGCCGCTTGCGGGCAAACTTCAGCGCAAATTCCACAGCCGCTGCATTTTGCGTCATCAACTTGAGCTACTATATTTGGCCTTTTGGCTAGATCCCTTCTGTGCGTTTTGGCTAATTCACGAATTCTTTTAGTAATAGATTCTATGTGTCGCTGGAGAGATTGAGACTGCTGTTTAAGCATTCCTAACTCGTCTGCCGGGAGGCTCGCTGTCTGAGCAGGCGCTTTCTGCTCCGCAATCGGCGGGGGAATTGGCGGCGATTGTTCAATAGGTAGGGACCAACCTTGACCTCGTCCCAACCCACGACCTCGCCTCATTCCTGTGCCAACTCCTTGCCCTTTTCCGAACGGTCCTCTACGGCGATCTCGGGGCATAGTGACTCCCTCGTGCAAGCAAAGCCTTTTTCTTGTCTAGCTCTTCAATCTTGTATTGAAGGTTTTTTTCTTCTGCTTTAAAGCCTCAGCCTTTGCTTGAATCGTCCCAAGTTACTATCTTTGGAAGTTTTCTAGGTCGAAGCCATTTCATATGGACGGTAATGGCCTCCATACCTTTTTATTCTTTCTTCTTTTCGGCCTTCGCTGAAGCTTCCAGCTCAGCGATACGCTCAGTTATGGATTTTATCTCTTCTTGCAGGGACTTCGCTTGCTCTTTAAGCATCTCTCCTTCTTGCTCGGCAGACATCTCTGGAGCATACGGGTATCCATAGGGGTCTCCGTAGTATGGATAAGCATGAGGAGCTCCATAATATGGATATCCCCAGCCAGGGCCAAGACCAGACCATCTCCAGCCTCGACCACGCCCTCTACCCCAGCCCCGGCCCCAGCCAGACCAACCCCAGCCTCTGCCCGGAATTGGATTGGCAAACCCGGGCATCGGGTAGTCAGCGCAATACCCTGCAGCTCGTCCTGTCATTGGACCTGCGCCCCAAGGACCAGTTCTATCTCCTCCTGGCATGTTAGCCACCTCCTTTTTAATTTTAAAAATGTTTATAAACTCTTACACTAGTCACACCTCACAGAGGCCCTTCCGTAGTATGGATAAGCATGAGGAGCTCAATAATAAGGATATCCCCAGCCAGGGCCAAGACCAGACCCTCTCCAGCCTCGACCACGGCCTCTGCCCAAGCCCCGGCCTCTACCCCAGCCCCGACCAGACCAACCCCAGCCTCTGCCCGGAATTGGATTGGCAAACCCGGGCACCGGGTAGCCAGCGCAATACCCTGCAGCTCGTCCTGTCATTGGACCCAATCCCCATGGGCCAGTTCTATCTCCTCCTGGCATGTTAGACACCTCCTTTTTAATTCTAAAAATGTTTATAAACTCTTAAACTAGTCACACCTCACAGTGTTAATCTCTAAAAGCACGTACAATTAAAAGAGATTCGATGGCTCTCATTCCAAAGCCTTGGCTCCATCAATACCTGATATCTTCCCTGCTGCCCTGGACGGAGTCTAAACACTTGTACACGGGCTGTTACTGTTATTTGAGCGTCCCCGTGGCAGCTGACAGATCGGATCCTTTGAGGTCAGATAGGCACTTCTCGCACAATCCCAAAAAGTGTGTCTGATGGCTATCTATTTTAAAGTTATACTTCTTTGAGAGTACGTTCTCTAATTCTCTTGTAACGCGCGTCTCCTCTTCTACGAGCTCGCTGAAATCAATTATCCTGCCGCACGTGGTGCATATCAGATGATGATGATGGTTTTGGTCAGGGCCAACCGCTAATTCGTACCTGGAGAGCCCATCACCAAAGTCAAATTTAAAAATCAAGCCTATTTGGCATAACAACTCCAAGGTGCGATACACAGTAGCCAGTCCAATTGCCGGATATTTTTTATGAACGACATGATAAAGTTCTTCCGTGCTAAAATGCTTATTGGCTTTTCTGAGTGCCTCAAGGATGGCCTGCCTGGGCATGGTTAACCTACAACCGTATTCTCTAAGTATTTGATTTAACCAAGCTAGTTGCATGATTTAAGATATTTTGGTTTTCTAATTGAAAATGATTATCATTTACATTAAAGATAGCCCCTCTCCATGTCAAGAGAAAAAAAGCAATAAATGAAGCTTTTCTTTATGCCATTTGAGGAATTAAAATTGAGAAAACAAAAAGAAATACGCTTACTATAAGTGAGGATAAACCAATCAATTTAAGGCTATAATTTTGATAGTGGATATTGGGGGGGAATGAACAATGGAATTCAATTTAATTGTTGATTTCAGACGTCTGCGCCGGATGGCCAGAGGAGCAAGGCATATGCCGGCCTAAGGCGAGATTTCATTAAAGGGGACGAGAACTATTTCATGCCTCTCAGATATCGCCTGGAATGTCCAGAATTGGCTTGCGTGGATGTTTCGCTGCGCTCTCCAGATCAATGGTCACTTCCCTGGTCTCCCCTGCGGTAAGGGTCACTTTAGCGCCGCCGATCAGATGTCCTGGCGCACCTGAGACTTCTAGCTCACTCATTGCAAGGACATGAACGTAATACGTACCTGCGGGAACATTTTTCAACTTGCACGCCCGATCTACTAATTCCTCCTTACTTATCTCACCAAGGCCTTTGGAGAGAAAACCTGGCAGGCTTACTCCGTACGCTGGTTCTTCCCCTGATGCTGGTTTCAAGAAGAACATTCCTAGCGCAATGCAATCAATACCTAGCGAAAGGATGCGACCATCCTCAGGATGCACCAGCCCGTAGGCCTTCTCTCCCGCAGGTGAAGTTGCCAGGAATAAAAATAGTGGCCATTCAGCGGAGGCTTTCACGATGAGTGTTGCGCCATCCGCGGTAGGACGAAGATTGACCTCAGTTATTGTCCCTGTCTTGAGGGCGACATCTTTGGCACAGCCGAGTATTCTGATTAGGCCAGGCCATGCGACATACGCGCACACATTACATGGTCCTTCCGTCAGAGACGTGATCTCATAATGACCCTCCTTATCCGTGGTGGCGCGGCCTATTGGCAAGCCAGCCTGGAGAGGCGCAAGCTTGCCCTTAACAGATGCTATCACGGTTACCCCTTCGATCGGCTTGCTCGTTCCAAGATCCCGGATGGCACGTACGCCGTCGAGCACCACGCCTGAAACTCCAGCAGCCGGGGCAAGAGAAATTTCCTGCGTGACTTCGCGCTGGTCTGGGTTAAGCGTGATCCCTTTGACGGCTTTTGGCAGAAAATACGGGTGCGTCACGCGCAGCCAGTGCCTCCCAAACGCAATTCCCTCCAGCGCGAATGCGCCTGAATCGTCTGTTTTCGTTTCCGCTAGACGCCCCTCCATTCTGAAGCCCGGCAATTTGTGCGGCGCAGCGTCGCCCATGGGATCATTGAGTACAACCATAGCTCCAGGGATTGACTTTTGGGAATCCGCGTCCACTACACGTCCGTGGATTCTCCCTCCAGGCTGAAGCTCAAAGACCAGCGGCTCTTCTGTCCATAATTGCGACGAGCGCCCGCGTTTCGGACCACGAAGCACGTAATCCCACACAATGCCATGCACGTAGCCGTCGGCCTTCACAACTAGCGCGCATGCATCCTCTGGAATCTCCGCGAGCACAAATTGGCCTGCCTCGGAAATGAACTCCCGCGTCGCGGTAATCGTAAAATCCGTCGACCGAGGATCGGTACCATAATCCCTCACTGGCGGCGAAACCAGCACCGTAAATTTTGGAATCGGCTTCCCTGTTTTCGCATCGACTACCTTCCCCTGAATCACTCGCTGGGCCTTGGCTTTTGACGCCTCCTCAGCCGGCACTGCATGTGAATCTGCACTATTCGCAGACGCTATTTCCGCTGAGCCTACATTCCCCTGTCGCCTATCTGTGGCACCATGCACTTCTTTCTGTTGTGCCTTGCCGACCAGGCAGAAAGCCACCATCACTCCCGCTATTAAGGCTTTCGCCCAAACACTCATCATACGCATCACATTTCTCCTTTACCAGAATTCTTGTCTTTAGCTACTTAAAGACATAGATAAACAATAGCCTACATTTATAGGCGATGTCTGAAAGGAAATCCAGTTGTTAATACAACAGAAATTCCTTATCAAATCCGCGGTGGAGGCCGAGTTCGCGTGCAGTGTCAACCACGGCATTGAATTCACTGAGGCGAGGTCGGCGGTTGATCTCCGGAAATTCTTCCGCGCGATAGACCGGCCGGTACTGGAACATAATGTTGACGTAGCTATCAGCGGACAGGTCGTGGGCAATAAACTCGAGGGTGCGACGGCTTCCCGCAACATCGCCCGGCATGACCAGGTGGCGAATCAATACACCGCGTTCAGCGACACCACGTGCATCTGTTTTAAGCACGCCAACCTGGCGATGCATTTCTAGCAGCGCAGCTGTGCAGCGTTCAAAATAGTCAGGCGCAGTCGAGTATTTCTTCGCCTGTTCGGAGTCGCTGTACTTCATGTCGGGCATATAAATGTCAACGATGCCTTCGAGCAGGCGGATGACTTCGAGGCTTTCGTAGCCTCCACAGTTGTAGACAATGGGAACCGTGAGTCCACTTCCCGCAGCTATCTGGATTGCTTTCGTGAGTTGAGGCGTGTAGTGAGTGGGCGTGACGAAGTTAATATTATGGCAGCCGCGCTTCTGAAGATAGAGCATGCCTTTGACAATTTCATCAATCGACATCACGTTGCCGGAGCCAAGATGGCTGATATCGTAGTTCTGGCAGAAGAAACAGCCGAGATTGCAGTGCGTAAGAAAGATTGTGCCTGAGCCGTGGTGGCCGACCAGTTCAGGCTCTTCGCCAAAGTGCGGGCCGATGCTCGAGACCATTACGTCGGCAGTGGCCTTGCAGAAGCCGACCTCGCCCTTAAGGCGGTTAATGCGACACTGGCGCGGGCATAGCTCGCAGGACTCAAGAATTTTGTAAAGCGTCTGAATGCGCTGTTCGAACTCTTCAGGCGCGAGATTACGATAAGCGGCGTTGAACATAAACGACTCTTTCTTCAGGAAATCGCAGAGAGCAAATTCAGACGCACTCGTCTTGTAAGGTGCATTTGGCGCCTAGCCTCAGTTTACTTCTGCGCAGCCTGAGCTGCTTCGTACTGCTCCTGCGTTGCAAACTCGCCTCCCTGGATCTCGCGATTGAGTTCGCACATCTGGTGATCGTAGTCTACGGCAATGCGGATGGGATTAAAGCAGCGGCTGTCCATTGCATCTTTCTTGAGCGAGTATGCAGGCATATTACTACCCGGGTCGGCGTAGTTATTCATGACATCAGTACGCATATTCACGCCAACCCGAAAGATGGTGCCGCACTTTGCACACCTGATGTAAAACCACGCCAGATGCGCGGAGGCAGCCTCCCCTGACGGCCGAGCGAATGCGCGTTGGAGCGCTTTGAGGAATCGCTTCACCATATCGTTCTACGAAGAGTGTAAGGTCTGGTCATATCAATGGCAATATTATAAAATGGCTCAACCTTGGTTTCTATACTTCCGGGTTTTCAAAACGTTTCAATATGCACTGGTATCATATAAAGTGCGGCTGATCAAACCCAAAATTGCACCGGAATGAATACACGATGGCTAAAAAGAGTGGCTCTTTGTCAGATAGGTTAGCAAGAAAGCCTCTGATGCATTGAATAACTTCAGTGTTTTCGTATCTCGGCAAGCGTACGGCAATTGCTTGGATCTGTGCCTCATTACGTAATGTGCCTGCTGTGTATTCCCTCTTCA
>JAUWMI010000092.1 GCA_030613245.1 Candidatus Sumerlaeota bacterium
GTACTGAGCCCGGAGGTTAAGCTCCGGGTGGCGTAGGCTATAAAAAAATCCCCATGAATCCACACACAATTTTGAGGAGAACCCTAAACTTGAGTAGGTAAAGAGCGCTGAGGGAACTTAAACGAGTCGATTGCCCCCATCTACAACAAGTGTTTCGCCGGTGATGAAGTCGTTTTCGAGCAGGAAGATTACTGCCCGGGCGACGTCGGATGCATCTCCGGGGCGTTGTAATGGCAGCGCGTCTCCGATCTCCTGCCAGCGCGCGTCGGGCATACCATCCGGCTTTAGGACGGGTCCAGGGGCGACCGCGTTCACCCGTATTTTCGGTGCGTAAGCCCGGGCGGCGACTTTGGTGAGCATCTCCAGGCCGGCTTTGCTAACGGAGTGAACGGGATACTCTCGCCAGGGGCGCAGACCGGCAAGGTCGGATATATTTACGATCGCTCCTGCACCGTTGATTTGCATCCTTTCAGCGGCTTGCTGGATGCAGAAGAAGGGGGCTTTGAGATTCAGATCGATCGTGTTGTGCCAATCCTCTTCATCCGCTTTTTGGAAAGCAATCTTATTCATGATCGCCGCGGAATTTACCAGGATATCCAGGCGTCCAAACTCGCTATCGATGAACTGAAAGAGCCCCTCGATCTGGTCTAGCTTTCTCAGATCGGAGCGGAAAATGGCGGCATTCACACCGAGCGCTTTAACCGCGGAGGCCGTATCCTTGGCGGCTTTTTCAGAGTTGTGATAATGGATGGCCAGGTGGCAGCCTGCCTGTGCAAGCGCGATTGCGATTTCGCGTCCTACTCGGTGTGCCCCACCGGTGACAAGTGCAATCTTCCCGTGTAATTCCATCTCGGCCCTTTCGAATCAGGAATAAGAACAGCTTATGGTTTTGGTTAGAGGCCGGCCTCGTCATCCGCGGACGAGTGCGGTAAGGAAGAACCATACGTTGGCGGGTCGCTCTGCCAACCGGCGCATGAAGTAAGGGTACCATTCCGTACCGAAGGGCACATACACACGAACAGGATAGCCCCTAGCGTGCAGCGCATCTTGCAAGTCAGAGCGGATGCCATACAGCATTTGGAATTCCAGTGCTTCTTTCGGAAGCCCCACTTTTTCTGCATGCTTACATGCGAAAACGGTGCGCTTCTCGTCGTGGGTCCCGAGGGCAGTGATTGGCGGAATCTTCCCGTCAGCGCTGGCCGGTACAGATCCCTGGGATTGAGAAGCATCGATCATGAGCGCGGTGAGTAGGTCAAAGTTCGCATCGACATCGCTCTTCTTCGGGAAAGCGACCTCGGGGGGTTCGTTGTAGGCCCCTTTGCATAGGCGAATTCGTGTGCCTTGCTCAAGTAAATTGCGCACATCATCTTCGCTTCGAAAGAGGTAGGATTGGATGACCAGGCCGACGTTGGTGAGGCCTTCATCCTTCAGGGTGTTGTAAATCTTGAGTGTGCGCTCAATGGTGCTTGAATCTTCCATGTCGATTCGAACGAGCGTCCCGTACTCAGCCGCGCGCGTGGCGATGCAGCGCATATTGGAAAGGCAGAGATCAAAATCTAATTCAAGGCCTAGTTGGCTCAGCTTCATGGAGCAATTTGATTTCACGCCCGCCTCGTGCAGGCGTTGCAACATCTCGATATAGGTATCTGTTGCTTTTAGCGCATCTTCTGATTTGGTGACATTTTCGCCGAGATTGTCCAGTGTTGTGAGAAGTCCTTTTTCATTGAGCCTGCGAATTGCTATTAGGGCATCTTCAAAGGCGTCGCCGGCGACGAAACGGGATGCCATTTTGCGGGCGACTCGCCAGTGGGTGACGATGTTGCGGATCCAGGTAGCGTTGGACATATAGAGAAGGAATACTCGCAGCACTGAATTACTCCTAAAGCGATCGGGAGGCGGATGGTTTCACTACAAGGATTGTAGCAATTAATTGGAATTTTGTTTAATCCGTTCATCCTCCATAGCGTTGAATCCTGTCCTGAAAAAGTTTCGTTAAAAGGATCGGTTATTTTACAGGACAATTGACGCATCGCGGCCAATTTGTATAATTCGGCTGCATGGCCCCGTAGCTCAATTTGGCAGAGCATCGCACTCTTAATGCGCAGGTTGAAGGTTCAAGTCCTTCCGGGGTCACCAAATAAACCGCTCGCCATTCTGGTGAAGCGGTTTATGTCTATAACCCGGTAATGTTTCCATGATCAGCGTCAGACCAACGTCGGCTTTGTGTCAGTGGGGATTCGTTGATAAAAAGCTATCATAGGAAGACACCAGGATACAACCAGGAAGGAGTACTTGATGACTGATTATGCAATTGAGACCAAAGGGCTTTCGCTCTACTATGGTCGCCACCGTGGAATTTTGGATGTGGATTTGCGCGTCGAAAAAGGAGACATATTTGGATTTCTCGGTCCCAACGGGGCTGGCAAAACTACCACACAGCGTGTCTTGATGGACATCATCCGCCCGACGGCTGGTGCGGCATACATCTTTGGCAAGGACTGCCAAAAAGAAGGCGTCGCTACCCGCGAGCGAATCGGATATTTGCCGGGCGAATTGAGCCTGTACAACGATATGAAAGCCCGCCAGTTTTTCAAGATGTTTTTCTCCCTGCAGAAAAGCAACACCGATCCCGGGCATTGGCAGAAATTAGCGGATCGGTTGGAGCTGGATACCAGCCGCAAAATCCGCGAATATTCGAGTGGCAATAAGCAAAAGGTGGGGATCGTGATTGCCTTCATGAATAAGCCCGATCTGTTGATCCTGGACGAGCCAACATCTGGGCTGGACCCACTGGTGAAGCAAACGGTGATGGAGTTGGTGCGGGAGGCTAACCAGGCTGGCGCGACGGTGTTCTTCTCATCGCACATCCTCTCCGAAGTGCAAGCCGTCTGCAATCGTGTGGGGATTATCCGTGAAGGCCAATTGGTGGCAACCGAGCGGGTTGAAGACCTGACCACACAGCACTTTAAACGGATCCGCTTCAACTTCGCCAAAATGCCTCCGGGCGACGCTTTTACACAGGATGGGGTCATTGAAACAGGTAGAGATGAGGGCGGAATCACCCTGGAAGTCTATACACACCTTGATCGGGTGATGGAGCAAGCGACCTCGTTTGGCATCACTGACATCGAAACAATTCCCGTCAGCCTTGAAGAAATATTCCTGGCCTATTACGGGAAAGGGAACGGAGGCAACAATGCTTAGGTTACTGCTTCAAGAATTACGCTTTCGAATCAACGGGATCATCGGTTGGGGGCTAGGCCTGAGTTTCTTTCCCGTCGTGTACGTCGGCATGTATCCTTCATTTGCCGAACAAATGGAAAGCTTTCAAGAACTCATGGACCTCGCCATATATCAGGCGATGGGAATTAGTATGGCCGGGTTTGAGGGCTTTATTGCCTCTACGGTTACAAATTTAGTCCCCGTGATCCTTTGCATCTACGCCGTCATCAATGGGACGGGCACCCTGGCAGGAGAGGAAGATGACGGTCGCCTCGAATTGATTGTTTCCTTGCCGATCCCCCGCTGGCAAATTGTCGCTGTTAAAGCAGTTGCCCTGGGAATTGCTCTTTTCATCATCCTGGTAATTGTAGGTGCGGGGGCAGCATTAACCATGGAGATGATCACTATCTCTGTAGAGACTAGGGTGACATCGTTGGATGTCTTCCTCAGCCTGCTGGCCGCTTGGCCGCTGGCGATGGCCGTTGGCATGATCAGCCTTTTCCTGGGAGCATTCAGCCCCAACCGGCGCACAGCCTCAGCGATCGCGACCGTGGTGGTCCTGGTCAGCTACCTGGGCAGCAACCTCAGTGGGATGATCTCTTCGTTGGAAAAGATTGAAAAGCTCTTCTTGTTTCACTACTACGAAGCCACGGCCCAAGCTTTGGAAATGGGACAGCAAACGGACAACATGATCGCTTTGTTGGTGATATCGCTGGTCGCATTCGGACTAGCCTTGGTCTTCTTTCAGCGTCGTAGTATCACGGTCGGCGCCTGGCCCTGGCAGCGTGGAGTCATCAGCAAATAAGGCTCCTGCTTGCCCAGTTTTTCGCACGGATAGGAATGACATAATTCGGCGTGAACCAACGCTAAAATCGCTCACTTTTCTTGTTTTCGCATTATTGCCTTACTCCCGAGCTAAACTATTCCTTAGAAAATATTTAAGGCAGGAAGTTCATAAATTAGACAAGGATTATGAGGGGCGCCCAGAAACTATGAAAATGACTTTCGCACATTCTGTTGAAGAGTTGGTCAAGCAACGTTTCTCCTGCAGGAGTTACCTGAGTCAACCTGTGGAAGAACAGACGCGCCAGAGGCTCGTTGATTATGCCGCCGCGCTTAAGGCGGGACCTTTTGGCACACAGATGCGCTTTGAACTGGTCGCGGCCCGCGAGAAGGATCAAAAAGCCCTCAAAACACTGGGAACTTACGGGTTCATTAAAGGGGCAACCGCCTTCATTATCGGGGCAATGCAGGATGAGGAAAAGAACCTGGAAGATTTCGGCTACCTGATGGAGAGCATCATCTTGTTTGCGACAGACGAAGGCTTGGGTACGTGC
>JAUWMI010000048.1 GCA_030613245.1 Candidatus Sumerlaeota bacterium
CAGCGTCGCGTAACGTTCCACGCCACCACGGGGTGGCGCTCTCGGGCCGAGCGCGGGGTGGGGCGCAGAGGCCCGGCATTGCTCGGTTCCCGCCCGTGAGACCCGTAACGGCTCGCGTCACCGGAGGGTTGGGAGTCGCAACAGAGTTTCGTAATACTGATCATTGAGACATCTTTCTCGAATATCTGGTCAGTGGCTACCGATGGTTAAAAAAGGCGATGGCGTCGCGTAGTTCCTCAATGGCAATAGTATTATTCTTGCACGGGCCTTCAGGGCGACGAGTCGGAATTGCCAGAATGGGAATACGAGAGGCGACGTCGCGCAGCCCACTGACCAGGTCGCGTTCGCAAGCCACGGCCACAATGGCCGTAGGATTAATGCGGCGCACTTGATCGCGCGCGGCTTCGCCGGTGTGTGCAATTGCTGACTCACAACCTTGTGCCTTGAGCAACTCAAGGGCTTGTTTTCGAATCTCACGTTCCAGGCATCTGGGCAACAGGACCAGAATTTTTTTCCGGGGCATTGCTTTAGTGCATGCTTTTGTAAGTTCGTTCGAGAGCTGGATGAACGAATTGCCAATCTGGTCGCGCGAGATGCCTGCGGCATGGCTTATTTTGCCCAAAAGAATGGCGACAGAGGCAAGTTTGGGTGCTATCCGGCGCGAGAGCGCTGATGGGAGAACTCCGATCACCAGACATACCAGAAGGAGAAACATAAGCATTGCGGCTATCCCTATTACCGCAAGCAGCGCGACCATCGCCTGTGCAATCAGCGGCGCAGGTTCCTCAACCATGAGAAGTACGATGTAAGCAATGGTAACGAGACAGCCCAAAGCACCCAGGCCGACAAGGCCCAGCAGCGCGGTGAACAGAAACTTAGGCGCAGTGGTTGCTTCCTGACGGGAATCAATAATCCCATCCCAGTCGCGCCATTCGTGGCCTAGTTTGCGATCAGTTGGAGAAACGCTCTTTCTGGCCAAAAGAAGCTTGCCTTTGCAAAGGGATTTCACTTAAAAAGATACTGTTTGTATAAATAATAACTCTCTGTTTTTAAGTGCTTTTAGCGGATTTTGCAAGCTGAAACTGGCGAGCATGACTGCTATAGCAAGGATATTGCGGGTAAGCAGCGCATCGGGCAGCGATCTGTGGTTAGATAGAACCAGATGAAGTGCAACGACGTGCGAAAGGCTCGTTCGTGCTTTCTGATATGTCAATGTTATCGGTAATTATCCCAACATTCCAACGCCCGACGCTGCTTAAGCAATGTCTTAAATCTATCGTGCAGCAGTCTGTGCCCTTCGAGTCGTTTGAGGTACTCGTAGTGGATGACGGCGTGGATGCTGAGACGCGCAATGTGGTGGTGGATCTAAAAGCGCGAAGTGGTCTGCCAGTGCGCTACGAGGGTCTTGAGAAGCGAGGGCCTGCATTTGCACGGAACTGGGCGATTGATGCAGCGCAGGGCGAGATTCTGTTGTTTTTAAACGATGACGTTGTGCTGACGCCGGAGCACTTTGCCGGGCATCTTTGCTATCATGAGGCAAGCCCGGGGCATGCGGTGCGAGGCCATACGCGGTGGCATCCAGAGGTTCTCAGCACTTCATTTATGAGCTGGGTGGCGCAAACCGTGCTTTTCTATTATCTCATCACAGATTACCGCGATATCGGGTACGAATACTTTCACACGTTGGACCTTTCCATCCATCGCACGTGGCTGCGTGATGATCGCTTTAGTCTGGATTTCACAGATGCGTCGTTTGAAGATACGGAGCTGGGATATCGTTTGATGAGGAAAGGGTTGAAGCTGGCGTTTGCGCCCGATGTGATATCGTATCATTGTCACTCCTATACACCGAAGCAATTCTTCGATAAGGCGCGAATCAATGGGCGTAATGCCGTGACACTGGTGGAGAAGCAGCCAGAGCTCTATGACCGGATTATCGGATTGTTCTTGGCGACGTTGCAAGGCCAGAAGCTACTGAAGCTTGCTGGTCTGTTTGTTTGTGGAAAGCGTCGTACACCGTCATACTGGTCAACATTGTATGACTATGTGTATGCGCGAGAGGTGCTGAAGAGACGACCGGATCTGGCGGGCCGAATACCCGGCTGGCCGCAAGCAAGGTAAATCCACGGCTTTCTCGCGCAGGAAACCAAGTATAAGCGGAGACGCAAGCAAAGCAGGAGCACGTGCTTTTGCAGGCGATATAGTATAGGGTAGGGACGAAGGAGGATCAAAAATTATCATGTCCAGTAAAGTAGAAAAGGTCAGAGCGTTGCTTGAGGGAAATAATATTGTAACGGAGTATTTCGAGCAGGCCGAGGAGGCGTGCAAAGCAGTGCTCGCTGCGATTCCGGACAATGCGACTGTTGGATTGGGCGGCTCGACCACGGTTAAGCAAATCGGGCTTCTTGATGCCCTGAGGCAGCGCAAGCTACGGGTTTTTGATCAGTATGCCGAGGGACTTTCAGCACAAGAGTCAGCGCAACGGCGCAGGGCAGGCCTGACCGCAGAATATTACATCACCAGTACCAATGCAATTACTGAAGACGGTCAGCTGGTGAATGTGGACGGGATTGGAAACCGAGTGGCGGCACAGATTTTCGGGCCACGTCATGTCTTTATTGTAGCGTCAACGCATAAGATCGTCAAAGATGTCCCGGCAGCTCTTGAGCGTATTCGTACGGTCGCTGCACCAGCGAATGCGAAGCGACTGAAGCTAGCAACACCATGTGCACAAGGAGAGGGCTGTGAAGAATGCCCGGCCGAGCTGCGCATGTGCAATGCTACGGTGATCATACATCGCCAGCATACGAAAGGCCGGATGAAGGTGTTTTTTATTAAAGGGAACTACGGTTTTTAAGTCAAAGACAGTTCATCCAGCGGCTTGTGGGGATGAACTCGACGTAGGACTTAGTAGAGGAGTTAGGTGGAATTTTTCGGAAGGAAAGAGCAGACATACAACCCAGAGATCCGGAACGAAATCTCGGAAACGTCATGAAGACCTGGCGTGATCCATGAAATTACTGTGGAGGTGAGGCAGATTATGAAGGAGTGTTTTGGTGTACGGTTTGGCCACTTTTTCGAAGACAAAGTGTCTGACTATGAGGAGCGTAGTCAGTGCTATCAGTGTGAGGACTTTGAGAAATGTTACAAGTTATCACTGATCAAAGCCCTCTATGGGTTGCGGATGGAAATACGCAACGGTGTACGTGGGATTCGCAATTCGCTTGGTGGAAGTCATTCCGAATCCCCATTTGGGTAATCATGCAGTTTAGCATTGGCGATGGGCTTACGGCTCAGGATAAGGCAAAATGTGGCCAACAACGAAACGCGATTGTGTCTGCTTTTTGAGACATGCGCGCAGGTGCATCTTATGAGGTTGAAACGAGGATGGATAACATAATAGAGGCTAGGGGAATAATAATTTGCTTGACCTGGAGGGAAATGTGGGATTAAATATTTAGTTTAAATAGCTTTGGGGGGAAAGCGGGATATTTTTCGTTTTGAGCCTACAGTCCCGAGATCAGGGGATATGGCTTGGTCTTCTGAATCTTAAGGAAAAGTTGCGTAAGTATGGAATTGACCGAAGAATTTTTGCGTCAGTTACCCAAAACAGACCTGCACTGTCATCTGGATGGATCGCTGCGCATCAGTACGATTCTCGAGTTGGCAGAACAGCACAAGATTAAGTTGCCGGCAGAGGATCCAGATAAACTGAAGCAGCTGCTGCTGATGGGAGAGCATTGCAAGAGCCTTGAGGATTATCTGAAGGCGTTTGAGCTAACATTGTTGGTGATGCAAGATACCGAGTCGTTAAGGCGGGTGGCGTATGAATTGGTGGAAGACGTTTCGAAAGAGAACGTCTGGTATATCGAAGTACGCTATTCGCCGATCCTTCACGTGCGCAAGGGCTCTAAGTTGACACACGTTGTCGAGGCAGTGCTCGAAGGGCTGAAACAAGGGGAGAAGGATTTCGGAGTCAAAACGGGAGTGATTCTCTGTGGAATGCGCGACATCAGTCCGGATGTCTCAATTGAACTGGCAGAGCTGTGTTTGGCGTATAAATTTCGTGGTGTGGTGGCCTTTGATCTTGCGGGGATTGAAGAGAATTATCCGGCGAAGAAACATCGTGAGGCATTTTACCTCATTCTGAATAATAATATTAACTGTACCGCACATGCGGGCGAGAGCTACGGCCCGGAAAGCATTAGCCAGGCGTTACATTACTGCGGCGCACACCGGATAGGCCATGGAACGCGTTTAAAGGAAGATGGTGATTTGCTGAATTACATCAACGATCACCGTGTACCGCTTGAGATTTGTCTATCAAGCAACGTCCATACCAAAGTAGTTTCTGATTACAAGCATCACCCACTGCGGTTTTACTACGACTACGGCCTGCGCGTTACTTTGAACACCGACAATCGGCTTATGTCAGATACGACAGTCACCAAGGAGCTATATCTGGCAGCGAAGCACCTTGATTTCACCCTGGATGAAATGAAAGACATTATCATCTTCGGATTCAAGAGCACGTTTCTGGGATACCGGGACAAGGTGAAGCAGCTGAATGCTGCGCTGAAGCGCCTGCACGAGATTCAATCTCCGATTACCGAAGAAAAGCTATAATCCGCGCTGTTATGGATGTTGCGCGCCCTTCCAGTTGTTATGTCACCGAATGTTTCTTCGCTGTAGGCTGAGCGTTTCGTAATGAAGCCCTCGGCTAGTCTACGATTCCACGACCAGGAAGCAGTTCCTGCAAGGTATGAATCTCAAAATCGGGAGATTCGGACCCAGGCGGGCGCAGGGCTTGTGTTGGATTATACCAGACCACTGTAAGAGAGGCCCCTTTTGCGCCAATGACGTCTTCTCTGTATGAGTCGCCAACGTAGAGAACGTCGGAAGGGGCAAGCGCTGCGGTTCTCAGCGCGCAGTGAAAGATACCCCGACTGGGGTGTAAAAGGTTGGCATCCTGGTATCAGATGATGGATGAGATAAAGGGGGCAAGAGGAGAGGCTTTTACTTTACGAGTTTGAACATCGCGTGCGCCGTTAGTAATGATGCCAAGGCGGCAAAGCGCAGCCAATTGCTCGGCCACGGTGGCGGCATGTGGCATAAGGTGGCATTCGCTTGCGTATAGTGAGAGATATGTGGTACTCAGTTGCTGCGCATCAAGTGTTGTAAGTCCCAGCATGCGCAGTGAGCGTTCGAAGCGTTGAATCCGCATGTCGCTGAGGCTGATCTTGTTGGCAAGATATAAATCCCAAACAGCCTGATTATGCACACGATAAATCGTGTAGAATGTCTCAAAGCACAACTCGACGCTCTGGCACAAAGCCCGAATAGCTGCAGCCTGGGCCTTCGTATGATCCCAGAGTGTATTATCAAGATCAAAGAAGATGGCTTTCCACATTGGCATTCGCAAGATTTCCTTCATGTAAATGGACGTAATAATTCCCGGCAAAAATCTGTTTCGCAAGGCAAAAGTGGTGTGATAAGAGGTGTTTTCAGTTGCCCACTTCTGGGGATTTCTGCTATATGATTTTTACAATGCAGAAAGAATGGATCTAATCTGTTGGAAAATGAGCCAGTGGGTGTAAGAGACAATGATGCGCTGTATTGAGGTTGTTCGCGCACGGACGAACAATTTAAAGGGGATTTCGTGTAAGATTCCCCACGGTCAGTTGACCGTGATCACGGGGGTATCTGGATCCGGGAAATCTTCGCTCGCCTTTGACACGCTTTACGCCGAGGGGCAGCGGCGCTACGTTGAGTCGCTATCAACTTATGCACGGCAGTTTATTGAGCGCATGCAGCGGCCGGACGTGGATATGATTAACAACATTCCACCGGCAATAGCACTGGAGCAGAAAAACAAGGTCAAGAATGCGCGCTCCACTATTGGTACGGCAACGGAGATCAACGATTACTTGCGGCTTCTGTTTGCGAAACTTGGAAAGACGATTTGTCCGGATTGTCGGCGTGAGGTAAGCAAGACCACACCGGAGTCCGCTACAGATGTGCTTATGCAATTAGCTCGAGGCACGCGACTCTACGTTCTCGCGCCGGTGATCGTTGGGAAGCGGTCAAATCTGCGGTCTGTCCAGGCAGAAATGGCTCGCGCAGGATTTACACGGCTTTTCGTTGACGGCTCGGTACAGGAGTTTAGTGAGGTGTCGTCGAAGCGGCTGAGACGAGCCAAGAGTTTACTCGTGGTGATTGACCGATTGGCCGTGTCGTCATCTGTACGGAGCCGGTTGAACGATTCATTGGAAATGGCATTTCGCGTTGGCAGGGGATCGGTGGAGATCCGTACAACAAAGGATGAACGGTACCGGTTTCACGCCGGTTTTGTCTGCAACGACTGCGGGCAAGCGTTCAAAGAACCAGAGCCGCAGCTCTTCTCGTTTTACAATCCACTTGGGGCCTGCCCGAGCTGTCAGGGCTTTGGCCGAATTATTGGTCTTGACCTGGACAAGGTGATCCCGAATACGCGGTTGTCGCTTAACGACAGGCCCATCGTGGCGTGGAACACGCCAGCCTACAGTGAGATGTACGATTACATGGCTGAAAGTACTCGTCGGTATGGTATTCCCTGGGATGTGCCGTTCGAGCAGTTGAACAAGCGGCATCGGGAGATCATCATCAAAGGGCGTGGGGATTTTTGTGGCATTAAAGGGTTCTTTGGCTGGCTGGAGAGTAAACGCTACAAGGTGCACGTACGGGTGATGCTGGCGCGGTTTCGAGGCTATTCGCCATGTCCGGATTGTCGAGGCACGCGGCTTGTGCCCGAAGCCCTCAACGTGTTCGTGCAGGGTCGAGCCATTGCTGATCTCTGGGCGATGAGTATTAAAGAGCTCAGGCCGTTCTTTGATGGGTTGCCGCTGAGCCGGCAGGATGTCGACGCTGTGGGGCGCATTGTTCAGGAAATCCGAAGTCGTTTGCGCTATCTTGATGACGTAGGACTGGGGTATTTGACGCTGGATCGCCAGACCAGGACTCTGAGCGGTGGCGAGACTCAGCGCATTAACCTGGCGACAGCACTTGGCAGTGCTCTGACTGACACGCTGTACGTGCTGGATGAGCCGACTGTTGGGCTGCATCCGCGCGATACCCGACGGTTGCTGCGCATTCTGAAGGCGCTGCAGCGCAATGATAACGCAGTAGTGGTTGTGGAGCACGACCTGGATATTATCCGCGCGGCAGACCGAATCATTGATCTTGGGCCTCAGGCTGGTGAACACGGCGGAGAGATAGTGTTTGAAGGCCCGTTTGAGCAGCTGAAAACGTGTACCCGCTCACAGACAGCGGAATGGATGGATGGTGCGTTTCGCAGACCACTGCCTGATCGCCATCGCAAGCCAAAAGGATCATTGGTGGTGAAGGGTGCACGGCAGAACAATCTGAAAGGAATTGACGTCAGGATACCGCTTGGGGTATTGGCGTTCGTCACAGGAGTATCGGGGTCAGGGAAATCTACTTTAGTTCAAGATGTTCTGTATGCGGGCTATAAGAAGTTGCGGGGCGAGAGCACGCTCGACGTGGGAACGCATGATGCACTCATTGGCGTGGAGCAGATTGATGATATGATTCTGGTTGATCAGACCCCTATCGGGCGGTCGATTCGCTCGAATCCAGTTACCTATAGTAAAGCGTATGATGAAATGCGGCGGCTGATGGAACAGACCGTGGGCGCGCGGCGCGAGGGAGTGCGGGCAAGAGACTTCTCGTTCAATGTGCCTGGTGGACGCTGTGAGGCGTGCGAAGGTACAGGCATAACAACTGTTGATATGTACTTTCTCGCTGATGTCACGGTGGTATGCGATACGTGCAATGGCAAACGGTTCCAGGATCGCATTCTGGCAGTTCGTTACAAGGGTAAGAGCATTGTTGATATTCTCAATATGACCGTGAGCGAGGCGCTTGAGTTCTTTAACGACAAGCCTAGACTGGTGAGGGCTTTAGATCCCCTTGCTCAAGTAGGGCTGGGGTACCTGCGGCTTGGTCAGAGCACAGCGACATTAAGCGGGGGGGAAGCCCAGCGGTTAAAACTCGCCAGCTACCTCACTACTACCCACAGAACAGGCCGTTGCCTGATGCTGTTCGATGAGCCGACCACGGGTCTTCATCCTGCAGATCTTCAAGTGCTGATTTCGGTATTTGAAAAGATGATCAACGGAGGCTATTCGGTGCTTGTAATTGAGCACAATCTCGAGCTCATCAGTCATGCAGATTATATTATTGATCTCGGACCTGAAGGTGGGGAGGCGGGAGGCCGTGTTGTGGCAGAAGGGCCTATACCGGCAATTCTGGCATGTCCGCGGTCACACACAGGCCGCTATTTGCGATCGCGCTTTACGTAGTGAGCTATCAGCAGGAGACTGGTATGGAGAATACGCTGCGACACTGCATGTTGACCCTGTGTCTGTGTGCTATGGCAGTTGTAAATACTATTGAGGGCGCGGCAGGTGAAACGATTCAGAAGACGCATCAGCGCATTATCTATGCGCCAGGAGAATACGAGATTGCACTCGAAGAGGTCTCGGCACTCACGAATCAATCGCTGACGATTGAAAACCTCTGTTCTTCGCGTGTGGTAGGTATCAAGGTACTGACGAATCATACGTCAGATACAACCAGCGTGGGGGCAATCCTGCAAGGCGTTCTGAATGGCTTAGAAATAGATCGCGACAAAGCGCTGGCACTCTGGCAGTTCGTGAGTGACTATTCATACAACTGGCAGTCTGCCAAGAATGGAATTGAACCGTTTGACCCAGTGCGGCTTATCAATGTTTACGGATATGGGCTATGCGATAGCTCGGCGAATTCATTGGCGCTCCTGTGGACAAAGGGTGGGA
The DNA here is from genome assembly GCA_030613245.1 of Candidatus Sumerlaeota bacterium. Classification (GTDB taxonomy): domain Bacteria; phylum Sumerlaeota; class Sumerlaeia; order MWCT01; family JAUWMI01; genus JAUWMI01. The sequence goes on from JAUWMI010000048.1 coordinate 8,856, forward strand.
TGAAAGCACGAGTCTGGTATCTGACCGGCCATGTGGTTCCCGAGGTTTACTATGACGGCGCGTGGCATTTGATGGATCCCGATCACAAGGTCTACTATCTGAAGGATGACAATCGCACAATTGCAAGTGTTGAAGAGGTGGCAACTTCTCCGACACTTATATTGCGGATGACGGATGAAAAGGGGCGCGATCCCGCGGGGTACCCTGGCGATTTCATGGCTAGACTCTATACCACACAGGATGACAACAATGTTTACGGACCGCTTGGGTATATTAATAATACAGCGCTGCTGAATCTGCATAGTGGAGAGCGTTTTGTGCGGTATGCCAGGCGAAAGATGGGTTATTTCAGTGAGTTTTCCGGGAAAGAGCCGCCGAGATATTCGAGTGCGGAGCTGATCTTTGAGCCCAACCTGCGTGATTACTTCTGGCAGGATAATTTCCAGGCGCACACGGGTCTGGCACTGACCACAGATGATGGTATCGTGTCACCCGCGCTCCACCTGGCAGAGGGTAGATCCAGGGGTGATTGCATCGTGCATATTGAAAGTCCCTTCGTCATTGTTCGTTCTACTCTCCGGCTGACTGTGGTCAGGGAATCTGAAGAGTCGTTATGTCGTGTGCTCCTTTGGTCTCCACGGCATGATGGATGGCAGGAAATATTTTCAGCGCCAATTGTTGGTACGGTGGAATACGAAATTGAGATTACAGGCGCGGTGGCGGGCAGATATGAGTTTTTGCTGAAATTCGAGATTGCTGGGGGAAGTTCTAGCGAGGTTGGCATAGATGCGTTGCGCTTCAATAACGTTGTGCAGTGCAGTCCGAAGACCTTTCCAGCACTTCAGAGTGGAAAGAACACGGTTCGGGTATCGTATGCAGCCCTACTGGATGCAGCAGATGCGATATTACGTATTACCCACGCGTGGGAAGAAGAAAAGAAGTAGGTTTATTATTTGGTTCTGAACAAGTCTTGCCAGCTTAAACATGAGGGGATCATGGATTAGCCACGACTGTGACGTATTTCTTGGGAAGCGTGAGATGTTTGGGAAAGTAGACCCGGGCCTCAGATCCCACTTCGGTCTTGTGCGGGTTTAAAACGTAGAGATCGCCACTGAATTCAAATTTGCCATGCTTGTTGGGCTGCTCAAGCAGGGAATGCTTTGGGCAGCGTACATCGAAAAGTCCTGGCGCATTCGTACTGTGGACAAGGATATACTCGTTGCCCGAAGGACAGCGGGGAATTGCGGCCAGCAGGTGATCGGGCCGGTTGAGCGGGGGAATTTTCATCAATTCGAGTTTCGGCTTAAGATAGAGAAATCCTTCCTTGCCTTCCGTAAACGCGCCGTTCCCATAATGGAAGTAGAACACAAGACTGCGCAATATGTTCTGCGAACCTTCGCGCTCCAAATCGAAGCGGAACTTGTATTCATCGCGCATCATTTGCATCCCCTCTTCGATCAAGACCATGTTCTGGACGCATGTTCGAGCGTCGAGGCGTCGGAATGACGTGACCGCGTTTATCACGAGCATGCCAATGATAAACAGAATGACGATTGCAAAGATGATAATGGTGTTGCGCGTCTCAAGTTTCTCCTTCTTTTTCCGCTGTTTCTTCATCGGACAATCCCCCTGGCTAACGGTCTCCAGCGCTTTTGGCCAACGCTCTGATTGACAGCGTAGCCTACTTGCTTGCGATCTCCATCAATACTACTCGTAGTTATCCGAAAGTAGGCTTTGCCGTCAATATTTTTTCGCAGACGCATATGGAAATGGCAGAGAGTGAGAGGGTAGGATAGCGAAGCTATGCATTCGGAGAAGCTGGCCGGATTGCTGCGCTGGGAGGATGATTGGCGGCGCGGAGAATTGTGTCAACGAGTGTATCCAGTTTAATCCGATAAATCGAAGCATCCAGTCCATAGTGCCGTATGGTGCGTCTGAGCATGGATGCGTCAAGCGGTGACCATCTCAGTACTGATTCCAGACGGCAGAGATCCCGGGTGCGGGAAAAGTAGTTACCTGTAATCAGGATGTTCTCGATGGTTCCACCCGTTACGCTCACGTGGACTTGCAATATCCCGCCGGGAGTCATGCACTCGGCGTGGTAGTGACGCTTTCGTGGGAGCCTGGTTGCGAAGATCCAGGAATCTTGTGTGTACTTATCATCCATTAAGCGGCGCACGAGTGTCTGTTCGTGGCTGGTGAGAGGCGTTTGTTCAACTGGTACTCGAAAGTGCTGCTCAAATGCACTCACGACTGCCTGTTGTAGTTCCCCCATGTTCAGAGCAACCCCTTCCTGACGCAGCGTGGTAATACGTTCACTAAAGCAGCTAATTCCTCTGTCGGGCAGGTTCTGCGTTGGAAGATTCAGGACGTCGAGCATCAAGGAAAGGTCAAGGTCAAGAAGCAGACTGGCGTGGAAGAAGGCCGCATGATCCTCATCTTGCGAAATTGCTAGTCCGGCAATCTTTTTGCCATTGATTTGCAGGTCGTTCTTGCCGACAAACTCTGCGTTAAGACCAAGAGGGCGCAGGGCATCTGCCAGAATTTTGCCGAAAAGATGAAAGAGACCTCGAATGGTGGTCGGCAGCTTTGCCTGCCAATCTGGAATGGCGAAGGCGATGGCAAGCTGGCACGGCGTCATAAGCACCGTGCCACCGCCGGAATGGCGACGGTTGAATTCCACGCCCCGCACTTCACAGTTTGCAATTCTCACAGCCGACTGCAGGTTTTGATAGCGCCCGACAATGACAGCGGAGCGATACGTATAGAGATGAAGCGCGGCTAAGGAACCAAGGGTATGCGCTGCCGCAACAAGGCCTTCATCCACGGCAAGCCCGTAAGCAGCAGAGACGTTTTCATGAGTAATGAGTCGCCACGACACTATTTGACTCCAGCCAGACGATGTACCAGGGCTATCACATCGTGAATCTCAGGAGCGCCTTCGACCAACCGGCTCCCTTCTTTGAGATTAACCAGGCACGTGGGACATGCGACGGCGATCATGTCAACTCCCATGACTTTTGCTTCTGCAATGCGCTCTGCAGCGATGCGTTTGGCGAGGTCTGGATGGCTTGGCATCAACGGGCCCCCGCAGCACCTCCCGTTCTCGCGATTGGCCGGAAAGTCAACGATAGTAGCACCAGGAATTGCTTGAAGCACTTCTCGCGGCTCTTCGTAGACGTTGCTGTGGCGACCAATGTCGCAGCCATCGAAGTAGACGATTTTCTTAGGCAGAGATTTGGCGAGCACCAATTTTTTCTCTTTCAACAGTGAGGCGAACAGCTGAGTAACGTGCAGCACTCTGAATGTATCTCCGTAGTGTTTCTTGAACGCTTTCAGACACCCTGCGCAGGAGGTAAAGATGGTCTCTACGCCCAGGCGCTTATAGTCGGCGATGTTCTGCTCGACGAGTTCGCGGCCCAGCGTCTGTTCGCCCATGCGGAAGTAGGGGTCAGCGCAGCATCGCTCCTGGCTGCCCATGCTGGTAAAATCAAAGTCAATTGCCTGGAGCAGGCGAATCAGGGCCTTGCCCGTGCGGCTTGTAGCGTAGGAGACGGCGCAGCCAGCGTGATAGAGATTAGGCGATAGCCGGGGCGTTTGCAACGCCGCAGGAAGCCAGGAGCCGCGTTCTTCTCGCGGCTCGCCAAATGGATTCATGTGGACAACAACGTTTGCTTTGACACGAGCCTGTGCCCCGGGTAAGGGCTTACCAGCATTCACCATTCCCGCGCGTGCTGCCGTAATCAGCTCGTCAACCTCAATCCCGCACGGACACGTAGTCACACATGCATTGCAGTTCAGACAGTTGTAGATTTTATCCTGGAAGCGATCCGTAAGTTCGAGCTGCCTATCTATCACTGCCTTGATCAGGCGAATCTTACCACGTGCCACCTGGCTTTCATCCTGAGTGATGAGAAAGACCGGGCACGTTTCGCGACAGTTGCCACACTTCATGCAGCGGATGACTTCTTCGACCTGTGACTCCATAAACTCCATCGGGTTTATCTCCGTTCAATTCATGTATTTTGTATGAGTTGTTACTCGCTGCAACCGATATTCCTTTTTGATTTACTAGTGCGGCTCACGCAATTGCAGTGTCAGCAACAAATATCTTGCCCGGGTTGAGAATGTTATTCGGGTCCAGGGCTGTTTTGATTGCGCGCATGACAGCCAAGCCTTCGGGGCCAAACTCATTTTCCAGATATTTTGCTTTCGCGCTGCCAATGCCATGTTCGCCCGTGAGAGTGCCACCGAGACTCAGGGCCAGTGCAAAAATTTCGTCAATGGCTTTCTGTACGCGTTGCTTCTCTTCGGTATTGCGTAGATCCGTGAGAATCGTCGGATGCAGATTACCATCACCTGCATGCCCGAAATTTCCGATCTGAATTCCATATTTATTGGCAATATCAGTTACGCCGCGTACCATTTCCGGAATTTTGCTCCTCGGCACGGTGGCGTCTTCGAGAATTGTGTTAGGTCGAACCCGTGCCAGAGCGGAGAAACACGTACGTCGGGCCTCCCAGATTTGTAATTTTTCCTGCTCGGTTGCAGCGCTTTTGACGTCGCGCGCCTGGTTTGCCTTGCACACGGCAATGATTTTCTCTGCTTCATGCTGAGCTGCAGCTTTGACACCGTCTGTCTCCAGGAGCAGGATCGCCTGGGCATCACGCGGAAGACCGATTTTTTTGAAATCCTCAATTGCATTAATGGAAGTGTTATCCATAAATTCCAGCGTGGCAGGGATCACGCCGCTCTTGATGATATCAGCTACAGTTTTAGCGGCCATGTTCATATCGTCAAAAATCGCCATCATTGATTCTTTATGCTCCGGCGCTGGTACCAGCTTAACTGTGATCTCAGTGATGATGCCGAGGGTACCTTCAGACCCTACGTAGAGATGAGTCAGGTCATAACCGGAAACGCTTTTCACGCATTTCGAGCCAACGCGAACCACCTGGCCAGCTGGTGTTACTACCTGGAGCGCGAGCACGTAGTCCTTCGTAACGCCGTATTTGAGGCCTCGCAAGCCGCCTGCGTTTTCCGCCACGTTGCCGCCCATTGTGGTAACCTTCATACTGGCGGGATCCGGTGGGTACAATAGTCCAAGTGCCTCGACCTGCTCGTGGAGGGCGGAAGTAATGACCCCAGTCTCGACAATTGCGTAGAGGTCTTCCTGATTAATCTCCCGAATGCGATTCAGCCGTGTAAGAACCATGACAAGGCCACCTTTGAGAGGAACCGAGCCGCCACTCAGGCCCGTGCCAGCACCACGCGGATATACAGGAAAGCCTTCTGTATTTGCCAGCGTCATCAGGCGGGCAATTTCCTCCACTGAGCCTGGCATGGCCACCCACTCTGGCATGGCTTCTTCAATGGCAGCGTCATAGGAATAGCATAAGCGATCCTCGTATGAATCGAAGAAGTAGTCCTGGCCGACAATGGCCTTGATCTGGTCGCCAAGTTTAGTCTTTTGCATAGTCTTTCCCTTCGGTCTTTTCTTTCTCAACGCGGACAATTTCTGCTTCGAGCCACGCCACAGCTGCGTCACCTTTGCAAAGGCCTTTGAGTTCTTCATCCAGTTTTGTAGGTTTAATAGCAAGGATCCATCCTTTGCCGTACGGATCTTCGTTTACCAGCGTGGCTTGGTTTTCAAGCTCGAGGTTGACTTCCGTAATTTCGCCAGAGACCGGTGCGATCAGTTTACCGATCCACTTACTTGACTGCATTTTGCCACAGGTCTCGTTCTGAACCGCCTCATCGCCCTCAAAAGGAAGGTCAATGTAGGTGATATCACCGGCCTGGGCCTGGGCAAAGTCGTTAAGCCCTACACGCACACAATCTGGACTTTCAACGCGTGCCCAGCAGTGTTCTTTATGATAGTAGAGATCATCGGGCATATCGTAATCCTGCACCTTTGCCATTGTTCGCTCTCCTTTCAGCCGGAATGTGAATCAGAATTTCTGTAGCAGAGTGGCTCACAGTCTGTCAATCATTTGGACGTTCTAGCGGTCACGACAGCTAGATGCAGCGAGCCGATTAATATTCCTGCGGCATGCCTAGAATCTGCCTGTAGCTGAAAACAGGGCCGTCAATACAGACGTAATACGGCCCAATGTTACACCGTCCGCACTTTCCAATACCGCATTTCATGCGCATCTCAAGGGTTGTGATGATCTGGTCGGGTGTGAAGCCCAGCTTGGTCAGGCCCTGAAGTACGAATTTAATCATTATCGGCGGCCCACACGTTAGGGCAATGGCATTTGCAGATTTCGGCGCCACCTCCTCCAAGAGCTGCGGCACAAACCCTTCTTTACCCGTGTATGTTTCGTCGGCCTTGTCAACGGTTTCGTGATATGTGACGTCCTGGCGTTGGGCCCACTGCTTGAGATCGCGCTTAAACAGAAAGTCGCCGGGAGAGCGCGCACCGTAAATGATAGTGATGTCCTTATAGCGGCTGCGATGCTGCGCATCGAGCATGTAGATGATCAGCGAACGAAGTGGAGCTAGCCCAATACCGCCAGCAACGAAGATAATATTTTTGCCCTCCATTGTCTCCAATGGAAAAGTATTGCCGTACGGGCCGCGCACACCGATCGTGTCGCCTACCGACAAATTGTGAATTGCCCGTGTAACAACTCCCATGCGCTTGATGCAAAATTCAGGATGTGGCTGTGTGGGGGAGGAGGTGATTGAGATTGGTGCTTCGCCTGCACCCGCAACAGAAAGTTCGGCAAATTGACCCGGGAGATACTGGAACTGCTCACGCGCCGCATCATCGAGAAACTCCAGTGTAAACGTGCGAGTATCTCTGACTGCTGATTCGACTTCGATGGCGATGATGCGCGCGAGAGATGGCTTGTATTGACTCTGATTCTTCTGACTGTGCGGTTTTACTTTTTTCATTTCCGATGACTCACAGAAATCTACAGGATCGAAAACAAAAACTATTCTGATCACGGTGATGCAGGATGAGTAGAGCTTGCCAGAGTGCTGAGAATTTCGCGAATATCAAGATTCACGGGGCATGCCACTACACAACGGCCGCATCCCACGCAGGCAATTAGACTTTTGTTTTCCGGGAAATAGGAGAATTTGTGCATGATACGCTGACGCAGACGTTGCGCATGTTTAGTGCGCGGATTATGACCTGACGCATGCAGTGTAAACTTAGGAAACATGCAGCAATCCCAGCTGCGCAGGCGACGGCCAATCTTGCCTGCTACATCATCAGTAATATCAAAACAGTGACACGTTGGGCAGAGAAACGCACATGCGCCGCAGCTGAGGCATTTCGCCGCCATCTCTTCCCACAACTCCGATTCAAAACATTGCTTAAGAAAATTCTGCACTTCAGCAAGCTTGAGTGATTGCGACTTCCGTCGCGCGGCCACCTGCTGCTTCTTTTTCTGAATCAGTTCTTGCGGTGCGTCAGCAAGTGTCTTGATGAGTGTTTTTCCCTTTGTGGTCAAGACGTCTATAATGTACGAATCTTCTACTTCGGTCAGGAAGAGATCACATCCAGTGCCATCCGTACTATTGATATCAAATGTTTCGCAGAAGCAAGTATCATCCGGTTCAAGACATGCCATGCCGATTAGTCGCATTCTCCGGCGTTTTTCGACGTAGTAGCTGTCGCTAAATTGTTCGTCATCGAACACAGCATCCAGAATCGTTAGCGCTCGCACGTCGCAAGGCCGTACAGGGAATATGATCGGCTCTCGTTTGGCTGACGGTGCGTCGCTAAGGCTGGCCGCTCCCGGCTCGAAAAAGAAAAGTGTCTCGTCCTGCGGTAAAAAGAACTCCTTGATACTATTGCGTGGCAGGCGGTACTTCAGGCAACATTCTGTGCCCCGCGTAATCTTCTGGTAGCGGCTGAATCCGTTCTGCTCAACTGGCGCAATGACATCGTACTGCTTAAGCAGAGCGTCGAGAAATTGCTCAAGATTTTTCTTGGGCAGAAGTTTTGACGTTAAGTGCTTTGTTGAATCTTTGGCCATTTTGTCGCGCCGGTTTCTTACAAAAACGTGCTGTTGTCATCGTCGGTACTGAACGTATGGAGCGCAGGCGGCCGTTCCAGATCAATGCCGGGCTTGTCTTGAAATAGCTCAGCGACGTCACGACTGACTTTCTGCGTCAGTAGCCGTAGTTTGATACCCATGGGACATGCGCGTTCGCAGGCGCCGCATTCGCCGCAGCGGCCGGCTGAGTGGAGCGCACGCACCAGATGATAGATCATAATGTCGCTTGGATGCGTGCCTTCGCTGATCCATTTTGGCTGCGTTTGATCCACAAAACATTCTTCGCAATAACACAATGGGCAGGCATTACGACATGCGTAACAGCGGATGCAGCGACTGAACTCCTGTTCGAGTGCCTTCCATCGCTCGGCTGGAGATAATGCTTCAAATGCAGCGAGCTCGGCGTCCAGTTCAGAGGGTTTCTTTGGCTTTATCTCATCCGGCGAGCCAATCAGAATATCGTAGAGCGGCGGGACATTCACCTCGCAGTGTTGACACGAGGCGTATGGTATAGGAGGTTCGCCAGTCGCGCGTGTGTCGAGTATGCCATCGCATACAATACCGATGATGTGTAGGCGATCCCTGCTGATCTGTTTTTCCTTTATTAATCCCACGAGGCTTCGCGCATCGCAACCTTTCACGACAATACCGATTTTGCTGCTTGATTGCATTCTCTGCAAATAGCTCACCAAATTTAATTGGCAGTGATTGTTCCATACAAGCATGTTCGCATCCTGAGGTTTACGAATAAAGACTGGAGTGACGCGGTTCGGCAGCGTTCCCCGGCCATAGCCGATAATGAGGTCTACGACATTCTCAGCCAGCAGTTGCTGAGCGCGCTCTCTAAGCTCGTGCTCTATCTGGTTTTCTAACTCCATGCGTTTGCTGATCTCCTACATATGTGCTGCCTGGATGAGTTCAGGGGGCAAAGAGAATGTCTTGACCAAACGTTTCGCCGGCCCCAGGGCCTTGATCTTCTCAACGGCGTCAGCCACAACACGGGAAAACTTTTCTCCTTCTGCTGCACTGACCCAAGAAAATTGCACGCGGTTTTCTTCCAATCCCACGTAGTCGAGCAGGCGCTTCAGCACGATAAATTTTCGCCGCGCATAGTAATTCCCAGTCAGGTAATGGCAGTCTCCTGGATGACAGCCGGAAACCAGCACACCATCGGCGCCGTGTTGCAGGGACTTCAGAATGAACAATGGATCAACGCGACCCGAACACGGAACGCGGATGACGCGGATGTTTGGCGGATACTGAAACCGGCTGATGCCGGCGAGGTCTGCACCAGCATAGCTACACCAGTTGCATAGAAAAGCGATCAATCTTGGTTCAAATTCTGCGCCAGGCTGCATCATCGTCAATCTTACCGTCTGAGTTATACTATCCCTGCAATGAGAAATCTTGTGTTATCGAAATGCGAGGAGCTGCGCAACAATCTCCTCGTTCGTAAAGCCGGAAATATTTGGTGCACCGCAACGACAGCTCGTGGCGCACACGCCGCATCCCTTGCAAAGAGTGGCATTCACCACCGCCACGTGCTTTTCTTCGTCAATCTCAATTGCTTTGTACGGGCACATCTCCACGCAGAGGCCACAGGCCTTACACCGGTGTTCATCAATATGTGAGACGATGGGTTCTGTTTCGATAAACTTCTTCGACAGAACCACGACTGCGCGTGCCGCGGCAGCCTCGGCCTGTGAAATTGCCTCGTCAATCAATTTAGGTGCATGTGCCATCCCGCAGAGAAAGATTCCGTCCGTGGCAAAATCAACTGGTCGTAGCTTCATGTGCGCTTCCATGTAGAAGCCGTCGCTATCCAACGGCACTTTCAACAGCTGCGCCACCACCTTGTTTTCATCGTGCGGCACCGTGGCCATGCTGAGCACGAGTAAGTCAGCAGGGATGGCAATAGTTTCGTGTAAAATGAGATCATCAGTTATAACAAAAAGCTCATTGTCTTTGTGCTCAACGCGCGGTGGATTCTCGGGCGTGTAGCGAATGAAGAGAACGCCTGCTTCGCGCGCCTGTGTGTAGTACTGCTCAAGAAAGCCAAAGGTGCGCATATCACGATAGAGAATAAAAACATTTGCTGCGGGATTCCTGGCCTTTATGGCAAGCGCATTCTTGATCGCCTCGGCACAGCAAACACGGCTGCAGTAAGGTCGCTCGTCGGTCCGCGATCCCACGCATTGAATCATTACTACGTTCTCCGCCGCTGGTGTTGTATCGTTCTCGAGCATCTGTTCAAGCTGGCGCTGCGTAATGATGCGTGAGTCGGTTCCATAGTCGTATTCTGCTGGCTTCTTCTCTGCGGCGCCGGTGGCAACGATCACCACGCCGTGCTGATATTTCGTCTCATTTCCATTGTGTTCAATAGTAGACTCAAAATTGCCGATGAAGCCCTCAACCGCTTTAACAGAGGCTGAGGTGAATACAGAAATTTTCTCATGGCCTCTGATCTCATCAATAAGATCCCTGAGGTAGACCTGAATGTCGGTGCCAGCGAGTGTGCGATACATGTGGCGAAGGTTTCCGCCGAGCTCGGGTTGCTGTTCGACCAGAGCCACCTGGTAACCCTGGTTAGCCAGGGTTCGAGCTGCAGTCATACCTGCCAGGCCGCCGCCGATTACAAGCGCTGAATACGTAACACTGGTTTTTTGGCGCTCCAGCGGCTCCAGGTAGCGCGCCTTCTCAATAGCCATACGCACGAGATCCTTTGCCTTTTCCGTTGCTTCGCGCGGCAGTTCCATGTGCACCCAGGAGCACTGATCGCGGATGTTTGCCATCTCGAAAAGATAAGGGTTCAGGCCCGCTTCGCGAATAGTTTGCTGAAACAACGGCTCGTGCGTTCGCGGTGAGCAGGAGGCAACCACCACGCGGTTGATGCCGTGCTCCTTGATCTTTTCAGTGATCAGTTCCTGGGTATCCTGTGCGCACGTATAGATATTGCGCTCGGCATAGACGACAAAGGTAAGCGTCTTTGTATATTCAAGAACATCTTCGACGTCAACGACACCAGCAATGTTGATACCACAGTGGCAGATGAACACGCCAACGCGCGGAGGTTCACCACGCACATCGCGTTCAGGCGGAAATGTCTTTTCGCTGACCAGCGTGCCGCGGGCAGGGCAGAGGAGCTCGGATGCCTTAGCCGCTGCAGCACTTGCCTGCATCACGGTTTCCGGGATGTCCTTGGGCCCCTGGAAAGCGCCCGCAACATACACGCCGGGTCGGGCAGTCAGCATCGGTGCGAATTCAGGAGATGCATTGAAGCCGTACGTGTTTAGCTGAAGGCCAAATGCATCCGCTAATTTCTTTGCATCCTGCGGCGGATCGAGCCCGACTGACAGCACAACAAGATCGAAGCGTTCGCTTTTGAGCGTTCCATCTTCGTCTTCGTAATGAAGCAGCAAATCCTTTGTTGAGGGATCTTCTGTCACGTGCGACACTCGGGCGCGCACATACTGCACGCCATACGTTGCCTGTGCACGTTCGTAGTACTGGTCAAAGCCCTTCCCATGGGCACGCATGTCCATCATGAAAATGGTTGTGGAGAGACCCTTCAGGTGTTCCTGGGCGATGACGGCCTCTTTGGTAGCGTACATGCAGCAGACGGACGAGCAGTATTCACGGCCGTGCGCGCAGTCGCGCGAACCAACGCATTGCAGAAACGCAACAGAGCGGGGCGGCTTGCCGTCAGAGAGCCGCTGTATGTGACCAGTAAATGGACCTGTGGCGCCCATCATTCGCTCAAACTCAATACTGGTCAGCACATTCGCGTAGCGGCGATAGCCGTATTCTTCCAGGCCACTGGGGTCAAATTCATCATAACCAGGAGCAAGAATGACCGAGCCGACATTGAGCCGAATCTCCTCTTCCTGCATGTCCAAGTCAATGGCTTTGGGCTCGCATACTTTCAGGCATTCATAGCATTCGGAGCATATACCACATTTCAGGCACCGACCGGCTTCAGCAACGGCTTCTTCTTCTGTATAGCCAAGCTCGACTTCGTCGAAGGATGTGCGGCGGACATGAGGGTCAAGCGAGGCCATAGGAGTGCGCGGTTGAGGCTCTGGCAGTGTCTCCAGCTCGTACTGGACTTTCTCGAGGTGAGGCCGTGGAGTTATTGGCTCGTCCTGGAGAAATTGGTGAATGGCGAGTGCCGCACGCTTGCCAGTATCAATTGCCTCAATCACCGTGGCTGGCCCAAGGACTACGTCGCCACCGGCAAACACACCCTCTTCGGATGTGCGATAGCAATCATCAACTTCAAGTGTTCCCCACCGGGTTCTTTTGAAATCATCGGGGAGGAATCTGAGATCAGCTTCCTGGCTAATCGCCGGAATGATAGTGTCAACCTCAATGGTGAATTCGGATTTTTCAATAGGAATGGGACGACGACGGCCACTTGCATCCGGCTCGCCGAGTTTCATGCGGATGCACTGCATGGCAGAGAGCTTTCCATTCTGCCCGATGATTTTCGTTGGTGCAGCGAGATAGTGAATGGTGATGCCTTCCTCTTCTGCAGCATCAACTTCGCTGGCATTTGCGGGCATTTCCGTACGGGAACGGCGATAGATGATAGAGACCTCCTCGGCTCCGAGCCGGAGTGTGGAGCGTGCTGCATCAATGGCAGCATTGCCGCCACCAATTACCGCCACGCGTTGTCCAATGGCTGGCTGTTTCCCAAGATTCATCTCACGCAGGAAATCTACAGCGTGGAAGATTCCCTGCAAATCTTCGCCTTCAATGCCTAGTTTTTTGCTGATCTGCGCACCGATTGACACAAATACAGCATCGTATCTTTTGCGTAATTCTTCAAATGGGATGTTTGTCCCTACCGGCGTATCGAGATTGATCTCAACGCCAAGCGCCTTAATCTCATTGATTTCCATTTCCAGAACGTCGGCGGGTAAACGGCAGTCAGGGATGCCAATCGCCAGCATACCGCCCGGGCGCGAGAGGCTCTCGTAGATAGTGGCATCGTAGCCCAGGAGTGCGAGATCATTTGCGCAGGCTAGGCCACCGGGACCCGAGCCAATTATTGCAACGTGCTTGTCTTGCTTGCTACGGTTTTCGTTTGCAGGTGGTTTGCGCAAGCCATGCTTGGTCACGTAGTCTACAACAAACCGTTTGAGCGCAGCTACGGCTACAGGCTGATCGATTTCATTTCGCTGGCAGTTTTGTTCGCAGGGGTGATGGCATACGCGGCCGCAAATGCCCGGTAGCGGATTCACGCTCCGGATAAGCGCGTACGCCTCTTCAAACTTTCGTTCGCGAATAAGAGCCACATAGCCCTGGGCTGAGGTTTCTATGGGGCAGGCGGATTTGCACGGAGCTACACCCCGCTTCTCAATGGCAAAGGCGTTTGGAATGGCCTGGGCAAAGAGTTTGTAGATCGCTTTTCGTGTGCCCAGGTTCTCATCGTATTGATTGGGCCGCTCGATGGGACATACCTTTACGCATTCATCACACGCCGTACATTTTTCAATGTCCACATAGCGAGGATGCTTTTTAACACTAACGGTAAAATTTCCGGCCTCTCCTTCGACGCGCTCCACTTCAGCGTAGGTGATTATCTCAATGTTGTGATGGCGTCCAGCATCAACCAGCTTCGGCGCAAGGATACACATGGCGCAGTCGTTGGTCGGAAAGGTCTTGTCTAGCTGGGCCATGACTCCGCCAATGCTCAGGTTTTTCTCCACAAGATAGACCTTGTAGCCTGATTCTGCGAGGTCAAGGGCCGACTGAACGCCGGCCACCCCTCCACCAACTACCATGACGGCGCCAATAACTTTTTTCTGTGTTGTTTGAGATTTCATTCGATGTTTCGTGACTCAGGCAACTCCTAGATCACACTCCGAGTTTTTCCAACACAGCGGTTGGTCGCACCCGATTCTGATTGAACCCGAGCTCCTTTGGCTCAATACCTAACGCCAGGCCCAGTATCTGCGGGTAGTAGAGTACGGGCAGATGGTATTCGGTCTGAAAGGTGCTTTCGATCTTGCGCTGATTGCTTTCGTACATAATGCTGCAGAAGGGGCAGATTAAGACAATCGCGTCCACCCGATTGGCTATTAAGTTGTCGAGTTTTTTCTTTGAAATCTTCAGAGCCAACCCTTCATCTATTGCTAGCAATGCTCCACCACAACAGCTCAGCTTCTCCTCATAGCTTATACTTTCTGCGCCAGTGAGGGTAATAAGCTGATCCAGGGTCTGCGGGTTCTCGTCGCTGTCAAATCCGCTGTATATGGCTGTAGGCTTGAGATAATGGCAGCCGTAATGAGGGGCAAAGCGCAGAGCATTGAGAGGGCGGGTGATCTTTTCCTGGAGCGCCTTGAAGCCCACTTCCTCGATCAACAGGCGCACAAAGTGCTTTACCTCGACCGTGCCACGGTATTCCATACCGAGTTCGCGCAATTTCTGATTGACCTCATCACGCTGCGTCGCAGAGTCGCGCAGCACAAGGTTGGTTTCTGTAAGCATTCCCGTGCACGCAGTGCATATGGTGCAAAGATTTGCGTTATTTTGTTCAGCAAGCGCAAGATTGCGTGCGGCCATAAGAAGAGAGGTTTTGTGATGCACTGAATCAATCGGGAACCCGCAGCAGGTAAAGTTGTCGATATCAAGAAGCGGGATGTTCAGGACCGCAGCGATTTTGCGTGTCGCAAGCTCGTAGTTCTGCGCTCGAACGGGAATCGTACAGCCAAGAAAAAGGGCGTATGGATTCATGAATTTAATCCTTTGGCTCCCTTTTTGTTAGGCCTGTCAATTCAAAGATGCGTACCATATCAGGGTTTTGTTTTTCGAGAGGCGGCAGCCCGAGGCGGCCGCGCTTCTTATTGTCGAAGTCCTCGATCTCGTAAATTTTGCCGTGTTTGCGAATAGTCTCTACCTGAGTCTGGTAGGCGGGATGAATGATTCCTTCACTAACGGCAATATTTTTCAGCACCCGCATGATGGTTGTCAGATGCACGTCCTGGGGACAGCGCTCAGTGCATGTATAGCAGCTGGCACAGAGCCATACGAAATCCGAGCGCAACACTTCGTCTTTCATCCCAAGAAGCACCATGCGGATGATACGGCGCGGGTTGTAGCGTTCGTCAATCTCGCGCACCGGACACGCAGCTGAGCAGGCGCCACAGGCAAAGCATCGGAGGATGTTTTCTCCGCCAGGTGTGGAGAGAACCAGATTCTTAAATGCCAGATTCTTCTTATCGAGGTAGATAATGCTGCTCACGTTATGAACCCTTTACCTGATCACAAAGCGGATAGTTGATATTAAAGAAGTTGAGGTTCAAGGCTTAAACCGGATTCTCGTGTTTATTTATTGGCCAAAAGTATTATTTGTCTCAGGAGCGATTTTCAAAAATTGCGCTGATAGCTGTAACTATTAAAATCAGTTTTAAATTTCTTTTTTAAAAAGCAAAAATGTCAAGAGAAAATCCGGATAGTATAATACAAGACACGCAATTTTTTCAATGCCCTTTAATGCTGAATTAGCTAAAATTATAACGTATTTTGTGGCGCCGACTGTAATCTACATAACATATCAGCGAATAATCCTGAGAGCGGCCTTCCCGCCACACAAACAGTAACAAAAAAACGTTGCAAAGTTAGGGAGTATTTATCATAAGTGCGTAGAGTAAAGAAAGTAGAATTTGCACACACTTTTCTTCTTTGCCCTGTTGCTAGAGACAGCGCAATTTAAGTAACTTTTTGTAACGGCACAATGGACAAACAAGAAGTCATTGATATCCTTGAAGAGATCGGGACATTCCTTGAAATCAAGGGTGAGAACCCTTTTAAGTGTAATGCGTATCATAATGCAGCGCGACAGCTGGAGATGTACGATGGAACGCTGGAGCAGATGATCAGTTCCGGCGAGCTTGGCACGATCAAGGGGATTGGAAAGAGCATTGCAGAAAAGGTCACGACCCTGGCACAAAGCGGAAGGCTTGAGTATTATGAGGAGCTGCGCAAAGCGATTCCGCCAGGTGTGGTTGAAATGCTCGATATCGCAGGATTCGGCCCAAAAAAAGCGAAAGCAGTTTACGAGAAACTCGGGATCAAAACAGTGGGAGAGCTCGAGTATGCATGTCGCGAAAATCGGCTGCTTGACGTCGATGGGTTTGGTTTGAAAAGTCAGCAAAAGATTCTCCAAGGGATCGAGTTTCTCAAGAAGCGGATCGGGCAGTTTCATTTTAACGTTGCGTATGGGGCTGCCCAGACCCTTTATGAGGCGCTGAAAGCACATTCAAAAGTCATCCGAGTGAGTCTTGCAGGAAGTATTCGACGACATAAAGAAATCGTCAGAGACATAGACATACTGGTGAGTGCAAAGGACAACAAGGTGGTGATGAGCACGTTTGTGGCGCTTGAGCCGGTTGAGCATGTCATAGCGCATGGTGATACGAAAAGTAGCGTGACCCTGAAGACGGGCATCAATGCGGATCTCCGTGCGGTCTCGGACAAACAATTTCCTTACGCCTTGCACTATTTTACAGGGAGTAAGGCCCATAATATTGCCGTACGCACGCGTGCCAAGCAGATGGGCATCAAGATGAACGAGTACGGTCTGTTCAAGGGCAAGCGGGAGACGCTTATTCCCTGCAAAGATGAGGGAGAAATTTTTAAGGTTCTGGGGCTGCATTACATTGAGGCTGAACTTCGCGAAGATACAGGTGAGATCGAAGCTGCAGAGAAAGGGATTCTGCCGAAACTGGTCGAAGAGCATGATCTTCGGGGCGTCTTTCACGTTCACACGGACTATAGCGACGGCGTTGTGCCTTTGAAGGCATACCTGAAGGCCGCCAAGGAGCGCGGCTACGATTACATCGGCATAGCAGATCATAGCAAGTCGGCAGCTTATGCTAATGGGCTGACAGAGCAGCAGATTCGGAAGCAGCAGCGGGAAATAGATGCGTTGAACAAGAGCGCTCGCGGTGTCCGTTTGCTCAAGGGCATAGAAGTGGACATTCTGCCAGATGGCTCGCTTGACTATAGCGACAAGGTGTTGGCCAGCTTTGACTTCGTGATTGCCTCGGTGCACAGCAGGTTTAACATGAGCGAAGCGGACATGACCCGACGTATTATCAAAGCGATGAAGAACAAATACGTGAACATGCTTGGGCATCCCACGGGTCGGTTACTGCTGGCGCGCGAGGCCTACCCACTTGACATGGCCGCAGTGATAGAAGCAGCTGCGAAATACCGCGTGAGCATCGAGCTCAACGCTCACCCTTTTCGTCTGGATATTGACTGGCGCTGGTGCAAGAAGGCGAAAGATGCTGGCGTGAAGATCAGCATCAATCCCGACGCACATCACCTGGAGGGGCTAGATGACACGCAGTATGGGGTAGGGATTGCGCGGAAAGGATGGCTTGGCCCTGGGGATATTCTTAATACCCTGTCTCTCGAAAAGCTGTTGCGCCAATTACGCCAGGGACGGAAGTGAGAAAAATTGTGGGAACAATTACGCAGTTGAAAGCACGGGCAAAGAGCATTGTCAAAGGCCTTAGAAAAGCATATCCGGGGGCCACTACAGCGCTGCGTTTCTCCACGTCGTTCGAACTGCTGATCGCCACAATTCTCTCGGCACAATGCACGGACGAACGCGTAAATAAAGTGACCCGGCGGCTGTTCAAAAAGTATCGCTCGCCGCAGGATTATCTTAACGTTGATCCTCACGAGTTGGAGCAGGATATCAGGCAAACCGGATTTTATCGTAACAAGACGAAAAGCATTCACGCGTGTTGCAAAGGCCTGGTGGAAGAGTACAAAGGAGAGGTGCCGGACGACATGGACGAACTCGTCACGCTGGGCGGTGTGGGGCGTAAAACAGCAAATTTGGTGCTGGGCTGCGCGTTTAACAAGCCTGCGATCACGGTAGATACGCATGTGAAGCGGGTCGTTGGACGCGTGGAGCTGAGCAATGAGACCAATCCGGATAAAATCGAGTTTGACCTGCAACGATTGCTGGACAAAAAAGACTGGACCCAATTCAGCAACGCATTGATTTTGCATGGCCGCTACGTTTGTCAGGCGCGATGCCCTCTCTGCAATGAGTGTGTCATTAGAGCCTACTGTCCTTTTCCCAATAAGCCGTGAAGACAAATATTCTTGGAGAACCCGTGAGAAATGACGACAACGGTTGCACTTGCGCGGTGCACTACGTATGAGGATCGCAATGTGAGAGCGGCTGTAGAGGAGGTCTTGCAACCGTTTGGCGGGATACGCATATTTGTTTCGCCTGGGATGCGTGTGCTTCTGAAGCCGAACCTCATCGTGGCGCGGCACCAGGATCAGGCAGCAACTACGCATCCGGTAGTGCTTAAGGTTGTGGCGGAGCTGGTGCTTGAAGCTGGAGCAAGCCCGATCATAGGCGATAGTCCAGCATTCGGGTCTGCGCGAGGTGTGGCAGCGCGCGGAGGTATTTTGCAGATGGCAGAGGAGCTGGGGATTGAGGTGGTGGAATTTCGCCATCCACAGCGCATTCGCCTGAGTCGTGGCTCGTTGCGTTCTATCCTCGTTGACCGGCTGGCATTCGACACGGGAGCGATCATTAATCTTCCAAAACTGAAAGTTCATAATCAGATGCTACTTAGTATGGCAGTGAAGAACCTGTTCGGATTTGTTCCCGGGCGGCGCAAGGCACTCTGCCATTTGCTCTTTAGCGGGAATCGCAAAGGATTTGCACGACTTATTCTCGAGATTATGGAACACGTTCAGCCAGAGTTGACCATTGTAGATGGAATCGTTGGAATGGAAGGCGACGGGCCGGCGAACGGCGATCCTCGGGGCTTTGGCCTGGTAGCAGCAGGCACGGATTGTGTGGCGATTGATATGGTACTTGCCGATGTGCTCGGCATTACTCCGCGTGATGTGCCAATTCTGGACGTCGCACATGAGCTAGGGATAGGAGAGACGCAGCTGGAAAATATTGCTATCGTTGGGGAAGCGCTCGAGTCAGTTCGGGTGAGGGACTTGCAGGTGCCACGACTCGTGTCAATCGGCTTTTCTGTGCCACGCCTGGCCCGTGGTATGGTGAAGCATTGCCTGGCACTGGTGCGTGCCAGACGTGGAGGATGATCTTCCTGATTGAGTTTTCCACAGCCTGAGACTTTTTGATTGCAATCCTTGGACAGCCTGTTTTAATCAATAACTGATTTATGCTCGAAACTATGGCACACAGTTGCAGAAGGCAACTAAGCGGTACTAGAGTGCACACTCTCCCCGATACAAAGGAGTGAAGCCCATGGCAGGCAAGAAGACCGAGATTACTGAATCAATGTTCTACGACAAGTACTACGTGATTAAGAAGAGCAAAGCACAAGCGCTCGCTCAGGGGGCAATTAAGGAGCTCTACGAGGAGGGAGGACGTAACGAGCACGGAGTGATCGAGATCATGGACATTATTGAGCGAATGGACGATCTTCAGGGTGCGCAGTACTTTGCGATGAATCTTGACGAGGAAGCCAGCATCAAGGCGATGCAGACCTATTACCTGAACAAGTACGACAAAGAGGCCGCTGAGGCATGCATCAACTTTATTCTTAAAGGCGAAGTTGGCAAGAGTCTGGTCTTCAAGGGAAAGTGCCTGACTAGCGGCAAGGTGACAGATGTCTGGCGTCACCCTGACGGCGGCAAGGTGTTTGAAGTGCGTGATAAGGGGGGAGCCATGCACACCGTTCCTGAGAGCTGGCTCGTAAAGTGGCTTGAAGAGTAATGGGCTCTGATTGATGGAGCGGCATGGTGGTGGAGAAACAGCGACGCGGGTTCGGCACATGGGCCAACGCAGGGAGCTTGGATGCTGCTTGGTGCGCACATGTCAATTGCGGGCGGCGTGGATAAGGCCCTGATTCGCGGCGCTTCGATTGGGTGCCAGGCGATCCAGATATTTCTGAAGAATAACACACAATGGGCCGGCCGACCGTATACTGAGGAAGAGCGACGGGATTTTTTTCGCTTTAAAAAGTGCTTTCGGATAGGAATTGTCTTTGCGCATGACTGCTATTTGATAAACCTTGCTTCAGCGCATTCTGAGGTCCGACGCAAATCGCTACTGGCACTGGAGGATGAATGTATTCGTGCTGAGCAGCTGGGGTTGCCGTTTCTGGTCGTTCATCCTGGATCGCATCTCGGGCAAGGGGAGAAGGCCGGGCTCAGGCAAATTGGGGAAGGCGTCCAGCAGATTATCGGACAAACATCAGGGTCGGCAGTTAGAATATTATTTGAAACAACCGCAGGCCAGGGCACAAGTTTAGGTTATCAATTCGATCACCTGGCGGAATTGCTCGCCATTGTTGGAGACGAAGAAAGGACCGGCGTCTGTTTCGACACTGCGCACGTCTTTGCTGCCGGCTATGATTTGCGCTCTCAACGCGCTTATGCTACGACGTTTCGCCGATTTGACCATATTATTGGCCTGAATCATCTTCACGTTTTTCATTTGAACGATTCGCAAAAGCCTTTGGCCTCTCGGGTGGATCGCCATGAGCACATTGGCCGCGGGCTTCTGGGGCTGAAGTTCTTTAGGCGGCTCTTGAATGACGCAAGGTTTCGCAATGTGCCAATGGTTCTGGAGACACCGAAAGGGCCGGATCTCAAGGAAGATATAGAAAATCTCCGCGTCTTGCGCAGCTTGATTGGAAGAGCAAAACACTAACTCAAAGTACCCAAAAATTCATCAGGCTGGAAGTTAAAATGTTTTTACCTCACTGGGAATCCTTTGGAGTGCGTAAGCGGAGCCATAGCGGAGCTTGCGCTTTCACGGGCCGAAGCGCAGCTTCGGGCTGTTTCGTAAGCTGCGCTTACGAGAGGCAAAGCGGTAGCTCCACTGCGTTTCGCTACCGCACTCCCAAAAGCCGCCCCGGACATGAGCCGCCTTTCATGATTACAAGAAGTCGAACTCGAACATGCGTAGAATTACTCATGGAAACAGACTATTCTAACTTGGGATCGAAAACCGGCACTTTGAGTTATAAAGGAATGTGTAATGCACGAGGCGATGCTCTACGAAAAGACGGGTGATACGCGGGTCGAATGTCACCTGTGCCGCCATAGATGTCAGATCGCGGATGGCAAAGCGGGTATCTGCAAGGTACGGCTAAACAAAGGGGGCACACTTTATTCCCTTGTCTACGCCCGGGCTATTGCCAGGAACGCAGATCCGATTGAGAAGAAGCCGCTTTTTCATTTTCAACCCGGGTCGGATTCCTTTTCCATTGCTACTGTAGGATGCAACTTTAGCTGTGATTTTTGTCAGAATCACAGCATATCCCAGATGGTTCATGACTGTGGCGAAATTGCTGGTGAGCATTTTCCACCGGAAGATGTGGTGAAGATAGCCAAACGCCATGGCTGCAAGAGCATTTCCTATACTTACACAGAGCCAACGATTTACTTTGAATACGCCTATGACAGCGCAAAGTTGGCCACGGAGTCCGGGATGAAGAATGTCTTCGTCTCGAATGGGTTCATGACACCGGAGGCAATTGACACTATTCGTCCATACCTGCATGGAATTAATGTGGATTTGAAAGCATTCAGCAAAGAGGTGTATCGCAAGGTGATGAAGGCGGATCTGGATGGTGTGCTTGATAGTATCCGTCGGTTGAAAGACGCTGGTATCTGGATTGAAGTGACCACGCTTATTGTGCCCACTTTAAACGATGACGAGAAGCAGCTCCAGCAGATTGCCGAGTTTATCGCCGACGTAGGGGTAGAAATCCCCTGGCATGTGAGCCGATTTCATCCGCAGTATCAGTTTACCTCGGTGGGGCCGACGCCGCTGGGAGTCATTAAGAAGGCACTGGAAATAGGCCGGGCAAAAGGCCTGCGCTATGTGTATTCTGGCAATGTGCCGGGCGACGAGGGTGAGAACACGCTGTGCTATAATTGTGAACATACGCTGATCCGCCGCTTCGGCTTCAGCGTTATGGAGAATAAAATCAAAGAGGGAAAGTGCTATAATTGCGGGGCGGTTATTGACGGCGTGGAGATGTGAGTTTTGCCATTGTGTTCTGCCGGTACGGAGTGTGTAGTTTTTTCAAAGTAGACGTTAATTCGTGCAATTTGTTTTATTCGTTGTCATTCGTGGTAGGGGGTGTTTGTAAGTACACGAATGCCACGAATTATTCACGAATCTGTGAAAGTGAAGTTTATCGCTTTGCCGTCTGGAAGTGAAAATAGCGTTGCAGTCTAGCCGCCGAGAGTAGCAACTCCCAGCATAGCGAGCGTGGCGCCTAGAAAGCTGTGCAAAAGATCAATGCCACGAAAGCAGCGGCCGGCGGTGCGCGATTGGTGCCATTCGTCAAGAACAGCAATGACGCAGCTTATGGCCCACGTTGCGTATCCACGCGCAGGTGCCCAGTGCAGGTGACCCTGTGAAAGAGCGAGATAGAGTAGGAGAAACAGGCCGCCAAATTCCAGATAGTGAAACGCAGCACGAAACTGGCCATGGTAGGCGTCGAGAAACTTCCATAGCCGTGGCTTCTGCTTGACGGTGTCAATCAACTGCTGTGACTGCGCGCGGCCAAATCGTCTTGTGCCGCAGTAGGCGATAAAAAGAATCCAGAAAGCGAGAGCAATCCAGTAGATCATCGTACTCCTCACATCTATTTATCTCATTCAGCAGCCCGCAGGATATGTCCAGGCGATGGTCCTAGTACAGCAAGGAAACTAATGGATTCATAGCCTTTGCCCATCATGTGCAGAAGAATTGTAGAGATACAGCGAAGAAATTTGCCAGTAAAAAAAACGAGTGACTTGGATTTGATATGGCAATTCAGCATGGAGGAGGTAGGAGTTATGTTGGTTGAATTTTCAATAGTTCCACTCGATAAAGGGACACACCTGAGCAGCTCAGTGGCCAAAGTGCTTAAAATGGTGGATAAGAGCGGACTGGATTATAGACTCACGTCAATGGGCACGATTGTCGAAGGAAGATGGCAGCGCGTAATGGCTCTTATCGAGCAGTGTCACGAGCGCATGATGGAGGACTCGGATCGGGTAATTACGACGATCAAGATTGACGACCACAGAGGCCGCACAGGCCGTCTGGCCGGGAAAGTGGAGGCGGTTGAGAAGGTTCTGGGTAAGAAATTGAAGACCTGAGCTGTCGACGGATAAGCCTGATGGCTGACCTCCGGCGATTCTGTTGTGAAAGGACGAATTGTGTTTCTCATCAAACGGAAAGTTTCGTTCAGCGCTGCTCATCGCCTTTACTCGGACGCGCTCTCTGATGAGGAGAATCGGGCGGTGTATGGGAAGTGTAGCAACCCGAATTACCATGGACACAATTTTTCGCTCGAAGTAGCAGTGAAGGGCGAACCAGATCCCCGAACCGGGATGGTGATCAATTTTAAAACGCTGGGAGAAATCCTGGAGCGTGAGGTGGTCGAGCAGCTGGATCATCGGAATTTGAATCTTGAGGTAGATTGGCTTCGTGGCGTGGTACCAACAGCAGAAAACCTCGTGCGGGCAATCTGGGAGATTCTGGAGAGCAAGATTCCTCAAGGTCGGCTCCATAGTCTCACCTTGAGTGAAACAGAATCGAGCAGCGTCACGTATTTTGGACCACATGGGGGCACGACGTAGACAGTGGGTATACCTGAGGGAAAGAGGGTATTGTATCCAGCGGGTAACCAGAATTTTCAGGCGAAGGTGTGGGTTGGTGGAGATAGTGTAAGTGATGCTGAGTATCTAAATAACAAAGTTAAGGCGGCAGTGGCGTATCTGCGCTCTATGGATAACCGCCTGAACTCTGGAGATGACTCGGCCAGACGCGATGATGAAGAGTTTGATCCTGATACATACCAGTTACAGCAATGGCGGCGTATCGATCCAGATGCTACCGTGCCAATGACGTATGACGGTAAGTGGCAGCTCGAACAGCTCCATATTGATTCAGCATACGGCACTCATCATTTCCGCAAGCCTCGCCCGGAGATTGTTAACGATAGCTTCACTTTTTATATCAACAAGGCCAGCTTTGTTCCGGGACCATATACGTACAAGGTGATTTCTCTCGAGAAACTGGAGACGAAACTGCACTTGATGTCATCCCTAGAAGATCCTGCTGGTAATCCTCCTTATAACCACATAGAGGATGATATCGTCGTGGAAAACATATGGGACAATATAGGTTATGTTACCGGCTACAATGATTCGCCTATTGCAGATCAAGGGACTTTTACTGCAGAAATAGATGATCCGAATGATGTGACCATAACGATTTCA
>JAUWMI010000006.1 GCA_030613245.1 Candidatus Sumerlaeota bacterium
TTCTTCGTGCCTATTTGTGTTCATTTGTTCCCATTCGTTGTAAATTGTTAGTAAATTTCTTTGTTATTTAAAATATAACCGCAGATGAACACAGATGAACGCAAATAAATACTCAAGAAAAGATATAACACGAATTTACACGAATGTAATGTATTTATTCGTGCCTATTTGTGTTCATTTGTGTCCATTCGTGGTAAATTGTTTGTAAATTTCTTTGTTATTTAAATTCTAACCGCAGGTGAACACTGATGAACGCAGATAAATACTCAAGAAAAGATATAACACGAATTTACACGAATGTAAACGAATGTGATGTATTTATTCGTGCCTAGTTGTGTTCATTTGTGCCCATTCGTGGTAAACTGTTTGTAAATTTCTTTGCTATTTGAATTCTAACCACAGATGAACACAGATGAACACAGATTTTGTAGGGGCACGCCGCGGCGTGCCCTTACCTTAATGAATCTCTGTGACTCTGTGGCATTATTTAACAAGGTAAAATTAGCGAAGGATGTCAAGGAATTTGGCTCAGGCCGCATTAAATATCGGAGAACCCATTTTATAACGACTGAATCTGGCCAGTTTTGTGCCATTATCCTTGACAAGAGCCACAATATTCTTTATTGAAAACACAAGTGCGCCATAATAAGAAGTAACATTTTTTTGTGAGAAGGAAGGGGTGTAAAATGAGAAAGAAACTGTTTGTTTTAGGAGCGTTAGTTCTTCTTGTTCTTTGTTCTGCTGCCTTAGTTCAAGCCCAGACGGGCACCATAAGCGGCACCGTTTTGAACGCCAGTACCAGCGATCCGATAGAAGATGCTATGGTGTATACATCGTTTAGATTCTCAAGGACAGATGATAATGGCCAGTATAGCATAGAGAGTGTCCCTGTAGGAACCCAGACGATAATGGCATTTAAGTGCGGGTATTATCCAGCCAGCCAGGAAGCCGATGTTCAGGACTCACAGACTACCATTGTTGATTTCAGTCTCACACCTATTGAACCTCCCGCAACTGGCACCATCACTGGCCAGGTGACTAACGCTAGCACCTCAGACCCGATTGAAGAGGCCTTTGTGTTTACTGTAGCAGACGATATCTGGCAGTGTATCGGACGCCTCTGGGCGCGGACAGACAGTGATGGCGACTATACAATAGAAGATGTTCCCGCTGGAACGAGAAAGATTTTTGCATTTAAAAAAGGCTATCACCATGGCCGTCAGATGGTGAATGTTGAAGAAGGCCTTACTACAACTGTAAACTTTGCCTTGTATCCGATTCACCCTGTTGGTGCGGGCAGTGTGGCAGGCACGGTGGTTGATGTTGTGACGTCGGCACCCATTGAGAATGCATGGGTTTTTGTGAAGCCTCTGGGTGCAGGCTATCTCGCGTGTCGCCATAATACCCTACATACCCAAACTGATGAGAATGGAGAGTACCTGATTGAAGATGTTCCAGCAGGCAATTGCAACGTGGGCGCTTTCAAGAGAGGGTATCATATAGACAAAAAGAAAGCTACGGTAGTGGCAAACGAGACCACGACTGTTGATTTCGTACTCAGACCCTTCCCTGGTTCCAGAGATGTAAGGGGCGTTATCCTGAATGCTGAAACGAACGAGCCTATTGAAGGAGCAGCAGTGGTCTTCTCGATTTACGATGAGGTAATGCCCACTTCAGAGTGGAACTACTGGAAGGGGAGTACTGACAGTATGGGGAACAGCCTGATTCCTGAAGTTCCCGAAGGTACTCAATCGCTTGTTGTATCCAAGGAAGGATACAAGCCAGCTGTCCTGGACGTCATGATTTCTTCCAGCAGCGGCGCAAAGAGCGTTTTGGCTGCTTCCGCACCGCAAACAATAACCATCAAACTCGAACCTGCGGAGGCCGTTACTTCCATAACCGACTGGCCGCTGTATTAAGCGGATTCGTCAACGAGAAATTTGTAGGGGCAGCCCTTGCGGCTGCCCTTACTTTTTGTGCGCAATTAAACCGGATTCTTGCATTTGAACAATGCGAGGGGAACTCCGCCGCGGCGGATTACCCCTCGCGCTCCCCTCCCAAACCTTTCTGTGCGGGCGATTTCATCCGCCTCAGGCGGATTCATTCGCCTTCGCCGGGCTTCGGCGGATGAAATCGCCACTGGCTCCTGGCTCACCCTCTTGTGAGCCAGATACTATTGCTGACAGTGACTTTGTTTGAGTGTTCTTCTTTTAGTTATCGAGAGCCCCTGCTTTTGTCTTCGGGCGCACTAAATAGTCTGGATTGAAAATGTAGGGGCGACCCGCCGGGTCGCCCTTTTTGATTTTGGAGTGCGGTAGCAAAACGCAGTGCAGCTACCGCTTTGCTATCCGCTGCTAGGTCTGGCTTATTACATGATATGGCACTGGCCCCGATTTCTATGGCGCTGTTGCAGTCAGTGTGGGGTCAATTAGAGGAGTGCCTTTAACAATGTACATGGACTGGCCATAAATACAAGGGATATACCAAGAACGCTGTGAAACGACGCCATCCAGAAGGGCGACGGCGCCAGGAACACTTTCGATGCCTCTGTCTATAGCCTCCTTCATGTTTGGAATACCCGTTGGGATAAAGATAATGATGTGCGTCTTATCTATTCCTTCGACTCTTGATGTGCCTCTTTTGAAATCTGCGCCCCTCGATAGATCAATGTTCTTGGTTGAAATTAACGTGAAATCAACAAGGCGCGTCGTGCATCCTGCAGCTGCAATGAATATAACACCCATAAGTAACGACAGCAGTCTTCTTTTCATATGACCCTCCTGGATGATAGTATTATGCCGCTAACATTTATCCCTTCTTAATAGCCAGATGTTTATGTCCTATGTTCGTAGAAAGCAGGACGGCCCGTATCTTGTTCTTCCGTGTCGATTTCTTCTCACTAATTGCTGCGAATATTGGCGAAATGGCAAGCAATGTCAAGGAATACGGACAGTAGGGGCTCAAAATTTTGAGCCCCTACAGCAGAGCTACTGCATAATCTGGATTGAAAATGTAGGGGCGACCCGCCGGGTCGCCCTTTTTGATTTTGGAGTGCGGTAGCAAAACGCAGTGAAGCTACCGCTTTATTCGCGAAAGGCTGTGATCAATCTCGAACATCACCACAGCGGTTTGAAACACAACCCGACGTCCATCCTCCCAAACCAGCTGCTCACCTTCCTTCTTCGCGTCGTGCTCTTGACGCTGAATTAGACCATCAAGTGCCCGCCAGTAGTCGAGAAGTGCGTCCAAGAAATCGTGTACCGTATCCCCGGCCTGCTGTTTTTTCAAGTTGAGAACAGCTTTGACCCTGGCCACAGTGCGAGCTTTATTTTGATCGACATTAGGAGGCTTATGCTGCTCAACAAGAAACGTTGCAAATTCCTGCACTGCTTCCCGGCAGAGATGTCCTATGGTTGTCAGCTGCTTCTCAGGGTCGCTAGACCAGAGTAAGGCTTCAGCCTCAGCCCATTTTTGATATGCGGCAGGATATTTCTTCTGAAATTGATCGGCATTTATATATTGCCTAATTCCAGTTTCAATTCTTTGTACGGGCTGCCCTTCACGCTCTTTCATCTCCCTGTAGTATTGGAATCCCTCTGGGGTTACGTAGAACAAAGAGGGCTTGCCTCTTGAGTCATACGAAAGTTCGATAAGTCCTTGGCGCTCCAAAATCTCAATATCCTCGATATGAGTTTCCAAGTGCCTATCTTGCAAACCCGGATGCAGAATCCATGTCTGATCATCGGCTTGGTTGACTATGAACTTCTCGCGCTTTTGGGGCGCTACATTGCGATTAGCCTCGACAAGTTTTGCCAGGAGATTTTTCTGCTCCGGTTGTAATGGAATGTCATCAAACAAGATGTTCCTCCTTCGCTCTGTTCTGTAAGTTTGTCACTGGGAGTACGTATTAATAATCAATACTTTCAAAGTCTAAACCAAAGCTTCCTTTCTTTATTCTTGCTTGCAGCAATTCAATTTTATCTGGTTGTTCCCTCAAAAGCCCTATTATCTCTCGCCTTTGGAGAGCGGGCATATTGCAACCTAATATGACTTTACAAATTATTCCGCTTTGAATACGGATATTTCTCTCTTTTAAATGAAATGAGGGATGTTTCATAAGAATAAACCTATGTTCTTTTTCATATTCCCAATTGGCAGCTTTTATGATTAGCGCTTTTAGAACAATCTGTTCGATAGTCATTTCAGAAGGATTTAAAATTGGATAATCCTTAACATATTCAACTTCGTGATGCTCTATTACCACTCCTAAGCTAACACTAATTTTTTCAAAGAACGTCTTCATTTTTTCAGCGTTAAAACCCACGCAGAAACCTTCATGCGAGTTTGAGTAGAGTGACCACATTAAAATGCTATTATGAATCTCTGAACATGAGAATATGCCAAAATCTTTATATCTTTTTTCTTGTACATAGTCATAATGCCGTTTGAGATGATTTGGGTCCTTATATAATCCCTTGCTCATCTCCTTCTTAGCTAAATCTTCTATCGCTTCATCTTTTAACTGCGGATTTTGCATTTTAATGTGTTTTTTATAGAGTTCAAGGAAGTGCGCGTCTTCTAGCAAATCGTATCGAAGTAGTATAGTGGAGTCAAAAGGGTCATTAAATTGTTTAGCTGAGGTGAAATAAATTTCATTTTGGGTAAGCAATTTCTTATGGTTTTGATCATCCCAATCTCTGTATTTATACAGATATTTTGGTAGCATAGTATTTTTGAAGAATTATGAGCTTGTCGCCAAAATCTAGGGTTTAAATGCCGTTATGCTTGCAGATGGAAAGGAACGTGTTAGATCGTCACCATATCTCAACCAGCTCTTTTATTAGAGCTGATACTCGGTATAAACGCAAGAAATATATTAAGTTCTTAAGCAGAAGCACAGGTATTATTTGCCTGGCGCTTGAATTGGCAGAATTGCTCGCCTTAGTCCCCTATTTCTTGATTTTCTATGAAGGCAACTGTGCAATGTCAGAAAGAGAGGGATCAGATTTTGGGCGGGCGAGGGTCCGGGATGTTGGCGGTGTGGAAGGCGTGGCGGCGGCGCAGACAGCTGTCGCATTTGCCACATGCTACATCCTCATTTTTATAGCATGACCAGGTGAGATGCAGCGGTGCGCCTAGCTCCATTCCCTTTTTCACGATCTCGGCTTTGGTCATGTGTATCACGGGCGTAACGATCCGAAGATTATCGCCGATTTTCGTGCCTACTGCTATCAGGCGGTTGTAGGCGTCGTAATATTCAGGCTGGCAATCAGGGTAGCCTGCGCTGTCTTCTGCTACTGCACCGATGTAAATCCTCTCCGCCCCAATCACTTCTGCCCATGATACTGCCAGTGCCAGGATGTGGGTGTTGCGAAATGGGACGTAGGTGGAAGGGATAGATTCCGGCGGGGACGGCCCCGTTGGCACCACCATTCGCTCGTCAGTCAGGCTTGAGCCGCCTATCTCTTTAAGGTAGTCGGTGCGGACTACTTTTCGCAGCTTCACGCTGTAGAAGTCGGCAATCTTCTCGAATGCCTGGAGTTCGCGTTTCTCAGTGCGTTGTCCGTAGCAGAAATGCAGAAATGCGATGCGGCCAGGATATTCCTGATTTGCAATGGCTGCGGTGACGCAGCTGTCCATACCGCCACTGATGAGTACGATAGCCAGCGGGCGATCGGTAGCGCTCTGTTCGGAGCCCACTTGTCTGAATGATTCAGCGCACACAGTTGTTGTTGCGAGGGGGACCCTTTGGAAAAAGGGTCACCCCTCGCGCTCCCCTCCTAAACCTTTCTTTACGGCGATTTCATCCGCCTTCGCCAGGCTTCGGCGCATGAAATCCCTCATGATCATTATTTATTCAAATCTGCGTGTATCTGCGTGCATCCGCGGTTACTCTAATTCATTTTATCTGTTGCGAGGTGAATTCGCCCAGGCGAGTCACCCCTCGCGCTCCTCTCCTAAGTCTTTCTTTACGGCGACTCCATTAAGCCGCAGAGGGATAGGGGCTTGGGGGAAGGGTGGACAAATGCGGCTCTGGCGGTCTTGTTCGCCTCAAGCGAAAATGCGGCAGACCGCCCTTCCCCCATTTTGTAGCGCAGAGGGCGACCACGAGGGTCGCCCCTACGTTGTTCGTGAGCGGCGAGGGTGCTTCTTGCCGGAGGTGCGCGCAAGGTAGCTGGGCGAGATGCTGCGCACTTTTGCTACGATGCCCGGCATGCGCCTGAGTACTTCGGTGATCTCTTTCCGCGTTGTTGTGTCGGCCAGACTGAACCGTAGCGTTGCCCGCGCCTGCTCGGTTGACAGGTCAATGGCCAGGAGCACGTGCGATGCTTCTCCGTAGCTCTCCGTACTGCATGCCGAGCCACTCGATACGCAGATGCCTGCCAGATCGAGCTGCATGAGGAGCGATTCTGCTTCCGTATCTTCAATGCTGATGCTCAGGGTATTGGGCAGGCAATTGGCGGATGGGCTGTTTATGCGAATGCCCTTAATGCGTTGCATCAGTCCGCGGCGCAAGGTCTCTTTCAGCGCAGCCACACTCTTTGCACTGCGACGCAGATCCTTTCGTGCGATAACTTCAAACGCCTTGCCCAGGCCGATTATGCCCGGTACGTTCTCCGTACCTGCGCGCAGCGCTCCCTCCTGTGGGCCACCGTCAAGAAGCGGCCTGATGCGAACTCCCCGGCGCACCCAGAGCAAACCCACGCCTTTTGGCCCTTGAATCTTGTGGCCGGAAAACGTGAGCAGGTCTGCGCCAATCTTCCTATAGTCAATCGCAATCTTTCCTAGTGCTTGCACAGCGTCGGAATGAAAGATCACTCCGCGCTTGTGTGCCTCGCGTGCCAGCGCGCGGATGGATTGAATAGCGCCGATTTCATTATTCGCCAGCATGATCGAGGCGAGTAGCGTGGAAGGAGTAATCGCAGCGACAAAATCCTTCACGCGTACCCGGCCATGACGATCCACGGGCAGAAATGTCACCTTGACGCCAGCTGCAGCTAGCCCTTTGCATGTCTCCAGAACCGAAGGGTGTTCGATCTCAGAGGTAATCAGGTGAAACGCCTCAGGTGGGCGATGCATCCATTCGCACGCAGAGCGCAGCACGCCTTTGATAGCCAGGTTGTTCGCCTCCGTGCCGCTGCCGGTGAAAATGATCTCCTGCGGCTGCGCGCCGAGAAACGAAGCAATAGTCTGGCGCGCTTCTTCTATCAGGTTGTGCGCTTCGCGGCCAAGCCGATAGATGCTCGATGGATTGCCGAAGATCGCCAGCGCATCCTGCATGGCCTGGCGCACACGCAGATGCAACGGCGTGGTGGCATTATGATCAAGATAGATTGGTTTCATCTTCGCAACTTTTACTTGCCACAGAGGCACAGAGACACAGAGATTTTTACAAGATAAATCTTTTTATGCCGTCTTTCAGAAAGCGTGAATTGAAGTTGATCAATAAGCCAATCTTCTTACCTGTAACTTTCAGATATGTAAGTACCTGGGCTTCGAATACGGGATCAAATCGATCTACACTTTTGATCTCCACAATAACAGCATCCTCTACTACTAGGTCGATACGATATTCTCCAATTGTCCTCTCCTTGTAAAGCGCAGGAATAGAGACCTGACGTTGGTATTTTAAACCTGCGAGTTCTAGTTCAATGCATAGTGCTGCTTCGTAAGCAGCCTCCAGAAGGCCTGGCCCGAGATGGCGATGCACCTCGATTGCACAGCCAATAATGCTTTCAGTGAGCTTGTCAATATCTTTCACTCTCTGTGTCTCCGTGTCTCTGTGGCTGATCATGCAAAAGTGAGCCGGGGAATTGCATTGACATCTCTTCGACCCACTCGCAATATACAAATAGTATAGAGGCCGGGGATGATTGCAAGCAAATTTCTAGCAGAGGAACGGGCTGGCTGATGAGCACTGCGCTTCCAGAGGCTACGCTGGATTTGTCGGTCGTGATGATCAACTACCGCATGCGCCACCAGCTCGAGCAGAGTCTGGCATCCATTTTTGCGCGGCCGGCGTCATGCAAGTTTGAAGTTGTGCTGGTCAATAAACCCTCGGGAGACGGTACGGAAGAGCTCATCCCAAAGAGCTATCCGTCAGTGCGTCTCGTATCGCACGAGCAGTTTGGCATTGCGGAGATGCGCAATATCGGCATTCGGAATTCCTCAGGGCGTTATCTGCTGATGCTCGATGCAGACACGGAAGTGCTTGAGGGGTGCTTTGATGCGCTGGTCGAATTTATGGACGCGCATTCTGACGTAGGCGGCGCAGGCGCAAAGACCCTCAGACCTGATGGCTCGCTCGAATATTCGGGCAAGCGCTTCTATACGCTGGCGACTATTTTCGTGCGTCGCACGCCGCTTGGCCGCTTGTTTCCGAACAATCGCTGGGACCGCCATCACCTGATGATGGATGCGGATCATGACCAGGTGCTGGATATTGACTGGATGGCGGGCGCTTGCTATCTGATGCGGCGCGCGAGTGTCGAGCAGGTCGGTCTGTTTGACGAGGATTATTATTTCGGCTTTGAAGATGTGGATTGGTGCTACCGCGCAAAGCAGCACGGCTGGCGCATTTGCTACGTGCCGCAAGCCAGGATCATTCACCACGTCCAGCGCTCAAGTGCGCGCGGGCTAAATCGTATGGCCTGGGAACATCTGAAAAGCGGATGGCGTTTTTATAAGAAGCACCACTTGCGCAGGTCCCCATCTGCTCGGTAGATTTTCTGTCCGTTGTTCAATTATTCGCGAACCTCAAAAAGTAACACGAATGATCACGAATAGACACGAATAAACACACCAGTAGGATTATGGAAAAGCGGTTCTTTATTGACTTTTCACGCCTGTTCGGAATAAACTACAGTGTTATATTTCAGAAGATTTGCGCCCGGGAAATTTCTCTGATTTCTTTCGCTTTATTGGTGGCAAACTGGAGATTTTGCTGTGTCTATGAAGATCACACTGATCACGCCGCCGGCATTGGTTGGCAAGCTGGCTGCCGACCGCGTGTTCGGCTGCAATTACGGCTACTATGCTGTCCCCAACATATTTATTCTCACCTGTGCTGCGGTGCTCGAGCAAGAAGGATATAAGATCCGCTACGTTGATGGCGCCATTGAGAACTGGACTCGCAACGACCTGATCGAGTATCTCAAACGCGACGATAGCGACCTGTATGTCTTCTACACGGTGTACCTCGCCAAGGAGACCGACCTGCAAACACTCAGCCTGATTCGCGAGCTGCGTGGCAACGTGAAAGTCGCCTTCATAGGCCCTGTGCCCACCGAGACGCCGGAAAAGTTCCTCCTTGACGAGAATGTCTACGTGATACGTGGGGAACCGGAGATCACCCTGAAAGAATTCGTCGCTGCCCTGCGAGATCATCGGCCTATAGATCACGTCGAGAGTCTCTCGTATCGGCGCAATGGTCAATTTCAGCACAACCCCATGCGGCGCGTGATTAATGATCTCGACACACTACCTCTGCCTGCGCGTCACCTCATTGATAAGAATCGCTACTATAATCCGAAAATCGGCATTCGGCCTTTCTCTGTGATTCTGGCCTCCCGCGGATGTAGCTACCAGTGTACCTACTGTGTGCCCTGCTCGCTATCCTTTGCCCGCGAACTCGAATATAAGGCATACCTGAACCGCAAGCCGCCGGTGCGCCAGCGCTCGGCCAAGAACGTGCTGGAAGAGGTGCGGATGCTCAAGGCCGAAGGCTATCGCTCGATTGGCTTCATTGACGATCAGTTCATCTGGAACGAAAATCGCGTGATCGAGTTGTGCGAGGGGTTAAAAGAGATAGATATCGAGTGGGGCTGTCTGGCGCGCGCAGACCGCCTGAATGAACGCATCGTGCGGAAATTCGCGGAGTCGAAATGCCAGTATGTGGATATCGGCGTCGAATCATTCAACCAGGAGATTCTCGATGACCTGAAAAAAGACCTCGATGTCAAAACTATCTACCACGCAATTGACCTGCTCAAGAAGTACAAAATCACGGCGAAGATTAACGTGCTGATTGCTGCCACGCCTCTTGAGACCGAAGAGACAATTCTCGAGAACATTCGTATTGTTAAAAAAATTCGGCCGGATTCCGTTATGTACGGCATCACCAACCCCTTCCCTGGGACGGATTTCCACAAAATCGCCAAGCGCGAAGGCTGGTTGCTGTACGATGAGTACAAGCCCGTGGATGTGCAGAAGGAGTGTATCATTAGCTATCCTCACCTGAGCAATCGCAAGATAGAAAAGCTGGCACGCAAGGCAAACTTGAGTTTCTTCCTCAGTCCGCATTTCCTGCTTCAGAATCTTAAGAAAATCCGTACGGGTGGCGATTTCCTCCGCGCCTGTATTTCCTTCAAACGTAAACTGTTCGATTGATTCCTCTTCATTTGCCCCCATACGACTAAAGCCACGGAGAAACGGAGTAGTGAATTGTAAATTGCAAATTGGAAAATGCAAAATGCAAATTTAAAATTTCTGGGGTGTTCGGGTAGGACAACAAGAATTGTTAAACGTTAATCTGCGGTTACAATTCAAATAACAAACAAATTTACAAACAATTTACCACGAATGGACACAAGTAAACACAAATATGCACGAATAAATACATCAGATTTGTTTACATTCGTGTTAGGTCTTTTCTTAAGTATTTATCTGCGTTTATCTGCGTTAATCTGCGTTCATCAGCGGTTTAGAATCGGTTTTTCGATCTATTTTTGAAACCGCAGAAGCACGCGGATTTTGTAGGGGCACGCTGCGGCGTGCCCCTGCCTTATAAATCTCCGTGTCTCTGTGCCTCTGTGGCAATTTGTAATGAAAAGTAGAACCACGGAGGCACGGAGGATTTAATTGTAAATTGCAAATTGGAAAATGCAAAATGCAAATTTAAAATTTAATATTTACAATTTTCATTTTACAATCTTTTGCTGTTTAATGATCTCTGTGTCTCTGTGTCTCTGTGGCAATTACCCCTAATCGCCAGGCCTGTTGTGTTTTGATTTATAGAGTTCGGTGTAGAGGGCGAGGGTTTTGCGGGCGCAGAGTTCCCACGAGAACATCCGGATGTGCTCCAGCCCTTTATCGCGCAGCTGTTCACGCAGACGGTGTGTCATAATCAGCTCCTTCATCTTCTCTGCCATCTCGTAGTAGTTGTGCGGATCAAAGGTGATGCCTGCTTCTTTGGCAATTTCGCGCAGCGACGAGGTGTTCGACACAATAACGGGTACGCCGCACGCCATTGCCTCGAGCACTGGCAGGCCGAAGCCTTCGTAAAGCGAAGGACATATGAAAAGCAGCGCGCTGTTATAGATCATGGGCAGGTGTTCTTCGGTCACATAGCCGGCAAAGATGACGTCGCGCTTGAGGCGGAGCTGCTTCACTGTCTGGCTAATGTGTTCGGCCTTCCATCCCTGGCGGCCGACAATCACGAGTTTCGGAGGATTATGGAGAATCTCTTTGAGGCGTTTATAGGCGAAGAGGAGTCCTTCGAAATTCTTGCGTGGCTCCAGGGTCGAGACGCTGAGGATATAGTTATTGGGCAGGCAGTACTCTTCACGGATTGATTCGAGTAAATTCTTATCCAGGATGAGGCGGAAGGTGGTGGTATCAATCCCTCCATAGATAACGGTGATCTTCTCGGCAGGGATATTGAGCAGTTTGATCAGGTCGTTTTTAGTATGGTTCGAGACGGCAATTATGCGATCGAGGTGTTTGAGTCGGCGGGGGAGAGTGTGCAGGTGATATTTCCCGCCCAGGACGTCGCAGTCTTCGGGATGCATAAGGAAGTAGAGATCGTAGACCGTAGCGACGCGGAGTCCGGTCAACTGTGGCGGCACGTATGTTGAAGCGGAATGGAACAGATCGAGCTTGCCGAGGAAGAGTTCTATCGGCGGGGCATGCAGGTAGCGCCACAGGTTGATGAGCAACGGCCCGGGCACGTGGAACTGTTTTATCGTTACGTTAGGCTGTTTGAGTAGGCTCGCGTCGGGCAGGGACCGCGTATAGGAATTCAAAAAGATCACATACTGATTTTCGTGATCAAGAGCGAGGAGGTTACGGAGCAGATTGAGCGTATAATAACCGACGCCGGTCTTTTCAGGCAGAATGGAAGATGCGTCAATTCCGATTCGCATACGTGTCTATGAAAGGACAGGCTCCTGAGGTAGGGTTCCAGTCCATCAGGGAATTTCAAACTGTGCATAGTCTATAGCCCGCCTAGGCGGGTGATTACAAGCATTTTTTCTGCATCGCAGATCCGGAGGTGGGGTAATTATCGTGACGCTGTGGTGTGTTGCGAAGTGGAGCCGCAGCGCTGAATCCAGCGGGTGGATGCGTTCGCCTCGGCTGAGCACCTGTCCTCGAGAAACGCCGCTCGCGCTTGTTGGAACTTTCGCCGCGCCTCTTCTACATTTCCCTTTGCCAAGTGCTCGCGGGCTTCGCAGAAGAGCTGATAACCAGAAACCGGCAGAAGGGCATCGCCGAGCACGTACGTATTAAAAAAGCCTGCCCAGTTCCATCCGGAGCTTGCCGGGGTTTTGGAAAGGGAATTCTGGAATGGATCAATCTCAGCGCACACCTGGTTCAAGGTGTGGACAAGGTTGAAGTTGGTCGGTCTGAGCTTGCGAGCCTTAATGTAGCGGACGACATCAGCGAGCGACCGCTGGTCATCCGACAGGATACGCAGTCTCTGGTCAATGAGGAAGAAGATCATGCAAGCTTTATTATAGGTGAACCAGACCAGGCTGGCGTCGCCCGTGGTCCAATGGAGCTTCTTTGGCTCGCCGGTTTGTGACAGCTGAGCGACGCTGCGGTCTTTGCCTTCGGCGTGGAGCGTTTTGAGCCGATCAAGATCGGCCGTGATGCGTTCGCGCAGGCGAGCATTGGTCAAGCCCAGGGTATCTGGTACCAGGGCGTCATAATACATGGCCATGCCTTCGCCGCACCATTCGTCGCCGCCAATAGCTGCGGCATGGCAAATCTCATGGGCCAGAAAGCCGATATCCGCCAATTTGCGGCGCTCAGGAATTATAAAGCCCGTTGGATACGCACTCGACCCGATGCCCCTCACATTTTTCGGGGCGAGCATGATTGCGTACTTTTCAAACGGAAATCCATTGAACTCGCGCTGAAAGTATTCGCAGATTTTCAGGCAGTTCTGCACATCCCCGGACGCCTCATCCGGGGGGATTGAGCCCTTGGCCGAAGCATCGGGACTTTTCGATGGATAAGCGACGACGAATTCCGTGTCACCGAATTTTTGGCGCACTTCCTGATACTGTCCGACCACGCAGACTGCGTCCGTGAGATGGCGGCGTGGATATACGGGATCGCAGCGCCAACCTTCTTCTGTTTCATACCAGGGCGTGACCATTCGCCATCCTTTGGGAAGTTCAGATGTAACGGTGATGGAGGCGATCGGCGAGTTTTCTGGATAGAGAAACGTTGTCCACCCATCAATGCAACCACCGGACTCGTTCAAATCCATGGGGTAGACAGGATTCGCGTGTTCAGGATCGCGCACGCGCGCATTGACTTGATAGTTGACTGTGATGGTGGAGAATGCCGCCGGGCTGATTTTCCACTTGCCATCGTCGGTATGGAGAACGGTGAGTGCCTGGCTTGAAGGGCCGATTGCAGTTACGGTTTCAATCTGGCCAAGGTCGCTACAGCTGCGGAGGTAGAGCGTGGGTTTTGAGAAGTCACGCACGGTGAGCACAACATCAAACTTGCCGGAAGATGGATTCGTTACCCGAATCTTGTATGCCAGATGTGTTCCCAGAGTATGAAGTGGCGGTTTGAGACAGACGAGCGAGTTTTGTTTGGCTGTGGCTTGGCTCCAGGCGGCTGCAGCCGCCTGACGAAGTTTGGTGCAGGCGTCGCTAGAGCTCATCAGGAGCCGTGCGTTAGCCCAGTCAGCATGGTCGCAGGCCTCTCGGCCCAGGTCATCAGCGCGCAGTATGAGCTCGCGTACGCCGTCAAGGGCAACGTCAATTTCTTCGGGTGCGCTTCCTGTTCGCATAGCCTTGCTCGAATAGAGAAGCCGAGCATCGCCGTATACGAGGAACCGTACGTCAGCGTCCTGCGGAGAGCCTTTTTCACGCACCTCATCATCAATTCCGACAGAGGCACGAAATCTGCGTGCCTGACCGTTGATCGTAAATGTCAGGCTTGAATTAGCATGCGTGCCGAGACCTCTGGGAAAATAACGACCACCAATCCGCAACGGATGATTCTCAACCGAGGCATCAAAGTGCAGCTTACCCCACGCCTGATCGGCAAATGATGGAAAGAGCTCGCTGAGAAAGAGAACAGGAAGGCCGGATTCCATGAGACCAGCTGGGCGGGAGGCACCTGGCTCTGGGGACGTGGCCAATCGCTCGACAGACTGCACCCGTGCCTTTGGAATCGTTGTCTCAATCCCGTTGCGCTCGATCCGGTAGCCCGTATCCGTCTCCTCGAGAATAGTGCAGCTAATTCTCTGCCCGCTGATCAAGACGAGATAGTCAGCCCGGAGCTCGGAGCAGGTGAGCACTACCAGCGCCACAAAAACGAATGGGAGACAGCTCCGGCCAAAGCGGCCGTTCAGTTTCCGTAATGTTAATTTTCGGAATCTTATTACCATCGCAATAAAAAAATTTGCAGCGTATAAAGCTAACGGTCAACTTAATTCTGATAGATCTGCTGCCTGCCGCATTGTTTTGGGCAACCACAAGGGTTGCCCCTACGACATCTATATTATCTGGCCTGGGCCGCAAGGGATAAGGGAGTCGCTTTCAGGGAACAGCAGATTCTAACTTTAGCCTTCTTAGTAGAATGCGATCAGGCTAGGCGATCACCTCAGCCGAAGAAGATGGGGCATTTGCTGACCAGGCGGGGAACTGGCAAGGGGCGAAACGGCATGGCTTCGGTCTTCTTGCGCACGAGTTCGACAAACTCATCAACGCTCATCTGGCGCTGGCTATCGTCTTCGCGTGAGCGCACTGTGAGCATGCCCGACTGATGTTCTTTTTTGCCTACTACGAGCAAGTAATGAATCCACTCTGTTTCGCCATTGCGGATTTTCTTCCCCACGGTGTCGTCGCGATCATCTACGTCTGCACGAATGTCGCGGCGCGAAAGTGTGTCGCATAGCGAGACGGCGAACTCCACGTAGTCGCGCGACACGGGAATGATCCGTGCCTGTGTAGGTGCCAGCCAGAGTGGAAACATCGGCTTCCGCCCCTGGTCGACATCAATGGCGATGTTTTCGAGAATTGTGCACAGTGTGCGCTCGATGCTGCCAAAGCTCGAGGCGTGAATGATCACCGGGCAGGGATGTTTCTTGCCATCTTCGTCAATGTAGCCAATATTGAATCGCTCGCCATCCTTGACGTCCCATTGCACCGTGGAAATCTGGATATTCGCCTTATCCTGTGTGATGCTCTGGTATTCGTTCTTGATCGCGTAGTAGTGGCTCATGTGAGGCATGAGTTTAAAGAAAGCAGGCACACCAATTTTTGTCCCTATGCTGATAAGCCAGTCGCGACTCTCCTCAAAAAAGTCTACAGTCCCTTCCCAGCCAAGCACCCAGCGGCCGCTCGCTATGATGTCGTTCATGAGCTCGGCGAATTTCAGGCAGAGGACTTCGTATTCCCTTCGAGCTTCTTCAATGCTGGAGCAGGCGGCGTGCATGTCGGTCATCATGAAGTTGCGCACGCGTTTCAGGCCGCTCACTTCGCCTTCCTGCTCGTTGCGGAAACAGGTGGCCTCTTCATAGACTTTTAGCGGCGATTGCTTGTACGTGAACCGCACGTTCTGCATAAAGGGAAAGCCAAGGGGATCCGAGGCGTAGCGCAGGTAGCAGACGCCTCGACCGCCGTCTACCTGGTAGTCGCGTTCGAAGAATTCGCCCATAAGCTCGCCTACGACGTTATTATCCCCGCGAATGAGGATGGGGTTTTTCATCTCGCTTGCTCCCCACTCATGCGCAAGGCGCCCTGCGTAGTCGAGAATAAGTTTTTGCATTAACAGACCCTTGGGATACCACTTATAGTGCCCCTTCTCTGACACTTCACAATAATCCACCAGCTCGTGCTCGCGCATATAGGTGATATGCTTGGGGATGCCCTCGGTCTTCACACCGCCGGTCAGCTCGTTCGTCACGAATTGCCTGAGCAGCTTATAGACAGGCTGCTGATTGTTAAAGATGGGGCAGTCGGCAAACGTGGAGGGAGTGACGTCGAAGGTCTTGCCCTCATGATCCACGAGGATGTAACGGGTAAATTCGCTGGGCTTTCGCTCTGGGGCTTCTTCCTTGAGGATCGGTTTAACCGGCTTCTCGCCAGGGATATAGCGGCCGCTCCATTCCGACAGCGGATGACCGAGACAGGAAATGTCAAATGCCTTGTACCATCCGAACGGTGAGCGGATGACCTCTACCGACTCGCTGAGTCTGGTTTCAATCGCCTTCAGCACCTTAAGAGAAATGCGCGCAGTTG
Source organism: Candidatus Sumerlaeota bacterium (assembly GCA_030613245.1). Lineage (GTDB taxonomy): Bacteria > Sumerlaeota > Sumerlaeia > MWCT01 > JAUWMI01 > JAUWMI01. The sequence continues at coordinate 16,488 of JAUWMI010000006.1, forward strand.
CAGGATTTTCCGTGAGGTGAACGTACGGGTAAAGCACTACGGTCTTGACGTTCAGCTGCTCCGAGCGCTTGAGCGTGTCGGCAGCCATCTGTTCGGCAACCGATTCCGGCGACTTCTCATCCCCTTTTTCAACCGATACAAAGACAACCAGGCATTCGCGATCAATCACGACCGGCTGGTCATGAGCCTCGATGCGCTCTGCAGCCGCAGTCGCTTTCTCGCGGCTCTGGAAGCGAAACGACTTGGTATGAATTCCCAGGGTTCTCAATGCAAGACCTCCTTTGGAATAATCGCTGCTAAGGCAGCACAGGTTCGGCGCTTTCATTTCAGCCTGCGCAGCGATATTTCTTACGTGACGATTCTTATCCATACTAGAATCAGGTACGCATTTCAAGGAAGATGTGGCGGTTAGAACAGAATTCGCCAACTTGAACATAAAGCGACCGAATAGGATGGAGATATACCAGTAAGATACATTATTGGGAGGAAACGCGAAGATTAGTGAGGAACTGTGGAGCCATGTCTCATATTTCCAAAAGGAGAGTGCGATGGTTATGTAAATTTATGAAGACAATTTTGTTGGATATTTCTTTCCCGCTAGGCTGAAGTAAATGGCAGACAGATTCGAGTGTAAATAAAACAATTTTATTTCTTGACAACTCAAACAAAGTGCTTATTATAAAAATTGACTGTTTGAGAATTGCCATTAATTAGTTACAATATTCTGCCAGGAGATGCCAATTCAGAATGAATGTGTTATGCGAGGCGGTCTGAGATGAGAGAATATCTAATAATATTGATACTGGGGTACTTATGCTTCTCTCCACAAGTGTCTGAAAGTAAAGTGAATGGTTTCTCTCTTATTCAGTATGAAGATGTCGTCATAACCCTGGAAGATATAAGGGAAACTTCAGCTAGTTTGGCACAAAAAGTGCGGGTTCCCAGTCTTGTACCACCTCGAGGATTTGATCAAGTATTTCAATCATGCCTTTCAAAAATCAAGGCCAGGGTATTAGAAGAACTGACAGAAAATATAAAGATGGACCCCGAAGAACTAAAACAAATATATGAAAAGGAATATGCTGAGCTAAGTGATAGCGATATTCAAATGTATAACAGAAGATTGGAAATATTAGTGCAATCGGTAAAAGAGGCAAAGCAGCATTTAAATGACGAAGAAGCTCTTCATTCTATTTATTCCAAGTATGAAGACGACCTCTCTGAAATTGGCGCACCTTATGAAATTTGGCGTGACTATTCCGTACCGCAGGACCCGCAATTTCTAACCGAAAAGCTGATAACTGGTCAATTTAAGGATAAGAATGAATTGATCAATATGGCGGCCAGCCAAAACAATATCTATACCAAAGCTAAAGTACTATTTGAAAAATTAACAAAGGACGTGAAATTGACTGAATCAGAGCAGACTTTGGCAAGTAGATCCCGACGATCCCAACCGTTCGCTTTAGAGAGAAAAAAACAATTTATTTATGATCGGATTATCTTAAAGGAGATTCTTAAAAAAGCAAAATTCTTTCCTAATCATTACTCCCAACGAGTAAAGCAGAGCCTCGAGGAAAGAGTTCAAAAAGAATTTATTAAATGATATTTTCCCTAAAGTGACCCGAAACCATCCTACTACTGAGAGGTGCTGTGAATGACAATTAAAAGCCTGAAATTATTTTGGGTATATATTCCCTTAATGAGTATTATTTGTTCTTCTTATGGCTTTTGCCAGACAAGAACAGTTGCTGACATTTATGGTGAAGTCCTGAGTGAAGACGAAGTTTCCTCTTCAATCAAGTACATTAGATCCTTTTCTCTCCTCTTCAATCAAAGTTTTGACGAGCAGAAGAGAAGGCTAGGCATTATTTCAGGCTGGGCCACAAAGAAAGCGGTGAATCACCTTGAGGCCAAATACTCACCGGAAGCGACGAATGAAGAAATTGCTGCTCAATGGGAATCAATAAAGGAACGTATGGCTAAACAAGGCCTGCTGGAGGAAATGAGGAAAGAAAAATACAATGAAGAGTGGAAGAATTTGCTCAAGATAGCGGTCTCGGAAGTAAACCCTTCCGGGAAAATTTTAACCGATGAGAATGCTGAGGAGCGTGTAAGGAGAGTGTTTGAACGCTATAAAGAAAGGTTTAGGAATGCTTGGCCAGAGTTTGATGACTATACGAGATATGCAGCTCTTAAAGCAAACATGTCGCAATTCCAAAGGCCTGAAGATGTGGAGGAATATTTTAACAAAATGCCAGACAGCTGGGAGGATATGCTGGCTGCACACCATGAGGGAGTAGCCAAGGAAGTCCGGGTGAATAAACTCAACGAGACACTGTTGTTTGAGAGGATAGGAGAAATTAGTTATTCCATGTTTGAGAGATATTTGAAGGCGGTAAGCAAAGACAAAGCATTAGGAATAGAAGACCGCCGGGAACAGCTTACCAAATTCTTATCTCGTTTTGCTGAATATGCCTTCCAGGATGCCATATTTAAGGAGCTGGAGAAGAATCTGAAGATACACGATAAGAACACTGAGAATCTCTTCTGGCGACAGTACCAGGAGCCGTCACTGGACTTGTATATTGAAGTGCTACCCTCTGTATATGGGAAATAAGCAACGAAATTTAGTTCTGAAATTTTACTCTATTGGCACTTTCGCAAAATGCTCACATCTTGAATAATATCTCGACAAGATAAGACCCTTTGATCCTATTTCCTCTTATTTCGTCGCCCCTACCTCTAAAATATATGCGGGAGAAAGAACATGTGCCGTCAGTCAGAGGCAAATTAAATCAGGATATCTTCAGTCCAGCCCAGCTTGATGAGCTCCATGCGCTGCATGTCGCTGGTGCCGAGATGATGTTTCGTGTCGGCTGCTGCAACGTAGGTGACCGGCGGTTTGAGCGGGCGCTCTTCGCCAAAGTAGGCGCGGCGTTTTGCCTGCAAAATGCGCACACCAACTGCGTCCAGCGCCACAGGATCCGTTCCCACTAGCAAGCCTTTGTAGTCCCACTGGTAGGTTGGGTTGAAATGATGCGGCCCGATGCCGTGAAAGAGTGGGCGCAATATCACCAGAATGTTCAGACGCGTTTTACCTTTGACGATCGGCAATTTCCAGATTGCTGCCAGGTTCTCACACGAGTTCGGGTGATACTGTGGTGGGCTTGGAACGAACATTATGTAGTTTTTAATGCATCCGCCAACGCCGGACCAGTGGTGGGTTCTGAGCGGGCGCGCGTTGATCAGTGCAGTAGCGTTGAGAAAGATCTGGTTGCGCAGCACTCCTCTATCGTCAATCCCAATCTTCTCTTGCGGCACACCAGCATCCATGGCTCGCTGCTTAATCGCCTGCTCCAGCTCTTTCGGCGTTCGGAGCGGTGCCCATACATTTGTCTTGATGCCAACTACATCGTTAGGCTTGACCAGCTGCTTCCAGGCTTCAACCGGATCTGATTTTCCCAGCAGTGTGGTGACAGCGTCGTCAAACATCTTTTGAATCACACTTGCGTTGACGCGGTGGTTGGCGTCCAGAACTTCTGGATTTCGTATCAGCACTACTTTCGTCTTCTTCACGGCGGGTTTCACTGCCTCTTTTACCACTTCTTGCGCATCCACGCGCAGTCCGAGCGCTGCGGCCAGAAACGTACATGTAGTGCCGCGAAGAAAGTCGCGGCGAGTTATGCCTTTTTCGTAATCTGTCATGGGTGCGTCACCTCTAGCTTTTTGTTAACAGCCCCGAGCAGAGCTTCTGCACGAGCCCTGGTCGCGGCATCAAATACCACCGCAATAAGCTTTGGCTTGCCCACCTGTACACGTGCGGAAGTCCATTTACCATTCTCAGTCTGCGCAGTCCCCATTTTCGTCGCATCAGGCATGTATGCCGCCAGAAAGCTGTCGTATGCATTCTTTGCTTGAGCAGGAGTTGGATAATCAATCAGAAGGAGATAGCTTTTCCCTTCTGGATGCTGGTAGCGTGCCAGCACTGCGCTCGTGCTTGCGTCGAGCCTGAGAATGTTCTCGGTAGCCACGAAGTAATGATAGTTCAACATGGGGTGGGTGTGGAAGTAGCGGATACTCTGATGTATCAATCCGTCTTCTGGTAGATAGTTAAGCAGCTGCGGCTTCGAACCGCTTTCAGTGATTGCATTCGCAATAGCCTTGCCCAGAGCCATCACTGCCTGTTTTGCAGACGGGGTTTCTCGTTTTGTCAATACGCAGGTAAAGAAGCGTCCCTTCCAGAAGTATAGCAATCCCGCTTGATATTGAGAGCCTTGTCCGATTTCTCCCTCGTCGCCCTCGCGGCTGTGGCTAAAGATACCAAAGGCATCTTCTGACGAACCCATGTCGAAGAGCTCAACTGTAATTTCGGGCTGATCTGGCTCATCGAGGTTTGCAAAATTCCGGACCAGCAGATCTTGAAAACCATACGCAAGGTAAACCTCACCTGCACCGTCTATGTAATCGAAGATAGTCTTGCGGTTGTACGTTTCGTCGGTGCCTTGAATTGTCCAGCCGTGCATCGCACGCGGCACAAGCTCGTTCATGCGCATAGCGGTCTCCCCCTGAACCATTGTCGCGAATACTACTGCGGCGAGTGTAGCTAGGGTGATTTTAAAGATTCGTGATAGATTCATGAACGCAAATCCTGAATTTCAGTGCATAAATCTTGTTGTTTTTGCGCGTTTGCTTCTCTGGCTGCCGATGTTTCGCAGCCCGTTGACGTGGACTTGCTGCTGGCCTGCGGCGACATGCTGAATTAGCGATGTAAGTGTGTCGAAACAATTATGACGTGATCTTCGTGCGCGCCTTCCATTCCATCAGCGATGATACAACATCGCGTGCGTACTTTGGACGATAGAACACCGTGAACCCAAGTGCTTCTGCAACAGCAAACCGCCGGTAGATCTCCGCTGGCGTTTTTGCCAGTCCAAGCCACCAACTCCGTTCCCCTTTTGGCACGCCGGTGTACATCCAGTCGAGAAAAAGGAGATCCACAAGCGTTGACTCGAGCCAGTGGACTTCCTTAGTGTAGCCGGCAACCCAGCGAACCTTGGTTTTTTCAATCAGCCGACGCGGCATATCGCTGCGCGCCAGTGCGCACGAGCCCAGATGCACGCCACGAATGCTTGGTGCCTTACGCAGAATGGGAACGAGTTTGGCACCCGGAATTAACCCTTCCCTCGTCTCTAACCCTTTGAGCGTGCCATGAGCCGCAAGGTAAAGAATCTTCGCCTTCCCACCTCCCACACGCATGCGCTGAAAGCGATCTGCCCAGTGTTGGATGTCATTCACGCTGTCGAACCGCCGGTAGAAAAGCGTCCACTCATTCGCCGCGCATAGGCCGCTAATGAACGGATAGATCGACGATAGGTCGCGCAAATCCTCCGACCACAATGCCTCCAAAACCAAAAACACTGGCTTTAGCTTCTTTCTCATATCATCTGATCCTATTCGTACCGTTTCGAAGTGTCCGAGATTCCCCTAGCCTGACACTACGTCATGGTTTCGACTATTGTGTAATAGCAGTTGGGTAAGCTGCAGAGCAACTTCTGCGGCCTGAAGGCAGAACATCGCCTATGAACCAACCATTTTCGATACAATTAATAATTGTTATGAAGAATGGTGAAGGAGTCAATATCTTTTAGCCTGATCTCCTGTCGAGAGTGCATGCGGCCGGATCGGATAGAATGAGCTATCTGGTTCGCCCGGGGGTTTGGAGGCAGAATTGCGCGATGCTTTCAATCACCTGAGGCGCCACAGTACCTGGGATTGCATATTCCTGTCCGGTGGAAGGGCCATCAACTGGCATGAACAGGTGATTGAGTTGCGGAAAGCTTTGGAACTGCACGTTTGTCTTCCCGCTGTCGCTAAGTGTCTCTTTCCAGGCAGCAAAATCGTTCATGGTGGTCTGGTAGTCTTTCTCACCCTGGAGTACGAGAATTGGCTGAGGGATACCAGCAGCCACTTCCAGGGGTTTGCGGCTCAGGTAATCATACCAGTACTTGCCGCTTGCACCGAGGAGAAAGTGATCGGAAGGAAATGTCTTTTCGCGCAGCCGGGAAAAGCCGTTTCTAACTTCGCTTATTAGCTGGTCAATATGCTCCGAAGACACTCCCATCACCTGAGCTCGATACCGGGTCTGGCGAATAAACGTATGGTCGAAGTCAGTGGCATGCGGTGCTAGCATGATGATGCCTGCCAGCTGGTTATCCTGTGCTGCAATAAAAGGCGCGCACCATGCTCCCAGACTGTGCCCGACGAGAAAGACGCTACGGGAGTTAATGCCGGGATGTTCGCGAAGAAAGCCGATGGCGCTCAGGGCATCGTCCAGCACCTCTTCTTTGAGGGTCAGATTAATGATGTCCCTCCGTGTGAATTTCGTCCTGTAGGTGAACGTCCGCTTATCATAGCGCAGCACGGCGATGCCGCGAGCTGCAAGCCCGTGGGCCAGATCGCGGAGCGGTTTATTTCCCCCAATGGTCTCGTCGCGATCATTCGGCCCAGAGCCGTGGAGCAGGACTACGCCGGGAACGGGTCGGTTTGTGCTCGATGGAAGGGTCAGCGTGCCGTATAGCGTATACTTGTCGCTCTGAAACGTCACCTCTTTCTCGGTGAACTCCTGTACGGAAACTTGTGTTAGAGCCGGTGTGGCAACTGGTGTGACAACTGGTGCGACAGGAGACTCGGCGACATCCGGGAATGATGCACCTTGAAGGAGTGCTTCCGTCTGCTGGTCGGGACTTGCCGTCCTGAGCACTAGACCGGTCTGCTTCGCAACCCAGGCTTTCATTTCATAGCCCATCATACTCATCTCAAAAATCACAGTCTCAACAGGCGATCCATTGAGGATTGCGGTTCCGGAGCCAGCAAGGCGCACCGTGACTGGCATTGACATGAGCATTGAAGGCATCAGCGTCTGAAATTGTTGTTCGCCCCCAACGGTACGATCATATTGCCTGAGCAGAAATTCCGCATCAAATGCAACGCCCTCTCTTACAACCATACCGCGCTGCCACGGGATGCGCTTTTCCTGTGGCGTTGGGCCCATCACAGATTTCATTACTACTGTATCCCCTTCAACGACCGCACTCGCCTGCATCGTCATTCCAGCCACTTCGGACTCCGAAGTGTATTTTTTGAGCTGGTAATCGGTGGTCAGGAGTAGGTCATGCTTTGTAGTTATTGCGGCCTTTCCCGGAAAGGCAGAGGTTGACTTCGCGGTGACGTGAATGCTCTGGCCATCCGGCGTTGGCTGGACAACAGAGGTTTCTTGGCTAACGGATTTTCCCCTGAACGTGGCGGAATAAACTCTTTGAGCCTGCTCGGCCCAGAGTAGCGCATGGCTCATCACGAGCATGCTGACCAGAAGCACGAGTAATACTTGCCAGCTGCAGTATCGTTTCATGGCACTCTTCCTTTTCAAACTGATATTTCTAATTTCATCGTGTAATTGTAGTAGGGGTTTGATTAATCAAACCCCTACCTGAGAATTTCCAGAATCTTGAGCGCAGTATCAACTCGACCGAAGGGCGGCATGAAATAGGCTCCCTGCACCATTGGGCGAGCAGCGCGCAATACCTCCTGAGCAATGACAATTCCTTCTGCTTGCGCCCGTGGCCCTTTGCCGTATTGCCGCATGCGCTCGCGAATGGCGTCGGGGATTTGCATCCCCGGCACTTCGTTGTGGAGAAACTCGGCGTTGCGCGAGCTGATGAGTGGGAGAATGCCAACGAGCAATGGTATGTGGAACGCCTCAATGCGCTTGAGAAAATTTTCGAGCAGCCGAATGTCAAAGACCGGTTGTGTCAGCACGTATTCTGCCCCGCTTTCTACCTTCTTTTCGAAACGACGCACCTCCTCATCGAGGTCAATCGCACCATGGTTGGCTCCAACGCCAAGGAAGAAACATGTCGGTTCGCCAATCGGGTTATCTGAAAGATCGCATCCGCGGTTGAGTTTCTGGGTAATGCGCAACAGGCCAATTGAGTCAACATCGAACACTGCAGTTGCGAATGGGTAATCGCCTAGCTTGGGTGGATCGCCGGTGATGAGCAGGAGGTTGTGGAGACCAAGGGCATGTGCGCCGAGCAGGTCGGCCTGCATGCCGAGAATATTCCGGTCTCGGCAGCAGTAGTGGAGAATCGTTTCAATGCCAACCTCCTGTTTCAGCAGAATCGCCAGGGCCATAGGGCTCATGCGGGCACTGGCACGCGGGCCGTCTGCAATGTTGATCGCATCAATCTGGTGTTCGTGCAGTAATCTTGCAGCAGCCACTGCGCTGGATGGATTCGTGCCCCACGGGGGGTCAATCTCAACGCTGACGACAAATTTGCCTTCGCGCACTTTCTGGGCGAAGGCAGTGGGAGGAGCAGAAGGTTCGACAGCTGCGAGGTGAGGTTGAGGCCTGGCCACCGGCTCTTTGATTTCGACGTGCTGGCGAGGGCGCAATGCTTTTACCGCTGCCCGGATGGCTTTCGTATGCGCTGGCATTGAGCCGCAGCAACTCCCCACGATAGTAACCCCTGTTTGGATCATCCGCTTGGCATATTCGGCCATGTATTCAGGGGTAGACAGGTAGATAAGTCGGCCTTCGATCTGGCGGGGAAATCCCGCATTAGGTTGCGCGGAAAGAGGAATCTGGCTTGCCGCGCGCATCTGTTCCATGCACTCAAGGATGACTGCGGGCCCGACGCTGCAGTTCAGACCCACTGCCTGAACGGGCTGACCCTCCAATTCCTTGACGATCATTGCTGGTGTCTCCCCATAGATAGTCTGCTGATTTTCGCCCACCGTCATCTGGGCAAGGATGGGGAGAGCGCTCACGCTGCGCACTGCTGCGATGGCTGCCAGGATTTCCGGGACGCTGGAGAATGTTTCGAGGATGAAAAGATCAACGCCGCCACCTGCGATCAATGCTTGCGCCTGCTCAAGGAAGCAGCTGCCTGCTTCATCGAGCGAGATTGTGCCGTAAGGCTCCAGAGGTTTTCCCAGAGGCCCGATGGCAGCAGCCACGTATTTCTCCTTGCCTGCAACTGCGTGGGCCAGTTGCGCGCCAGCCATGTTTATCTCTCGCACCTTTTCTGCAAGGCCAAATTGCCCGAGTTTGATGAGGTTGGCCCCGAAAGTATTGGTCTCAATAATGTCAGCTCCCGCTTCGCAGTATTCGCGATGAATCTGGCTGATCAGGTGAGGGCGTGTGCAATTGAGATGCTCGAAGCACTGGTTGATATAAATCCCCTTGGAATAAAGCACAGTTCCCATGGCCCCGTCAAAGACCACAATGGAGTCAGTGAGCAGTTCCGTGAACGGCTTTTTCATCAGTCGGCTTCCTTTTCGACATGTAGGGGTTTGATTTATCAAACCCTGGCTCTGAGGTCGGTTTATCTTCACCATAGCCAGCGCAACGGTAGCGCTACAACTAAGAATTAAGCGTAGGCTAAAACATCCGAGAATCGCACCAGCTGCGTGTTGCTCTGGAATGTCTATTCGCGCTTGAGCAGCACCATAAATGCCTCCTGGGGGATTTCTACTTTGCCCACCATTTTCATGCGTCGTTTCCCCGCCTTCTGCTTTCCCAGGAGCTTGCGTTTGCGGGTGATGTCGCCACCGTAGCATTTGGCTGTAACGCGTTTACGTAGCGCATGTACAGTTTCGCGCGCAACAATGTTGCCCCCTATGGCTGACTGGATTGCCACTTCAAAGAGCTGCCTCGGCACTAGGATTCGTAGTTTCTTTACCAGACCACGGCCGCGACTTGCAGCGTCTTCTCGATGCACAATCGTGGACAGAGCGTCTACTGGATCGCCATTGATCAGGATATCCAATTTCACCATGTCGGCAACACGGTAGCCCAGAAGCTCATAGTCAAACGACGCATACCCACGACTCAAGGATTTCAAGCGGTCGTAAAAGTCGGTAATAACTTCGCTCAGCGCCAGTTCATAGGTCAGCATAACGCGGTTTTGCGTGATATAATGAAGCCCTTTGGCACTGGATCGTGGGGATGGGATGCCCTTCTTGCTTTGCAGCAGCTGGAGGATGGGGCCGAGATATTTAGCTGGAACGAACATGCGCGTCTCGACGAAAGGCTCCTCGATCTGCTGGATTGTATGCGGGGGAGGGAGTCGGCTGGGATTGTCTACAAAGAGCACGTCGTTGTCCCTTTTCGTTACGCGGTAGCTCACAGTCGGGGCGGTAATTAATAGTGCAAGGCCGTATTCGCGCTCCAGGCGTTCCTGGGCGATCTCCATGTGGAGCAGGCCGAGAAAGCCGCAGCGGAAGCCGAACCCTAGCGCCTCTGAGGTTTCTGGCTCCACCGTGAACGAGGCATCGTTCAGTTGCAGCTTGCTCACCGCGTCTTTGAGTGCCTCGTAGTCTTCGCTCAGTTGTGGATACAGGCCAGCAAAGACAACAGGCTTGATCATTTTATATCCCGGGAGCAGCGACTGGGCTGGTCGCTGGGTGTGTGTGATTGTGTCGCCGATCCTGGTAGCCGCCAGGGTTTTGACGCCAGCAATGACGTAGCCGACCTCGCCCGTCCGAAGCTCCTCAATCGGTGTCATTTTAGGCGCAAAGTATCCCACCTCTGCCACCTCATAAGTCTGCTGGGTTGACATGAAGCGGATGCGATCGCCGGCTCGCAGCGTCCCATCCACAATGCGAACGTACGTAATTACGCCGCGATAGCAATCATACATTGAATCGAAAATCAGAGCCCGCAGGGGCGACTCGCGATTGCCCCTCGGTGGCGGAATGCGTCGCACAATAGCCTCTAGAACCTCTCTGGTGCCCTGACCCAGTTTCGCGCTTGCCAGAATCGCCTGGCCCGCTTCTACCCCTATGACTTCCTCAATCTGATGCGCCACGGCCTCAGGATCAGCATTTCGCAGGTCAATCTTGTTGATCACTGGAATGATTTCCAGATTGTGATCAGTTGCCAGATACGCATTTGCCAGGGTCTGAGCTTCTACGCCCTGAACCGCATCAACCACGAGAAGAGCACCTTCGCACGCCGCCAGGCTGCGCGAGACCTCGTAGGTGAAATCCACATGGCCCGGCGTGTCAATCAGGTTCAGCTGATAGGTTTGGCCGTCTTGCGCGCGATGGCGCATTCGAACTGCCTGAGCCTTTATGGTAATGCCGCGCTCGCGCTCCAATGCAAGGCTGTCGAGCACCTGATTGCGCATCTCGCGAGGACTGATGGTTTCCGTCAATTCAAGCAGCCGGTCTGCCAGCGTTGATTTGCCATGGTCAATGTGTGCGATGATGGAAAAGTTTCTGATCAACTGTTGATTCATATCAGGCATTTTTTTGGGACATTATCTCTGAACGAGGGGCTTCTGCCCGCGCTTGGAATTTAACACCAGCCCAAATGCAATTTTTTAGTTGACAAGGTTCATCCCAGCCTTTTAGGATGGTATGATTTTACTTAAGTAGTCATGTCTGAGTGACCAAAAGCGCTGAGGAGAATAATTTTCAACTTTCCGCGATAAAAAGCGCATAAGGGCAGAGCATTATATCTTATTGTAATTATTATAGTTATAGCGGTTCGGCTCGAATGTGTTTTGATGTTACATTACAGATGCATTATTTATTTTAGCGTAGAGAACAGGTATAGAAGTGCACTCCAAGCGCTGTTGTCAAGCGTAAAATCGCCAGGCGGCCGGTGTTGTGTCTGCTGGGAGCAGAGTATTCGAGACATGCGCGGAAGATTATTTGCGCTCGCAGTGTAAGTACTGCAGAATCGGTTCATCCGTTAATCGGTTGGTGTAGAGGAGACTATTCCAGTTTGCGTCCCGAGGAACTCAGATGGTCTACAAGCCAGAAAACCCAGTGATAGTTCAGTCGGACAGGAGCATTCTGCTCGAAACAAATAGTCCTGAGTTTGAATCAGCGCGTGATGCCCTGGCTAGTTTTGCAGAACTCATTAAGAGTCCCGAGCATTACCATACGTACCGGATTTCCCCACTCTCCTTGTGGAATGCAGCGTCAGCTGGCCTGAATGCTGAGGGAATTATTCAGAAGCTAGAGACCTATAGCAAGTACGATATTCCACAGAATATCCTCCAGGACGTCCGCGATTATGTGGCACGCTATGGTCGGCTTAAGATGATTAAGGAGGAGAGCGGCGATCTTATTTTAGTCTCTGACGACGAGTTTTTAATCACGGAAATCACGCACAATCGGATGGTGCAGCAGTTAATCGAAGTACAGCTGGACAAGCGGCGCGTTCAGGTCAAGCACGGCATGCGCGGCCGCATCAAACAGGCGTTGATTAAAATTGGCTACCCGGTAGAAGACCTTGCGGGCTACATCGAAGGGGACCCGTTAGATCTGCGGGTGCGCGAAATCACGGTTGCGGAGCGGCCGTTTGCCTTGCGCGAATATCAGCGCGATGCAGTGGAGGTCTTCTATGCTCAAGGCTCGAGTCACGGCGGAAGCGGCGTGCTGGTGCTTCCGTGTGGCGCAGGGAAAACGATTATCGGCATCGGCGTGATGGAAAAGGTTCGGCAGCATACGCTGATTCTTGCAACCAACATCACGGCCCTGCGCCAGTGGCGTGACGAGCTAAAGGATAAGACCAGCCTGACTGACAAGGATATCGGCGAATATAGTGGCGAGGTTAAAGATATCCGCCCCGTCACGATCACCACGTACCAGATTCTGACCTATCGCAAGAAGAAGGACGATGAGTTTGTTCATATGGAGCTCTTTAATCTCCAGAATTGGGGGCTGATTGTTTACGATGAAGTACACCTGCTTCCTGCGCCGGTATTTCGCGCGGTGGCAGACATTCAGGGAAAGCGGCGCCTTGGCCTGACCGCCACTCTGGTCAGGGAGGATGGCAAGGAGGACGATGTTTTCAGCCTGATCGGTCCGAAGAAGTACGATGTGCCGTGGAAGGTGCTGGAGAAACAGGGCTGGATTGCCAAGGCACTTTGTACTGAGATTCGCATTCCCTTGCCGGAAGCAAAGCGGCTGGAGTACGCTGTGGCAGACGCGAAGGCGAAGTTTCGAATCGCCTCTGAAAATCCCGCTAAGTTCACTGTGGTCCGGAACCTTATTGAGCAGCACAGTGACGATAATATCCTCATCATTGGCCAATATATAAACCAGCTCCAGCTGCTTGCAGAGCAGTTTGATGCCCCGATCATTACGGGAAAAACGCCAAACAAGGATCGTGAGAGAATCTACGGTGACTTCAAAAATGGCGTGCTCAAACGGCTGATCGTCTCAAAGGTCGCCAATTTCGCCATTGATCTTCCTGATGCCAACGTGGCGATTCAAGTGTCGGGCACTTTTGGCTCGCGCCAGGAGGAAGCTCAGCGCCTGGGACGAATTCTTCGGCCGAAATCTGAAGGCAACTTTGCTCACTTCTATTCGCTGGTCACGAAGGATACCAAAGACCAGGAATTTGCAGCCAACCGTCAACTGTTCTTGACAGAGCAGGGCTACCGCTATAAAATTATTATAGAAAATAGTGAGAAAGGGGATAATACACCAGTATAGCTTACAACGGATCTTTCATAGAGAGGGGGGGCTCTAGTCTATAGCCTCGCCCCCAGGCGAGGCTATTACGCGTGCGATTATGAGGCGGGTGTCGTTGCGAACCCACCAGAGTTCGGATACCCGTTGCAGTGATTTAGAACTCCACATTATACAGTATCTAGGTAGGGAAGTCTTATGAAGCTAAAAAGTATTCTCAGAACACTTCCGTATAAAACACTGGCAGATATTCTTGACTTTTGGAAAATCCAACCGCCGACGCTTGACGATGAACTGAAAGAGAAGCATCGCCAGATCATCGTGGCCGATTATCTCTATCCGCGGCTTCAGAATCGCCAGTTCTTCGAAGGTGCATACGCCAAGCTCTCAGAGGAGGATAAGGACGTTATCTTTTTCCTCGCCATTCACGGTGGCGACCTGGAGAAGGAGGAAGTCCTGGAACGATTCTTCAATGGCGATGCCAAGCAGTTCGACGACATCGTCGCCCAGCTCAGCTCCAAAGGCTTTGTCTTTATAGACGATCTGAGCGATGAAGAGGTAGGTGCAGTGCTGGTCGGTCTACCTGAGCCCTATCTGCGCTACATCGAGCTGCCTTCCTACTGGGAGGGATACCTGGGAAACTTCTTGAAAGACCTCTCCACACAGCAACTTAAGACCATGGCGCATACCGGGATGAAGCTCCAGCTCGACTCAGTCAAAAAGAATTTTCTGCTAAGCCGCATTCGCAAGTTCCTGCTGAACCCGGCCAAGCTCAAGGAATACATTAACGGTCTCCCCGCAAACGAACGTCAGGTGTTTAACACCCTATTGGAGCGCAAAGGTGTCTGCGTCTACCGCGACCTTCTTGATGTGGGTTATCAGAAGCGCTACGATCATTCCAAGGCGGACTATATTAACAATCTGCTGGCGGTCAGCGGGCTCGTGTTCACGGCAGTGCACAAGCCTAACAAGTACAACAACCTCCTCATGATTCCCCGAGACATCTACTATAGTATTGAGAATAAGTTCAAGCCGGATCGCCGGTCGCTTAAAGATCTCGACACCGTGAGCCTGCCTGGGCGCGAGAGTCCGCCTACCATTGTGCTGGATAATTCGAACTCGTTTCTGCGTGATATAGTGGTTTTCGTCAGTTTCATCAATCGCAATGCTGTGAGGACTTTGAGCAATGGCGGGATTGGAAAGAACGACTTGAAGAAGTTACTCCCGCTCATGAGTGCGAACAAGACGGTCAAGTACGTCAGCTTCATCGCGCTGTTCTTGATCAACAAGAAATTCATCATCGGTGTTGGGGGTCAGTGGAAAATTAGCAATACGTTTATCAAATGGCTGGAAGACTCCCAGGAGTGCTATCAGGATGTCTTCCAGTACTGGCTGGAAACGAGCGAGTGGAATGAAGAACTTGTTGAGGGGAACACCGTACATACGGAAACGAGCCCGAGTAGTCTGGTCAACATTCCCGAGATGCGCAAGCTTGTATTGAAGAACATCGAGATTATCCCGCATGATCGCTGGATTGACTTTGGTGCGTTCGTTGAAAGCCTACTGCCGCAGATCGAGATCGACATTCCTAAACGCGGGAGCCAGCTGGTGCTCGAGCGCAACAATCGGCCTAATACCCTGGTTGTCGAGTCCGTTATTGCTGAAACGATGTACTGGTTGGGTCTTGTGACACTGGGGCCGCAAAACAACCGCGATATCGGCCGATTGGGTAATCGCCTGTCGGAAGCCCACGAGAGAACGGGCAAACGTCTCAAGGCTGAGGGCAGCCAAAAGTTGCGGTTTTTCTTTAAACTCACTGACCTCGGCAGTTTTGTACTCGAAGGCCCGTATCTCGAACCGCAAAAGCTCTTTGAACGCCAGAGTCGCAAGGTTATAACACCACTCAATTACGATATTAGGGAATTCACTGTTCAGCCGAACCTCGAAATCATCACACCGCCAGATTTAAACTTGAAGTCCTTCTACCACCTCAATGAATTTGCCGACATTAAAACGGTAGACGTGATGTCTACCCTCACCATTTCCAAGGAATCATTGCGCGAAGGAATGGACAAGGGGCTGCGCGGCGAGGATATCTTGAAGTTCCTGAATGAAAGCTCTCGCCAGCGCCTGCCGGATACCGTGCGCCATCTCATAAGCGAATGTAGCGACAAGCACGGTGAGGTCAATATGGGTTTTGCAGGTGGCTATATTAAAGTTGATGACCCTATCTTGCTCGAGGAGCTGAAGTCCCAGAAGCGCATTCGTGCCGTCATTAAAGACATTGTGGACGACAAGCTCATTCTCCTCGACCCCGACGTCAACGTGAAGAAACTGGCCAGAGAATTGCAGCGCCTCGGCTTTATGCCTCAGCTCGATTCCGAACAAGTACACCTCACCAGCGAAGGCCGATATCATCTGAGCCTTACCAAAGAAGACCTCTACTATCTGCTCGGTGCCCTGCAGTTAATCTTGGCGGTTGAAGAGGAACTTGGAACCTCGGTTACTGATGATCGGGTGGCTCCTCTCCTGGAACGGCTGAAGCCCGATAGCGATAGCTCCTACAACCTGCACTTCTTTGCCGAAACCATTGCTAAGGGATTTTATAAGAAGTTCAGATCAGCAATGAAAAAGAAGATTGGCGAAGCCACTACCAAGTATAAGAAGCAGGTATCTCGTTTGATTACTTCAACGTCCCCTCGTGCTCTATCCAAGTACTCGTTCTCCGGCCCTAATCCCTCGAAAAAAAAGAGCGATATCAAAAATATGATTGATTTTGCCATTGATAATAGTTTTGAGCTGGAGATTAAGTACCTGAAATCTAGCGACGAGAAAGTAGAAGAGGTGGTGGAACCCGAATCGGTTGATAGTGATAAGCTTTACGCCTACTGCGAGAAGCGGGATTCCTATAGTGTATACCGCCTTGATCGAATTCAGCAAACACGGCTATTATAACCCAACCGCTGCAGTTTACTTTGAACACATCGGGCGCGCGGTTGGCCACAAGCCACTGGGATTGTCTATGTAAATCGCTCTGAAAGCCAGAAAACATGGCAAGGTCAGGGACGGCCGTACAATGTAACTTTGATAGCGCTGTAATCGCGCAGACTGTGCAAAGAGACAGAAGCTATAAGTAGTCTTTCCTGTTACCCCGATATGATTAGGGCAGAAGCGAGATGATTCCCGGCCAAGGCGGCTTCTCGACTGATGGTTCCTAGATTGCAATCGCTCAAAGTTCGACTGCTTGCGTGCTCTATTTTGACTACGTTGCTAGCTACGGGGATCGGTTATGGCGTTTTTCGCCTCGTTGAGAAGTTACAGGTTGTAGAATTTGAGACATTACGCGAGCGCCTGATTGCCTTCTTTTTCCTTTTTATTCTTCTAAGTACAATCCTCAATCTCTGTATCCTGCCCGTGGTGCTGAATCCAGTGAAGCGCATAACACAGCGACTGCGCAGCTTCATCGAAGGCGGAAGCATAGAGAAAATCAATCCAGCTGACTTTCCCGAGATGCGCGGACTGGTCGAAGCCACGATAGAATTTGTAAACTCAGTTGAGCGCGAGAAGAGCGTTGCCAGCATGCTTCGCCAGGTATCGCGCAAACGCGCCATGATGGCTGAGAAAGACGCAATGACTGGTTTGTACAATAAGAGTTATCTATGGACAATGGTGAACGGCGAGCTCTCGCGCAGCAAAGTCCTGGGCGATAGTCTGTCGCTCGTGATGCTGGATATTGACAATTTCAAGCACTACAATGATACCAACGGACATCCGGCGGGCGACCAGGTCTTGATCGAAATCGCCAATATTCTTCGTGAGAACACCCGCGACCTGGATTTGTGTGCGCGGTTTGGCGGCGAGGAGTTCATGGTCGTGCTGCCCAAAACGCCTCTTCGCATTGCAGAAGAAATAGCTGAGCGTATTCGCACAATGGTCCAGAGCGCCTCTTTCCCACACCAGGATAAGCAGCCCCTCGGCACGCTCACCGCCAGCTTTGGCGTCGCCAGCTTCCCTGACCACGCCACAATCGCTGATGAGCTAGTCCGTAAAACTGACGTTGCGCTCTATGCTGCAAAGCGAGCAGGTAAAAATCGCGTCTGCGTGTATGCCAAATCGTTTGAACAAGAATTATCTTCAACTACCGAGCCTGGCAATACTTCCCCCGAATCTTAAAGCTCGTATCTCTCCTACAACAGCCTCGTGCAGCAGCAGAGGCTGCCTCAACCTTACCTGTGCCGTACTGCCAGAGCTACGAGGAAACAGGCGAATTGCGTCAACACGATAGTCGCACCCGTGGGAATGGAAAAAAAATACGATGCAGCAAAACCCGCGCAAACTGAACCCATACCCACTGCTATCGCAATGCTCATCATCCGGTGAAACGAGCTGGAGAGCAGCTGAGCCGTGGCACCCGGGATAATGAGAAACGCACTGACCAGAATCACCCCAACTACCTTGACCGACAGGACTATGGTCAGCGCAAGCAACGTTAACAGCGCATAGCGGAGAAACTCGACAGGCAGACCCGACACGCTAGCCATCTCTTCATCGAATGCATAGTAGAAAAATTCCTTGTAGAACGCTGCGACCGTCCCCACCACGATCAAGCCCAGCACTATCATGCTTATAAGATCCACGGGTGTTACCAGGAGAATGTTTCCAAACAGGTAGCCAAACACCTCTGCCGTGAAGGTCTGTCTGAGTGCGATAAAAATTACCCCCAGGGCCATCGAGACGACCAGGAAAATCCCTATCGCAGTATCTTCGGAAATCTTGCGTCTTCGGCTTGTAAACCCGATCAGCAGTGCGACCCCGAGGCAGAAGCACGTTGTGATGATATTGGTATATAGATTGGGACGCGTTGTGGCCTGAAAAAGCCACAGGCCAAACGCAACGCCTCCAAAGGCAGCATGCGATATCCCCTGGCCAATGAACGCCAGCTTCTTGAGCACCACATAGGTTGACAACACTGAGCACGTTAGGCCCACAATCAGTCCAGCTAACAGGGCACGCTGCAAATACTGCATATGAAGCAGATCAGAAAAGAACGCTCCCATAATCCTCCAGTGCTCCTCGCTATAGCTCCGCCTGGCGTCAGCAGCTCAGGTAGCCGTTGCTAACTTTGGAGTGCGTAAGCACAGCGACAGCGGAGCTTACGCTTTCAGGGGCCGAAGCGCAGCTTCGGCATCTCTCTGGTAAGCTACGCTTACCAATAGCAAAGCGGTAGCTCCACTACGTTTCGCTGCCGCACTCCAAAAAGCCGCGTTTCCAATCCAGCCCGCTTTCATGATTACAAGATATTTTAATGGCAGAGTTCTTGCTTACGGCTTCCCAGGTTCAAAAAACGGGCACTTTGAGCCACCTAACGAATTCGATATTGACGGTACACTAGTGATACTCTGCCAGGTGCTGTTTGTGTTCTTTGAGATACAAATATAGCTCGCACCCGTATGTCTCTTCCAGAATCTCTTCGTTGATGAGCTCGGAGCGATCGTGAAAATGTACCCGCTGGTTAAGGCAGACGATCTGTTCCGCAAATCTGTGCAGCTGGCCCACGTCGTGTGAAACCATCAGCATGGTAAGGCGCATTTGTTCTTTGAGCCTGTGGATAAAGCTATAGAACTGATGCTGTCCTCCAGAGTCAATGCCAGAGGTGGGTTCATCGAGGATCAGAATCTGTGGCTGCGTGATCAGCGCACGCGCAATGAAAACGCGCTGCTGTTGGCCCACGCTCAGCTTGCCGATGGGCTGGCGCCCATAAGCCTTCATGCCAGTCAATTCCAGCAACTCAGCGGCGCGCTTGCGAATCTCTGGTCCCACGCGCCGGAATAATCCTGCCGTACCATACGCTCCCATGAGCACGACGTCTTCCACAGTAGCCGGAAAGTTCCAGTCAATGAGCGTTTGTTGTGGAATATAGCCAATTATGCCGGGGGTCTTGCGGACCTGCTCTGGCGAGAGCCCAAACACGCGGATGGTACCGCGCTTGAGTGGAAGCAGTCCGATCGTTAATTTGAGCAGGGTCGTTTTTCCCCCGCCATTTGGCCCGATAAGGCCACACGACGTGCCTGACTCAATGTGAAACGTCACGTCTTTCAGTACCGAATGGCCATTGTATGAAAACCACACGTGCTCCACAGAGAGAGCCACAGAGGTGGCTGTTTTCCCCTGTTCCATGTTGAGCACCCCCTTAACTAAAGACTGCCACGGAGACCATTAAACAGCAAAAGATTGTAAAATGAAAATTGTAAATATTAAATTTCAAATTTGCATTTTGAATTTTCCAATTTGCAATTTACAATTAAATCCTCCGTGTCTCAGTGCCTCTACTAATTACAGTTTCCCATTTCATTCAATGTAAGTAAATGACCATGCATTTTTATTCATCCCGATTATTTCATATAGCGCTCCAATGTTTTCACGTTGAACTTCATCAATTTGATATAAGTGTCTCGCTCCGGATCATCCGGCGTACCCAGAGGATCGAGAATGTCAACCGCTGCGCCGACTTCGTTCGCGATTACGCGCGCTGTTTTATCACTCAGCTGCGGTTCGACGAAGACCACTGGCTTGTCCATGGTGCGCACACGCTGAACGGCGCGTTTAATGTCTACTGGTGAGGGCAATTTACCCGGTGAGGCGTCAATTACTGCTGCCTGGTGAAGACCGTAGCGATAGGCAAAATATGGCAAGAAGCTGTGCACCGTGATAAGCTCACGGCATGTGAAACCCGACACGGTGCGGCGGATCTCCTCGTCCAGAGCACGCAACTGCTCGCTGTATTTAATGAGCCGTATTTTATAGTACTCTGCATTAGGTGGATCTATAGCTGCATAAGTCTTCGCAATGGCATTTACCATATCCTGCGCCAGAACCGGATCGAGCCAGACGTGGGGGTTAGTGGTCAGGTGCTGGTGTTTCTCGGGCGATTCTGCGTGCTCGCGCGCAGGGAGATGTGCCGTGAGTCCCTGGGTTGTGCCGGGTATCGTGAGGCTGTCTGCCAGAGTGACTACACGCAGATGAGTTCCGGCAGTTGCCCCGACGATCTTTTCAGCCCAGCTCTCCAGGCCAAGGCCAATTTTGAAAAAAATGTCCGCATGCGCCAGCCGGCGCACTTCATTTGGCGTTGGCTCGAAGGTGTGCGGACTGATCCCTGCGGGAAGCAGGGTATAGACCTCTACTTTATCTCCGCCGATTTGCCGTGCCCAGTCCGACACAGGATAGATGCTTGCGACCACCTGAAGATGTTCTTTGCGGGGCATCGGCGTTTGCTGGCATGCGCTGAGCAGCCCGATGGCTACGATTATAAACAAGAGACCAGACGTAGCCCAGCGCCGAAAGGTGCTGCGATTTAATTCTCTACAGCCATGTGTCTGGCGCATGTCGTTTCGTCTTTCTAAAAACTTAACACGGCACACCCTGCCGAGACTATCTGGTTTTGAACCTGCTGAAGAGATATTTTCTTCACTATTACGCGGATTGCAAGAGGATTATGTTAGGAGCTCAAAGTGCCCTTCTTTTGGAGTGCGTAAGCGAAGCGATAGTCCGCCGCGGTAAATACCTATATTTCGTCATCAAAAAACTCTTGACTTCGCCCATGCATCCGATCTAGGTGATTCTTAAAAGGTATTGTATTTATTAAATGGAAAATATTGAGCAGTCATCGTTGCATAGGACAAAAAACGCAAGATAATAACGCGAAAGGAGGTTCCGGCCATGAGAAGTTTCGCGATTGCAGCATTACTGTTGTGCTTGGTTGCGATGTCTGGTTGTGTAATGTGGGCGCCCGTAATTCCACCGTTGGGCGCTGTTTTTACGGCAACTAGCGGACCAATTGACACGGATGTCGATCAGACCACTATAGGCAACAGATCCGGCTCTGCATCGTCCGTCTGCGTCCTGGGAATGTTTGCATTTGGCGATGCAAGCATCTCCGCAGCTGCGGAAGATGGAAATCTCTCCACAGTTAATCATGTAGACTATTCTTATCTGAACGTACTGTACTTATTCCAGAGCTTCACGACAATCGTTTATGGAGATTAAGCCATGAGCGGACATCTCAAGACTTTAAAACATCTGGTTGTGCTGGCGTTGCTCGGGAGCATGCTCCTTCTGGCTGGTTGCGGCGTGGCGTATCTGGCACCTGTCAAACCACCCCAGGGATTCTTGATTAGCACTTTCAAGGCACCGTTAACGGTAAATTTTGATGAGACTCCGGTGTCGGGGAATCTGATACATGCCTCAAAGAAGAAGACCTACTATTTCCATGACATCCTTTTTACGGGCATGGATTTTGCCTGGGGTGAAGTTGATGTGCCGCAGATCGCACGCGCTGCAGGAATTACAAAAGTAAGCTATGCAGAATACGAGCTTCTATCTATTTTAGGTGTATATGCAGACTTCACGGTGCACGTCTACGGCTACTAAAGAGACCATCAGTGGTACACCTGTAGCCTGTGACAAGCATACATTCAGTTTTGCTCATGCGATGGCCTGTCAGGCTGTCTAACTGGTGTGGGAGGATTACTATGCGTTACCTTACATCACTTATTCTGCTTGTGATGTTACTATCACTCTGTGGCTGCTGGATTTTGCGATCTCCCGTGGTTCCACCCGCGGCCGCAACTTTCATGAATGTCGAAGCACCTGTGGATATTACCTATAATCTAACGGAGATAGGGAGCAAGAAAGGCGAGGCTACTTCGGTTGGTATTCTCGGTCTACTCACCTTCGGAGATGCCAGCGTGAAGGCTGCTGCTAAGGATGGAAACCTGAAAAGGGTGGATCACATCGGGTGTCGGTTCACAAACGTCCTGTGTCTGGTGACCTTTTACACGACCATAGTTTACGGCGAATAGTTTTCTTTTGGCTCTTTGGCCAGCGAAGTTCGACACTTCGTAAGACATCTATGCGCCCTGGGTAGTTTTGCTCAGGGCGTTTCTGCATTTGCCCGCAAAATGCCTGCCGCACTGGCCTTGTTTAATGCCAGGGCCAGGTTAACAGTTTTCGTTACAACCGCACTCTTTTTAACTACCCCAATCCGTCGACCTCATATAGAAAATATGCAGATATGAAATAAAAACAATGTGCTGGCTTCGAATTTAACGTATAAGCCCCTACACAAAATGTGACAAAATAGCAGACGAGGGTGAATAAGCCGCACAGGATGGGGGTTTGAGTAGGGGCGTATTTGCAATACGCCCCTGCAATTGGCCCGTCACGTATTGACTAACCTGCGAACCGAAGGTGGTAAATTGTTCCGAGGGGAGGCTGGCGGATAGTGGTTGATTGGTGCATCTCAGAAAGCATCTTGACGTTTAGTACTACCAACGGTAAGCTCTGAGAATATATACAATAGAGCCAGCTCGCTAAGCGTGACTTGTCTTGTTCAAGTGCATATCGATCTGAATCAATCGGGCAGGATTTAAGAGGCGTAGAGAGGACTAAATGGGCCGATTCTCGACGCGTATCTCACAACGCAGTCCCCGTGCGGGCTTCACGCTGATTGAGCTTCTTATTGTGGTGGCAATTATTGCGATTCTTGCAGCGATTGCAATCCCGAACTTTCTCGAGGCTCAAACCCGCGCGAAAACAGCGCGCAGTGCAAGTGATCTGCGCACTATTGCCACTGCCCTTGAGGTCTATAACCTGGACAACAGTAGGTACCCGAGCATGATTGTGCCGGGTTTTATGGGTGGGCCGCCGATTATTAAAGGAACAGATCTGAAGTGGTGGTACGTCCCGGATGTGTTAACCACGCCGGTGAGCTATCTATCGAATTCAGTGCTCTGGTGTCCGTTCGGTGGCAACTGGGACAAGGCGCCCTATTTCCCTGATCAAATCTGGCGTCGCTACGGGTACGAGAACATCGGCGAGTTGATTGAAAAGGCGAACACATGGCCGATTTTTCAACCGCGCTACCCACCCGAGGCAATCGAGTGGAGCGGACCGTGGAGGTTGCAATGCGTTGGGCCAGATCGCATGTGGAATCCCTCTGTGCTGTACGACCCCACCAATGGCACGGTCTCAGGTGGTGACGTAATCCGTACGCAAAAGAACCCTACCGGCAATGTGCTTCCCGTGAATCCGTATCCGCAACCCGCTAGCTAATAACTCATCTAGTCTCCCTTGGCTTCTGAGTCCGAGTCCTTCTGTCTTTCAAGCGTCTCAATTAACTCGTGCATATCCTGTTGATCTTCGGGCGTTATAGTTTCGAAGCAGACGCCAAAGGTGCACTCCTCTTTTTGAAAATTGTAATCAAACCACACCATTTTGCCATGAAGCACCTTGTGCTTCTTGGTTGTCGGCAAGGTGAAGGAAATTTTCGCATGTCGGATTGGAGAGAGCATTTTCTTATAGAAACTTTCAGGGACGTCGAACATCATGATTTTCATTCCTTGTTCGCTAATATTCAGTGTATGGCCGCCTTTCTTTTTTGGCTGAAAAGTCTCCTCAGGGAATACTACTTCAATCTCCACCTCAATTTTTGCCTCGACCCGCTTGTGTTTTCTTTTGTTCGGAACGCTCATGGTGTCTTTTCTCCCAGAATGAGATTCACAGCCGTGACCAAGAGGCCAACACCTCTTCTACTTCCAGCTTGCGGAGTAAGATGCCCGTAAAAAAAGGCTTTTGGAGAAGCGGTTGATCGTTGGCGTAAGCAACCTCAAGAAGGTGCACAAACTCGGGGGATGCCCTCAGTCTAACTGTCCACCTTCCTAAGGTAGAGCCTGAAATTGTCCCCCTCAAACGTCCTTGAAAAAACACAATCATCAGAAAATCCTTGCAATGTCAACGGTATTCCTAACACTCTTATCGTCAAGAATCATATTTTCATAAATTTATTTTATCTGAAAGAGTTATTTCAAGGAAAAAATAGACAATTTGATTCAACAAAACAGAAGCCATTATAATTCTGAACGCTTTCAATCGGCAGGTGGCGACGGCCTTATGCCAATAATTAGGGGCAAAGAAGTCCAGGTAAATGTCCTCATCTGGGTGTCACTGATAATTGTTTCTCTGGGGCTGATCGGACTGGGCATTGGGCTTGTTTTTGGAGATCCTGCGCTGATTTTGAGCATGGTGTGGTTAGTAGTGAGATTTGGCGCTGTGGCTGTTGCAGGGATTATTGCCTATGTGCTCCTCAGCACAATCCTGCACTGGTTCTTCAAATAGAGCATTTGTCACATTAGGAAAGTTACTGGAAGTAGAGGGATTCGCCAGCGAATATAAACACTCCGAGTGAAGGGAGGAACGAAAAAAACTCGTACGACACAGCGTGTGTGACGCAAGAATTAATAGTAGAATTTCCTATTATAAATTTTCAATGCGCCTAAGGCGCATGCGCGTCGTGTCGTTGTGGTTTGATATTTTTTTTCTCATGTATTCTTAGGGGAAAGGAGGGAATTTAACTATGAGACTACGCGAGCTGGGCATGAGTATTGTTATGATTCTGTTTGGAGTTTGCCTGCTGAGCGGATGTAGGGGAGCGCGGGTGGAGGTATCAACAGCGCCGTCGAGACCGGCGCCACTGCCAAAAACGGGGCCACCACCGCATGCGCCAGCGCACGGCTATCGCGCTAAGCATGTGTATCACTACTATCCATCTGCTTACGTGTACTACGAGCCGGCGCGGGGCCGCTATTTTTATTATGAGAATGGGAGATGGAAGATCGGCGTGACGCTGCCAAATCATATCATGATCTCCGTTGGCGAGCGGGTCATCATTAAGATGGATATCGATAGGCCGTATATAAAGTTTGAGGCACACAAGAAGAAGCATCCGCCAGTCAAGCTAAAGAAGAGGGTCAAGGTAAAGACGAGACCCACGCCAAAGAAGATAGTCAAGCCGAAGAAGATACCCAGGGCAAGGCGCAGGTAACTGCGGCACGAGCATCACGCCACAGGCGCATTTTCCAACTTGCCCGTGTAGATTCATCCGCCTAGGCGGATGCCACGCATAGTTGTAGGGGCGTTTAATTAAACGCCCCTACATACTCAGAGTCGTACCACGGCGGCAACTTGTTCATCATCGCCCAGTTTCGCCAGCTCTACGCCGAGTAACGACATAATATGCTCTACGCTCAGCAATCCCGTCAGATCAAGAATCCTTCCCCGAAACACAAGGAAAAGGTCGGGGATGGCACGCCCTGCATCCCCGTACTGCGTGTGTTTCTCAATAAACGGCCGTAACGCACTGCTTAATTCCGCCTTAGGCCTCACCAGGACGTCGCCATGGCGCAGTTGCAACCGTATGATTCCCTCGCGGTCAATTGCCCGAATCTGCGTTCGCTGGCTTGTGTATAGCCCGAACAACTTCTTTTCCTTCGTCTTGATCCGGTATATCGCCAGCCCTCCGATATCGCCAACCCGCTCTACGGCCTGAATCTCCGTCCGGACCGACTGCCGCACTCGCTCTTCCAGCTCCTGTGTGTCTAGCTCGCCGCGGCCAAGCTCGCGCGTGCGCAATTCCGTTGAGCCAGTGGCCATAGCGCGCAGAACATTTCGTAGTGGATCAATCTCGATCTGGACCTCTACGGTCTCAGGATTAGCGCCCATGCGCACCACGGCTTCCTCGGCATCGCGCCGAATCCGCAGCACATCTGCTTCCGTCGGATCCACCACAGTGCGTTCCACTGTATCGCGTACCATCGCCAGTGCCGCGCCAATCGCTGAAATTACCGGTGCATTTGGTGCGATTTCAAAGGATAGGCTCATCTGTTTCGCCGTATACGGAACAAGCGCTATTGCCCCACCTCCGCCTCCACTCAACGTCAGCAGCTCGCGATCCAGCTCATAATCAGCTATTAAATCCTCCACTACAGATTGCGCCTTCGGGTACGAGCGGTCAAGCAGCTCCTTGGCTACATGGTCGGGTGCTATCCCGAGGGTCTTGCCAACGGTCGTAAAAGCCGCGCGAATCGTAGCCAGATTTCCGTGCGCCACATCATCCGCTGGAATGTAGCCCAGCAGGTTTGCCGCACACGTCGGCGTAATCGTAAATCGCCCGTTCGTGCTCTCCAGCATTACATAGTCCGACGGATCACCGGGTCGCGGCTGAATTAGTGCATAGCGCGGCTCCTCGCCCTGGCCCATTGCCGTAAATGATGCATAGCCCAGATTTGCAATGTGGGCACTGCGCGGCCCAACGTCCACAATCTTGTTGTGACGCACGCGTGGTATAGAGCCTCCGGCCAGGCCGATGGTTCGCACGTCCAGAGTGCGCAGATAAAGACGATGCCCTCCAACTGTGGCTGTTTTGACCAGCGACCTCCCGTTGCGAATCGCTGAAATATCTGTACTCGTTCCGCCGACCTCAAGAAAAATCCCATCCGTAATGCGCGCGTACATCAAGGCCGCTGCTACTCCGGCTGCAGGGCCGGAAAGCATTGTGAGGATGGGTCGGCGGCGCATCTGCTCGATGTCCATGATCCCCCCATCACTTCGCATGATCATCAGTGGTGCCTGAATCCCTGCTGCGCGAACGCTCGCCTCTGTCATATTTGCCGTCTCCATCATCTTCGGCAGCATGCTCGCATTGATCACTGCCGTGCGCGTTCGCACGCGAAGCCCGTAGAGCTGCGAAATCTCGTAACTGTTCGTTCCTAGTACCCCAATCTCCTGGCAGACCTTCACAACCAGGTCCTCATGGCGCGTATCATCCACACCGAAAGCTTCGCTGGCCACGATCACCTCTGCCCCCTCGGCCAGCAGCTCCTTTACCGCTGTTTTTATGGCTGGCGGTTCTAGTCCGCGTGAGGTACCGAGAAAGCGGTGGTACGTTCGCAGAAATCGTCCCGGCGCAAGCTCGATATCGCCGACGTTCGTCTCGCGTCGGGCTTTGCCGCGTTCAAAACCACTGCCCATTCCCACAATACCCACAGGCGCAACATCACCCTCCAGCAATGCGTTTGTGGCCTGGGTAGTGCTATGCGCGATCAGTACCACATCTTCCGGCCGCAGTCGCGTTTCCTCGATTAACTTGTAGAGCGTCTCGATGATCCCTTGCGCCACACCCTTCTCTGCCGTGTGCGTCGTGGGCACCTTCACCTGCCCGATCAGGCCAAACGTCTCGGTCTCAATGGCCACTGCATGTGTGAACGTTCCACCGACGTCAATCCCGATTCGCACGCGTTTGTGGTTGCCCTTCATCGGTGCTCCTCACCGGCTTGGCCCTGAAAAATGCTTGCAAGCGCACAGCATGTCCCTTTATGGCTCAGCACACAGCCAATCCTGGATACACCATGCACAGAGCATTTATGAGGACAAGGCTCATTTATGTTTTATACAGTTCGTAATGCAGAAAATACGGGTGGGAAGTTGTAGAAACGTTTCAATACCGTACAAAACATTCTCCCTCAGAGAGCTATTTCCTCTGGTGACTGCTGCCGACTTCTTCCACTCCCGCTGGCCAGAGCCGTACCTTTTGCACTCAATCGCTCACCACACGAGTCCCGGATTACCAGTCGCGGCTCCAGCACTGCACTCTTCGTCGCTTTGCCTTGCATGAGAGCTCGCAATTTCTTGGCTGCCAGCACCCCGAGCTCATACTTTGGCTGCGCAATGGTAGTTAATGGCACCTCTGCAATTGAGGAGAAAAATAAATCGTCAAAGCCAACCAGCGCAATATCCGCTGGCACCCGCAGCCCTGATTTCCGAATCGCGTAGCTCGCTCCGATTGCTACAATATCACTGGCGCAAAAGACGGCTGTAGGCGGCGGCTGCTGTTCGAGCATCTCGCGCATGGCGCGATAGCCCGCCTCCCAGTTGAATTGCGCAGCGATAATCAGCTGCTTGTACACGCCAATGTCCTTCTCGCGCAGCGCGGCCATAAAGCCCTCGCACCTGTCAGCGCTGATTTGCAGACTGTTTGGGCCTGCCAGGTGTCCGATAATTTTGTGGCCTTGCTGAATAAGGTGCCGTGTGGCAATGTATCCACCCTTGAAATTATCCACACCGACGTAGACCGTGTCGTCCACAGGTAGCCGCCGTAGAATAGCCACCAGCGGGATTTTTCGCGCCGCCACGTCGCGCCACAGCCGCAGGTTCGTCTGACCCCCTACAGGCTCTGCAATAATCCCGTCCACGCGCTTCTCTGCCAGCAGCGTCAAATACTCACGCTCGCGTCTGCCCTCATCGTTCGTCGCACAGAGAATCGCACTATAGAATCGCTTGCTTATAACGTCCTCGATACCCTGAATGATCTGCGGGAAAAATGACGACATAATATCTGTCACAATGAGTCCGATCAGGTGGGTTTGCTTATGCACCATGGCCCGCGCAATCAGGTTCGGTCTATAGCGGAGCTTGCGCGCAATCGCCTTGACCCGTCGCTTTGTCTTCTCACTGATACGCGGATGATTATTCAAGGCCATTGACACTGTAGAAGGTGCGACCATAAGCGTTCGCGCAATGTCTTTTATCGTTACGGCACGCATGGTTACCCCAGTCGTGACAATTCTACTCCTCCCGACCATCACGTAATTAGTCGCCTCTCCCCGCCGCGGCGGGTACAGACGCAAAGGCCGCTTCTCACACCAGAGTCGGACCTCTCTCCCTTCACATGCGACAGCGGCCTATTCCACCTCTTCAACCGGCGCAGGCAAATCCATCGGCTCGGGCATCCCCATCTCTTTTTGCATTTCCGCAAACATTTCTTGCAGCTGTTTGATCTCTTCCTCACTCAATGAGAACGAGAGCTTCGCAGTTGCTCCGTCAGCCGTCACCTGGATATTTTCATAGAGCTTCATGAGCTGTTCAGCCTGGGGCATAAGGCCGAGGAAGAACTTAGTTTGCTCGAGAAGTGATTTGACTGCGTCCTTAACGCCGGTGGCTTCGTCAGATGTTGTACAATAGCCCGCTAGCTCCAGATCAACCCCTTTTGTTGCTTTCAACATCATTGAGAATTTCTTCAGATTCCCCAAAGCCGCAACCTGTGGGACTTCCTTGGCCGATTCTTCCACCTCCGCGGGTACAAGTCCTGCGATCCAGAAATTACTGGCTCGGTCAACGTTACCCAACAGGCTAGATATCTCTTTATTGTCCATAACCGACTTTGCGGGTTTCTTAAATTGTCCGAGCGCGGTCTTCAGTGCCTCCTCATCATTAGACAGCACGGCGAACTCCGATGCTGGAAATCCAAACGCAAGCCAATCGTCCTCTTCTTGCCCCACCACGGTGTACTTGTACGCGTCAAACGTCTTCTCTTCGAACGTACAATCCTGGATTTCCTCTTTCACCGCACTGGTAATTGCCGCCGGATCGAACCGCCCCTGGAACAATGCCACAATTGTAGGCTCTCCCTGACCCACCTTGCTCAACCCGAACACCACGCGATCCAGATCCTCAGGCAGGTTGAGATTTGCTTTGGTTTTAATCCGTTCCAGCATTTCTTTTACTTCTTCCATCTGGGCACCGAGCATCTTCTCGGCGAACTCAGACTTCTCTTTCTGTTCCCCCAATTGGTCAATTGCCACTCCACCAACAATCGTTGCATCCACTGGCAGCACGATCAGCGGCTCTGCCTTGATCTTCTCCGTTATCGGTTTTTGCTTACAACTCAAAAACCATGCACTCACAGTCAACACCAGAAGACTTCCCATGATTAGCGTTTTGCCTGCACGTCCCATCGTATTCTCCTTTTCAATCGTCAAAGATGATCCACTTCACAGTCAGTCATGTGCGCCAGCTCTCTTGCTCTGCATAACATGTCACAACAAGCGGCACGACTCCAACTCCACTCCAGACCTTTACGGCGTGAATCCTATTCTCCTTTCTCCTTCCGGCCATCTCTCATACTTCTCCGACATTCTCGGGTGAATCCCAGAAAGTGAATTTCTGTGCAGCTGATTGCGAACACCTGATTAACACCTCACCTTACAGGAAAGTCAACGGATTTTTCTCTATCTGCGATAGTTTACAGTACGTTATCCAGTATTAGAATTTATATATGAGAAAGAAAAAAATCGGATAGTGTTTGAGGAAGGAAAAGAATAGAACGCGTCTATTCCCCCTGTAGAGGATAGGTCTCCTCCGGTCATAGGGCCTTAAGCTTCTGCGTTTGCGCGTCAAGCACCAGCTGGTTGATAATGTCATCCAGTTCACCTTGCATGATCAAATCCAATTTGCGCAGTGTGAGGCCAATCCGATGATCGGTCATGCGGTTCTGGGGGAAATTATAGGTTCGGATTCGGCCGCTGCGGTCTCCTGTGCCCACCTGTTGTTTTCGGCTCGCGGAAATGGCGTTCTGCTGCATTTCCCGCTCTCGATCCAGCAGCCGTGCACGCAGCACTTTCATCGCTTTTGCCCGGTTCTTATGCTGCGATTTTTCGTCCTGGCATGTTACCACCAGGCCGCTTGACAGGTGCGTGATTCGCACTGCAGAATCCGTGGTATTGACACTTTGCCCTCCGGGGCCGGACGATCGGAATACGTCAATCCGTAGATCTTCAGGCTTGATCACGACATCTACCTCTTCGGCTTCAGGGAGCACGGCAACCGTAACGGCTGATGTATGGATACGGCCTTGCGTCTCGGTTACGGGCACGCGTTGTACCCGATGGATGCCGCTCTCGAACTTCATCTGGCTGTACACGCCTTTCCCTTCGATGCTGATGATCACTTCCTTGAATCCCCTGCGGTTTGTCGGGTGAGAGCTCAAGAGTTCGACACGCCAGCCTTTTTTCTCGGCAAACTTGGTGTACATGTGCAGCAAGTCTGCCGCGAACAGCGCTGCTTCTTCGCCCCCGGTCCCCGCGCGAATCTCAATCACGATGTTCTTCTCATCCAGAGGGTCACGAGGCACTAGCAGCAGCTCCAACTCCTGCTCTACGGCCGCGAGTTTCTGCTTGAGCTCCACGGTTTCCTCGCGTGCCAAAGCAGCAATCTCCCCATCCGGGTCGTCCTGCAATGCCCGTGTATCTTGCAACCGTGTCTTAATCGCCTGGAGTTGCCGATACTGCTGCACAATTTTCTCCAGATCGCTATGCAGCTTTGCATTCTTAAGATACTCTTCCCTGTTCGCCACAACTGCAGGATCGCCCAGCAGCGTCTCCACCTCGCTATAGTGCGCCTCAATTTCCTTCATTCGCTTGTCGAATTCTAACATATGCTTATTCCCTCACTCCGGCCTTGATACACTTTCACGGTAGATCTCCGCGAGCCGAGCCCGACTCAATGTTCCCCTCATGACTGGTTTGTGCTCCTGTACCCTGGCCAATAGCTAAAGCAGCCTTCAGCGACGCGATCGCTACTTCCAGTTGCTCATCATCCGGCTCTTTTGCGGTGATGCGCTGAAAGAGCAGACCGGGATAGACCAATACGCGCCAGAACAACTGATGTTGGTGCCGCCCGGCATACTTGATGATCTCGTACGCTGAGCCCGCCACCAGCGGCATGAAGAGAATATGCAGCGAGATCAGTATGCCTTTTTTCAAGAAAAAATGCCACGTCGTAAACGGTGGATAGAGCGATATCACAACCTTGGCAATGACCGAAAAGACGATAATACTGATGAAGATAACAATTGCCAGAAACGTCGTCCCACACCGCGGATGCATGATCGGGTACTTTCTGACGTTCTCCACCGTCAGCTCTTCCCCCTTTTCAAATGCAAACACCGTTTTGTGCTCTGCCCCGTGATATTGAAAGATGCGCCGAATGTCCTTAAGCAAAGAAATCACCAGCACGTAGGCAAAAATAATAGCTGCCCGAAAAAACCCGGAAATAAGATTGTAGACCAGCGGCGCTTGCTCTTCCACCAGAACGCTCCGCTCAGACGACTGATACACTGCGGGTGTCTCTGCCTCGACGCCTGCGCCAGGCTCAACCACCAGCACCTGTTGCTCTGGTGCCATCCCAAACAGATCAAGACGCCCCAGATATGACGTTAGAAAATTCGGCAGTATGACGACTAGAAACATTGCCAACCCGAAACTCAGCACCATCATCAGCACGAGCGACACGATGCCGAGCCCCTTGCTCTCTTTAGCCAATCCAGGGCGGACTGCTTCGGTCTGTGGCTTTTCGTCCGCAGTCTCGCTCATAGCAGCATCCGGCTTTTTTGCTTTTTTACCCCGTTGCTCTACCGACGTCTCTTCCCATTCGTTTGCTGAAAAGTCCAGTGCCTTAATGCCGATTATTAACATTTCGAATAGTGTAACTGTTCCGCGCAAAAATGGTAGCCCAAGCAGCTTGATCCGCTTGCTCAGTGGCCGATACGCGACGCTCTTGACTTTGATCTCTTTCGATGCCTTGCGCACGGCAATGCTATAGCCCTGGGGACTGCGCATCATGACCCCTTCGATAACCGCTTGTCCCCCCATTGTGTCAATCTTATAGTCTGGCTTCTCGTTTTTCATCATATGGAATAACCGATCGTTATTGCACGGCCCTGCGCGTCTCAGCGGCTGTCTTGCTCAATGCGAGCCGTACCCTCGAATTTATATAGCCTGGCAAAAAAGCCTTAATGCCTTCTCATGCCATACCATGGACGTCAAGGAGAATTTATCTTGTTTTGCTTTTTTGCAAATAACCTTCGCCACAAGCATCCTAAGTATATCAGAATATGCACTCTTTAAGGCCGATACGCTCATCTAATCAAAAGGAGACGATTTCTGTTAGGAAGTTCTAAAAAAGGAAGAATTGCGATTCTGGCCCACGGGCGACTCGTCACTTCCCTCAACGCGGTTGTCTTCAACCGCTACCAGTCACCCGGACGCCAGACACTGAGGGAGTATGAAAACACCAGACCTAAACCTCCATACCGTGCGACTCATTCACCGCGCCACACAGCCAGTTGCTATAAAGGTGTACAGGCAGGGATGCCTGTACTACCGCCATGAAAAACAGATAGAGATGCCTGCGCTACCAAATTGCATGGCTAGATAGCGTCCTGGAGGGCTGCTCCGCCTCTTGCCACTGGCTCTCAGATACACTTGCCCACAATTCTTTAACAGATCGGGGCGGCCCTCCGCAGATTCTATGACTTCTTGTGGAGCTCCTTGGCCCGAGCAATGTGGCTATCCGTTTTCTCAATCTCCTGATCAATCAGGCTGCGCACGGCCTTTAGCAGTTCCTTCTTACTATTGCCCAGATGCTCCGCTACGTCAGCAGGAATGAACGACAGCACGCAATCAACCATGTCCTGGCGAAATTGCTCAAGCTTCGCTTGCATCTTTTCCTTTGCGGCTTCCGCCTTTGGTTCGCTTTTGCCTGTTTGTGTAGTCATCATTATCACCTCGGATCGTTCTCAGCGCCCTTATGATCTTCTTCAAGGCCACTATTAGAAATCCCACGCACAAAAGTTATCTTTTTCAAGGAATTCAATTATCTACTTTACCTGATCGCAAGGGGCAAAAGCAACATTTTTTCACTGGTCACTTCTCCACCAGGCGTCCACCAGCAATACTTTAGCGGTGCTGCCCTGCCAGAACCGCCAGCAAGCGATTCATTTTCTCTATCACCGCGCGGCTCAGGGTCATCTTGCCATAGCGCAGCCCATAATAGATATCTATCAACTGCTCGACCACCTGGCGATCCTTCTGCCCCTGGTCTGCCAGCACGAGGGCAAACTCGCGTGGGGTTTGAGCCCAGGCCTTCTCCTGCCGCCGCCCGCTAATTGCCTTCACGATCCGCAAATAGAGTTGATGTGTTGAGCGCCACGTCCCTCGTGATAGGAAAAGCGTGCGCATCCCTCCA
Source organism: Candidatus Sumerlaeota bacterium (assembly GCA_030613245.1). GTDB lineage: Bacteria > Sumerlaeota > Sumerlaeia > MWCT01 > JAUWMI01 > JAUWMI01. The sequence goes on from JAUWMI010000006.1 coordinate 50,673, forward strand.
TGCCTGATCCGATAGTAGATTCTAGCCACCAGGATGTTCAAAGCCAGCAGTATTGCAGCGAGAGCAATGATTGTGGGCTGCGTAATATTCTGCGACATACGCTTAAGAAATGGCTGGATCATACTCTGCTCCAAAACCTCCTGATATAGCTTCCCTAGGTGCTTCCCAATGCCGCTCGCCAGCTTCTGCTCCCATGTCGTGTCATAAGTCAGCACGAATTGGTGCCATTTCACAGCCGCACGTTCGTAAAAATCCTTGAGACTCTTGAACACCAGCCGATCGCTGTAAATCTCCAACGGAGGGGGTGGTGTAGGGTCGAACCGCACCCAGCCGCGACCCCTAATGTATGCCTCCACCCACGTATGTGCATCCATCTGCCGGATGCGGTAGATGCCTGCTGTCTGATCGTAGACCCCACCGTGAAATCCGACCACTAATCGCGCCGGAATCTCCACGCTCCGCAGTAGCATCACCATAGCACTGGCAAAAAATTCGCAATACCCCCGTTTGTCGTAGAACAGAAATCGTTGCAGGGGATTCTCCCTCGGCCCTGCCTCGAAGCCAAGCCGATAGCTATAGCGATTCATCAGATAGTGCTCAATCGCCCGTGCCTTGCTCATATCATCGCGAGCACCTTGAGTCATGCGCTGCGCCAGTGCTTGTAACTCGCTTGTGTGAAGCTGCGACGGGATGCTAGAATACTCCGAAGCGGACGGAAAAGAGTGCATATCCACCAGCGCGGGGACGTTCTTCTCGTGAGCCTCATCGTCTCTAACAGCCGAATACGCTTCGTATTTCCGTAATCGCTCCTTGCTGATCAGGGTGAAAGAGTCACTCCGATCCCGGCGAACTCGTCCGTCAATCCCGCCTACCCCAACCAGATGCGGAAGCGAAAACAAAATGTTTGTCGGAAAGTTTCGATAGCTCACTTTTTGTTTAACCAGATCGCCAATCTCAGAAAGTGGGGCGAATGCTACCAGCTCACCAGGCAGCTTCTGATCGAACTCCGTGTACTCGCGCAGCGCAGAACTCTTCTGCCAGTTCACACCGTCGAAGGAATCCAGCGCGCCTCCCCGAAAATACAGCTGCTCTGGTGCAATGGTCTTCCCTGAAATCTCCACTTCCATGACAACTGTCGGATCCTGCAGGATTTTCACCATGGCTCCAAGCTGTACCTGATTAGTGAACCCGGAGAGATAGATCTGATTTTCAAGTTGATACGAGGGTAGGCTGTAGTAGGTCATTGCAGGGTTGACGCGGGGAAGTGTGATAAACACCACCCCTGCAGCCACAAATGCCACCACACCCGTTACGCCCAACACCCGATAGAGTGAGCGGAAGCGCTTGTCTCCACGCCGGCCTAACTCCTGCGCTGCGTGCTTTGGCGACACTGCCAGGGAATCCCGCTCCAGCGAGATCAGCACAAATGCAAAGATTGTCAGAAACAAAAAGGGGATCAACAGCAGCGGAAACAACGGCGAGCTACTCATGGCCCCGATAACCACCATCATCAACGCCAGAAACCACATCTGCATATAATCCTTTGGCCGCTTAACGTTGAACAACTTGTTAAGCTGGAGAAAACTCAATTGATATACCAGCGTTAGGTGTGGCATTCGATGATTGATGAACATCTCAACGGTCGAACCAACCAGAAATATTACTGTCACCACGTTCCATGCCCGGGCATAGTGCTTAAACGGCTCGCTCCCTCGCAGAACAAACCAGCTCGGGATTACAAGTAATATCAGCATTCCCAGCGTCGCCTTTGAAAATTGCGGCACCGCATACAGTGCCACAAATCCATTAAGCGCCACCAGGTATACAAGCGCTTTCACTGTCTGCCGAGGCGACACGACTACTCTCTTTCCTCCTTACACCTAAGACCAACGAGATTATTGGGCCGATGCTTACCTGCGGGATAGCGTGATGATATCACCGTCGCTATTTAAACCATTGGTAGGATCATACACCCTGGTCTTCAAAAAGTCCTTCAGGGCGTTTTCAGCTGGCTGGGGTTGCGGCGTTGCTCCTTCACTTGCCGGACTACTCACCGCACTGAGGTAGTATTCGTAAAAGTCCAAATCCCCGTCCGGCCCAGCACTGATCAAAATATAATTGTATGGATAGCCGGGCTCGTAGTAGTAGACATAGGTACGATTGCCATCGGATAAAAAAGGATCAGAAGGTAAACTCGCCAGATATGCTGTCGGCGAATTCAACGCCTTCAGTCCTACTGTATTATTCGGATAATCGTTATAGTCCATCTGATAGTTTTGGAGCGCTCGCGAAAGTACCTTGTGTTCTTCTTTTACCCGCGAAAGCTTCGTCGTGATAATCAAGTGGCGCGATGAATAGATGAAGATCGCCGTTAGAATCAAGGTCACAGTGATCACCACCATGAGCTCGAACAGGGTAAAACCGCGATCCCTTCGGCTTCTACTATGAAACACAATTCGTCTCATCAGCGCCTCGGAGAAACCCTCTCCACCTTTATTTTTCTTTCTGAAAACTCTATAAAGCTTTAGACCACCTGTTAGAACAGAAATCAACGAAAAAATGGAGAAATTCTATATTTTTTTCACCCCCCCCACTATGCTTTCCTCGCTTCCTAGAATTCACTTGATTCTTTTCCCCTCTTTTGTCTAATAAGTCATATATTACAAGGCACGGCGGATTGTCAACAGTAGTGTAGCGTATCGGAAAAATATTTCAGGTCTTCTGGCCAATCCCTCAGCCTTCGAAAGTTACGCCTTGCTATGGGGATCGCAACACAAGTCGTAGATCTTTACGCGGTTATCGGACGCCGAGTGCTCAATTTCCTTACCACCGCGGGACAACTCTCCCTCTTCTCTCTGCGTTCCTTTGCCCTGATTATGGTCCCTCCTTATCGCCTCCACCACCATGCCGAGCAGATGCTCAAAATCGGTGTTCGCTCCCTCCCCATCGCCAGCCTCGTCGCTCTTTTTATCGGCATGGTGATGATGTTACAAACCGGCTATCAGCTCATGCGATTTGGCGCCAAGCTATATTCCGCAGGCATCACCGCTGTTGCCCTGGCTCGCGAAATGATCCCCATTTTTACTGCCGTCGTGGTTGGCGCCCGCGTCGCCGCCTCGATCACCGCAGAACTGGGCACCATGAAAGTGACCGAACAGATTGACGCCATGGAATCGCTCGCCGTCAATCCCATCAAGTACCTTGTCGTTCCGCGTGTCGTCGCCTCCACCATCACGCTCCCCCTGGTTACGATCTACGCCAACCTGATCGGCTACCTTGGAGGCATGTTCACCGGCGCCGTGGCGCTCGGCATCCCGCCCCGCCTTTACTACAATAATACTTTGCAATTCATGCTGCTCAGCGATTTATACTCCGGCCTGCTTAAAGCCATAGTCTTCGGCGCAATCATCGGGCTGATCGGCTGCTTCCAGGGCTTTCGCACCAGCGGCGGTGCAGAGGGCGTTGGTCGCGCCACTACTGTCTCTGTGGTTCTCACCCTCGTCCTTATACTTGTCTGGGACTACATCCTCAACAGCTGGATCATGGTATACTCCGGCCTCATCCGCTGATCATTATGGTTATGCATTGGACCGCTTGGAGGATCCCGTAACTCTCGCCTTGACTCTCTGGCTGGGTTGTGTATGACCTCTAGACATAAACGTATAATAGGTCAGAAGGAGGTCAACCCTGGGGAGCTCGTATCGCAAAGGGAAACGCGGAAAGCGCCAATCGGGCCGGGTGCTGTTGATGACTGCTCTGGTGCTGGTGATGGCAGGAATTGCAGTGCTCTACTGTGTGGTGCGGATGCGTCAGCTGGAAACCGAGAACGATCGTCTGCGTAACGAGGTCAAATCCCTACAACACACTATGAACCAGAAGGATGCCGAGCTGGGCGACCTTCATGTGCGCGTAAAGATTCTGGAAAAGGGGACGATAAGAAAAGACTCCAACGAATAGCAGCTCCACTATGGTTGGAGTACAGCGTTTGCCCAAGAGACTCACCTTTTGCGATATTCCCTGCTCTCATTTACCTTTCCTGCCTGTCTTCTCTCTTCCAAAATAGGTGGATTTTCTGAGCGACTCACCGTGCATATTGCACGCTGAGGGAAAGCCATTTGTATGCGTCAGCTGGTAAGACTACTGGCAAGAGTTTCTCTCTTGGTGATGGTAGCGAATCTGTTACTTCCGTACACTAGAATAGCACCAGCACATTAGAGGAGATCCAGGGGATCCACGTCAATGCTAAGTGCCACCTTGCTTGTCATGCGAAGCTGGCTAAATTTCGTCAGGCTGGCATCCAGGAGGCGGTGTAGAGTACTGGTTCGCCCATGGCGAATAAGCAGGCGCCAGCGATAGCGATTTCTCAATTTTGCAATGGGCGAGGGTGCAGGGCCGAGGATAGTAAGGCCCTTAAGGCCTTTCTGGTACGCAAGGCTTTTTGCGATGTTGGCGAAGCGCTGAGCAACAGTGCGCGTAAGCTCTTCCTCAACGCCGGAAAACACAATTGAGATGAGCTTATAGTAGGGTGGAAAGCGAAGGATTTTGCGCACTCGCAGCTCCTTGACCGTGAATGCGTCGTAGTCTTGCTCAGTGGCTTTCACAATGCTGTAGTGGTGGGGGACGTAGGTCTGAATAATGACGTATCCGGGCTGAGGGCCTCGGCCCGTGCGCCCTGCAACCTGGGTGAGAAGCGAGAAGGTGCGTTCAGCGGAGCGGAAATCCGGCAGGTAGAGTGAGAAGTCTGCAGACACAACGCCCACCAGCGTAACGCGTTCGAGGTGGAACCCCTTGGCGATCATCTGCGTCCCAAGGATGATATCCACTTCCCCCTCGGTAATCATGCGCCACTTTTCAATGAACGACCCTCGGCGCGTTGTAGTGTCGAGATCCACGCGCACTACGCGTGCCTGAGGAAAGCGGTGCGCAAGCTCATTCTCCACCCGTTGGGTGCCCGCCCCAATCAATGTAACCTCAGAGCTATGGCACGCAGGGCAGACGTCCGGCTTCTTCATCCTGCGGGCGCAATAGTGGCAGACAAGCTGGTCACCCGCGCGATGGTAGGTCATGGTTATGTCGCAGGCGTCACACTTCACAATGTGGTTGCACTGGAGGCAGAGAAGGAAGTTCGAGAAGCCGCGGCGATTGAGAAACAGTATTACCTGCTCGTTGGCATCCAAGCGCTGCTGGATCGCCTGGACGAGTCGGGTGGAGAGGATCTGGGGATTATCTCTTTCCCTGAGTTCCTTGGTCATGTCAATGAGTTCAACAGAAGGTAGCGGCAGATTCTCCACACGTTTGGGCAGGGTTAGAACGGTGTACTTGTGAATGAGTGTGTTATAGTAGGATTCTAGGGAGGGGGTAGCGCTGCCGAGGATAACAACAGCGCCGCGCTGCTGACCCCGCATTACTGCAACGTCTCGCGTGTGGTAGCGTGGAGTGTCGTTCTGTTTATAGGTGTTTTCATGTTCTTCGTCCACGACGATGAGGCCGAGATCAGCAAACGGGCTGAAAACCGCCGAGCGTGCGCCGATGATGATAGCCACACGCCGCTGCTTGATTTTGCGCCAGAGATCGTACTTCTGGCCAATGGAGAGCTTACTGTGATAGACACCCACGATGTCACCAAAGCGGCTGCGAAAGCGATCCACGGTCTGTGGGGTGAGCGCAATCTCTGGAACGAGCACAATCGCCTGGCGGCCCTGAGCCAGTGCTTCGGCAATGGCCTGGAGGTACACTTCAGTTTTCCCGCTGCCTGTGATGCCATAGAGAAGAAAGGTATGGTGGCGGCGCTCATGCAGCGGTTGTAGAATCTTCTCCAGGGCCTCCTGTTGCCACGTGTTCAAAGTGAGTGCAGACGAACCAGGAGAAAGTGTGAGGTAGTCATCTTTGCGGTCTACGGGCTCCAGAGTTTCTTCCAGAATGTCCGCGTTAAGAAGGTTACGAATAACGGCAGGGCCCACCTGGAGGCGTGTGCGAAGCTCCGACGGTGCGATTGGTTCATTTGCGCTCTCAAGGAAAAAGGCGACCACCTGGCGCTGTTTCGGGGTGAAGCGGTTCAGATCTGCGCGACCATTGCGCAGCTGCTTGGTGATCTGGGCAAAATTTGCCATACGCAGAAGGCGCTGGGTTTTTTCTGTGACGTCATGAAAGCCGATAAAAGAGATACAACTTAACGCTTCACCAAAGCCGCAGTAGTAATAGTCTGCCAGCCATTTGCCCAGCTCGATCAGATCCTCATCCACTGCAAAGTCCGGCGTGATCTGTGCAAGAATCTGCTTGATGGATTTCGCTTTCTTATCCGTGGAGAAGCTGACCACGCAGCCTGCAGCCTGGCGGCTGCGCACGGGAATGACCACCAGGCTTCCCTTCCGTATTGTGGCACGCAAATCATCGGGTATTGCATACTGATAGGTGGTGCGGATTGGTAGCTCCAGCGCAACATCCGCGTACGGATACTCAAGCGGACGAAGGTGCTCAGAGCTCTTGCTATTTGCAGAATGCACTGTTCACCACCTCTGATGCTTGCGGGAATTATTGCCTCGTAGCTGAGATCGTGGAAACGCGGGCTTGAACAGGATGTCCACATACGCCGCTGATGGATTCTACCACCCGACAGGAAGCTCGGCTGTGTAGCACGATCCCAAAACCAAACAGCAATGCCATGCTGTATACCATAGCATCATATTTTTTCTATCGTATAGGCATGGCCGAGACAAGGAAATTATGTGGGGAAGAGTTGAAGAATGGCGGTTTCTGCGCGAGGCCAGAGAAAAACCCACCCGATGACCGGGCGGGAATGAAAGGATGAAAAAGACCAGCACTTTATGACCAGGTGCATAATGAGCACCAGGGATTTACATTTACAAAGATCTCTGCGGCGCTCCTCCGACAATCAGAAATTCCCCACAAGACCGCCCCGGTCTCCCTCTGAATAGCGGCCTGTCACATTGCGCCGGAACTTCGCTTCATCGTCGCAGTACTTCAGCCCCTCTTCAAATGTAATCTTCTTCGCACGGGCAAGCGCTACAAGCGACTGGTGGAAACTCTGCATGCCATCCTCCTGATTCAGGATGGCCTGCTTAATCTCGGTAATATGGCCTTCGCGGATACACTTAGTGACAATAGGTGAATTGATCATAATTTCGCAAGATGGAATGCGGCCAGTCTCATCTGCACTTCGCAAGAGCTGCTGTGACACGACGGCACGCAGGTTCAGTGAGAGCTGCTCGAGAATTAGCCGCTCATCGTCAGCAGTGAAGAAGTGGAGAATGCGGTTTATGGTCTGCACGGCATCCGGTGTGTGGAGGGTGCTGAGGACTAGGTGGCCGGTTTCTGCAGCAGTCAGCGCGGTTTTCGCAGTCTCGCGGTCGCGCATTTCGCCGATCAGAATCGCGTCGGGATCCTGGCGTAGAATGTGTTTGAGCGCTGTCTCAAAGGACTCGATGTCAACGCCGAGTTCCATCTGGTTGACAATACACTTGTTGTCTCGGTGAAGAAACTCGATAGGGTCTTCAATGGTGATGACATGTTCGCGTCGGGTGCGATTGATATGATGAATGATAGCGGCGAGTGTAGAAGATTTGCCACTGCCCGTGACACCGGTAACAAGGATCAGGCCCGTCCGATAGTCAGCGATCTTGCTTAGCACTGGCGGAAGATTGAGATCCTCAAATGTAGGAATGTTAATGCTTACAAGACGGGCGGCGAGACTAATCGAGCCGCGCTGGTGGAAAATATTGATACGATACCGCGCAATCCCGGGAATGCTGTACGAGAGATCCGCCGTACCCGCTATATCAAAGCTCTGACGTTTGCGGGCAGGAGTAATGGTTTCCATTGCATCCTCGGTATCCTTGGGAGTAACCTTGTTGTGGTCCACGGGATGCAGAACGCCATTTATGCGAAACATAGGAGGGCTGCCGACCTTGAGGTGCAGGTCAGAAGCCTTCATCTTGATCATGGCTTCGAGCAGATGGTTAACGTCCATGAGAAATTTTGTCTCCTAATCCGTTCATTTCCAAATATATACCATATGGTCCCAAACGTCAATAATGATATCGGCATTTCTCACAAATTGATTAGCCGAAACTACCAGGCTTTTCTGCATACTCCTTGCGAGTTTATGTGGGAATAATACTGCGACACCGTGAATGGTGCGCACCGGAGGAAAAACAGCGAAAAAAATTGATGTTGATAATTTAATCATAGGCTTATATACGTCAGATGCCCTGATGCAATGGAACCCTAAGATAATTCTCTTTAGTAATGACCTTGTTGCTGAAGCCGCAGGCTCTCATTCAGACGTCCGTTAAAGGCGTTGGCTGATGAAAATTCTCTATGATGCCAGGACCATCCGGCACGGCCGAACCGGGGTTGGAGTCTATACGTATAATCTGCTTCGCCATCTGTTAAAAATAGATGGCGAGAATACTTATGCATGCCTGTTTCTGCGCGGCCAGGTGCCGACAGAGCTCCAGGGCCTGAGCGCCTGTGATCCCATCGAGGTGGGTGTAGATTATCAACATCATCCATGCGGAGAAATCTGGGAAAATCTGCACCTGCCACATCTGGCACGGAAGCTGGGCTGTACGCTGCTGCATGGGCCGGCATTTTTAGTGCCCTGGGTGAAACGGAGATTGAAGATAGTTGTGACCCTTCACGACTTGATTGCCTACCGGATACCGCAGAACTATCGCTTTGCATATCGCAATTACCTGAAGGTGGCAATCCGGCGCGCTGCACGCGTGGCAGACCGTATTATAGTTGATTCGCATTGCACCAAGCGCGATTTGCAAGAGATCCTCGGGGTACGAGAAGAGTTGATCGCAGTGGTGCATCTGGCACCATCGCCGGGATTCAGAGTTCTCGAGGACGCGGTGAAGGAGCAGAAACGGGCCGCCCATCAATTGCCAGCGCGATTTATTCTGTGCGTGGGCACGCTCGAACCGCGAAAGAATCAAATTGCCCTCGTCAAGGCATTTGAGATAGCGAAGCAGCGCAATGGTCTCCCGCACTCGCTGGTAATGGTTGGTGATATGGCGAAGGGAGGCGAGGCAGTTTCCCAGGCGATCAAGCGGTCACCCTATGCTGCCGACATCCAGCTGAGGTCCTATACAGCGGAAGAGAGCTTGCTCTATTTCTATAACTGTGCGGATCTGTTCGTATTCCCATCGCTGTACGAAGGGTTTGGGCTCCCACCGCTGGAAGCAATGGCGTGTGGAGTGCCAGTGATTGCGGGTCGGGTCGCCTCAGTGCCTGAGGTTGTGGGTGATGCCGCGATGCTGGTGGAGCCGACGAACGTAGAGGAGCTTGCGCATGCGATGGCGAATATGCTCGCGGATGAGGATCAGCAGAGATTATGGCGCCAAAAGGGACTGCGGCACGTGACGAATTTTTCCTGGACGCGAACGGCGCGCGATACCCTGGCGGTCTATCGCGCAGTGGCTTAGCAGTATGATTGAAAACATAGGCAATGCAGGGAACGGCTAGGCGGTCATAACTATTGCACCGATAGCGATTCTGACATTGGTGGTGCAGGCATCCGTGCCTGCATTTTCCGAAAGGTAGCCTCATGAATACTTCGAAGCGCAAAATTGTAGTACTCTGCGGCGGGCAATCGCCGGAGCACGAGGTGTCAATCTCCTCGGGGCATACCTGCACGAAGGCGATGAGCCTGGAGAAGTATGCGGTAAAGCCGGTCTGCATCCGGCGCAATGGCGAATGGCAGATCCCCACGTTCTTTATGACGAGTCCGAAGGACACCCAGGAGATCGAACCGCTGTTTGAGATTTTTCAGTCGCCGTCGCCGCCCCAAACGTCTCGGCTGAGAACTTACCCGCTGGTCAAGGCTCTCGAGCAGCTTTTAGCGGATCAGATTGATCTGGTCTTTATCGTTCTCCACGGCCCGTATGGTGAAGATGGCACGATCCAGGGGCTTTTCGATTTTCTCGGTGTTCCCTACCTCGGCTCGGGTGTGCCAGCAAGTGCCCTGGCCATGGACAAGATTCGCTGTCAGCAGCTCCTTGCGCACAATCGGGTGCGCATTCCACGCTACGTGCCGCTTCAGCTGGATGAGGGTCACAAGATGACATTGACCCAATTGCGCCGCATCGAGTCGCAGCTCGGCTATCCATGCATCGTGAAGCCCTCGCGCGCAGGTTCAAGCGTTGGTATGACCCTGGCGCACACGCGCGATCAGCTTCTCCACGGCCTGAAGATCGCCCAGAAGTTCGATACCGACATTCTCGCGGAACAACACATTCAGGGAACCGAAGTGACCTGTGGGCTTATCAATATTGTGGATGAATTAGGACGCAGAACTTTGCAGGCTTTGCCTCCTACCGAGATCATACCCCTGCACGCGGAGTTTTTTGACTATGACTCGAAGTACATCGCCGGCCGCAGCGATGAGATCACACCCGCGCGCCTCCCCGAGGAGATTCTCAAGAAGATTCAGAGCGTTGCGCGCCAGGTACACGTCTTGCTCGGGTGCGATGGGCTATCACGCGTGGATATGATTGTTAAGGAAGGCAAGCCGTATGTGATGGAGCTAAATACGATTCCCGGGATGACGCCTACCTCGCTACTGCCACAGGGGGCACAGGCTATAGGAATTGATTTCTCCCACCTACTGGATATTCTCATTACCTACGCACTTACCAGGCGAGGCAAACCAGAGTAACCCCGAAAAGCGGGGGGACAGCACCCTCGTTTCCGATTGACCACGTCCGTGATTTCAGAGATACTTAAGATGTTATGGTACGAATGCCTGACCGAGTTTTTTCAGGGGCCTGGAAGATATTTTAGGTCGCGTCTTGCGTCCGCGCAAGCCCGGCCGAAAACCTGAAGGAAGTACAAAATGAGGTCGCTGTGCTCGATTTTTCCAAAATATTCTTTGTTGTGGAGTCTATAAATTGAAATTGCGCATCATTATATGGTCAATTGTAGCATGCTTGCTTGCGCTTTTTATAGCCGTGTTTTCTAACTGGGAAAAGGCGCAGGTAAGGTACTACCTTTCTAGAATTGGTTTGCTTGGTGAAACGTCATTCAATGAAGAACTCCTAGGGCTGCGGGAGGACGGTGCTGCAGTTTTTGATATAGTAGATGTCCTCGCTGAAAATATTGACCTGCGGGGTCCGGTTTGGGGTATTGGGGATGTCTTGGATGCAAATCCTAAGCTGGTAGATTATATAGTGAAGAAGCTCAAATCTACGAATAATCCCTGGCATAAAGCGATGCTCATTGATCTTTTGAGCCCCTATGCTAATAGAGCGGAAGTTTTTCCTATTTTGACAGATTCCTTGAAATCAAACAGTACAGTGATCAGATTCACAACTGTTGAAGCTATTCATGATGCTTTTATTGACAATAGATTCAGTGAAGAACAGCAGAGGATTCTTGTTGAAACATTGGAAGAGTTAATGAGTGTCGTGAAAAAGGAAGAGGAGGAAAAGCTTTTCCGAATCAAGCTGGTGAAGGAGTTCATTAAGAGCGGCGGAGACAGACAACTGGTCTGCAATATACTGTACGAGCATTATTTACGAACAAGAGGTGAGGATTCTTCTAGCACTAGTTCTCTGGATGGGAAATGAGGACAGACGGTATTATTTTGAAGAAGCAACGAAATTATATTAACAGGATAGCCAGGATACATAGGATGTCGGATTCGAAGGGGACAGGCTACTTTATAAAGTCGATAAAGACGCCAGGGGACGATGTAAAAAGTAGCCTGTCCCCCTTTTTGACGTAGCGCCATGAAGCTATCGCCACAAGTCAAGCGATCAATTCAGAATATTAGCCTCTGTGTAGGTTCTCTTATCCTTATTCTGTTCGTGCTTGAGATCGGGATGCGGGTTTATCTGTCGTGGAAGATAGGGAGTATGGGGGCATTGGCGGCGTACAAGTTTAATCCCCGGCGCAAGAACCTGATACTGGCAGACATTTTCCAGACCCATCTGAACAAGCGAATTGTTTATGAGCTTGTGCCGAACCGAGAAGGGCAACTTGTAGGCGCGCCGCTTAAGATCAATTCGCAGGGACTACGTGATCGCGATTATGCGGTAAAAAAACCTGCTGGGACTTTCCGTATTATCGGTTTGGGCGACTCGCTGTTATTTGGCTGGGGTGTGCCGGTGGAAGTGACTACTCTGAAGGCTCTGGAGCGGTTGCTGAATGAGGGATCACCACGGGTACGCTACGAGGTGATAAATTTTTCTGTGCCCGGATATAATACGGTCATGGAGGTTGAGACACTGAAGCGTAAGGCGCTGGCGTACGAGCCAGACGCAGTGATCATACTGTTTTGCGGCAATGATATAAACGTGCCAGCCTTCTTACAGAAACGGCCAAACCTGCTCAGTCTTGGACGCTGCTACCTTCTGGAGTGGGTCGCAGCCGCGACATCCGGAGGCAATCAGGCTCTGGTGAAAACGCTCTATGAGGTCCAGCTCATCCAGCCCGGGGATATTTTCACGGAACGCGACCTCATGAGTCTTACGCCGGATTCCAGGCGCGTACCTCCTGCCTATCGCCATCTGGTCGGATTGAAAAACTACACCAAAGCATTGGAGGAGCTCCAGCGACTGGCCAAAAATCATGGCTTCCCGGTGCTCATGACCTTCACGTGGGGGGACCTGGAAGAGTGGCTGGACGACAAGAATGCAGATGCCCTGATTGAGCAGTACCTGGAAGATTGGCCATTTTACCGTATCAATTACCGCTTTGGATTCCACGTTGTTGACACGCTGCAGGATCAGCTGGCGTACCTGCGTCGTCACGGGCTGCGGTCGCAGGCGTTCCGGGTGTCTGAGAATGATCCACATCCCAATCGGGTCCAGCATCATCTGATTGCACTGACACTGTACCGCACGCTTGTTGAGCAGGACTTAATCCCCGATGCTGAACAGCGCAAGCCACGACTGGCGGCGCAATTGGAACGGCTGCAAAACAGCATTGCTCCACCACAATAGCTCAATCAAATAACGCCACAGAGTCACAGAGACGCAGAGGTCTCGGCTGCTATACTATGTGCAGTGGACACTTTCATTCAACACATAGGGAGATGCTACGCTACAAATGGGTGGGGATTATTGGCCAAAATTGATGACGTCGCCTAGGCTGATGGTGCCATTGGTTGGATCGTAAATTGAAACATGCGGAGCCGGATCGGAATGGATATAATTCACTCTCAAGTCGGGACCTACGCTGATAATCGCGTAATGCACACGGCGGCCAACGAGCGGGATCGCTACGCCCTCAGGATTGATCTGGAGGTAGTTGACGTAAGAAAATCTCCACGATTGGGGGAATCTTCCGTAATATCCGCGGCTAAAAACATCCCTGTTGACTTCAGTAGGGAGGTAAGCAATGGGGGTTGTCAGTACGGAGAGCACATTGCCGTTGAGCGACTGGTTGTAAATCATGTAACGGTCAGACGGCTCTAACTGGCGTCCGCATTCTGCACATCTGGTCTCGGTCTGAGCATTGACTGTTCCACAGCTGCTACAGAACTGCCAGGGGTGTGGCCTGATCGGGATTTCGGACGAATAAGGAATCTCGCGGACAACGGTTCTTGTTGTTGTCACTACTGATGACAGGTAAGGCTCAGAAGTCAAAGTCCCGCGCGGCATAGGTATCATCCTGGTGATCTCGAGTACTCCTGTCGTCTCGCGTGTCTCAAGGAAGATTGCATCGGGTATTTCTTCACGCGCGGCAAATGGCGATGGGCCAAGGACACCAGGCATCGGAGGCGGTACTGGGCCGGCCCTGGAGCCAGGCACTATAGTTTCCACCAACAGGTTATTGAAGGGATACTGCTCATAATCAACATAGTAAGTATCCAGTGCAGCAGCTATCATGCTCTGGTTTGTAACGACGCTGGCAATTTTGCTTCGAATCTGCGCTTGGAGAAAGTTCGGAATCGCAATGCTGGCCAAAATTGCGATGATCGCGACGACGATAAGAAGTTCGATAAGGGTAACGCCCTCCTGCCGCTGCAAGTCCAAAACAGAGCGTCCTTGGCTACTATGACCATGACCAGCCAGATACATTGCGGAATGCCTCCAGGCAGCACTTCCTAGTATTTCTTCTGCACGGCAACGTAGCCGTGTGCGGTTTTTCTGAGCTCCGCAGTGACCGTGCGAACGACGCGAGGTTCGCTGGCTGGAACAGCGCCAGTGGCACGCAGCACTGTCCGTCCATTCACGCTGAGCTTCTGAACCGAGTAGGCCCCCTCCCCAAGCGGAACCTCGTCCATGCCCTTAAACTCTCGCTCGCCATAGTTGAGCTCATAGAGAGCTCTGGCGAGGCCAGCCTCAGCGAGATTGGTTGCCGCAAGCGTGTCGCGCAGCATGGCCGAACCTTGATATTCGTTCATAGTGGCCGAAAGCAAGGCGGTGCTGAGTACGCCCGTAAGTACGAGTACCCAGAGGAAAATAAGATACGAAGAACCCCGCATCCGCCGACTTTTGGCTCGGCCATGGATGCTGTAGAGAACGGTTCGTATCTGTTCTCCGGGTTGTTTGCTTTTGTGCAATAGCCACTGAGCCCAAACTTTAGATCCGTGACCTGCAGAAATCAGCTGTTCTGACCTACGTCTCATTTTCCTGGCCCTCGCAATAAGGGCGTTTAATTAAACGCCCCTACATGCTGCAATGCGGCACTGGAGCTGATCTCGAACGGATGCTCTTCCTGGTGCCAGCTATAGTTCACCCGCAGCTCGAAGGTAATTAGTTTTTCCATGCGGGAATACGCGAAGTGATCAAGGTTCTCTACACAAACAGACGAGTGCGGCGGCCGCTTGCTCTCGTTACGATATATTGCTGTACGTACAAGCGCATTCTCCTTCCGCGCGTAGACCACGTATACAGGATCCCTTGGCTCATAAGTAGCAAGGCGCAGAATCAGGGTCTTCTCGTCTTCCTGCCAGGAGTCGAGCTCGGATTTCACCGCCACTGCGCTTTTGATGTCTTTGATCAGGGCAGTCGCAGCCAGGCGCAGTTGATTGCGGCCATGAGAATCGAGCATGCCGGTGTGGCTGCGGCGCATCACGTACAGGCTCAGCGTGGTGAGGGGAACAGCAAGAATGCTGATCATAGCAACGACGATCAGAAGTTCAATGAGGGTTACCCCGAGCGAGGCAGCTGGTTGTCGCCCGTACGGACGCAGAGCGTTACGATGACCTCCATACTTCCCGCGCTGTCGGTGGCCGCGCTCAACAACTCTCTGTTGTATACACCGCTGCATCACGATCCTTCTTCAATCGGTTTTGCGATCATAGTAACGAGCCGGATAGGTCGGAATCCTTTGGCTGAAGTATGGGTCATGGTAATAGTGATTTCTTTCATATTGCCGTTGTGGAGCGACCTAATGGCAATTTCTCCTCGATCATTCGAGCTCGAGAAATTCTCCAGCTCTTTGGTTCCGTCAGTAATCTCCTCATAGGGAAGTGTCTTCAAACGTTCTATTTCCGCACTAGCACGCAGGCTAAGGCGCAGCGTCACCTCGGAGCGGTTTTCCAGGTGTGCAGAAGCGGATATCACGCGCATAACCGCCACCAGAGCAATGCCCATCAGCGCGGCAACCACGAGCATCTCAATTAATGTCACGCCTCGAGTGCGATGCATGGTTACCCCCGTCCAAGAATTTTGGGAATAGTAAACAGAGGAAGATAAAGCGAGATTACCATTATCCCGATAAGTAAGCCCAGGAGTATTATCAGGAACGGTTCGATGTAATGAAAAGCTTCTTCGCGCAATTCGTAATAGCGGTCGTCATAGTATTGAGCAACGTCATAGAGCACGTTTTCCAGATCTCCGCGTTCCTCACCAGTTTTAATCATCCAGATCGTAGATGGCGGGCAATAACGATTTTCCTCCAGGGCAGATGCGATGGTTTTTCCCTTGGCCACGTACTCTTCGATTCGTGCTACCATCTTCTGGCCAGCCGAATTGCGTAGAGTACCTCTGGTCAGATGGAGCGCGGTGTCGAGCGGAACGTTGCTGGTGAGCAGATTGGCCAGATTGCGCGCAAACGTCGAGATTAGATCGAAATAGGCAATCGAGCCAATAAAGGGAAGTCGCAGGAACAGGGCATCCAGAAATGTTCGCCCCGGTTTCGTGCGCCACAAGATATAGAGGAGAGCAATTACGCCAACAACCACAGCGATGATTTCCAGGTAATGGAAGCGCAAGACAGCTGAAAGCGAGAGAAGAAAAGCCGTTATCCAAGGGAGCTCCGCACCCATCTGGGCAAAGATCCTATCGAAATGAGGCAGGACTATGGTGAGAATTAATGAAAAAATCGCTATAAAGAGACAGGCAATGACCATTGGATAGCGGCAACTCGCTCGTAGAGTGCGCTCAACAGCAAGCGAGCGCTGGTAACCAGCTATGACGTTCAGCAGCACTTTACCCAGGTTGCCGCTTTCTTCGCCGGCTCGAACCATGGTGATATAGTAGTCCTCAAGCACATCCTTGCGGGCACCTAATGCTGCCGAGAGCGATTCGCCTTTCTCGACACGACGCAGAAGGTCATTGACTATAGCCTTGAGTCGGCCATCGAGTTCTTTGGCCAGGTGCCTGAGCCCCTCATCCATCGGCATACCAGCCTTTACAATAGCGTGGAGCTCCTTGTTCAGGCGAATCAGATCCTCTTTTGAGAGTTTTTTCCCTGCCATAGTGTGCTGCTCCTTGAATCAGTCAACTGCTCTGTGGCTTTACGCGTATCTTTCTATCCGCCTCCTGCTATGATTAAGCCTGGAATGTTAAAAATTGGCAAATAGAACGCTATCACTAACAATCCGATGAGAAATGCAATAATGAGGTGCACGATTGGCTCGAGTGTGGTGGTAAGTTTAGTAAATCCTGCCTCACCATCCTTGGCCAGCCTTCTCGCAATGTCAATCAGCTCGGTATCCAGCGCTTCTGCGAATTCGGCCATGGAGACCCAGTGTTTGGTCATCCGCGGAAAGATACGCACCTGTTCAAGCGCTGCAGCGAACGGCACGCCCTTTTCAATCTGGGCCTGTAACCTTTCCATGTTCCGGGAAAAGACCAGCCCTTTATCAATACAGCGGGCCACACGTACAGCCTCGTTGATCGGCAGACCCGCTCTGAGCTGGAAACCGAGAGCCATAAGGAACCGTGAAGCACTAAGCGGTCGCGCCACCCGCCTGATCACTGGCACGTAGTATTTTAACGAACTCCATAGGCTGAAAATAACGATCGCCATCATCACGAGGTAGAGAAGACCAAGGATGCCTTCGGAATATATACTTGTTATGAAATTAATCACTGATGTGCTGAATGCAGGCAGCGTCGCATTCATTTGAGCAAAGATCTCCTCCAACTTGGCCACTATTTTGATGGTGATAAACGAAATTATCAGCGCGGCGAAGAAAAAGAGTATGACGGGATAAGCGAAGTTCTTGATGCCAATAAAGTAGAAGCGGCCACGCCAGCGCTCATATTCTGCGACCTGATTCATGACCTCTTCCATTTTCCCTGTGGCTTCACCGGTCTTTATCATCGTTGTGTGAAAAGGCAAAAAGAGACGGCGCATAGATCCCATCGCTGCGGACAGCGAGGTACCCTTAGCCAGCTTCGTGGCCAGCTCCCTGGCAGCACGCCGTACAAGATAGCTATCGTTGATTTTCACCGATTGAATGTTCATCCGCAGGAAAAAGAGAAGAAAAATTAAAAGGATAAGCGCGCCCAAAATGTTAAACAGACAAAAAAGTACAATACAGATAACAAGAACGCCGAAGAAGAACCAAAGCACAGACGCGGGACGCCAGACAAAAAGCATCAGAAGAAACAAGGGGGCCCCGATCACAAGAGCAAAACCCCCGACTGGGGACATCTCTTCTAACGCGATGGGAAGGAGGCGCAAGATGAGATATATCTCAATCGTGGCGAAAATGAGAGACATAACAATCAGCGTCATGGTATAATGGACAGGAATTCGAACCTGGCGTGGCGAAGCTATAGTACGCAGACCCTCAGCAAAAGGTATCTGATGTTTAACCATGAGGCCTAGCTGGTTGAGAAGACGACGCACAACGCGCGAGCGGATGAAGCGCGGGGTGAAAAAGAGAAGAAAGTTCAGCCGTATACCCTCGAATAGATTTTCTTCAAAGAATAAAGAACGCAATTTACTCATCAGCTGCTTAATCCTATCATGCAAAGTTGCTTTTTACCAGCAGGGCAGGCATCCTGCCTGCCGTTTGAAGCGCCTGCTGCCAGGCAGCCTGTAGCACTGGCATCTTGCCAGTGGTAGGGATTTGATTAATGAGTTTGCTCCATGGAGGCAGCCAGAGCAGCAAGACAGATAAAGAGTACAACGACTCTCTTGCTCATGGCTACGCTCCTTTTTTACAAATTACAGGCATTGCGCCTACCGTACAGTGTTTTTGCTACCCATTGCGCAGAGTGGTATACTAAAATATGGTAAAGTCCTCATGCAAAACACGGCGTCAGGCAATGTACCAGAGCATCTCTATAGGTCCGCAATCGCTTAATTTGTAGGCCTCCAAACATACTTCCCCGTCTTGTCTATGTAGCCTGACTTGCCACCAATCGTTACATGTGCAAGGCCGTCGTAAAAGTCCCAAGCCACGTCGAACTGCGGCTTGATAACTATACTTTACCGTCTTATCAATGTAGCCATGCTTCCACTTATCGGCCAGATTTACGCTTATACGGGCCATGCCTTCGGAAAAAGATAAAGCATCATCGAATTGTGGCTTGGCCATATACTTTCCCGTCTTGTCAATATAGCCATACTTATCGCCAATCCTCACATTTGCCAGTCCTTCACAAAAGTCTCCAGCATACTCAAACTGTGGCCTTATGATTATCTCTCCCGTCTTGTCGATATAGCCATACTTGCTGCCAATTCTTACTCTTGCCAGTTCATCATAAAAGTCCCAGGTCTCATCGAATTGCGGCTTGATGACTATTTTCCCCGTTCTGTCTATATATCCCCACTTGTTGCCCGTGAATACACGCGCCAGCCCTTCGGAAAAGACACCAGCATAAGTGAAATGCCACTGCGGCTTGATGACGTACTTGCCCGTTTTGTCGATATACCCCGACCCTCCAAACTTTGCACGCACGCCTGCCAGACCATCAGAAAAGCGACCGGCCCTATCGAATTGCGGCTTGACTACATACTCCCCCGTCTTGTCTATATAGCCGCACTTGCCGTCAACAATATCGCCAATCCGCACTGCTGCCAGCCCTTCGGAAAAGTCCATAGTCACGTCGAACCTCGGCTTGATAACTATATTCCCCTTCTTGTTGATATAGCCATACTTGCCGTGAGGAATATCGCCAATTCGTATCCGTGCCAGCCCTTCGCAAAATTCGCGAATCTCATCGAACTTCGGTTTGACTACATACTTTCCCGTCTTGTCGATATAGCCCCATTTGCCATCAGCAATATCGCCAATCCGTACGCGCGCCAGCCCTTCGGAAAAGCGACAACAAATATCGAATTGAGGATCGATGACTATCTTCCCCGTTCCATCAATATATCCGCATTTGCCGTTGATCTCTACGGAATACAGTGCACTTGACTGCTTCGTTTCCTCTTGTTTGCTTCCTCCGATAGTGCTCGATGAGACAGCCAAAGCAGCAAGACAGATGAATAGCGCTATGTCTCTCTTTATAATTGCTAACCTCCTTTTCCAAACCTATGAGGTGGATTGAAAAGCAAATAATTGTTCCGGCTCATTAATCAAACCCCTACAGAATGCGAGACGCCCTTGAGACAGCCAGCCAAAGGCGGACGCTACCTCTTAAGAGACAGCAACTGCTTTCATTCATTTATGCGCCTAAGGTATATTAATCTCCATATCGTATTTGACGCTCTTACCGCGCTGAAGGATGACAGGCATTTCCATTATACGCAACCTGCCGTTAAATTCTATTTTCACGACAATGCGGTACTTTCCCGGCTTACAGTTCACAAAGGCATAGAAACCCATGCCGCTGGTTCTCACCGTTTTGTTACCAGGAAGAAGAGTGACCAGTGCCGCGTCGAGCGGGAGTCCGCCTGGGCCTGTGGCAGTGCCATAGACGGAGGCCGACTCAGACCGGGTGAGCCACGGAGTGGCAGGCACAGGTGCAGGATGCTGATAGACCCGCTCGCGCAATTGCCGGAGGAGTGCCGCGCGTGCTTTGTCCTCGCTGTTGTTTATGCCAAACCGGAAAATACAGGCGCCATCTGCTCCGTGCGTTCGGCAGGCAGCAATCTGCACAATACTTTCCTCCACAGTGTTGAGATACGAACCAGTACCAACGACAAAAAGCCGCCCCTCATGATTACTTATCGGATGTGCGGCACGGTGGTCAACGCCAAAGTTGATCCAATCGCGAAATCCCTGGGCACTTGCAGGATCGGATTCACGCCGGTAGTTCATCGGTATGGCGACATCAATAATTCCCTCTTCAAGCCACGCAGGCCAATCCTGGCACGTATCGGCGTAGGCCCGGGTTTGGGCGAAGTCGTTGCTGATACTGCCCCAGGCGATGGCGCATGCCGAGAGTTTGAGGGCAGGCTTAAGCAGTTTGGTCTCAATGTTGATTCTGCGCACAAGGTTGGTAATCTGCTCGCGGCGCCATTCGCACCATTGCGCATCATCGGGCGCAGGCATGTCAGTGCGTTGGTAGCGTTTCTGGAAGCGCTGGAGCGCAATCGGGTTGTAGCCGTAGCCGCCTTCGCGATAGCGAACGTAATCGAGGTTCAGGCCATCAACGTCGTAGTTTTTCACAATCTCTTTACACACGCTCACGATGTAGTCCTCGACGCCTGGCACACCCGCATCGAGCCAGACCCGTGGAGGATCTTCACTCTTGCTCTTATCAAATGGTTCAGTGACCCATTCGGGATGCTGTGTCCAGACGTGGTTGTCAGGCGGTTCTTTGCGCTCGAGCCACACCGGAAACAGAACCACCCAGGGATGGACTTCAATGTAAGGTTTCCCCAGGCGGGTATCGTGTGCACAGGTGATGAATTCTTGAAGTGCGTCGAACGCCACTGGCTTATCAGACGGGCTAAACATGGGAATAGTAGTTGAGCGATAGTAAGCACGGCCGCGACGATGCGCAACAGGGAGAATGGCATTGAGATTTGCCGCGCGTGCGTCTTCGACCGCCTTGAGGATGCTCTCGGGCGAGTTGATGTCTTCCTGAAATGTAAGAATCCAGGCCATGCGATACTCTGGTGGATCAGCTGTTGTGGGGGCAAAGGGTGAGAGTGTGGCACAGCCAATCAGGAACATCAGCGTCAAGATCACCATAGGTCTCATTATATGAGCCTCCTTTTCACAACGTATCATTCTGCGAAGGGCCACGCCGCGGTGTGCCACTACAATTCCAGGGCGTGTATTATGGTAAAGCAGTCTGCGACACTCCCTTTTTCTTCGCAGTGTATGATTGAATCAAATCGTACAGCATCTGGACGTTTTTCTCCCACGTGTGATCTCTGGCAAAGGTGACTGAGCGCTCGCAGAGCACCTCACGATTCTTGTACGCCTCTTGAATGGCAGAAGCGAATTCATCGGCTGACGAGGCAATCAACGCTGGCGAACCCAGGCGCGTCATCTCGTCCCACTCTGTTGATACAACAGGTAGCCCGGCAGCCATATATTCGTACAGCTTGATCGGGTTAACAGCCTCAATAAGGGGAAGCCGTTTAAAAGGAATGATTCCTACGTCTGCGTGATGCAAGTAGGCAGGGAGCTCCTGATAATCACGCGGGCCGAGGAGAAAAATATTCCGTATTCCTTGCAAGGCTCGCAGATTGATACTGGAGGGGCCAATCACTACGAACGAGAAGCGGCTCAGGCGGCTGGCCACCGCGCGCAGCAATGGCACATCGAACCAGAAGTCAATCATGCCGACGTAGATCACGCGTGGCCCGGGAATGTCAGCATATTCGCGCGGCGTTCGCACATGCTGAACCTGAAAGTGGTCAAAATCCGCCGCATTGGGAATATAGTATACATCGCTGGGCCGCAGCTGGCGAGCCTTATCAGTCAGGCGATGCGCTGTGGTGAGCACCACGTCAGCCTGGCGGATCAGGTCCTTGTCAATATCGAGCAGCGCGCGTGGAATATTGCCGAACCCCTCAAGATCGTCTTCCACGCGATACATCTTCACAGGTGCCTCGACCCAGTGAAAGACTTTGTGAAGCAAGAGATTGTTGAATATCAGCGCATCAGCATGAAGGAAGTCGTGCTTGCGTAGAAAGGCCTCGAGCGGCGGAACCGTGAAATTCAGACTGCGTTCTGCGACCCAGGAGGAGTTGAAGAAAATCGTATCGCGAATAGGCAGCAGCGTCAGCGGCACGTATGCTAGGAGGTTCGAGCCGTAACGTTTCCCTCCGCGACGCCAGAACGAAAACCGATTCAGAATGTGACGAAATTTGCGAAAGTTGAGCAGATGAAATGGCGAGACAGGCGCAGAAACGTAGAGCACCTGGTTGCGCGAATTCTTGCTGAAAAGCCGGGCATAGTGGTGGCCACAGACCTTGGCTACATTGTCCATGTAGCCGGTTTCGACCATGAAGATTTTCATGCCACTGCCCTGCGTGCGTAAACCTGCTGTTAAGGGAAGAACTGAAACCCCGTACTTGCGCGTGCTCGGATTCACAATAATACAGTGAGTATTCTATACGGCTGAGCAGTGGCTGTGTCAATTTGAAAGCATGTAGGGGCGTTCAATTGAACGCCCAAAGGATTTGAGCCACCGAGACACGAAGGCTTACAGTATTGAATTCTAAATTGCAAAGTGAAAAGTGCAAAAGGGGAATTTTAAAATTTGATATTTGCAATTCTAATTTCACAATTTTTCTCTCTTTTAGGTTCTCTGTGCCTCCGTGTCTCGGTGGCGTTTTATAATCAAGAAAAGGCAAAAAGGCTCCGCTTTTTAAGGCCCCAGCAGGTCGTCAATCTGCGCAAAAGGCCTTGACACCACCCCGCGCTATGGTATAGAAAATCAGATTGTAGTTGCGCAGTCCTGGCTTATTAGAAGAGAACGAAATTTAATCGCACGGGGGGGCGGGTAGCTCAGTTGGGAGAGCATCAGCCTTACAAGCTGGGGGTCGCAGGTTCAACCCCTGTCCCGCCCACCACTGCTTCTTATAGAGGGCGAAAATAAGGCAGTTGGGCGCTGTGCCATACTAAAGCGCGCACTGCACTGCTCATTGAAATATAACAACTTCCGCAAAACGGATGATTCAATCCAGGGCGGGGGCGTAGTTCAGCTGGCTTAGAACGTCGGCCTGTCACGCCGAAGGTCGCGGGTTCGAATCCCGTCGCTCCCGCCAATTATTTTCGTCGAATTAGGAAACATGTGGGTGTATATGCGGAATTTTTCGCCGCTGCTTTTGGGGCAACGGCGGTTTTCTTTTTCTGGAGGTATTTGATGGCGGGATATGTGTACGTTCAGTGAGTTTTTTGGCGCCCGGCCATTGGTTGCGGAAAAACAGATGCACAAGCCTGCTCGTTTATCAAAGTAGGCAAGGGGTTAATCGAGCCGTCAGCATCAGAATGGCATGGTCTCCTCAAGGGTCATGCGGATTCTTTCGATGCCCGGCTTCTTCAGAGTGACCCTAAGCTTTGACGCAAGCTCCGGTTTGAGACTACCAATTGTCGTGAGGGAGGTTATTCTCCCGATAGCAGTAAGCCCATAGCGCCCGAGGCGATGTGGTAAGAGGGAAGTGAGGCTGCAATTCTCAGGAAGATTAATGAGGGGGAAAATCGGGGACGGCATCCTCATTTCCGACGGGGAACAGCTGTTTCTTCTCGGGGACAAACGATCCGCCGTGTTAATAATAGGCGTTCCAATATGTCGCGGCAGAAGGAGTTGGTGTGGAAGAAGTCAAGCGAAGTACCTCACCGCTATATTGAGGTTGATACGTTCCGTTATTGATGATCACCGCACCATTGACGATGACATACCGAATACCAAGGGGTGAAAGACCCGGCTCGTCATAGGTTGCGCGGTCGATAATTGTGCTGTAGTCAAAGATGGTGATGTCAGCATAATATCCTGGTTGGAGTAAGCCCCGTTGCTGCTCCAGAAGGCGGAATTGTTGGGCGGCAAACGTAGAGGTCTTGAGTACTGCTTCCTTTACGGTGCATATGCCCAGGTCGCGGACATAGTGGCCCCAAAAGCGAGGGAAAGTACTGGAGCCCCGGGGATGAGCACCTGTAGGACCGTCAGAGCCAATCATGAGTCGTGGATGGGGCATAAAGGTCTGGACGTCGCTTTCAAGCATCATGTGGTAGATAGCGGAACCGCCGCCGGGGCCTATGTCGTCAATCATGACGTCTTCCGGATCCTTGCCAAGGCTGGTGGCCACGTCGCTTAAGTACTGGTGGTGAAAAGTGCCTGAGATAATGTATATGCGGTCAGCGCCGCCGCGTGCCTCAATCAGCGCACGAATGTCTACTTCCAATTCTGAGCGCTGGTTGGTGACAGCATATGCCCAATTATATAGGGCCCATTGCGGGAAAAGAATATCAAGCGTAGTCTGCGAGGCGGTGTAGGGATACTGGTCCATCATGACGTGGTCGCCCGCGGCATTGGCGGCATCAATGCGGGTAAGAACCTGCGAGGCTTTACCCCAGGCAGAAGGACCGCCGCATTTAAGGTGAGAAATCTGCACGCGGCAGCCTGCCTCATGACCGATACGAATAGCTTCATCGACTGCCTCGAGTAGGAACTCGCCTTCACTGCGCATATGAGTAGCGTAGACACCTCCGTGTGCGGCAACCACTCTAGCCAGCTCAATGAGTTCTTCGGTAGTTGAATTGTAGCCGGTGGCATAGATCAAGCCGGTGGACATACCAAAGGCGCCGTCGCGCAGAGCCTGGTCGAGGTAGTTTTTCATTGTCTCCATCTGAGTTACAGTGGGTGTGGTACCGGAAAGCCCGACCGCTGCCCGCAGCGCGTTATGGCCAACGAGGCCAATATAGTTGGGCCCCAGAGTGCCTTCCAGGGAGTCATAAAACGTTCCGACGTTAGTCACGTGTGGCGAGCTGCCACAGTTGCCCGTGACTACAGTCGTTACACCCTGACGAATGTATGCCAAGAGAGCACCACCTGAGTCTGCATGTGTGTGCGCGTCGATGAATCCAGGTGTCACCATGAGACCGGAGGCATCAATCAGCTGATGAGCCGTTTTGTCGGAAAGGTCACCGATTGCCGTGATGAGTTCGCCCGTAATACCGATGTCCACCCAAAGCGGCCCCTGGTAGCCACTGGGATAGACTTCACCGTTGTTGATGAGAATATCGAAATCGGCTGGCGTTGGCGTGGGGGACGGCGTGACATCCATGACAAAATCATCAAAGTACCCGGCATAATCACCGCTCGTGTAGACATAGAATCCGCCTTGTCCGTCGCGGAGCGTGACACTCATGGTTCCCACGGCTTGGGGTGTTTCCATATTGTCAATAAAGGCGTAGACAGTGTTTCCCTCAACGGTGAGTTTTAGTCGGTGCCAGCCGCTCTGCCATTCCGTTCCATTCAGAATGTAGCCGGGTGTCTGAGCACCGAACTGGGAGTAGTCGATACCCAGATAATCCCAGGTGGTTCCATCGTAGGCCTGCAGTTTCACCCATCCATCGCCTGAGTCGCCGGGTTCGGAGTGGTCCGGATCCCAGGCGAGGCGTACGAAATTGTGGTTTCCCATATAGGAGGCGCGAGCGACAAGTGCTTGATAGCCGCCATGGGTGGGAGCAGTGTCATTGCCTTCGCAAAATACCCAGGCCTCAACGGTCATATTCTGTCCATTACCCCCTCCCAGCACTAGGTGGACTCCGCCGGTGTCACCATCTGTTGCAACCATGAGAACCTTGGTACCGGAGCAAGGATGAGAAATGCCGCTTAAGCGAGATTCGGCAGTAGCTTCCACGATGCTGTGAAAACCGTTGACATCAGTCCACGATAGACCGGGTACCCCAGTCTCAAAGGAATCCTCATAGTGGTTGCAGAAAGCCGGAAGGGTAATCAGGCAAAGCAGGATAATAAGGCAATAGAAGAGTTTCATTTTCTGATCAAATACTTATGCATTCAAACAGACTACGAAATTTGCTCAAAACGTCATACTACTCGGGACAGAATTTAGTAGTGTGTCCCCGAAACCGCGCCCAGCGCACGGTGCGGGCCGCCAGCATCAGAATGGCATGGTCTCCTCAAGGGTCATGCGGATTCTTTCGATGCCCGGCTTCTTCAGTGAAACCCAGTAGCCTCCTTCGGTTGTCAGAAGGCCCTTCTCCTTCATCCCGTCAATAGTGCGATGAAGCACCGATTCGTTGCGGCCAAGGGCTTCGTCGTATTTCTTGATGATGGTGACAAGATCGTAGTAGCTGATGCGCCACCGCATCATATCTTCCAGAGGGCCCTCTACATAGTCCCCGCGCTGTTTGTATTGCCGATAGAGGATCTTGAGGATATCCTTTTCAACCCGCTCTTCATCCTGCACGGTTTTCTCCCCCCTTTAATTTTGACGCTTCTCATTTTCAATCGTAAGTATACTACGTCGGCCGGGATTGAATGTCAAAGAATAACACCAGGTGTTGTTTTTCAGCTACAGCATACACTTGCGGAAAACACTTTTCCCCGAAGTTCTGAGCCTTTGCGTTCTTTGCGGCTCTGCGTGGTAACTAAAAGGCCCTCACGTAAAGGCGCAAAGCCGCCAATCTTATCGCCTTTGTGGTAGGCGTACGCCCCGGAGTAGCACAAAGGCAGACAGCGAGGAAATGGGGCTTGACAGGTTTTTTCTCGGCTGCCAACAATTAACGCGCCACTATGGAGAACTTACCATAGGGAAGATTCCATTCGGAGGAAATGATAATGAGAATGCGATGGACTAATCGCCAGCCTGGGCGATCATGCGATTATCCGTCCCGGTGTCGGATGCTGCTCTGGGCTGTGATACTTTGCATACTGGCGTGTAGTGCGTTGCAGTGTGCCCTGATTAAGAAGGGCCCGCCGGAAGCGCCCATTGTATCGAATCTCGAAAAGGCCGGAGTGCAAGGCCAGGAAGTTCAGCTAAGCAATGGCGTATTGTTTATCCCGGATTTTTTCGAAGCTCAATCTGATACAGTGGACATTATGATGCATTTTCACGGTGCAGCATGGCTGGTAGAGCGAAATTTTTACCAGACTCGCAAGCATGCAGTCCTGGTCTCGATTCACTTCCCAGGCTTTTCCAGCGCATATCGCAAGCCATTTAGCGATGCGCAGTTGTTTCAGCAGATTCTCGATGAGACATTGATTGCACTTAAGGAGCGAGGGATTGTGGAACCTGATGCGCGCGTGGGGCGCATCTGCCTGACGGCTTTCAGTGCCGGATACGGCGCAATCCGCGAAATCCTGCGCGTGCCTGCCTATTACGAACACATTACGGGCCTGGTGCTGGCGGATTCAGTGCATTGCAGCTATGTCAATGAGAAGGAGCTCAACGATGCGCAGTTGGCGCCCTTTCTGCGCTTTGCACAGGACGCGGCAGCAGGCAACAAGACGATGTGGATGACCCATTCGTCAATACAACCGCCCGGCTACGCCAGTACCACCGAGACGTCAGACTATCTGATTGCGGGAGTTGGTGGCGAGCGTCACGCGGCCTCAGGCATCCATGGCCGTGGCATGCGGCTCATATCGGCCTTTGACAAAGGGAATTTCCATGTGCGCGGGTATACTGGGACTGTTGCAATAGACCATATGGATCATTTCTATTCCATGGCCATTCCGCTTGCCCAAACTTCGTTCAAGCCGGCTAGCGGAGAGTGATTGCATTAGGTAGTAGACAGTAGATAGTAGACAGTAGACAGGAAATACTCATCAGCGAGGACAAATCCGGGTGACATGGGGTAACACTATAAATCAAATTTCATAATACTAAATTGGCTACAGAATTTATATCTCTCGCAAAGACGCCGAGCACGCAAATACGCCAAGACCGCAAAGTTCAATTTTTTCTTTGCGACTTTGCGTGAAACTTTCACCCGTTATTGCTTCACGCGATATATGCCACCTGCGCTGACCGTGCCATTGAATCAGTGCTAAAGAGCGAATCAGCTGCATATAGATACCTCAAAAGATCGTGTTGGAAAAACTGCCGTCGTTTTGGCAAAATGTCCAGGAAATAGATACTCCGTCAAGAGGTGTGTGAAAAAGTTCAGGTGGCTTCTTCCATAGCATTCTCCATAACCTGAATGCCATCTGCATATCTAGCACCTTCATAGGCTTGTTTTGACAGTCTCGGCGCATCCATCCCGTTGGTTACACTTGGCCGGGCAAAAGTGCCCGCAAAGTGGCAGAAGAATGAGCGCCAGAGTGTCTGTGTACGTGTGGGCTTTCCCCATAATCTCCTTGACAAAATAGAGAAGGGAAAGTAGGTACACAAACAGAAAGTGGGATAAGTATATTAGTCTGAAGTAGAAGTACAAGCAGCGCTGGATGTGTGCCTGGCGACTGGTCTAAGCAGGAATACGCTCGCAGCGCAAAAATAAGTAGAAAGGGAAAACGGATATGAATCTACGACTGGTAGCTATTTGTTCTATTGTGATCGGCCTGCTCCTTGTGGGGTTCGAGGTCGGCTCGCAGGAGAAGCCAAAGGGGAAAGCCGCATCTCTAGAAACGCTCAAGCCGCGCACAGAGCTATTGCCGGTGGGAGCTGAAGCCCCGGCTTTCAGCCTTCAGTCACATGAAGGAACAACAGTGACACTGTCCGAATTCCGCGGCAAGAAGCGGCTGCTTCTGGTTTTTTATCCCGGCGATGACACTCCCGCCTGTACCCGGCAACTCTGTTCTTTCAGAGACAAATATGAGATGTTCACAGATCGGGACACCGTGGTGTTAGGAATTAATCCGGCGAAGGCAAAAAGCCACAAGGCATTTGCAAAGAAAAACCGCTTCCCATTTCCCCTGTTGGTAGATAAGGGTGGCAAAGTGGCAGCTGCTTATGGGTGTCGCGCATCTGACGGCACCATCAAGCGGACAGTTTACATCATTGGCGAATACGCGAAGGTTGAGTTAGCGGAAATGGGAGCGCCTTCGTGGATTGACCTTATTGACGCTATAGACGCGGCACGTTTCCATGGGCCACCACAATAGCATCTTTGGATTGCGGAAGCTCAGTTGGCTATATAATTTTTCAACTGTTATTTCTGCCATCTGAAAGGAGGTGAGATAAATCCAACGATTCGATTTGGTGTACGCAGAACTCAGAGAAAAGTGTATCGAGAACTGCGGAGGCGTGGTGTCTGAGTTGTGACAAAATTAAATGAAGGAGGAAAAGAGAATATGAGACGATGGCCGTATTTGCTGTTAGCTTTTGTACTGATTACAACAGGCGGTTTTTGCGCAGTAATTCAGCAAGAAGATTTTACCCCTGGCGAAAGCGGAACACTACCCTCCACGTTGGATGCGGAGTGGGACGCAGGGACGGATGTCATTGTTACTGACCTGGCTACTGTGGGCGTGCCGTCTGACCATACGGGCGGTGACGGGTATGTGCTTCGCCTTGCCGACCTGGGAGACGCTCTCTGGAACTTCTGCTTTCCTGCTAATTATCAGACCGTAAGCTATGCTGATAGCGCGGTAGAGACGTGGGCGTACTTTGACTTTGAAGGTATTTCCGGAGAGCGAGATTTTGGAGTTTTTATACGCTCTGCACCGGACTCAGGTGGCGGCGTTTATCCACTGCGGGCAGGCTATTGGCTATTCGTTGGCGTGAACTCCTCTTGGTCTGGCTACATCCCTACGGATAATCGTGCCTTTATGTTGAAGTTCTCTGGCGGAGCCTGGGTGCAGGTCGGTAGTGAAGGCACCACTGACTATACTACTGGCTGGCATAAGCTTAGAATAGAAGCGATTGGCAGTGAAATCAAAGGATACGTTGATGGTAGTCTTGAAGTGTCAGCAACTGACACGGAGTATGCTACGGGATTTGCCGGTATGGTATACTATAATGCTTCTGCCAATGGAGTAGATGAGGCAGGTGCCTTCGACAATTTCCTGTGGGAAGTCCCTGCTCCTCCTACTCCTACTCCGCACGTTGCAGATGTAGATATTAAGAGTTGGACTATCTATGAGTAAGAGTCGCTAGAGGCGTAAAAATAAGGGGAATGTTCAAGATAGAACATTCCTCTTTTTTTGTCCCCTCGCTTGCATGTGGGCCCCTCAGTCATTAGGGCTGAGGGGTTCTTTCTATTTCTGCGCTGAGGGCATCATTTATCCAGTGGAGACGTGGACACTTTTATGCAAATGGGCTGACTTTGTGAACGCCTCCAGGAGACGCATGCCCCGCAGAACTTCCTCTGGCTTCACAGCCAGCTCTCCTCTACCACGAATCTTATTCACAAACGTTCGGTAGATCACCTGGGCGTTCCCTGTAACAGGTACCAGACGTTTCTCAGTCTTTTCTTGCGGGAAGCAGATCGTGATATCGTTCGGGCGGTGTGGATGGGCAATGAGCGTAGCCTTCTCACCAATAATGAGCCAGCGCGGTAATGGGTACATGGTCATGTAGTTGACCTCCAGGATGGCATGTGACCCGTCGGCATAGTCAACCGAAGCGCAAAAGAAATCATCGCAGTCGCGGCTGAATGTGCCAGACTGCATGTTGGCATATACGCGGCGAATGCGTGGCCGCGGAAGCTGGAGCAGCTGGTCAATTAGGTGAGAGCCCCAATCGTATAGGCCACCGCCACCCCATTTGCTCTCGTTGCGCCTATTCTGATAAAAACATTCCACGCCAAATCCCGACATTGTTCCCCAGTTCTGGACGCGCGACTGGATCGAGACAATCCGGCCCAGCTGTTTGCGCACAAGGCACTTCCTCACAGTGAGAAAATCAGTGTCATAACGGCGGTTGTGAAAGACCGTGAGGATGCAGCGCATTTGCCGGGCCAAACGGATGAGTGCGGCTGCCTTGCGGGTAGTCAGGGTCATTGGTTTTTCAACCAGCACGTGTTTGCGACGCCGAAGGAGTGCGTTGACCTGGCGGAAGTGAAGATTCGTCGGCGTGCTGACAATGACAGCCTGAATGCGGTCGTCGCGCGCCAGAGCATCCAGGCTCGCAAAGCACTCCAGTCCACGCTTTTTTGCTGCGCGATGCCGCTCAGGCGTGATGTCATACACCCCAACAGCGCATACCCCCTTGGTTGCCTGGATCATGGGGAGATGAAACAATTCAGCAACGCGGCCAAAGCCAACAATGCCAAAACCGATTTGTCGCATTTGTAGGCGATATCTCCTTTTGATGGGCGCTCCAGGTGCTCGACGTAATAACGGCAAAGCCCTCAGATAGACCTTTTATTGCTTTTCGCATAAATGAGGAAACAGCCAAAGCCGCTGAAGGCCTTATTTTTGTGCGGATACTTGGCCTTCAACTGTGCCATTCAACGTGGCACGGGTATCACGCCACAGGCGCATTTTCAACTTGCCCGTGTAGATTCATCCGCCTAGGCGAATGCCACGCATAGAACAAAAAGAGATTCTTGGGATTCCATAGTTGTAGGGGCGTTTAATTAAACGCCTCTACATGGCTGTACCGTTATCTATACAAATCTCAACAAAAGAAGACCTAGCGAATTTTGGTCAGCAGTTTCCGCCACCTGGCTGCATACTGCCTGACCTTAGCAGGTGTCCACACGCCGAACTCGGTGACAATACTGGTAATGAGCCTCGCCGGGGTGTGGTCGAAATAGATATTGCGTGCCTCAATCTTATCAGCCGGAGGCAAGACTTCCCGTGCTTCTTTTTCCTCAAGCTGCACAGAGCGCGGCCCACGCGGTGATATTTTTATACTTTCCGAGATGACGTAGAAAGGCACACCCTGGGCACGTGCTGCCAGGGCAATCAGGTAGGTGCCCATCTTGTTGATCAGTGAACCATCCGACAGAATACTATCTGCACCAACCAGAACGAGGTCGCTCTGCGCAACGAAGTGACCTGCCTCGGCATCGGTGATCACGGTCACGGGTATGGCGAGGCGTGCAGCCTGCAGCGCGGTCTCGCGTCCTTCAAATCGTGGCCTCGATTCGGTCACGTATAGGTGGCCAATCGAGCGTCGGCCGTAGCGGAACGTTTCCAGACATGTGACACTATAGCTATGAGTCAGGAGAGTCTGATTGCGCTTGATCAGGCGAGTGGCGCGGCGTGCAGTGCGGTCCCTGGTCTGCGCAAGTGCTTTTATCAGTTTGTCAGCGTCGTGCTGGAGGTGCGACCTGAACGTTGCCAGGGTGCGGTACTTTTTCCCGACACGATTGAGGCACTCGACAAACTGCAGCCCTGCACCCTGAAGCGCTGCCATGCTGGGTCGTGATTCGACCAGGATCTTTACCAGCTCCATCAGCCGATCCTTGAGTTGCTGTGTGCTGGATGCAGGAACATGTTTTGCGGACAGGCGAAGGGTGGCAAGCGCCTGACGTGCCAGATAGCTGGCGCCATGAGTCTTGTCGCGGCGAATGGTGCGAACGAGCTCAGCTGTGCGTGGATCCGCAGGGTATCTCAAAATTCAGTAACCTCGTCTCCGCCGCGAATGTGGCGCCGCTGACCGGAATTAACGTCCAGCGTATAACCAGGTGTGATCACGCCGTCAAGCGGGTAGCCACGGCTTTCCCAGTAACCGGGCTTCATGGTGTTGCCGAAGATAATCCTGGCGAGCCCCTTCACGCTCTTATAGCCCCACAAATGGGTACAGATGACGCGAAGCGGCGCACCGTACTCGTGGGCCAATGGTTTGCTGTTCATGCCGAAGCAAAGCATGAAGTGCGGATGCAGAGTAGCCTTGAGCGGAACTGTGCTATCATAACCGCCGAGACTTTCAAATGTAACGTGCGATGCGTCTGGCTCGAGATCGAGATGCTTGAGGAAGTCAGAAAAAACCACCCCTTCCCAATCTGCGCGGTACGACCAACCGCTCACCGACGTCAGCCGTGCATTGATGACCGATATACGCATCGCCTTCAGGTCGTGGAGAGAGAATTCTCTGGCGGCCTTGACAAGACCGCTCACCTCCAGGCGCCACTCCTTCTCGTCGTACTCGGGAATACCTTCTGCATAGAACACTGGCGGTTTCATGGTCTCCTCGTTCATACAATAACTGCCGTACACAGACGGCTAAAGCCTAAGCTACCTGGCAAAGCGAAGACAAGGGAAAACTGCGGGCATGAGGCTTTGCTATAGGGAGAATAGGCAATAAGGCCAGATTAAGAAATTTCGGTGATTGGAGTTTTAGCTTGATCGGAATAGATACTTTCGACACTATCAGAACTGCCAGCACACAGTAAGGAGGCTCACTGTGCCAGCAGCAGAGCTAGAATTGTTGCGCGAGGTCGCAAAACAGTCGCGCCTGATAGACCGTGCGTTGAAACGACTCATTTGCCGTGGCGTACAAGTTCCTAATCTTCACGAAGGGCTTGAGTATGCGCTCGGGCTTGACATCCCTGACCAGGCCCGACGCGGCAAACGGCTTCGGCCGACACTCTGTCTGATGACGTGCGAGGCACTCGGGGGAAATCCAAAGCAGGCCATGCCCTTTGCCCTGGCTATTGAACTGATGCACAACTTCTGCCTGATCCACGACGACATAGAGGATGGCGATCGAGTACGGCGCGATCGCCCGAGTGTTTGGGTCAAATACGGTCTTGCGCACGGGATCAATATCGGCGACTATATGTTGACGCAGGTCTTCCTGGCGCTCATGGACTCGCTCGAGGTAGGTCTATCACCGAAACTCACGCTGCGGTTAGTGCGGCTCATGGCTGAAACCCTCGACCACACGCATATTGGCCAGGCCATGGATATCAGCGCACGATCCACGACGTCCTTTAGCGTGGCGGACTACATGAAGCTGGTAACCGAGAAGACGGGGTATTATCTGGCTGCTCCGATTCTGGCAGGTGCTGTTATTGCCCGGGCAAAGGCGCCTGTACAGCAGGCTCTGGTGCGCTTCGGCAAATGCATCGGCCCGATGTTT
Organism: Candidatus Sumerlaeota bacterium; assembly: GCA_030613245.1. GTDB lineage: Bacteria > Sumerlaeota > Sumerlaeia > MWCT01 > JAUWMI01 > JAUWMI01. Next base: position 84,675 of record JAUWMI010000006.1, read on the forward strand.
CAGATCATTGATGACATCATTGACCTTACCGAAGGTAAAGGTCGGTTGGAAATTGGTGCGGACATTCGGGAAGGAAAACGCAGCTTCCTCGTTGCCTATGCGTCTGGCCGGTGTACCCCAAATGAGAGGAAGCGTCTTCTTTCCATTCTAAATAAGTCGCGCGATCAGACCAGCAAGGATCACATTGCCTGGGTCATTCGACTGTTTAAAAAGTACGATGCCATCGAGGCAGGCAGGCGAATGAGCCAGGAGCTTCTCCGAAAAGGCAAGAAGCATCTCGAGCGTGTGCCTCCCAAATTGCGCCGCAAGCTTGTAGCCACTGCCGACTTCCTCAGCACCAGAACCCGCTAACAGCATCTCCATGTTATGACAACTGCCTGGAGGATTTTGTCCTGATGATGTTTTTTCGGTACGCACACCAGCAATTAATCAGCACTTTTCCCTGAAAATGATTCCCAGTTGATGTACCCGGGTTCTTCTGCAGGTAGCTGTTTTTAAATCCTATTCATGGGATTATTATTTTGATGGACGTTGTAGGGGCACGCCGCGGCCTGCCCCTACGCACTTCTTAACACGCAGGACGAGTGTAAGGATGTGTCTTTCAGGCAGGACGTAGCGCTTTTGCAGCTGCTTCTCGGCTACCAGCCACGTTTACTATCATCCAGAGCCTCTACGGGCGGCCGCAGTTTCCCCAGGCTCCAGCGGAAGTTGTTGTGGGCTGCCTGCGCCACGTTGGCAAGGTGGTCGCCGATTTTTTCGAGATTGTTGACGGTGTCAATATAGATGATCCCTGCCCGAAAGTCGCAGATGCCATTCTGCAGGCGCTGAATATGGCTATCGGCAAGTGTGATCTGGTATTCATTGACCGCGGTCTCGAGTTTCAGTGCTTGCCTGGCCGCAGACTTGCTCTTGTCTTCGATTGATTCTCCCACAGCATGGAACATCTGGCGAACAGTGTCGTACATGAGGGTGAGCTCGCGCTGCGCAGCGTCGCTGAACGACAGCTTGTCTGCCAGGCTGGTTTCCGCGAGTTCAGTGATGTTTACAGCATGGTCGCTGACGCGTTCGATGTCATTGACTGTATGAATCAAAGTGGGCATCTGTTCTGACTCTTCTTTTGACAGGGAGCGTTGGGAGAGATCAATCAAGTAGCGGGTGATCTCGGATTGCAGGTGATCCACAGCGTTTTCGTTTTCCGCGACGCTATCAATGAGTTGTGGATTTTTTCTTAGCAAGGCCTCGATGCTTTCTTTTACCGCCACTTCGGCAATGCCGAGCATTCGTCGGATCTCCTTTTTCGCCATCTCCAGAGCAATTGGCGGATTGTCCAGAAGATGCCGTTCAAGATACTGCGGCTGGCCTGCCTGAACCGGGATCTCGCCGGGTACCAGCCTGATCGCAACCTGTTCCAGCACTTTGATTAAGCCAAGGAAGACGCATGTATTGATCACATTGAATAGTGTGTGGGAATTGGCGATGAAGTGGCCGATTGTATTCTCATTCAACCGGCCTGGCGTGATGTGCACAATCAAATTCTCATACGCCCCTGATAGAACAAATGGAAAGAGAATGAGTGCTCCCAGGACATTGAACATCGTATGCGCCCTGGCAGTGCGTCGGGCCGAGATAGAAGTGCCAATGGCAGCGAGCTCGGCTGTGATCGTGGTGCCAATATTATCACCGATAATGAGAGGGATTGCAGCGCTGAGATCAATAAGCCCTTGCTGAGCCAGGACAATGACAAGCCCAATGGTCGCGCTGCTACTTTGTAACAGCATGGTAATCACCGTGCCGGCCAGGATGCCAAGCAGTGGTGCAGTGGAAAAGCGTTGAAGGAACAGGATTACGTGCTCATGTTCCCGCAACGGGGCGACGCCGCGGCCCATCTCGCCCAGGCCAAAAAAGAGAAACCCAAAACCCAGAATTGCCTGCCCGTACAGGCGCAAGCGCTTGGATTTTGAAAAGAGCATCAGGATGCAACCGAGGGCAATAAACAGAGGCGCGAACTTCTGTATCTTGAATGCAATAATTTGTGCAGTGATTGTCGTCCCGATATTCGCACCCATCACTACCCCGATGCCCTGCCCCAGCGTTATAATCCCCGCATTTACAAGCCCGACGGTCATCACCGTCGTGGCGCTGCTGCTCTGGATCAGGGCAGTGACTGTGGCTCCAACCCCGACTCCCATGAACCGATTCCTGGTGAGAAAGGCCAGGATGTTCTTCATCCGGTGGCCGGCAAGCTTCTTCATGCCGTCGGACATTAGGTGCATGCCGAACAAGAAGATGAACAGGCCACCGATCAAGCCGAAGATAATGTCCATTTATGTGAGGGTGCCTAAAGGTAAGCGATTTTCTCGATTTAATTCAGGATTTCGGGTGTTGATTCTTTGCTAAGCAGGTGTCGCTTTGCAAGGAGAAAAAGCGGTCTGTGCAAATAAAAAATCTCTGGCCACCAAGGAGAGGTAAACGATGGGGAAAAGCGAGCGTTACTAAGTCACTGCCCGGAGTGCGTAGTTTGCCTAAGTGAAGCATTTAGAATAGTGTGGCTTTATTGACAGGCGGGTCTCAGGCACGAATTTGATCCTCGCTCCAGAGACCAGGAACGAGCCCGCCGCATTTCCCGCATTTGCCGTGGTTCAGGCGAACGGCTTTAATATGATAGCCATAGCGCTCGACTACCGGCGAAGAGCATTTCGGACAATAAGTATTCTCGCCCTTATGACCCCAGACATTACCGACGTAGGCAAAGTTCAGCCCTTCGGCCAGGGCAATCTCACGCGAGCGCTCCAGGGTCTTTACCGGTGTGCTCGGCAAATTGCGAATCTTATAGGTCGGATGAAATCGGGTGAAGTGCACGGGCACATTTTTCCCCATGTGCGTCACGATCCACTTGCTCATGTCGCGAATTTCCGCTTCCGAATCATTGAGCGTCGGAACAATCAGAACGACCAGTTCCGTCCAGATGCCGATATCAGCCAGTGTTTCGAGGGTCTTCAGAATCGGTTTCAGCTCGCCCGAGCAGGTGTCGCGGTAGAATTTCTCCGTATAGGCTTTAAAATCTACCTTCACGGCAGTCAGGACATTACAGAGTTCGCGCAGCGGCTTTTCGCTAATATAGCCATTCGAGATAATGACGCTGTATACTCCACGGCTTTTCCCGAGTTTGGCAATGTCGTACATATATTCGTAAAAAATTACCGGCTCGGAATAGGTATACGCAATGGATTTGCAGCGCGTCTGCTTGGCAAGCGACACAATGTCGCCGGGCGTCAAGTAGGTACTGGCCACTTGCTCAGGCCGAAATTGCGATATCTGCCAGTTCTGGCAAAACTTGCATTCGATATTGCAGCCCGCAGTGGCAATGGAGAAAGCCGCGGTTCCCGGAAGAAAATGAAACAGCGGTTTCTTTTCAATCGGATCCGGGTTCGCTGAGCAAGGACGATTATAGACAAGCGTCTTGTATTCTCCGCCACGGTTCTCGCGAACTCCACAATAGCCTCGCTCTCGATCTGCCACCTGGCACTCGCGGGGACATAAGGTACACTTGACCTTCAGCTCGGCGAGTTTCTCATAAAACCGTGCCTCAGCGACGTACTTCTCTGATTTCTCTGCCACCGCATCTTGCAGAAGCGTTGCCTCATCTTGTGCAAAAGCCGGCTGCACGCCCAGGCCTGATAATAACGACTTCCCGCTTTGTCCCAGCATGGTAAGGAGACCAAGGCCACACGCCCCCGTTAGTCCGCAGCGCAGAAAAGCGCGACGCGATATGTGCTCCGCCACACTGTCGCTATGCTCTGGCCGTTCAAGTACCAGCTTATCATAAAACCGATTATCAGGCAGTTGGTCAATCATAGTGAAATCACCTCAATCTTCTCTCGACGAGCTTCACCGAGGCCTCGGGCTGCGGCTGTCTCCAACCATTTAGGTGGCCGGCCATCAGCAGCCAGACTCTTCATGCCACTCGCCTTTCGCTTCTTCTCAATAATGTCGCATCCAATGCGATCCAGCGCCACGGGATCAGTGCCGACGAGCAGCCCATTGTACTCCCAGCGGAACGCTGGCTTCAGCGCCGGCCCGCCATGGTATTGGGCATCAATGGCATCACAGACAGTCAGGCGGAGCTTATTCCGAATCGTCGGATTTGCATTCAGATCGGCTATGTACGGGTCGCACGAATTGTCATGATACTTGTTTGGATTGTGAATGGCGCCATAAAAATTTTTCATGCTTATTGATACACCGGACAGATCGTGATCCTTCAGCACAGGGACGTTAATCATTGTGGTGCAAAGCCGCGATTGAATTACGCTAAAGCAGCTGCCCACCGATCCCATGAGCGTAATCTGCTTTTCATATTCCATTTCCGTGCCGAAGCACCGTACGCCCTTCTTCGAGCGGTTTAAACGAAATCCTGCGCGGTGTAGCTCGCGATCCAGCCGATCCCACACGATAATCTGATTTTCCGGGATTCCGGCGGCAATCAGCTGATGGGCGATGATATCAGTCAGCTCTGGATGCGTGGATAGCCCTAGTCCTGGAAGACAGTTCACTTTTAGCCCAATGGTGTCTTTTCGAGAAAAGAGCGCCTGCCAGGCTTTCCTGGGATCGCTCGCATTGGTGACGCGCATCACACTCTGTTCAACGAGCTGCTTTAGCCTATCGGTGTTGATGCGACCCTCAGCTCCCCGCAGGGCATCGCTACGGGCAATAACCACACGCGCACGGCCATCTGCTGCTGCACGGTTCGGCTTCTGGCCCTCTGCTTGAGGTGCGCCCTTGAGTTGGTCAGGGAGAGCTCCCAGCCCTGAGCTCACCGCCACCAACCCCAACCCTGCTCGCAGAAAATCCCGCCGCGTCGTCGTAGGGTGTTCAGGCTTCTTTGCCATAGCTATCTTTTTCCCGGAATTGAAGCCTTCGTGTCCAAGATATTAAGTCTTTGGTCAGAAGAGATTCTTGAAATTACTTTCGCTATGTTCTTCCTCTCATTATTCGACTAATATATACCACGCATTGTTAGGAAAGTTCAAGAGGGAATTAGACAAGCCTCCGCTTCAATCTCGCGTGGTGGAAAGATTTTGCGTGCTCTTTTGACAAAAAAGAAAAGGTGTGAAATTCTCCAGGGTTTAAAAACCCCATGAGAGCCTGTCTGCCACAGGCCGGGAGAATTTCACACCACGTTCCCGCTGGTAAATCGTGCCTCAGTCAAAGATCAAAGAGCCTAATTGCACACTATGCTTCAACGGTGCTGACGGCAGCAGCTAAGAGCTCGGAAGGGGTAAAAGGCTTGGGCAGATATCCTTCGGCACCATTTTGAATGGTCTCTACCGCAGACTCAACAGAGGCATAACCAGTAACTACGATTACCTTCACCTCTGGCCATCGCTCCTTGATTGCTTGCAAAACTTGCATACCATCCATATCGGGCATTCTGAGGTCAAGCAATACGAGGTCGTAAGGTGCCTGTTCCATTTTCTGCAGTGCTTCGGCTCCTCCCAGGCTCTGGTCAACCTGGAATCCCCGGGAATGCAATATACGCTGGACGCTTCGGCAAACAACGGGTTCGTCGTCTACCACCAGCACTCGTTTTTCTTCTGGCACTACCTCATCCCATTTGGCAGCCAGGGGAACATCTGAGCGCGTAAGGGCATGAACGTACTCCGAGCTGGTCGCCGCCATTACCTCCGAAGCTTTAAAGGGCATATCTACATCAATAACATCTTCCCCTGTCGCTGCTGCCTTGAGGAGTTCCTCGCCAGTGATTTTGGCCTTTTTCTCAGCTTCTATCTTTAGCAGAGGGCAGCCGTCTTTGCAGATTCCCATGCGAAGAAAACGGGCACATGTTCTCTGTCCCACCGGGCAATAATCAGTATGCAACTGAATCGCAGGGATGTCGCTACGCCCCACGCTCTCTACATATCGTTCGCTGGTGTACTTACGAAGCTCCTCTTCATCAAACGGCAGGTCCACATCCAGAGGTTTGGCCGGTTCAGGCTTTGATTCCTTCGAGGTTCTTTTTCTCGGTTCCGATAGGGATTTTTCCTGCTGCTGATAGTATCTTTCAATTGCCCGCTCGGTAACGTCCGTGAGCTCCTGCGGCGTAAATGGTTTGGGCACATACTCAAAGGCACCCAGTTTGGTGGTCTCAACTGCTGAGTCAATGGAGGCGTAGCCGGTAATAATAATAACCGGGATGGAGGGGTAGCGTGATTTGATTACCTTTAATAGTTGGACCCCATTAATTTGAGGCATCACCAAATCTACCAGAGCAGTCCCAAATGCTTCCGGCGAAGTTTCAAGCTTCTCCAGAGCCTCCTTAGCGCTATGTGCCTCCTCAACTTCCAGCCCCAGGCGAGTGAGGATCTTATTAACGCTCTCGCAGACGGTTTTTTCATCATCTACGACCAAGACCTTTAATTTCTTTGTCCTTTCCATTTTACCTACCTCCATGAGAGATTTCGCTTATTAAGCTAAACAGATCGTCTCGATCCATCTTTGCCTCACCTAGAAATTCAAATTAAGCTCACGTTTATCCTGACCGCACAAAACCTACTCCAGGCGCCGGATAGCTTTTAAAATCTGTCAGCATCATGCGGACGTAAGGAGATTGGTTCAGAAGCTGCTCCATCTTTTGACCGTTTCTTATTCCGTCTTTTGTCCCTTTGCTTAAGGGTAAACTCGACCAGGATACAAACGACAGCTGTTAATGCTACAAGGACCCATGCCATTTTCGTCATCTCCTTTGTCCTCAACAGAACGAGAGAACGAAGAATATGGAAGGGGCAATGCTTTCTTGCTTCACCAACCAAGTAATGGTTAAAGCCAAAAATGTGCCAAAAACTTCGGGAAAGTACTCCGGGGACATAATTCTTTATATTTCAATGCTTTGCTAGCAAGGCGGGTTTTATATGGTGAGGATTCTGGAGGCTATCCTGTATAAGTTTTCTATACGCGGAGATGGGGAACGAAGGGCCTGGCTGCCGTAAAGGGCTGATTGCTCTCCCCACGGCTGGTTATAAAGGCTGGTAGTTGTTTCGGGTCTTACTGTATAAAAATCTGAAGCTGTGTATAGGAAAATTATTCTTCGGCGGGCTGGGAGGAAAGGTCGCGGAGCCGAATGTTGTACTTACGCATCAGGGCCTGGAAGTTAGTGCGCTGCATCCCTACGTCATCGGCTGCCCGCGTAACATTCCAGTTATTGCGCTCAAGTGCCTGAAGGATAAATCGTCGTTCTACGTCGACCACCGCCTTCTCCCGTAGTTGCTTCTTAAGGATTTTTAAATCCTGGGTGGTTCTAGGGATACCAATATCCTCTTCTATACTCTCGCTATAAATCTGAGTGGGCAAATGTACGGGCATAAGGGTATCGCCCTCACAGATGATTATCATTCGCTCAATAACGTGCGCAAGTTCACGCACGTTTCCCGGCCAGTCATGCTCCATCAACATCTCCAGGGTTTTATCGGTAATATGGTTAGTATTCTTCCCTGTTTGCTGAGAGGACTTCGCCAGAAAATGGTACGCCAGGGGAGCAATGTCTTCTTTTCGCTGACGCAGGGAAGGAATAAAAAGTGGGAATACACTTAAACGATAATAGAGATCCTCACGGAAGTTACCCCTGCGCACCAGCTCTCTGAGGTTCTGATTAGTGGCACAGATAACCCGAAGATCAACCTTCTTATAGTGAGTTCCCCCGACGGGTAAGAATTCTTTCTCCTGAAACACTCTGAGGAATTTAGCCTGCACGGCAGCGGAGGTGTTAGCGATCTCATCAAGAAAAATGGTTCCCCCATCTGCCACCTCGAATAGTCCCTGTTTATGTGCCACGGCACCCGTGAAAGAGCCTTTCACATGCCCGAATAGCTCGCTTTCTAACAATTCGGGCGAAAGAGTGCCACAATCAATCGCCAGGAATTGCTTCTCCCGACGTTTACTGAGGTTATGAATTGCGCGCGCAACCAATTCCTTGCCTGTACCGCTTTCGCCGATTACCAGGACGGTGGTATCGGTATCTGCCACCTTGCGTATTATAGTGTAGAGCTCCTGCATCGTCGAGCTGTGCCCGACTAGTCCGTGGAATTCTTCTACCTTTTCCTGACCTGAATAAAGGGCAATATTACGCAAGAGCAACCTGCGTCTGCGCAAGGCATTTTCGAGGGTTCCGAGCAACTCGCCGGCAGTAAAGGGCTTGGGCAGGTAATCAAATGCGCCACATTTCATTGTCTCCACGGCAGAAGCTACAGTGGCATAGCCAGTAATAATAATAACTGGCGTAGCTGGTGAATTCAATTTTGTAAGACGCAGGATTTCCAATCCACCAATATCAGGCATTTTCAAGTCGGTAAATATGGCATCGTATCCACCTTCAGCAGACTTCTTTTGCAGGAAGTCCAGGGCCTCTTTTCCCGAAAGTGCATAATCTACATGGTAACCCTGGCGGCTGAAAATCTTTTCGCAGCTCTGGCAGATTACCAGCTCATCATCAATTATTAGTATTTCGGTTTTGTTTTTCATGCTTCCTTTCCAGCAGGGGAATCTACCGGTAAGATAACGGTAAAAGTAGAGCCTTTATGAACATGGCTATGGACTTTTATCTCTCCACTATGTTCTTGAACAATGCCGTAGCTAATCGCCAACCCCAATCCTGTTCCGGAGGATTTAGTGGTAAAGAAGGGGTCAAAGAGATTTTTCACGTCCTCCATCTTAATGCCCACACCAGTATCAGTAATTGCTATGGAGATCTTCCCATCCGTGAGCGAGTCTGATTTGATGGTAAGTTGTCCGCCCTTGGGCATTGCCTCGATGGCATTAAGTGCTATATTAACCAGCACCTGTTGAATCTGGTCGGCGTCTACCCAGATTTTCGGAAGATTTTCATCCAGCTGTTTGCGCACTTTAATATTTTGTAGTAGAATTTGATTCTGAAGCAATTGGAGGGTACTTTCAATAAGTTGATTTACATTGATGAGTGTTCTTTCCGGGGTTCTTTGGCGGGCAAAGTCCAGCAATCCTCTGACTATCTGACGACAGCGCATCGTCTCTCTCACAATGGTCTCCAGATCTTCTTTTTCTGGATCTCCATCCTTCAGTTCTTCAAGCATCAGGCTTGCATTAGTAAGCACGCCAGTAAGAGGGTTATTAATCTCATGTGCCACACCAGCGGCTAGTTTCCCTAGTGACGCCAATTTATCGGCTTGAGAGAGCTGGCGCTCCATCCGTTTCACTTCCTCCGTGGACTCCTTAACCCTTTCTTCGAGTTCTCTGCCCCAGTTCTCCAGGGAGCGCTGTGCCGCCACAAGCTTATCGGTCATTTGATTCCACGCCTGAGCCAGATAGCCAATTTCATCCTCCCGTTTTATTTCTACTCGGGGATTGTAATCCCCATTGGCGATCTTTTGTGCAACCCCAGCCATTCGCATCAAAGGCACGGAGAAATAACGAGATGCCCGAATGGAGACAAGAATCACAATGAATATGCCCAACAACGCAGCACCCAGAAAGATAAATAGCGTGTTCCATAATAATACTGTGTAAGGACGCTTCAAAATTCCTACATAGAGAATCCCGATAATATTTTTTTCCAAATCGTAGATAGGCTCATAGGCTGTAATATACCAATCGTTCACCACAAAGGCTTCGTCCATCCAAGTTTCGCCGCGCACCAATATCGCATCATAGACTTCCTCCGAGACTCTCGTAGTTATGGCCCGTGTGCCATCTTTATTCTTCACATTTGTTGATATACGAAGGTCGTGCTGAAATACTGTAGCTGTTCCAATCTCTCGACCTTTGTAAGTCTCGTTGCCAAACACAGTCTGCTTAATTTCATCTACAATTTTATAATTTTGATTAATAAGCCTCCCACCGTAAAGGATGCCAATAAATTTACCCTCGCGGTTAAATATCGGAGCTGCTGCCATAAGCATCATACCCGAGGTCTCTTTGGTGTCAGCACGCTTTTTGGCCTTTGGGGTGGGAGTAAACTCCATGTAGGCCTGAGCGGCAAGTTCCGCTGACTCTTTCAGCAATTCCTCTCGGGGGATAATCTCCGTGCCCGCTACCACACCCTCGGTCTCGATAACTCGCGCCACCATTTCATTTTGTGATTGGGTATCCCCGTAAATCTCGGGATTACGCGCCCTTAAAAGCACCAAGCCCTGAGCATCTGTAACTGTTAATATGTCCAGCTTCTCGTCTTTGAGAACACGTTTTAATTCCACCTTCATCATTTCTTTATTCTTTTTTTCCACAGCATCTTTGATGAAAAACCGTGATGCAGTAAAACGGATTGCGCTCTCTATCCTGTTCAGATAGTGATCATAAATTCCCCGGCCTGACCTAAGATTGGATACCACTTCCGACTGTGCCTGCCGCACTACCCGAAGATAGATTATCCTTACCCCGACCACGCAGATAATTAAAGAGGGTATCAGGATGGCAATACTGAAATTGAGTAGCAGATGCCGACCAATACTCTTCTGTCCCATCAAACCACGCTTAGTTTTTGGTGACATTTTAGTCTTCTCTTTTAGTGTTCTGGCTAAGTTTTAATCATTGGTTGATATAATGCAAGATTTGTTCCGATCTTGCTAGATAAAATCCGCAAAGTTCTGCAAGAATAGTTGACTGAAGATGCGAGCCGTCAGCATCCCCAGTTAAGTTTTGCATACTTAACTGAGGGAGGTGCTTTCCAATCGACGGCCGAAAATAACCTAGGGATTTGTTCCAGCTATGGCAAGAGATTTGTGCAGGAGAGCAAAATGGATTACGGGCGGTGCCCGGGAGCGAGGCAGCCCGAGGTGATTTTTGTTTGACTTTTGGGGAGGACGACCTATAAGGTTTAGACAGATGTGCAGTCAGTTGTAGGAAGAAAAAATAAAGGGTCGTGCTAAGTGGGGAGCTAGCGGTGCCCTGTACCTGCAATCCGCTATAGCAGGGCGAATTCCCACTTTAGGGATCTCGGTTTTTGGGGTCTGGCCCTGGTAAGTGGTGATGAAGATTGGGTCCTGCGCAACGCAGCGCTCTGAACCTGGTCAGATCCGGAAGGAAGCAGCCATAAAGAGATGTCTGCGTGTGCCGCAGGGAAGCCTGATTGGAGCTAACTGCCGGGTGTCCGCCCGGGGACTGGATTTCAACGGTGGGTGCACGACCCTTAATTTTTTGTGTAAGTAGCTATACTTGGTGGTCTAGGTGCGCTGAATGTGATCGTGGAGTGCCTGGGATAAAGACACCGAGGCACAGTGAGCCTAAGGCTCATAAGAGTATTGAATTGCAAATTTAAAATTTGATATTTGCAATTTTAATTTTACAATTTTTCTCTCTTTTAGGATCTCCGTGTCTCTGTGGCAGTTTCTAAGGAAACTAGACCACAAGGCAGCAGATATAAGAGGTTTTTGGTATAGAGAAGTTGAGCACGAAGAAGGAGTATTGAAGAAGGAGTATTAAGATAGATGTTGCGCGTATGACTTGTTGAGATGAAACGTCCTGCAGTTATTGCCACTCTTGTACTGATTGCCGGGCTGGTGCTCGGCAGATTCATATTTATCCCACCGGTTATTGTTTTCGTTGCGCTAGGGATAATTGTCGGTGGGGAGGCGTGGCTGCTGTTTCGGGCGCGCAAATCAGGTCAGGTGCCACCATCGGGAGAGTTACTGATGGTGGCATTTTTGCTGATAGGGGTGTTTTTGCAGAACGGGATCGAGCGGGAGAATGCGCATGATGTGGCGATGGTTCAAGCGGTGCAGGATATTGAGCGGGTGGAATTGGAAGGCGTGGTTGCTGGCGAGCCGGATGAGCGGGAGAGGAACACGCGAATTGTTTTAAAGAGCTGCCGGGTAAAGACAGCGCTGGATGAAGAAGAGTTTGAGCTGGCGACGCGGGTGCTTGTGGTTTTTACGGGGCGAGCGAAAGAGGTGGTGGATGAGCTGGTTGTAGCGCGAGGGGATAGGATACGAGTGTGGGGACGACTGCGGCAAGCGCCGTATCTTGCCAATCCAACGCTGTTTAACTATCGGGCGTTTTTGCGTCAGCGTGGGATTTGTGGGCTGGTGAGATGTTACTATCCTGTGAATTTCGAAGCCGTGTCTAAGCCGGACGAGCGCAGTATAGTGGCGTGGGCGCTGCGGGGCATTTTTCTCTACAAGCGCGAGTGCGTGGCACTGTTTGAGCGGGCTGCAGGTAAAGAGACGGCCAGGGTGATGGAGGCAATGACGCTGGGGCGGTCGCACGGGCTTGAGGCTAAGGAGAGGGAGCGATTTGTGCGCACCGGGTTAGTGCATCTGTTTGCGGTGAGTGGCTTGCATACGGGGCTTGTAGTGCTGCTGCTTTTCATTGTGCTGCGGCTTGCGGGTCTTCGGCTCCAGGCCTCGGCAATCGCGACGATTGTAGGGGTATGCTTTTACGCGGCCCTGACAGGATTTCGGCCCACTGTGGTGCGGGCTGGGATTATGGCGAGTTGCTTTCTAGGGTCGTTTTTGCTGAAGCGCCAGGTAGAGGCAATCTCGACGCTGGCGTTTGCGGCATTCTGGGTGTTGCTGTTCAATGCGCGGGCAGTGGGTCAGGCTGACTTTCAGCTTTCGTACGTGAGTGTGCTGTCAATAATCCTTCTTAAACCGGTGCTGGAGGAGATCCTGTTCTTCAAGCAGAAACGTGACCAGATTGGGGTGAAGCAGTGGATGTACGTGGGAAATCGCTACGTGCTGAATCCGATCCACATTTTGATTTGCGTGCAGCTGGGACTGCTGCCGCTCCTTGCGCACTACTATCATACGTATTCCCTGGTGGCGGTTGTGGCGAATCTGATTGTGGTACCGCTGGGGTTTCTGGTGATTATCTTGAGCCTGCTGATCAGCACGGTTGGGATGGTAGCGTTTGGTGTGGCGCAGTTGCTGGGGTATGCGACAGTGGGGGTCGTAGCACTGATTCGATGGGTGAACGACGCACTTGCGAGCTTATCGTTTGCAGCGTTGCATCTGCGATCATTTCCGTGGTGGCTGGTGGGAGCGTACTATCTGGTGCTGGCGTGGGGATCGTACGTTATTGCACAAAAAGGGCCGATTGCAGCGGCGAAGCGCAAGGCGAGATTTTTATTAACGCTCGGGTTTGTTGTGGCGCTGCTGGTATGGTTTCCGGTTTTGCAATACGCAGGTCGAGGTTTAGTGGTGTATTTTCTTAACGTGGGGCAAGGCGATAGCATATACATTGAATTTCCAGGTGGAGAGAACATGCTTGTTGATGGGGGTTCAGATTTTTCGGTGGACATGGGGGAGTTTGTAGTGCAGCCGTTTTTGCGGAATCGTGGAGTGGATGAGTTAAGCGTAGTGGTGGCGACACACGGAGATCAGGATCATATCGGTGGTCTGGGGACAGTGCTGGAGAACTTCTTTGTGGGGTTGGTAGTAGAGGGAAGTTCAGAGGTAGAGACCGCAAAATTCCAAGAGTTTGAAGGGACGATAGAGCGGCTGGGGATACCGCGGCATTTGGTTGGGCGCGGAGATCGGCTGGCAGGGATTTCTGGGGTAGAGGTGATGGTTTTGAATCCAGATGCGAAGATGCGGGGGCACCTTGGGCGGAATAATGATTCAGTGGTCTTGCGTGTGCGCTACAAGGATGCAACGATACTGCTGACGGGCGATGCAGAAGCGATAGCAGAACGAGGAATGGTGGAATCGGGCCTGGAGTTGCGCAGTGACGTGCTGAAAGCAGGGCATCATGGCAGCAAGTCGAGCAGCAGCGAATTTTTTCTGAAGGCGGTAGAGCCGCGCATAGTAGTGATTTCCGTAGGTGCGCGGAATCGCTACGGACATCCGGCAGCGGAAGTACTGGAGCGATTTCAGGCGATTGGAGCACGTGTTTATCGCACTGATCGCGACGGGGCAATTGTAGTGCGCACGAATGGCAGACGCCTGCTAGTTTCAATCACAGCAGATCAGAACTGAGCCGATGCATACGCGCTTTCTTCGTGAGTTTTCTTCGTGCTGCTTCGTGGTACATTATTCAAACCACGAAGATCACGAAGATGATTAAAAAATAAATGCGGGAAAAATGGGATTAGACGCTATTAATTTTCTTGGACATGATTTACAAGATTTACATGATTAGGGGAAAATGTCAGGGATGGGCATTGATAAGCTCTCCGAGCAGAGACAGAAAGCTGTTAATTTTGTCAATCTTGTAAATCCTGTCAAACATGCAGTAGCGTGATGTTACGCAGAGTGCAGAATCAAAAGCGTAGCAAGACGTCGCGCTGTGCATCTGCGACACAAATTAATACCGTCTGTCCCTGTTTACCTTCTACTCGTAAAAGAACCAGTTAATGGCGCTGGCCGGTATCGGTGTCGGCGTGGGTGTTGGCCCGGGCTGTGCGGTAGATACCCGGTCGACCGCAAAGCTCGAAGTGCCTATCGTAAGAGGGCCTCCAGTATAGGGGGAGCAGCTGCTGCCAAAAAAGACCCTGACAGGGTATCCCGTCGTGGTTAAGGGGCCAGTGGCCATGACGGTGTGAAAATCATCGAGCGTACCATCAGTGTCCGCCGGAACCTCCAGGGTAATGTCGATGCTGGCATCTATGATCCGGTCAAACTCAGTGTCTTCATAGAATCCGAAGTAGATATAATCCCAGTCACCATCCCAGGCAATATCGGCATAGATGGTAAGCGTCTGACCTTCTGCATTGATGCCCAGCTGCTGGGTAAACGAGCAATAAAGAGCACCTGAAATAAATAGAGCTGAGCCGGAGCCGGTGTCTTCATCGTTAGGGGAATTTATGGCTGACTGATATACAGCAGTTCCCTGAAACGCGCCATTTTCCCGACCTTCCACGGCTGTGCCATCCCAGCCAGAGAGAGTATTGAAACTGCCGTTGATAACAGTAAACTGTGCCAGACACAAGCCAGCCAGGGAGAAAAATAATGCTAATAACACAACTGATTTCTTGGCCATCTCTAAGTCACCTCCCATCTTTTGGTTCGGCCAAATTAATTGATTATTTCAACAAACCCGAATTTACCATAATCATCGGCTGGGTCAATAAAAAAAGCACCGAGATTTCTTCCTTGCGTGCTTCCTCCAGACCCTCTATTACTTAACCTGTCCCCGTATTGTCCCGTATTGTATTGGAAACGATTGTAGGGGCAGTTCATGAACTGCCCCTACGAACATTGAACAGCAGAAGAATTGGGAAAAAAGAGGCCGCGGCAGGAAGGGGGAAACCCGCCGCGGCTCGTGTTGAGGGGATAGGGATATGCTTGGCAGTGTTATTTCAGGGCTTGAGCGATACGCTCGAGTCCTTTTTTGATGTTTTCGAGAGACGTGGCGTATGACAGACGGACGCAGTTATCGTCGCCAAACGCGACACCAGGAACTACGCCGACTTTTGCCTCTTTGAGCAAGTACTCGCTCAGTGCCATTGAGCCCTGGATGTTTTTAGTGAAAGCGCCACTCACATCCGGAAAAACGTAAAACGCGCCTTTCGGCATGGTGCACTTCACGCCGGGGATTTTGTTCAAGGTTTCAACCATGTAGCGGCGGCGTTCGTCGAAGGCTTTGAGCATCATCTGGATGTTCGACTGATCGCCTGTGAGTGCCGCGATGCTGGCGTTCTGGCAGAAGCTGGTGGGGTTAGAGGTGCTGTGGCTCTGAAGGCGCGACATGGCGGCGATTACCTCCTGCGGGCCTGCAGCGTAGCCGATGCGCCAACCGGTCATGGAGTAGGATTTAGAAACACCATTCACTACGATGGCGCGTTTTTTGAGTTCAGGGCTCAGGGCAGCGATGCTGTAGTGCTCCGCGCCGTCGTAGAGGATTTTTTCGTAGATTTCGTCGGTGATGACAGCGATGTCTTTCTCGACAATGACCTTGCCGAGTGCCTCGAGTTCGGCTTTGAAGTAAACCGCACCGGTGGGGTTACTGGGGCTGTTGAGGATCATCGCCACGGTCTTGTTAGTAATAGCTTTCTTTAGCTGGTCGGGTGTAATTTTAAAATCGGCTTTCGCTGGTGCGTTGATAAACACAGGTTTTCCACCAGCCGCTTTTACCTGCTCCGGGTAGGTGAGCCAGTAAGGTGCGGGGATAATAATTTCGTCACCGTCGTCAACTATGGCAATTATGGCGTTATAGAGTGAGTGCTTTGCGCCGCAGGAGATGATGATTTGCTTTGGCGTATAGTCGAGTTGGTTTTCGCGTTTAAGTTTTTCGCAGACCGCCTGTTTGAGTTCAGGAATCCCGCTTGCAGGGGTATATTTGGTGAAGCCTTTTTTGAGATCGTCAATGGCAACCTGCTTAATGTGATCCGGCGTATCGAAGTCGGGCTCCCCAGCGCCGAAGCCAATGATGTCAATGCCCTCTTTTTTCATCTGCTTGGCCTTGGCAGTAAGGGCGAGGGTGAGAGATTCTGAAACGTTCTGAACCTTTCGTGCGATTTTCATGAATAACATGCCTCCTTTTTTTCTGTCTTGTATGTTATTCTTGACAGCCACCAATAATCTTCGCGCTTCGTGATCACGCGAAAATTGAGGTACTAAATTGAGGTACTTAGATAGAGAAGCATATGGATATAGTCAAGAAATAATGCAAAAAAAAGAGGTAGAAAATATGTAGGTAAACAGATCAGAAGAGAGGTATTGGTGCACGAAAAGTGGGCAATGAAGAAAGGATATCAGGGCGAGCGGACATGTTTGATTTTATTGCCATTATAAGACCCGAAGATTTCGTTATTTTTGATCAAATTACTTGACTCTTTTCTTAGAATTACCTACATTAAGCTAAATTCAGGTTTGGTTACACGCAACAAGGCTGTTTTCTCTTATTCTGTAGCAGCTGCTAAGAGCAGAAGCGGATAACCAGTAGACGCGTTCCAGTAGAGAAAAGGAGATAAGAACCGTGGGTGCTAAGCGAAAGCGAAACAGTTATACGGCAGCGATGATCCAGATTCTTGATGGTCGCGATGCGGTGCGCAAGCGGCCAGCGATGTACATTGGCAATACGGATCAGCTGGGGTTACACCATCTGGTGTATGAGGTGATGGATAATAGCATAGACGAGGCGATAGTGGGGGAATGTGACAAGATCGGAGTGATCATACACTACGACAATAGCGTGACGGTGACTGACAATGGGCGTGGGATACCGGTGGATCCGCATCCGATGAAGCCAGGGAAGTCAACGGTAGAAGTTGTGATGACGATGCTGCATGCAGGTGGGAAGTTTCAGCATGATGCATACAAGCTCTCGGGCGGGTTACACGGTGTTGGTGTGTCGGTGGTGAACTTTTTGTCGGAGTGGCTGGAGGTCGAAGTAAGACGCGAGCGGGAGGTCCATTTTCAGCGATACGAGCGTGGAGTGCCAGTCAAACCGTTAGAGCATATCGGGACATCGAAGAAGTCGGGCACGGTAATACGGTTTCGTCCAGACCCGCAGATATTTCCGGTTATAGACTACTCGTTTGACATTTTAGCGAACCGATTTCGGGAGTTAGCATTTCTCACGGCTGGAGTGGCGATTTCGCTTACGGATGAGCGGAGCGGGAAGTCGCATTTGTTCAAGTTCAACGGTGGGATTGTGGAATTCGTCACGTATCTGAATGCGAACAAGACGGTAGTTATTCCGAAGCCGATTTACTTTAGAAAGGTGAAGGAGTATGTGAAGGACGAGGCAAGCGGGAAGCGTGAGACGATTGAGGCGGAGATTGCTATTCAGTACAATGATAGTTACAATGATAGCTTGTATGCGTTTGCGAACAGCATCAACAATAAAGATGGGGGAACACACATTGCGGGATTTCGCAAAGCGCTGACGCGGACGTTGAATGAGTACGCTAAAAAGCATGATCTGGGGAAGAAGTTGACAAATGGGCTTGCGGGGGATGACGTACGGGAAGGAATGACGGCGGTAATCAGCATCAAGATTTCGGAGCCGCAGTTTGAAGGGCAGACAAAGGCCAAGTTGTTGAACATTGAAGTTGCCGGACTGGTGGAACAGATTGTTAACGAGGGCTTAGGGGAGTACCTGGCGGAGAGTCCGAGTGTAGGGCGGAAGATTCTGGAGAAGGTAATCATGGCGGCGCATGCGCGCGAAGCGGCGCGCAAGGCGCGCGAGATTGTGCGCAAAAGTGCGATGGGGGTCGGCTCGTTGCCGGGGAAGCTGGCTGACTGTTCGGAGAAGGATCCGTTGTTAACGGAGCTGTACATAGTGGAAGGGGATTCAGCAGGTGGTTCAGCGAAGCAGGGTCGCGATCGCCATTACCAGGCGGTGCTGCCGTTGAGAGGTAAGATCATCAACGTGGAGAAGGCGAGACTGGATAAGGTTTTGGGCAATACAGAGATTCGAACGATCGTGACGGCACTGGGCACGGGGATAGGTGACCAGAATTTTGATTTGTCGAAGTTGCGCTATGGGAAGTTGATTATCATGACGGATGCCGACGTTGACGGTGCGCACATTCGGACATTGTTGCTGACATTTTTCTTCCGTCAGATGCGGCAGTTGATTGAGCAAGGGCACATTTACATTTCGCAGCCGCCGCTTTACAGGATAAAGAAAGGACGGCTGGAGAAGTATCTGGAGACGGACGAAGAAAAGGATCAGTTTGTGATAGATCAGGGGATTGAGGCGAGTGATTTGTTCTTCAAGCATGGGAAGACGGAAAAGCAGTTGAATAAGGGGCAACTGAAGCAGTTGACCGAGCATTTGATAAATCTGGAGAATCTGGAGCGGGTGATCAGCCGAAAAGGAATTACTATGCGCGAGTATCTGGCGCAGAGAACGAAGACAGGAAAGTTGCCGAAGTACCAGATTTCGCTGGGTGATGAACGGTACTATGCTTACAATGAGCGGGAGCTGGCAAAATATTTTGAGGTAAAGGAGTATAAGGAAGAAGCTGGAGAGGATGGAAAGTCGGGACAAAAGGACTTTTTCGAAGAGGACGAAGTGCCGCAGGATTTTGATGGGGCAGCCGCCGAGATGCCCCAGTACGATATGGTCGAGCTTCCTGAGGCGAAGGAGATCGGGGAGCTGTTGGAGAAGATTCGTAAACTCGGCCTGAATGTTAAGCTGTACTGTATGGATCAGGGCGCGAATGCTCAGCGGCTGGACGATGGACCGTTCCGCATTGAGGAGAATAAACGGGTGCATGGTCTGCATTCACTTCAGGAGGTGCTGCAGCGGATGAAGGAGATCGGACAGAAGGGTGTGGCGATCCAGCGCTACAAAGGTTTAGGGGAGATGAATGCGGTGCAATTGTGGGAGACGACGATGAACCCTAAGACGCGGTCATTGCTCCAGGTTACGCTTGAGAACCCGCCGGAGGCGGATCAGATTTGCAGCATATTGATGGGCGACAAAGTAGAGCCGCGGCGATGTTTCATTCAGGAGCATGCTCCTGAGGTGAGGAATCTTGACATCTAACGGGCAATGACGATGACCCTACCCAGGAGCGAAGTGAGGGTTGGAGCCCTAAGGTAGGGCTATTTTTTTGGACGCAGGCGATTAGACAGACTCGCAAGGCTCGCAAGGAAAGAGAGCCTGAAGGGGTTCATCCGCCGCGGCGGATGAGCCCCAATAACCATCGGATTGTCAGACAAGGGGAGGAATATGCAAGAGCAGCGGGAACAGATCACCCAGATGGCGATTGAAGATGAGATGAAGACGTCATACATTGACTATGCGATGAGCGTCATTGTAGGACGGGCGCTGCCGGATGTCCGTGATGGGCTGAAGCCGGTGCATCGGCGGATTATTTATGCGATGCGTGAACTGGGTCTGTTTTCTAACAAACCTTACATGAAGGGCGCGCGTATTGTTGGAGAGACAATGGGTAAGTATCACCCACATGGTGATGCGGCGATCTATGACGCGTTGGTGCGCATGGCGCAGGACTTTTCGTGCCGGTACCCGTTAATAGACGGGCAGGGGAATTTCGGCTCGATGGATGGTGATCCGGCAGCAGCGATGCGATACACTGAGGCGCGTATGGGGCCCATGACAGAGTTGCTTTTGGCGGATATTGATAGGGAGACAGTGAATTTTCAGCCGACCTACGACGGGCAGGAGAAAGAGCCAGAGGTGCTGCCGTGCGCGTTTCCGAATCTGCTGGTGAACGGGTCGTCAGGGATTGCAGTGGGAATGGCGACAAACATTCCGCCGCACAACCTTGGGGAGGTTGTGGATGCCCTGGTCGTATTGATTGAGAATCCGGATGCAGAGCTAGATGCGCTGATGGAAAAGTTACCGGGTCCAGACTTCCCGACGGGCGGTTACATTTTGGGCCGGGAGGGAATCCTGGAGGCGTACCGTACTGGTCGGGGACGGCTGGTGATGCGTGCCCGAATGCGGACGGAGCAGTTGAAGGGTGGGAAAGAGGCGATTGTAATCAATGAGATTCCGTTCCAGGTGAACAAGGCGCGGCTGGTAGAAGAGATTGCGGATCTAGTACGAACAAAGCGTGTGCAAGGGATGACGGATTTACGCGACGAGTCGGACCGCGACGGGGTGCGGATCGTCATAGAGTTGCGCAAAGGCGAAAATGCGCAGGTGGTGATCAACAAGCTTTACAAGCATACGAGGGTACAGGATACGTTCGGGGTAATTTTCCTGGCGATTGTGAACGGGCGTCCGAGGTACCTCTCGTTGCTGAAAATGTTGAAGTATTTTCTTGAGCACCGGCATGAAGTGGTGGTTCGTCGGACACGCTACGATCTCTACAAGGCCGAGCGTCGGTTGCACATTGTTGAGGGACTGAAGATTGCGGTGGATCATATAGATGCCGTGATCAAGCTAATTCGTCGTTCGAAGAGTGTGGAGGAGGCGCGCGATGGGCTTAAGAAGACATATAAGCTAACCCCGGAGCAGGCAAACGCTATTCTGGATATGCGGCTGCAGAAGCTGACTGGTCTAGAAATAGACAAGCTGGAAGTAGAACGGCAGGGGCTGACCAAGCAAGTGAAGGAGTTACAAACAATCCTGAAGAATCCACAAAAGGTTTTGGCGATTATTAAGCGCGAGTTGCTGGAGATGAAGACTAAGTACGGCGATGCCCGGCGAACGGAGATAATTGAGGCGGCAAAGGATTTTGCGATCGAGGATTTGATTGCCGAAGAAGGAATGGTAATAACGGTTTCGCACCTGGGCTACATCAAGCGCACTCCCATATCGCTTTACCGGAGCCAGCGTCGGGGAGGCAAGGGCGTTCATGGCATGGAGACGAAGGAAGAGGACTGGGTGGAAAACCTGTTCGTCGGGACGACGCATAATTACATTTTGTTTTTTACGAACCTGGGGCGTGCGTATTGGCTGAAGGTATATGAATTGCCGCAGGCGGGTCGCATGTCGAAGGGGCGGCCAATTGTGAATTTGCTGAAGTTGGGTGAAAAGGAAGTGGTGGAGGCGATGATTCCCGTGAAGCGTTTTGATGATGAGCATTTCCTGATTATGGCGACACGCAAGGGGATGGTGGTGAAGAATGCACTGTCGCTATACAGCAGACCGCGAGTTACAGGGATCAAGGCGATTAAGATTGCACAGGGGGATGAATTGATAGATGTTAAAATGACCAACGGGATGCAGGAGATATTCATCGGAACGAAAAAAGGAATGGCGATACGATTTCACGAGACGGACCTGCGGCCCATGGGTCGTGACGTGATGGGAGTGCGAGGGATTCGGCTGGGGAAACGCGACGAGGTAGTGGGGATGGAGGTGATGCGGCCGAATTCAACAATATTGACGGTGTGTGAGAAGGGCTATGGGAAACGCACGGGAATCGAGCAGTATCGGTTGATCCGTCGAGGAGGGAAAGGGGTGATCAATATCCGGGTGCCGGAGCGTAATGGCGACGTGATCAGCGTGAAGGAAGTATTCGATGACGATGAGTTAATTATGATCACGCAGAAAGGGATGGCGATACGGACGGCGGTGTCGTCGCTGCGGATCATCTCGCGCAATACTCAAGGGGTACGCTTGATACATCTTAAGCCTGGAGATAAGTTGACGAGCGTGGCACGCATAGAAGAGAAGGGGGAAGTGAAGCTGGAGGAGCAGGATGTGGCGACAGCTGAGGGTAACCAG
Source organism: Candidatus Sumerlaeota bacterium (assembly GCA_030613245.1). Taxonomy (GTDB): domain Bacteria; phylum Sumerlaeota; class Sumerlaeia; order MWCT01; family JAUWMI01; genus JAUWMI01. The sequence goes on from JAUWMI010000006.1 coordinate 106,734, forward strand.
GAGCTAGCTGGTGAAGAAGACAGTGGTAAAGTGCCGGAGAGTCCAGAGGAGAAATAGAGTATACTGCGGAGAGAAGTAGGTAGGCAGTTTGTATAGGCAACGCTGAGCATCCTCGGATAATCTAACAGAAATAAGACAGGTATTGATCAGGCGGGCGAGCGGACGCACACTCGCCCGTTTTTAATTGCATGGGCAAGCTGCAGAATTAGTGAAGAGAGGGGTTGAGCATTTGGAGTGTGATGTATTGTATCCTGGATGCCGATGCGATGATCATCCTGGACGGGAGATGTTTGCCCCGTGTCGCAGTGCTTATAACCATATTGCATTGAGGCGTGGTGTGGCGTTTGTGGGACTTGTGCGCCTCTCTTGGCGCAAAGGACGGCCTTTAGTTCTCTTTAAGGCCCTTAACAATATCGGTGACGGACTGGAATCGATCGGCTGGTTCCTTCTGGATGCATTTCATGATAGCTTCGCGGAGAGGTTTGCTGACGGAGTCAGGCAGGGGAGGTGGGGGTGTGTGAACGTGATGGTACTCGATATTGCCCTGATAGAAGGGCGGGGCACCGGAGACCATTTCGTAGAGCGTAATGCCGAGAGAGTAGATGTCGCTGCGGTTGTCAATTTTGCCGCCGATAATCTGTTCGGGAGCCATATAAAGGGGAGTGCCGATAATGGCAGTGCCGGTTTTAGTAGAGTCGTCGCTAGAGAGCACTTTCGCGATGCCAAAGTCGGTAATTTTAATCTGATTGTCCGCGGTAATCATAATATTAGCGGGTTTGATATCGCGGTGGATAATTTTAAGGTGGTGGGCGTAGGCGAGGGCATCGCAAATTTGTTTGAGGTAGTAGATGATTTGACGTTCAGTAAGTTGGGCTTTGCTGACGAGAAGGCGCTTGATATCGGAGCCTTCGATATTCTCCATGGAGATGAATCTCTTTTCTTCATTTTCGTAGAGGTCATGGATGCGTACGATGTTAGGATGTGAGAGTTTGCGAGCGGCACGTGCCTCGCGCTTGAAGCGCTCGATGGCCTGTGGGTCGGAGCAGAGGTAATCGTTGAGGACTTTGAGTGCGACGACTTCGTCAAGGATTTTGTCTTTGGCGCGGTAGATGATGCCCATACTGCCGCGGTTGATTTCTTCGAGGATGACAAAGCGCGAGTCGCGAAACACGGAGGAGGATTGGAGTTTCTGGAGTTCTTCCTGCTGGAGTTTGAGTCGGTACTCGATTTTCTTGAGTCGAGATTTGATGTCCTTATATTGCGAATCAACCTCAAGGATTTTCTTATAGACATTCTTGGCATTGTTAAGCTGATCAGTGGCCTCCATGTCTATGGCGAGGCGATATAGGATGTCTTTAATTTCATCGTTGAGTGGCAAGAGTTTAAATTTTTGCCAGGCGAGGAAGAGCATATTTTTCTGCCAGTAGCAGAGGCCCAGGATTTTAATGGCGCGATCCTTGTAGGATTCATGTGCAGAGAGTTGTTGTAGGATTTCAATGGCTTCGTCAAGTTTGTTTTCCTTGAGGTAGATTTTGGTGAGTTTGAACATGGCGCCGGGTTCTTCGCCTTGTTTGAGGCGGGCGAGATAGAGTTTTGTGAGCAGATTCTGGATGTGGGTATTGTTTTCGTCTTTCTGAAAAATAAATTCGATATCGTTAAGAGCACTGTCTACATCGTTGATCTGGGCATAGATTTCCCCGCGTTCCTGGCGTGCTTGGAAGTCGCTGGCACATCGCTGAATTAAGAGGTCGTATGCGGATAGGAGAGGCCGAAGGTCTTTGGGGAATTTCTCGCGGAAGGATGAGAAGACTTTGCGTGCATCGCCAAGCATATTCTTAAGGATGTAGATTTTGGCCACGGAGCCGTAGTAAGCTGAGCGTTCGGGATGTTTTTTAAGGAACTTGCGATATTCGCTCAAGGTGGCGTCGTAGCATGCGATGGCCTGTTCGTCGTCGCGCAGTTCGTTCAAGAAGAGTTCGGCTTTGCGTATAGGCTTGGGAATGGGTTGACTGTCTTTCTCAACCTCGGTTGCAGCGAGGCTAGTGGATGGCTTCTGATCGGCTGGCATAGGGGTTCGGGTTGCGGCTTGCTCTGTTGCCAGAGTGATTGCCTCTTCGACGGAGCTGATGGCATCATCTGTAGTGGGAGGGCGTGGAGTAGCGGTTTGGGGTTCTTCTTGTAGTTCAGGAGATTTGACACCAGAGGCTTCAACTGGCTCAAGCGGTGTGTCAATAACCTCGGCGAAGGAGGCCGAGACCAGAGGTTCCCTTGGCGCCGTAGGCTCAGGTTGCAGCTGCTGGGATTCATCTGTCAATTGAACACCATGCAGTGCTGCGGGAGTGACGGGAGAGCGGCGATGGCGCGTGCGGCGGTCAATTTTTTTCACACGACTGCGTTTCTGGCGGCGCGTGTGCTGTTCTTCTTGTGAGAGCACGGAGTGGAGGACGGTGAGGCTGTTTTCTTTGCCCGAAAGGAGGTCATTGGCAGAGATTTCGACCACTCCATCGCTGTTGATGAAGAAGGTGACGCGAATGCGAGGCACGCCGGCTTTGACGGACTGGATTTCGGTGAGGGTGAATTTGCCGAGGGAGCGATTGTCGTGGGCATTGTTGCTCTCGCCCTGGAGCACATGGATGTTGACGTGGCTCTGGTTATCTTCGGTAGAGGTAAAGGTTTTAGCCGCCTTGATAGGTATGGTGCTGTCTTTTTCGATAATTTTGCTAAACTTGTTGTCCTTAACTTCAATGCCAAGGCTGCGGGGTGTGACATCGAGGAGGACAACCTCCTGGAGTTTGCCTTCGAAGACGCCAGCCTGTGTGGCAGCGCCGAGGGCGACAATTTCATCGGGATTGACACCTTTGAAAGGAGATTTCTTGAAGAAGTCTTCGACGGTGTCCTGTACCAGAGGGATGCGGGTAGATCCACCGACGAGAATGACTTTGGTGATGCTCTCGGCAGAGAGGTTGGCATCCTCAATGGCCTCGCGACATGAGAAAAGGGTACGCTCGACGTGTTCTTCAATCAAGGACTCGAACTCTTGACGCGTAATTGTGCGCTCGAGGTGCAGAGGCTCCTTGTCTTTATAACCTATAAAGGGGAGAGAGATAATGGTTTGCTGAGTGGTGGAGAGCTCGCACTTGGCTTTTTCAGCCACTTCTTTGAGTCGGCGTACAGTAACGGGATCCTGCATGAGGTCTACTGCGTATTTCTTCTGAAATTCCTGAACGATGAGATTGACAAGTATATTATCGAGGTCGTCACCGCCAAGGTGTGTATCGCCGGTGGAGGTGATGACTTCGAAGGTAGAATTATCAATCTCCATGAGGGAAATATCGAACGTACCACCGCCAAAGTCGTAGACGGCAATTGTTTCTTGGCTGTTGCGACCTAGGCCGTAGGCCATAGCGGCCGCAGTGGGTTCATTAATCAGGCGCAAGACTTCCAGGTCGGCGAGTTTGGCGGCCTCTTTGGTAGCGGTGCGCTGGAGGGCGTCAAAGTACGCTGGCACGGTGACGATAGCCTGATGGACTTCTTCGCCAAGGAAAGCTTCGGCGGATTCTTTGAGTTTCTTGAAGATCAGCGAAGCGATCTGAACAGCGCTATAACCGACATCATGGATTTTGATGAGCAGATTGTCGTCCTGATTGACGGTTTCAAATGTGAAGAGGTCTTTCGAATCCTCGATATCGGAGTAGGACATGCCGAGGAGGCGTTTGATGGAGCTAATGGTGCTTTTAGGGTTAGTGGCAGCCTGTCGACGTGCGATTTCCCCGACGACAATATCGCCATTTTCGAGAAAGGCTACAACGGAAGGTGTTTTGTTGCCACCTTCAGGCGAGGGGATGACAATTGGGGTATCGTTTTCAACTACTGCGACAACGGAATTCGTGGTTCCGAAGTCAATTCCGACTATTTTTCCTTCTTTGACCATGCTTCACAACCTGAGATTTCCAGCTGTCACGGTTCGCCATCGGGAATGGTCTTACGATAGTCGCCTTCTGCTAGTGCATATCAGCGCATGATCGGACGCCTCTACAGGCATCTCTCCCCGCCGTGGCGGTGAACTCATCACGACGGAAAAAATAACCGGATGCTTGCGGAGCCTTCGGATATTTTCCCCGTGCTGTTATGGGGTCGAAACAAAGCTCCTGCAATACAGTTGTAAGAAAACTCTGTTTCTTTGAGTCCCTCTGAATACGATTACTGTTAGAATTTATACTGCAAGTCGGTTTCTGTCAATAAATTCGCATGGAAATGGGCAAGAAAATAATGACAGACGAAGCGGGGGCGTGTGGAGGAAGAGCAGAGGTTAATCTTTAGATTGTTGAAATTAGTGCAATTATCGACTGTGCGAGTGAGGACTTAACTCGTCTGAGGCGAGTCGTATTGGCTTCCGGGAAACACGATTTTTAAGATTTCGGGACCCGAGGATGTCAAGAGGAATTGGGTGGTTTGTGAGACAGGACTGGGCAGAAGTCAAATCCGGCGCCTGCCGGTGTTATTCGGTGAGCTGACTTAGCGTGTGTTTAACGCGAGCGATATCGGCGTATTGGGGATACTGATTGATGATCATTTGCAGAAAGGAGATCGCCTGGTCTTTCTGGTTGAGATTAATGTAGCAGAGGGCGACTTTCTGAAGTGCATCTGGGACTCTAGGGTCAGCGGGGTAGTTTTCTTTAACGCGGAGGAATTCTTCCAGGGCTTGTTGGTAGTTGCCCCGGAAGTAGAGGGAATCGCCGATAAGGAGTTGAGCTGAGGGAGCATTGAGAGATCTGGGGAATAGAGAAAGGAACCGCTGGCATTGCTGGATAGTTTGCGAGTAGTCGCCCCTGTCGAACTCGCGCCGTGCGTTGCGCAAGAGGAGGTCGCCATCAATGACAGTGCCCTGAGTGGTGACGATAGTATCGGCTTTGAGAGGTGGTGAGTAGGGGGACTGGGGCATGGGAGTGGCGGAGAGCTGAGAGGAGAGTTGGAATTTCAGTTCTTCGATGCGGCCGCGCAGGGCAGTGAGTTCTTCCTCCAAGGTGCGGAGGCGTTGGTCAAGGTCAATAATATTGGTGTTGAGGATGTCAAAGTTGGAGGCGGATTTTTGTTGAATGGCCTGGAGGGAGGTCTCCAGGGTTTTCTGTGAATCGCTCTGGAGCGTTTGGATGCGCTGGACGTTGAGTTTGATGTCGTAAATGTCTGCCGACATCTGTTTAGCTTCGTGAGGGAGAATGAGGCAGCCGAGAGGCCAGAGCGCGAGGCCCATGAGAAGAGCGATGCCCAGGGGTCTTGTTATGGACACAGTGGCGCAGTGTGCCAGGGCGAGCTGTAGCTGCGGGGTACGCATTGATATTAGTCCTGCACGCAAAACCACCCTCGTATCGGCCGCAGGTTTAGTCACCCTTCCCGGCGACATGTAGATGAGTCCAGAGAGGTAAGCCGGCGGCCGTAGCCGTATGCCCCGGGTGCGTCTCAAACAGAAGGCTTCTTGAAGGGGACCCGTCTGGGAATGTCTCAGTAGATCAGGAACTGAGTGCGGCGGTTTTTCTTCCACGCGCCTGCGTCGTGGCCAGGATCCACGGGACGTTCTTCCCCATAGCTAATGGTGTGGATTGTTCCCGGGTCAATACCTTTGCTTAGGAGGTATTCTTTAACGCTATTGGCACGGCGCTGGCCGAGGTTGTAATTATACTCAATAGTGCCACGTTCGTCGCAGTGGCCTTCAATCTGGATCTGAATGCCAGGGTGCTGAAGGAGCCACTGGGCGTTGTTCTCAAGCATGGCTCTGGCTTCGCTGGTCAGCATAGCGCTGTCATAGTCGAAATAGACGGTTTTCAGCTCTGAGACGATCCCTCTAGGCTCCACGCGAATAGGAGCAGGCTCGGGAGGAGTGATTTCGGGAGGGACTGGCGTTTCGAGAGGGAGCATCTGGATCTGACCCAGGGGTTGGGCATCAACGATGTCGGGTGGAGGTGGCAGGATCTGATCTTCCGGATAGATGGAGGCGGTCGTGGGCTTAGCGGGTCTCCATAATTGCCACCAGTGGTCACGCACTTGGGGCGATGTTCGACAGCCTGTTGCGAAGACAGCGAGAGATAGAACAAGAGCGAATAAACTGGCGAGATAGGAACGGGAAATTTTCATGCTTCAGTAGACCTCCTTCTGAAAGATTGCGTGTCTTGTATCGCGAGACGCGAAGAAATACAAGTGTTTTTTACATGGCTCAGGGCATTGCGGGCGACCAGGCCGGAGAATGATTCATGCCGGTGGAGGTCAAGGGCGTTTGGCCCGAGCCGTCAATGCACATGACGTAAATCTGCTGGGTCCCTGTGCGATCGGACGTAAAAACAAGGTGCTGGCCATCGGGAGCCCACGAGGGGCCTTCGTTGTTTCCCTGATTATGTGTGAGCTGAATCCAGTCTGAAGTTTCGAGATCCAGGAGGTAGATATTGAAGACGCCGAGGTGGCGAGCTGTGAATGCGATTTTGTTGCCTTTAGGCGACCAGGCTGTGGAGTCGTTATAGGTGCCTTTAAAGGTTAGGCGACGTGCGTTAAAGCCTTCGGAGTCCATGATGTAGAGTTGGGGTTGGCCGGAGCGGTCAGAGGTAAAGGCAATTTGATTGCCCTGTGGCGACCAGGAGGGGGAAGAATCAATGGCGCGGTTGAAGGTGAGGCGTTTGAGTTGCTGGCCGTTGCGATCCATGGTGTAGATTTCAGAGTTACCGTCTTTGCCGAGGGTGAGTGCAATGCGCTGGGCTTTTTCAGACCAGGCGGGTGATATATTGAATCCAGGACGGCGAGAGATAAACCATAGTTTTCCGCCATTGCTGTAGACACCGCAAAGGTCAGGATTAAAGTCGCGATAGGTGGTGAAGTAAGCCTCGGTAGCATTGGCGCCCCAGCAAGGCGTGGCAGTGAGGGAACGTTCGGCAGTCAGGGGGTGTTGATTGTGGCCATCGACGTCCATGATGAAGATTTCCTTGTGGCCGAGGCGGCTGGAGACGAAGAGGATTTTAGTGTTGGCGATGCCCTCTTCGTGGGTGATGTATTTGATAATAAAGTCGGCGATGCGGTGGGCCAGGATGCGGTGCTCGGCAAGTGTATAGTCGGAAAAGGTTTTACCGAAGATGCGTTTGCCGGACGCGACGTCATAGAGTAAGCAATCAACCTCAAGTTGGTCGTCGGAGAGAGTATATGTGCCTTTAAGAAGGAAGGCGGCGGGGAGGCGCAGCCATTCGCCGAACTCAATTTTACCGGTGCGTTTATCGGCACGGTGATTTTGCTCAACAAACTCCGGGTGTTCTGGGCGTCTGAAATAGCCAGAGAGCTCGAGATCGTTATAGATAATATTTGTGAGGAGAGCGGGGTCTTTAAACGCAGAGGCGCTTTTAGCATTGAAGTTGGGTATGGCTATGATTTCGCGAACACGGACTATGGGGCGAACCACACCGATGTCAATGACTTCGCCTGGAGCTTTAGGGGGAGCAGCTGGCTGAGGGACCGCGGTCGGCATGCTGAGAAGGAGTATACAGCCGGTGAGCAGAGCGGCGTGCCGCAGCCTCCAACACGACATTGGCACAGTTATGAGTAACCTCCGTCAACAGAATTTGTACTCACTTCTAGCATTCCTGAAAAAATTTCCTGTTACCATACAGTGAGAAGGATGAATTGCAAGTACTTTTTGCCCGTAATAACCAATATGACCTGTAGTGGACCGTTTGGGTTTGTTTGGGTGATGAAGCGATAGGGGGCGTGCGGGGGAACATTGTTTATCAAGACGGCTGTTAGAATGGCGAACAAATTAGCTCTTGATTCGGAGAGAAGAGATGCGATAGAAGGGTGAATCGAAGATATGAAGAGACTTTTTGTGGCAGGAAGGGTCGCGATGTTCGAAGGAAAGTGGTGATGACTTGAGTAAGATGCAAGGTGTATGTCTGCCTATTCTTTTTTGAGTAGTTTTCCAACAAGCGGTAAGGTTGGCAAGAGTGAAAGGGTGAGCGGCGATGATAAAGCTGGTGGTGAAGAGGGCCGAGGGTGAGGAAGAGGTTCTCTCTCTGAAAAAGGATATGGTGACGATCGGACGGCACCGAACGAACGATGTGGTGCTGCACGATGAGGCGGTTTCGCGGTTTCATGCAGAGATCGAACGGCGGGGGAATGAGTACTTTGTGCGGGATCTGGATAGCAAGAACGGCGTGTTTGTGAATGATAATCTGGTGCTAGAATGGAAGCTGGCAAACCGCGATCGTCTGCTTATAGGGAACACGGCCATTGAGTTTTTCATCCTGGGGCCTGGCGAAGATACCGCGACGGAAGAAGGGGTACGTCTTGTGGCAGATGATTCTGAGAGCGCATCGCTGACTGTGGATAAGAAGCTGGAAATGAGAGAGGGCCATAAGATTCTCTCGGACATTGATGCGTTGGCCGAGGGGCAGTTGGAGGATTTGCGGAGTCGGCTACACGCGCACTTGCAACTGAGCGAGGGTCTGGTAACCTCGATTCACCTGCCCGACTTGCTGGAACGAGTCATGATGATGATTCATGAGCAGATTCCGTATCAGCGAGGGGTGTTGATGCTGCACGATCCAGATGTGGATACATTTGTGCCGAAGGTGGTAAAGAACTTCAGTCTGAATAAGAAGAGTGAAGAGATTGCAGTGAGTCAAACGATCATCAATACGTGTATGAAGGAGCGTAGCGGTGTGATTTGCAGCGATGCCCGCAGAGACGAGCGGTTTGCGCAGGCTGACAGCGTGCAGAATTATGATCTCCGTTCGGTGTTATGCGTTCCGCTGATAGGGCGAGACCGCGATCTGGGGGTGATCCATCTGGATTCCAGCATCACTAATATTGCGTACCAGGAGGAGGACTTAACGTTTTTAATGGCGATAGCGAACGAGACGAGCCTTGCGCTGGAGAATTTCATGCTGCGGGAGGGAAGCCTGCGTAATGAAAAGATGGCAACGGTGGGGCGAACGATTTCCGGGTTATCGCATTACATTAAGAACATTTTGCTGATTTCCCAGGGGAGCAGTCTGGTGTTTGAGAAGGCGATTGAGGATGGTGATCTGGAAGAGCTACGCGAGGCGTGGACTTTGCTGAGAGTAAACAATGAGAAGTTGACCAAGCTTCTGCAGGATATGTTGCACTATGCGAAGGGCAAGCCGATGGATTTCCACCTGACCAACGTGAACACGCTGATTCAGCAGCTCGTCGAGCAGGTGAAGATGAAGTTGGAGGTGGAGCACATTAAATTGAGTGTGCAGCTAGACGAGCGCCTACGCAATAGCTGGCTTGATACGGAGGGCATTTATCGGTGTGTGCTGAATTTGCTGATCAATGCAATCGAGGCGCTGGAGGAGCGAAAAGAGGGGGGCGAGATTTCGATCGTGACAGAGCTCCTGGACGATACGAAGTTTGCCGTGGTTGTACAGGATAACGGTACGGGCATTACGCCTGAAGCGATGGAGCATATTTATGATCCGTTTTATACGACCAAGGGATATAAGGGGACGGGATTAGGTCTGGCACTGACGAAGAAGATAGTGTTGGAAAACGGGGGGAAGATCGAGTGCCAGTCGGAACCGGACTATGGAACTTCCTTTATTTTAACCCTACCAATTCATCGCACGCCACCTGTTCCCCAAGAAGACCGCGATAGTTACTTCACGCCATTTATTGAGTAGTCGCTTGATGGTAATGGTAGAAGGCGATCATGTAGGCAAAGAGATCTTACATTTCGTCAAGAGCACTATGGTCATGGAGTGCTCGGAAGCAGGCAGACGGCACCTCACTAATATCGCTCTTCTTTGAGAGCTGTGACTGTCTTCCTCCAGCAGTTCATGCACCTGCTTCAGCCCTAGTCGTATCAACGCCAGGATTACTTCCACGTCGCCTAACATTGCCTTTATTCTTGCCTCTTCTGATCTTCTTCCGTATCTACTTCATTATCCCCGGCCTCTTGATTTTCCGGTTGACTCTTTACTTATCTACTATTAGGCCAGAAAACGATTGGCTTCATGTCTTTAACTAATTTTAGGAAATGCTAATGAGATGGCATAAGTTTATACTAATAGTAGTGTTTGTTATTGAAATTGGAATGCTAAGTTTTTTAAGAGGCAAATTTGGAATTTATTACAGCCCTATAATACTTTTCTTAGCTTCACTGTTTATTGGCATATATCCTATTATAGTTTCATATAAGAATAAGATTACTGCATACGAAACAGCTTCCATTATCCCACCTGATAGAGTGAAAATAGCGTTAATAATAAGTTCAATTGTTATAGGGATACTTATAAGTTCGATTTATCTATCAAAAATTTTTACAGATTATGAAATTGATACAAAAAAAAGCGATATTATTCCATGTATTAATATTCTGGTAACTAGAGTTCTTAATAATGAGTTTCCGTATAAGACAATTTCTGATTGGGGTTATGACTTATTTCCTAATTATATGCCACTCACATGGATGCCCTTTATAATTGCCAAAATAATAAACTTTGATTTCCGCTGGTTAGCATTTTCAGTCTGGTGCCTTAGTGTAGCTTTCTACACATTGGTTTTATTAAGAAAGAATTTGCCCTTGATTCATAGTGCGTTTCTCTCATTATTGCCCTTTCTTGTTCTTTTAACATTTCTGAGATATGAACCGCATGTATTTGCATACACTATTGAACCTCTAATGGCCGGCTACTATCTCATTCTTTCACTAACTATTCTAAGCAAATCAAATCTTATAAGAGCCATTGGCCTAATTTTATGTCTACTATCCCGTTATTCGCTCATATTGTGGATACCGTTCTATCTCACTACAGTATTCTTCCTGGAGAAAAAGAGAAATGCAATTATTATCCTAGTACTTGTTCTCATAGCTATTTTCCTAGTTTACTACTTACCCTTCGTGTCAAGTGATTGGACAGTTGTCAAAAAGGGACATGAGTATTACACAACATGTGCTCTAGGTGAATGGAACCTCTGGCAAGATCAGGGTGATAAACCCTACCATTTATTCAGAGGGGTGGGATTTGCGTGTTACTTCTATGACTTTCTGGATGGCAATTTAAAGGATAGGTTGAGAATATTACAGAGCGTTCATCTCATTATTTCTATTTTATCGGTTTTCATTCTGGGATTCTTATACATAAGTCTGAAGAAACAAGTCGATTATAAACTTTACCTCTTATTCAGCCTAAAAACATACTTAACTTTTTTCTATAACTTCATTCAGGTTCCTTATACTTACTTATTTATGGTTCCGCTGTTTATTTCATTAGTCATAATATTAGTAATTTTTGCATCAACTGTAAGCAGACCGGAGCTTCCAAAAAACAGTGGATGAAACTTTTCATCCTATTTGTTAGCCTTTTAATCCCGTTAGCGTAATTCCCTGGATAAAGTATTTCTGTGCGAAGAAGAAGACGAGGACAACCGGAATGGTCATCATCACAGAGGCTGCCATCAGCAGGCTCCACTCACTACCGTGGAGGTGGTTGAACGACTGAAGGCCGATGGTCAGGGTCATGAGATGCTTGTCGTAAATATAGATGAGAGGGCCCAGAAAATCATTCCACGTCCACATGAACTGGAAAATTACTACGGCGGTCAATGCGGGCTTGATTAGCGGAAGCATGATCTTCCAGAAAATCCTGAGGTAGCCGCACCCGTCAATCTTGGCAGCGTCTTCCAGATCGCGCGGGATCGTGAGGAAGAATTGACGGAGCAGAAAAATAAAAAATGCTGTGCCGAAAAAGGTAGGAAGCCACAGTGGCTTCAGCGTATTGACCATGCCGAGCTTGGAAAATATAAGAAACACAGGGATCATGGTAACCTGAACCGGTAACATCATCGTGCTCAAGACAAGCAGGAAAACGGCATCTCGACCGGGCCAGCGGAGCCGCGCAAATGCAAAGGCTACGAGGGAACATGAGATAACCGTGCCAGCGATGCTGAGCAGTGTGACGTACATGGTATTGAGAAAACAGCGCAAGAAATTCATGTAGGTCAGCGCCTTCGTATAATTCTGCCACGCCACAGGCCAGGGGATCATAATGCGCCCAACAGACGAAATGTCTTGAACCTGCTGGTCTGTTTTCAGCGACGTTGCGATGGTCCAGAGAAACGGCGCCATGAAAGCCAATGCGCCAACGATAATGACGGTGAGAAGAAGCGCTCGGCGTGTGAATTGTTTTGCTTTCACTCTCTTATTTTTCCTCGCCCTCGTAGAATACCCATTTGGGCGCCAGCTTGATCTGAAGGAGCGTTAATGCGAAAATGATTACAAACAGCACCCAGGCCAGGGCTGAGGCATATCCCATCTTGAAGTACGAAAAGGCGTTGTTAAATAGATAGTAGACGAAGAAGAGCAACGAGTCGGCAGGGCCAACAGTTGGAGGGTTGCTGACTACGTATGCCTGCGTGAAAATTTGAAAATACCCGATAGTGCCTATAATAAGATTGAAGAATATATATGGCGACAACATAGGAAGAGTGATGTGCAGGAATTTGGCCCACCAGTTGCTCCCGTCAATGTCTGCCGCCTCGTATAGGTGGCGCGGAATTCCTTTGAGGCCCGCCAGCCAGATTACCATACTGGATCCGGATTGCCAGAGCAGCATCAAGATCAAGGCGGCTTTCGCCCACTTCTGGCTCCAGAACCAGTTCGGGCTGGGCAAGCCGATCCCGCGCAAGCCGATTGCTACAATGCCGACCTGGGGGTTGAGGAGCCATAGCCAGAGAATGGCGGTGGCAACAATCGGGACAATCGCTGGCAGATAATAGAGCGTGCGATATACGGCAATGCCGCGAACCTCGGTGTTGAGCAGCATGGCAATCGTCAGCCCGATGATCATGCCCAGCGGCACTCCAATGACGGTGATATAAATAGTATTCCAGAGGCTTTTCCAGAAGAAGGCGTCATTGGGAGTTATTACTGAGGCGCCATTATTCTGGCTCCAGTGAAAGCCAATCATCTTTATGAAATTATCCAGCCCGACGAACTTTGCCGGATGAACAACATCATACTGGCAAAAACTAAACACCATGGAGATGAACATGGGACCGGCCCAGAGTACCGCAAATCCGATAAGCCATGGCGAGGCAAACAGCAGCCCTGCAAACGCCTCCCGGCGGTACATCCGATTGCGCCTCATTATCAGCACTGCTGCACGTATGGCAAAAAGTAGAATTGCCATGCTCAGGGCAAGTCCAATCAGGAGGACCACGTTCCAATTCAGATATGGATACGGCTTTGGATGAATCAGCCTATCGAGTTCTTCCTGGACGCGTCTCGTCGCTAGATTCAGGGCCTCTTTGGCGCTCATCACATGAAAGGTTGCATTGTCAAGGGAACGGGCATGTTCGTCCCAGAGCATCTGGCCGACTGGTGTGACTGGCCGATATTTGCTGATCTCCATGAGCTGGAGAAACGTCTGGATGGCCTGCCGTGTGTTTTCATTAGGGGGAGGAAAGTGCTGAAAGATAACCTGATTCATACTACGTTGGGCAGACAGGCGCGGAATGTAGAAGGGCTTTCCAACGGAGGCATTGTAGAGCTTTTGGGCGTTGCCTTCATAGAGTCGTCCCTCGAGAAACGTTAACCACTTAGCCAGCTCCCATGCTTCCTCGACGTGCTTTGCACCCTTGGGAATCACCATGGCAAATCCACCAGACCAGGTGAGCGGCG